>JAEESO010000005.1 GCA_016286385.1 Bacteroidales bacterium | reverse complement strand
AGCCCGGCCGCGGCATCTATACGGATATGAACGCCCTTCGGCCCGACGAAGACCTGGACAACATCCATTCCATCTATGTGGACCAGTGGGACTGGGAGAAGGTGATGCTGCCTGAGGAAAGGAACGAAGCCTTCCTGTACAAGACCGTCCGCCGCATCTATGAGGCGGTGAAAGTGACGGAGAACAAGCTCTACGTGGAGTTCCCCCAGATTACCCCTATGCTGCCGGAGGAGATATATTTCATTAAGGCCGAAGAGCTCCTGCAACGCTATCCCGGCCTCAGTGCCAAGGAGCGCGAGAACGCCATCGCCAAGGAGTACGGGGCCGTTTTTATCCAGGGGATAGGCGGCAAGCTCTCCAACGGAGAAGCCCACGACGGCCGCGCCGCCGACTACGACGACTGGAGCCTGAACGGAGACATCCTGCTTTGGAATCCGGTGCTGGACAGCGCCTTTGAGATTTCCAGTATGGGCATCCGCGTGGATGCCGAAGCCCTTCATCGGCAGCTGGCGGAAAGGGACCAGCTGTGGAAGGAGGAGTTGTATTTCCACAAGCTTCTTCTGGAAGGAAAGCTGCCGCAGACCATTGGCGGCGGTATCGGCCAGTCCCGCCTTTGTATGTTCCTGCTGCGGAAGGCGCACATAGGGGAGATCCAGTCTTCCATCTGGCCGGCCGATATGCGCAAAGCCTGCCACGCCGCCGGCATCGAACTCGCCTAGTCAAGCGCTTCGTTTCCTCGGGGTGCTTTGCCCTTCTTGCCGCGTTGACAAGAAAACGGCGTTCTACTGCGCCAGGCGCGTCAACGTGGCAAAGTTTTGGGCCGAAAGGACGGTTTTCGCTGCCGCGTTGACACAAAACCGGCTTTGTGGTACGCTGGGCGCGTCAACGCGGCAAAGCCAAACACCTTTTGATCTGCCCCTCCGGAAGATGATACTCAAAATAGAGCGTTTGTGCGATGGCTTTTTTCTGAGATTCCGTGAGCTGGTAGATGGAAGTGGCGCCGTAGGAAGAAAGGAAGTCTCCATCAATCAGTCGGCAAACGTCCAAGTCTTGCATACGGGTGCGGTTGAAGCATCGGCCCGATTCGTTTTTAAGCATCTGGGTGATGCTTTTTTCGTCGGCTGGCTCAATGGACTGAATGGTGACGGGGAGTCCGGTGCCATCGTTAAGCTGTTCACGGGTCCAGCTCTCGTCCGTGAGACGGTTGATCTGGTACAGGTAATTGCGGGGCGATCCGTAGTATTGTTCGGCCCGTCGGATTTCCATGAAGCTGCGCCGGATAAATACTCCGTGTTCGTTCATCTGATAGTGGTCTGGAAACTCCGCGTGGCGGGGGAGGAAGACGTGGATGTCTTCCCGTGACATCTTTGCCGGCAAGTCCGTGACCAGGCCAATATCTTCCTGAAACAAATCCCGCGCGCAGCAGAAAGGATATCCTAAGGCTGTGGCCGATGCGGCGTGGTGCAGGCCATTGCGTATCACATAGTTTTGAAAGATCATCTGGTGCACGTGTCCTTCTATCTTTAGCTGGAAGGTGTACTTTTCTCCCATCCGTCCTTTGCGGTCATACTTCTTGTTGAAGTATTTGGAATAAGACATGCGGAGGGCGGCGGCGAATTGCTGCGGGTTTCCTGAAAAGATACCCAGGTGGACGTGAGTAGACATCTCGGCATCTACCACGATTTCCGTATCCATGGAAAAAGCACGGAGTGCCAGGAGGTTCAGGAATGCACCATGGTCTTCCAGATCCCTGAACATTACCTCTTCGTGTGAGGTGAAGCAGATATGATACGATTCCTTCATGTGCCCAAGGTAAATAGTAGTTTCTGTAAAGGCAAGAATCGTAAAAAACAATGTGTTGTTTTAGGGTGCTTTTTGCTGTTTTTAATGATTTTTTGTAGATTTGCTATCGCAAAGACTATTTGCAGCAACATATTTAATGATAGCATTTGCTAGTTATTCGGTTACCAGAAACCTGAGAAATTTCTAAAGTGAAAGACCGAATAAGTCAGTAAATGTCTGCGCTTTGGCGTGGACACGACTTATTCATTTTCACGGCTTCTCAGGGCCTCTGGTGTGGATAGGAAACGATCCACGCCTTTTTTTGCCCATTGGAAGCCGTCAATCGAGTAAACATCAAGTGCCCAATGAAAGCGCAGAATGGACACCCAAATCAAGTCCAAGGAGAGGGTGTCGGCTCACGGCGAGGTATTCACGAATCCCCGCGAAGTGAACGCGATGCTCGACCTTGTGAAGGCGGAGACGGAGCGTATAGACTCCCGTTTCCTGGAGCCTGCTTGCGGCGATGGTAACTTCCTCATAGAGATTCTCCGACGCAAACTCGCCATTTGCGAGGCCCGCGTCAAAGCAAAACAATATACCCAACTTCAGTACGAGCATGATGCTATCTGGGCCATTTCCAGTATCTACGGCATCGAACTCCTGGCCGACAATGCCGCCGCCTGCAGAGAACGCCTTCTGAACTACTTTACGGAGCAATACCAGACCCTATTCAAATCCAAGTGTAAGGACAACTGCATCGAAGCTGCCCGCTATATCCTTTCCAAGAACATCATCCACGGCGACGCCCTCACCTACAAACGTGTAGACAAGCCGGACCTGTGGATTCATATCAGCGAGTGGAGTTTCATTGGCGCGGATAAAGTCAACCGCCGGGACTACGAATTCTCCTATCTCGTTGGCGAATATGAGAGCGACGGGCTTTTCTCCGACCTTCCGGCTGAGACCTATGCGCCTGTCCATTTCCTCAAGATAAATGCTGCTGCCTATGGTGAACAGTAATTACAATCCGGACGTGCTAAACTGCATTGCCAATTTGAGCAACGACGAAGTTTTCACCCCGCCGGAACTGGCCAATCGTGTCCTGGACCTGCTGCCGCAGGACGTTTTCAAGAGCCCTGACACCAAATTCCTCGATCCATTCTCAAAAAGCGGCGTCTTCCTCCGCGAAATCGTCAAACGGCTCGACCGTGGTCTGGAATCCCAGATGCCTGACCGTCAACTCCGCATCGACCATATCTTGCACAACCAGGTCTTCGGCATCGCCATCACGGAGTTGACCTCATATTTGTCACGTCGCTCCGTTTATTGTAGCAAGCACGCCAACGGCAAATACAGCGTCTCCAGATTCAATACAGAAAGCGGAAACATTCTGTACGCAAATCGCTCCCACACCTGGGAAAACGGTAAATGTAAATACTGCGGTGCATCCCAGACGGTCTATGACCGAGGCTCCGAGGCAGAGCAATATGCCTATATGTTCATCCATACAGACAATCCCAAACAATTCTTTGGAAATATGAAGTTTGACGTAATCGTCGGCAATCCGCCGTATCAACTTGACGATGGCGGTAATAATGCCAGTGCATCTCCTCTATATCAGAAGTTTGTGGAACAGGCAAAGAAACTAAAGCCTCGTTACCTGTCAATGATTATCCCTTCCAGATGGTTCGGCGGTGGCAAGGGCCTGGATGATTTCCGTAAAGAAACATTGAACGACAATCGTTTCAGGGTTATAGTGGATTACGAGAATGCCAACGATTGCTTTCCTGGCGTAGACATCGCTGGTGGAGTTTGCTATTTCCTTTGGGACCGGGAACACCCTGGTGATTGTCGAGTTGTAAATATCAATAACGGGCAGGAAGTATCGACAACGCGTCGTTTGAATGAATTTGGCACTTTCATTAGGCGTGCTGAAGCCTTGCATATTGTGAAAAAGGTTCTTTCAAAGAAAGAGCCATTAATGTCCAATGTGGTTTCAAGCAGTAAACCTTTTGGACTAAGAACCTTTGTTCGCCCCCAGAAATCTGGAGACATAAAGCTTCGCTGGCAAAATGGCGAAGGCCCCTACAGTCGTTCCGAAATAACTGTAGGAGTTGAAATGATCGACAAATGGAAGGTTATTACTTCATACGTGGGATATGACCATGCAGGGAATCCGGGAAAAGACGGCAAACGAAAGGTCTTCAATAAAATTGATATTCTCCCTCCTGGAACCATCTGCAACGAAACATACTTGGTAATCAATTACTTTGATACAGAGAAAGAAGCAAAGAATATGGTTGGCTATATGAAAACCTTATTCTTCCGCTTCCTTGTTTCGCAATTGATGTTCTCCCACCACATTACGAAGAATGCTTATCAATTTGTACCTGTTCAGGATTGCGAACAAGAATGGACAGATGAAAAACTGAACAAGAAATACGGGTTGTCAGAAGAAGAAGTCGCTTTTATCGATGCCTCAATCAGGGCATACGATTAGGTTCTTCTCAATGATTAAACAATAATCGACTTATGGCAGCACAAGACCTACTCCGGAATAAAGTAGCCGAGACCCCGACCATCTACGCCTATGAGCACATAGGTTACCCAGCCCATAAGGGATGGCTGAAGGTTGGCTATACCACCCGCGACGTTGAGACCCGTGTGAGGGAGCAGAACCAAACCGGAAACATCCAGTACCGGATTGTTCTCAAACGCCCGGCTATGCGTAAGGACGGCTCATCCTTCACTGATAAACTGGTCCACCGCATCCTTCGCAAAGACCACATCCGCAATCCGGAGGGCGAATGGTTTGTGTGCGACATTAAGAAAGTGGAGCAGGCTATCGCCACAGCTGTGGCCGGGAAGGACAAGATGATCGACCGCATCTATGATTTCCCAATGCGTCCGGAGCAGGAGCGTGCTGTAGTCAAGACATCGGCCTACTTTGATGCATTCAAGAAAGACCCAACCAATCGTGGCCTCACGCCGCACTTCCTCTGGAACGCCAAGATGCGCTTCGGCAAGACTTTCACCACCTATCAGCTCGCCTTGAAGATGAAGTGGAAGAAGGTTCTGGTCCTTACTTTCAAACCAGCCGTCAAGACCGCTTGGGAAGAGGATCTGCTCACGCATAAAGACTTTGAAGGATGGCAATTCTGCCAGAAGCAGGAAGACCGGGAATTCAACTACGTCAACGAGCGCAAGCCGTTTGTCTGCTTCGCTTCCTTCCAGGACGTGCTTGGAAAGAATGATGCTGGCGGTATCAAGGCCACCAACAAATGGATACAGACCGTAGATTGGGACTGCATCGTCCTGGACGAATACCACTACGGTGCTTGGGGCAAGAACGCCAAGAACTTCTACGACAAGAAAGACCCGGCACTGAAACGTGCCGAGGAAGTCGGTGAAATCATCACGGAGGATGCCGATAACGTCCGTGAACTGGAGGCCCGCGAGATGTACGATGAGGGCTTGATGCCGCTACGTACTGGCGCATATCTCTATCTGTCTGGGACGCCATTCCGCGCCATCTCCACCGGTGAATTCATTGAGGAGCAGATTTACAATTGGACATACTCCGATGAGCAGGCTGCAAAGGAAGCATGGCAAGGGCCGAAGAACCCTTACGCCCAGCTTCCCAAGATGGTGATGCTCACATACCAGTTGCCGGACAGCATCCGTGAGATTGCTGCCCAGGGAGAGTTCGACGAATTCGACCTGAACGAATTCTTCCGGGCCGAGGATGACTATTTCCTGCACGAGGAATACGTCCAGAAATGGCTGGACCTAATCCGTGGCGCTTACACCGAGAACATCGTTACGGAACTCAAATTAGGCACGGAAAAGCCGCCTATGCCGTTCTCTGATGCCCGTCTGCTCAGTTACCTGCAGCACACCTATTGGTTCCTCCCGTCTGTTGCCGCTTGTCGGGCTATGGCTAAATTGCTAAAGAAGCGCTGCAACCGCTTCTACGATGAGTATAATGTCATTGTCGCTGCCGGCAATGAGGCCGGAATGGGTGCCCAGGCCGTAGAGCCGGTGTATAATGCAATGGAAGACCCGCAGCAGACCAAGACAATCACCCTTTCCTGCGGCAAACTCTCCACAGGCGTCACCGTGAAGCCTTGGACCGGCATTCTGATGCTGCGCAACACCACCTCTCCGGAGACTTATTTCCAAGCAGCATTTCGCGTCCAGTCTCCCTGGACCACAAAGGATGAATGGGGCGAGGAACTGATTCTCAAGCCATTCTGCTACGTGTTTGATTTTGCACCTAACCGGGCACTTCGTCAGGTAGAAGAATACAGTTGCCAACTCAATGTCCACGAGAGCAACCCCGAGAAGAAGGTGGAACAGTTCATTAAGTTCCTGCCCATCCTGGCCTTTGACGGTTCTTCAATGAAGGAAATTGATGCCGCCGGCGTGCTCGATATGGCGATGAGCGGCACCACCGCCACGCTCCTTGCCCGTCGCTGGGAGAGCGCCGTGCTGGTCAATGTGGATAATGCCACTCTCCAGCGCCTGATGAACAATCCTGAGGCTATGAAGGCCTTGATGAACATTGAAGGATTCCGTAACCTGAATTCCGACATCGAGACCATCATCAACAAGTCCGAGCACGTTAAGAACACCAAGAAGGAGAAAGGCGACGACCTCACCCCGAAGCAGAAGAAAGAACTTACCGAAGAGGAGAAAGAATACAAGAGCAAACGCAAAGAGATCCAGGAGAAACTTATCAAGTTCGCCACCCGTATTCCGGTATTTATGTATCTCACGGACTACCGCGAATACTGCCTGAAAGACGTTATCGAGCAACTGGAGCCCGAACTCTTCCGCAAAGTTACCGGCCTCACCCTCAAGGATTTCAGTTTGCTGGTCAGTCTGGGCGTATTCAATAGTGAATTGATGAACGACGCCGTCTATAAGTTCAAGCGCTACGAAGATTCTTCGCTGGAGTATACAGGTATTGATAAGCATACCGGTACTCTGATTGGCGGCTGGGATACCGTCATCGACACTTCTAAACTGGTTGAACAGACTCAGGAAGAAGAGCCAGAACCAATAGAGGAAGCGGTCGAAGAAGAGCAGGAGCCTTGGGAGCATCTGGCAGTTGGCGACCACGTAGTCCACAAGAGTCTAGGCCCCGGAAAGGTCATGGCCGTTGATGACAAATACATAATCGTTAAATTTTATGATAGAGAGTCAAAATTTCTCTATCCTGGCGCATTTGAGAAAGGTTATCTGGTAATCTGATTCCCATTGAACGATATGTCTGCCAAGCCTACAGCGCCAGGTCCACCAGGCAGATGGCGGCCATGGCTTCCACGATGACCGGGGTGCGGAGGGCAAAACAGACGTCGTGGCGGCCGCCAACTCCGGCTTTGGCTATGCTGGCGGTGGGCTTGAAGGCTACGCGGAACACAATGGGATTACCGTTTGTGATGCCGCCGTTCACGCCGCCGGCGTGGTTCGTGACGGGCGGCTGAGGCCTGTGATGACGGCCGCAGCAATGGTGCTCGCCGCCGTCTTGTTCGCCGTGGTGGCAGCAGTGGTGCTCCTCACCTTCCTCGTGCTCTCCGTGGCAGCACTCGTGATCTGGGTCGTCGTGATGGCAATGATGGCCTTCTTCGTGCTCTCCGTGGCAGCATTTATGCTCCGGGAAGAGGTCTATGTGCTCAGATCCGCGCATCCTGGCGGCCTCAAAGCCGTCTCCGAACTCAATGCCGCGGACGCCGGGAATTGCAAACACGGCGTGGGATAAAACGCTCTCTACGCTATCCCAGAAGGGCTCTCCAAGGCCGATAGGAAGGCCTTCCACCACGCATTCAACCACTCCGCCAAGGGAGTCTCCATCGGCCGCCGCGGCCTTCAGGGCCTCCGGCCATTTCTCTGCGTCGGCGAGACCGCCAACCTCCTTGAGGACGGCATTGAACTTGGCAAAGTACATCATCTTTTTGGCAATCACGCCCGCTGCAACTATCCCAAGGGTGAGCCTGCCGCTGAACTGGCCGCCGCCGCGGGGGTCGTTGTAGCCTCCGTACTTGAGATTTGCCGTAAAGTCTGCGTGACCGGGCCTGGGGTTCTCACGGAAGGCCTCGTAGTCCTCCGAGCGGGTGTTTTGATTGCGGAAAATCACGGTAAGAGGAGCACCAGTAGTATGGCCCTCATATACGCCGGAGAGGATTTCCGGGGAATCGGCCTCAATGCGGGGCGTAGTGCCAAGCGCACCGGCCTTCCTTCTGGAAAGGTCCTGGATGAAATCTTCCTCGCTTAGCGGAATGCCCGGTAAAACGCCGTCTATTGTTACGCCGATAACCGGCCCGTGGGACTCACCAAAGATGCTTACTCTGAATTTGTTGCCAAAAGTATTCATAGCTTATCAAACATTTCATTAAACTGGGGGAAGGACTTGGCCACGCAGTCCACATCATCTATTTCAACCGGGCTTGAAGCGCCAAGGGATGCCACTTTGAGGGCCATTACCATGCGGTGGTCTCCGTGAGAGCGGAACTTGCCGCCCCTCAGTAGGTTTCCGGAAGCCAGCCTCTGGGACAGCCCCATACCGGTGATGGCCATGAGGTCTTCGTCAACCGTCACCGTAACTCCCATAGCCTCAAGCATTTCCACTATTGCCGCGGCGCGGTCAGTCTCCTTATGACGGAGCCTTTCAACCCCAAGAAGTTCACTCTCTCCGGGACAGAACGCCGCCAGCACCGCAACTATGGGGAAGAGGTCCGGGCAGTTGTTAAGGTCGGCCTTGAACGGGCTCAGGGGCGCCCTCATTACGTGCAGGCTGCCGTCTTCCAGCTGGGACATTGACGCCCCGGCTTCCATGAGGATGTCCATAATGGAGATATCGGCCTGGAGGGAGGCGGTGTCAAGGCCGGTCACTTCTATGTCTCCAAAAACGGCTCCCGCAACAAGGAAAGGAGCGGCTCCGGACCAGTCTGCTTCAATTGCAAAAGATGCCGCCTGATATGCCTGAGGGCCTTTTATGCGGAAATTAAGGCCCGTGCAGAGGCTCCAGTCCTGGGTTTCCAGGAAATCGTCACCGCCTTCCATTTCAGAGCCAATCCTTATGCCGAATTTCTTCAGGACATCTACCGTTATGAAAAGGTATGGAATGCTCTTTGGATCATGGACATAAAGGACGGATTTCCCGCCCGCCAGAGGCAGTGCGGCAAGAAGACCGGAGATAAGCTGGCTTCCGCCCTTACCGGAAACGTCTGCGCGCCCCGGAATAATGGGCCCAGATACGCTCAGAGGCAGATAGCAGTCTGATTTCCGCGCCTCCGTAACATCTTTGTTAACCGCCTCTTTTGCCTCAAAAGGGGCCTTAACATTTTTGTTACTTTGGGGGTACAGACGCACTCCGTAGGCGGCCATTATGTCGTGAGCCCCCGTCAAAGGCCTTCCTAGCAGGGTTTTTTCTCCAGTCACGCGGACAGGGCTTGCCGATAATACTGATAGCAGCGGCACCATAAGCCTTGTGAGAAGGCCGGACTCTCCGGTATGGAGCTCTTCCAGCTTCAAAGTGCCTGGCCTGGCACCAATTCCTTCAATTTCAAGATCGCTGCCACTGATATTTACGCGCGCGCCAAGGGCCTTTGCCACGGAAATGGCGCTCTCGTTGTCCCCGCAGGCGGAATATCCGCTTAGATGGGACACGCCATCTGCCAGTGCGGCTGCCACAATGGCCCTCTGTGCGAAGCTCTTTGATGACGGCATGGGAAGGGCCGATGCCTTCACAAAGCGGAAGTCTCCGTAGAGCGCTTCCCTGAGGCTGGACCAGGTCCACTGGCCAGGGGCTGTTGCCTCTTCTTCGGTGAGGCAGGCATAGGTAAAAGGTGAACCTTTGGCAAGGGATTCGAGCCGTGAAGTGCGTCCAGCCTCACCCATGCAGAAGGCAACCAAAGTGCCCGGCTCAACGCCGTTGTATAAGGCCGATACAACGCCCCAGTCACTCTCAGAGGCTGCCATTACGGCAACCTTTACTATCTCTGCGCCAAATGATCTTGCCCTTTCAACAGTGCTTTCAAGCACAGAAAGCGGCGGTGTAAAGTCAAAATTATGGTATGAACGGATGAGTACCGTGCCCCACTGCTGGCATGCCTGGCGTATGCGCCGGCCTATTGCTGCGGGGGCTTCCATTTCAAGGTCTACGTACTTGGCCCCCGCCTTTATGGCACGCTCAAGAATTTCCGGCGCACCGGGCTCTTCCGCCATGCGGCAGGTGGCAATGAGGGGGACGTCGGACTGAGAGAACAACTGATCAATCTCTTCGTCTGAGAGAGCGCAGCGGTCCAGGCGGATTTCCGCCATCTCAAGCCCCTGCAGCAGCTCCTGTATCTCCCCAAGTTCCTTATTTTGTATACTTACGCAGATCATCTTCTTTCACTGTGGTGATAACGGGCTGGCCAATACCTTTCAGGAGCACAAGTTTGCCGTCTTTCTTGTCTTTTTTCATTGCTGCGGCAAGTTCATCTATGCCGTATGGGCACGCGGTCTCCAGCCCGACCCTTTGGAAATCCTTCTCCAGGCCAGCTGCAAGGCCTTTTTGTGCCAGTCCAAGACCTTCGGAGAGCCTTGCAGCAAGGATTATTCCCATCCCCACGGCCTCTCCGTGGGCGATTTCGCCCTTTGAGCAATGCTCTATGGCGTGACCAAATGTATGGCCAAGGTTCAGAACCGCCCTTTCACCGTGCTCCAGTGGGTCCCGGCAAACTATATCGGCCTTGATTGATGCCGCTCTGAAGATTAGTTCGTCCTGAATTTTGGCGTTTTTTCTGGACGGAAGCCCATTTTTACCCTGTCCGTCCGGGATTTTGGCCGAAAATCCGGATGAAACGGCCCGGGCGTAGACATCGGCGTCCCCTATCAGGAAGGTCTTGAGCATTTCCGCAAGGCCGCAGCGGAGTTCTTTTTCCGGCAGCGTTTCCAGCACGGTAGACGTCAAAAACGTGAACTCAGGCATGTGGAAGGCCCCCAGCATGTTCTTGTAGCCGCGGAGATTCACCCCGGTTTTGCCGCCGATTGCAGCGTCTACCTGAGCAAGGAGGGTGGTGGGAAAAGCGGCCCAGCGTATACCTCTTTTATACATACTTGCGGCAAAGCCGGCGATGTCCGTAGTGATGCCGCCGCCAATTGCAAGGACCAGCGCGCCGCGGGATAAATCGGCCTCTAAAAACTTCTCAGTGAGTTTTACGGCCGTATCCATTGTCTTGAGTTCCTCGGAGGTGACAATGCCTGTTATGCCGCGGACCACCCCGGCGGGAAGGGCTCCGGCAACGCTTGCGGCAACATTTGCCACATTTACGTCGTGCACAATGTAGATTTCCTTCTCTCCGGCAAGCCTTGCGGATACATCGGTCACCTTCTCTCCGCGTATTATGACAACATCCTTATTCATAACTTACAAAGATAGCGAAAAAACGGCAATATCCTCCCTGGCTGCTTTAGGGTCAGGCCGACATAAACACCGAATCCAGGTCTTCCTTAAGGCGGCGGAATCCTGTTTCCATTCTCTGCGACTGAGCGCCGCGGGGTTTTGTTCCGTGCAGGTATGACCAGAGTTGTTTCTGGTTGATACCTGTCATTTTTTCTACTCCTGATAGAGTAAAGATTCCCTGCTCAATATAGTATTTAAGCAAGCTTGGCATATCTACCCTATAAGATATCTCAAAGTCTCCATCAAGAAAAGACGGATACTTGAATCCTTCTGCAATGGCCGTTTCCCTATAGAAAGCCATCTGTTTACGCATATCCTCCTTTGCCGATTCAATGCTGGCTCCAGCTCCTGAAAAAATCTCATTCTTGCAGAAGACGGTATAAGTGCCGTCATTAGCCCTTTCAATAATTGCTTCAATTGTTGTCATACCAAATGCATTTCTTTTCTGATCTTCTTTTCCAGCCCCTTACCTAATTCTTTTCCCTGATGATAAGGAACCGGGTAAGTTCTCTGTCCCTTCTTGTAAATCACGTGACTACCGGCCTGCCTTATGGATATCCATCCATTTCTTACAATTAGCCGATGGAATTCGTCATATTTCATAGGCGCACAAAAATAGTTATTTTTCTATTAAATACAAATACATAGAATAGAAAATTTACCACTCTATATAACGGAGTCCTGTCTTTAGGTCTCCGTTACAAAGGTTGAAAACTTATGCGCGCTGACCAAATTTTGGCAAGGCTTGCCAAGATTTGGAAATATGAGAAAAAGGGTTATTCGTAAGGGTGCACCTGTAAGTGCCCCCCTAAATAGATAAACAACTGTATGTCAGGGACTTTTGGACCAGCGTCCTATTTCAGATACGGATTGTATTTGTCAAAGGGAGTGTAGCTCATCCAGTCTATCTCCAGCTCGTAGGGATAGAGCGGCTTTTCAACGGACAGCGGATTGGTTTCCACCGGCCAGTTGTTGGTGTGCCAGAAATTGAGCCTGTATTTGCTCTTGAGGCAGGGAACGCCGGTCTTTGAAGGCTGGTCCGGGAACACTTTCTTGCCCTTGTAGTCCCAGAGGATGATCTTCTTGCCGGTTTCAGGATGCTCCATCCACCATACCATACGGTCTGGATACCAGTCCCAGCCGTATACGTAGAAGCGGGCCGATGCATCGTAATCAGGAATGGCCTCAATGCGTGAAGGCTTGTTCTGACGGCCCGTGAAGGCTGTATTTGGAACGCGGGTAACGCTGCCGTCCCTGTGGCGGACCTCGGAGCGCCAGATGGTCTCAAGGATCTCTCCGGTTGCAAGGTTGATGATTCGGCCCACACGGTTATGTGCGCCGCGTTTACCCGTCCAGGTGCCTACGTAGATGATTCTGGGATCGGCAATAAGCCACTCGATGTCAATCTCGCTCTGGCCGAACTCCCTGTCGATGTTGTAGGTGAAATACCCCACCACGGCACCAACGTTTGGCTGAATCTCACGCGGATCCGCAATCTTGATGCGGGCGCTGTAGCTTCCGTAAAAAGTGTAGTCCTTGGAGATGATCTCCGGACCACGGCCGGCGCCCGCGGGATCTGCGGGATCCATCCGGTAAAGCATAACGGAAGTACCCTCCTCTGAGAGTGAGGGAAATCCTGAGAAATAGCGGAAATCCTCTCCCGATGGCCTGTAATTGAAGTCAAAGTACTCAGAAGATCCTTCCTTGAAGTCTTCCTTGAATGCACCGTGGAACTTTGGTGCTTCCTGGCCGAAGGCCCCTGCGCAAAGCATCAGGCCAAGGCAAATTGTTAAGCAGCGCTTCATTACTCTTGAGGGCTATATTCTATCCAGTCAATTTCTAGTTCGTAGGGGTAGTTTGCCGCCGCCCCGTCCGTGTGGTAATACCTGAAAACGAGCTTCAGAGGGTCCTGGGGCACGTTTTCAGTGACCTCTTCAATCACTTTTTTGTCGCCGGAGGGCGTGGATTTTACCCACCGCACAAGTTTATCGGCACTCCAGTCAAGGCCGATAACGCAGAGCTTGGATGCGGTGTTTATGCCGGCTACGGTAGGTGACGCTACGTCAATGACCACCCCCGCGCCTTCTGGGCCGAACTCCACGCTTGCGCCAAGGCTTGCCTGCACGGACTTTACATCCGGCAACTTCACGCGAGCGGAATAACTACCAAAGTGTACATAATCCTTGGATGTTAGTGTGATTCCGTCTCCGGCGTCCTTTGCGGCATTGAGCCTGAGCATAAGTATCTTGGTGCCGCTTTCCGTAAGTGAGGGAAAACCGGGAAAACTGCGGAAGTCTATTCCGCCAGCATCCAGGGTGAGCCCATTGCCGGGTTCACCGGAAAAGTCTTCCTTAAAGGCCTCCATAATGGTTACGGTCACGGGAGGGTTGTCGTCCGGTTTATCGTCCGGTTTGTCATCGGGAGTATCATCCGGGGTATCGTCCGGCTTGTTATCCGGCTGTTCCTGCTTTGGCTTTTCCGGTACCGGGAGCGGATATTTCCCGCTGCTGCAGGAAACAGCCGCCCCAAGTGCCAGCAATAACAGTAACCTATTAATATCCATTATCTTTCCTCCACAAGATGTTTATCTCATCGTAGGGTTCATACTTCATCCAGTCCACCTCCAGGCAATAGGGATACTTGGGAGCCTCCTTTGACTGGGGATTGGTGTCCACTGACCAGTCGTTGGTGTGCCAGAAATTCATAAGGTAGGTTGTGGGCGGCTGGGGAATGCCGGAGAAGTTGGGCGTTGTGCCCTGGTAGTCCCAGAGGATAACCTTCTCTCCGGTATCCGGGTGCTCTATCCACCATGTAAGCCTGTCGGGGTACCAGTCGAAGCCGTAAACATAGAACTTCTTTGAGGCGTTATAGTCGGAAATGGCAGGGATGGTGCGGGGCGTAAGGGCAGCGTCGTCGGAAGAAGCAAAGTAGTGGTTCTTGTTGCCGTCGTGATAGGACCTGTAGTTGGTGTACAGGATCTGTCCCTTTGCAAGGTTGATGGTGCGGCCAACCCTCTGGAGGTTGCCCACATTGTTTGGCGCGCTAGTCCAGGTGCCGATATAGATGAGTGTAGGATCGGCAATGAGCCACTCGAAGTCAATCTCCGAAAGGCCGAACCCCTGCGTAAAACGGTATGTGAAGTATCCCACAACCGCGCCAACGTTTGGCTGCGCCTTCTTCACGTCGGGGACGCGGAGACGGGCCGAATAAGTGCCGAAGTGCGTGCGTTTGGTGGAAGAGATTTCCGGGCCCTTTCCCGCGCCTGCGGGGTCCGTGGGCTGGATGCGCTCAAGCATAACGGTTGTGCCTTTCTCTGTGAGTGAAGGCACGCCGAAAAACAGTTTAGGGGCGCTTCCTCCGCTGAAATACTGCGGCTTTGCGCCGTCAAAATCCTCTTTGAAGGCTCCCATGAAGCGGGTATCCGGGTCCTGAGCCATCGCCGCTGCCGGAATAATGAGCGACAGTGCTAAAATTGCTGAAAGTCTTTTCATCTTTCCTTATATTATATTACTTGGAGAGGCAGGGCGGGGTCAGCCGCCCTGTCCCTAAAAAATTACTCCTCCTCTGGTGCGGCAACAACCTTTACACTGAGGTTGTCGAAGTAGAGATATATGCCAGGGCCGAAGAAAGGACCCCAGACAGAGCGATAATCTACATAATAATAAACGGTGCCTGTCTTCTGTGCCCAGTAGTGAGCAACCGGTTCGCCGGCATTGCTGTAACCAAGCCCAAGTTCGGCATTCTTTGCAATGTAGTTGGCATTGGCCTCAAAACCACCATCAATAGGTGGAACAGGGTCAGTTCCGGCGGCTGACCAGTAGTTGAACATTTCAACTACAGACGTGCCATCTAAACCAATAGCATCCTCGCTTTCGGCAATACCGAACCACAACAAACCGCAGTCATTCGTGTTTTCTCCCCATTTCATCTGTGCTGATAGTTCAAGATAATCACCCTCCTCAACTTCTATTGCCTGATAGAATTTGACGTTGTTTGCCTGGTCGTGAATCTGGTTCTCGGAAGAGAGTCTGAGGCAGCCGCCGTTACCGCCGGCCGGCTTCACCTCGGTATAACCAAAGGTGGGGACCCAACTGGGAACACCTGCCATGGGGTTTTCATAGTCACCTTCGGGAAGGACATCGGTATGGATGAATGTCCAATACTGAGCATCGTCCTCTTCCATTTCACCGCCCTTGAGGAGCTCGTTGTAGGCAATGACGTCAACTTCGGCCTGGTAGGTGTTTGTTACAAAAGCAGAGTTGACAACAGTGGCCTTGACGGTGTATTTGCCATAATCGGCATAAACGTGAGTGGTCTTGAAGTCGGTGCCGGGCTCAGTGGTGACGCCGTCGCCAAATTCCCAGGTGATGTTGGTTGCGTTCTCGGAAGCAGTGGCGTCAAACTTTACAGTAAGGCCGAATTTTCCTGCACGGTCCTTCTGGGCCTCAAAGGTGAAGTAGGCCTTGGGGGCACCTGCAACATCAATTTTGACCTCCTTGGAAGAGACCTCGCCGTCGGCATTTGCGGCGGTGAGCTTAACGGAATAACTGCCACCGGAAGCGTAGGTGTGTTCCGGAGAGGCTTCCTTTGAAGTCTCGTCATCGCCGAAGTCCCACTTGTAGGAGGTGGCGTTGGTGCTCTTGTTGGTGAAAGTCACCTTCAGTCCGTCCACGGCGTAGTCGAAGTCTGCCTTAGGGGAAGCGGCAGCCGGCGTGTTGTCGTCTGTCTTGCCGTTATCGGCGGGCTTTGTGCAGGCGGCCATTGTTACTGCAAAGATGGCTGCTGCGAGAAAGTAAAGAACTTTTTTCATAAAACACATGTGTTAAAAAATGGTTAATATTGGTTTAGGATTATTAATCTAAGGGGAAAAGGGCACGTACGTCGTCCGTCCAGTACTCGCTTCCAAGGTCAAGGATTATTGCCACGGACGTGTTGGAATCGGCCAGGGAATAGTCGGCTGGACCTTGGAGATTTGAAATGGCAAGGCCAAGCACAAGCTTCTTATAACCTTCCGCGTCCTTGAATGTTGCGCTCTGGGCGGCAAGGGCCTTGAGGTCCACGCTCACCTTTACTGAAGCGCCGCTCTCGCCGTCAGGAACCGTGATGGTGCCGGGAACGGTGCATACGGCCGCGGGAAGAGCCACGCCCCCCACGTCCGCTACTTTTGCTGCGGTAAGATCGGCCGATATCCCTAAGGATACGCTGTAGCCCTTCTGAACCGCGAAATAACCTGAGCGGATAACTCCAAGCGCGATGTCCAGTTTGCCGCTGGCGGCATCATAGGAGCAGGTGTACTTGGAATTCTGGCCGAACGGTCCCATGGGGATGGGATAGGAATTGTCTATACCCGTCACCGTGGCCTGCGGTATGTACACCTTAGCAAAGCCGTAGTCCTTGGTAGCATCCTCTTTGGAGCAGGCGGCAAAGCCTGCTGTAAGAGCAACGATGAGAAGTAACTTATATGCTTTCATATCAATTGTATTCAGGGTTCTGGGTAATTGCTCCGCCTCCGTTTGCAATTTCCTTGCGGGTGAAGGGGAAGTAGTAATTCCTTTCATAGAAAGTGCGGTAGGCTACGGTAGGATAGCTGTACTGGAAGCCGCCAAGCTCGTTTTTCCTTACGGAAGCGCCCTTGATGGCCTTGTTGAGTACGGTCATGGCGTCTTTCCAGCGGAGAAGGTCCCAGTAGCGGTGGTCTTCGAAGGCCAGCTCCACGCGACGCTCCTGCTTAACGGCATTACGGAAATCCGTCTTTGAGGCGGCTGTAACTACAGGGAGTGAAGTGCTGGCGCTCTGGCGTACTTCCGTGAGGGCCTGGCGTGCGGTCATTCCGTAACCGGCTGGGTCTGCATCCGGGCCATAGGCCTCGTTCATAGCCTCTGCATAGTTCAGAAGGACCTCGGCGTAACGGTAGAGGGGCCAGATATGGTCCGTGCTGCCGCCTTCCACAAGGTTGAGGTTGGGAGCGAGGAACTTCTTGAGGTAGTATCCGGTGGGGCTTGCCCCAGCAACGCGGGAGTCGTAGTTGCCGCCCTTGGACTCATCAATGCTGTTGCCGTTCCAGGTGCTGCCGTTACATACTATTGTAGCAGCAAGGCGGGGATCCCTGTTGGCATAAGGATCCGGCACCTGGGGGCCGATATACTCATACGCATCCACAAGGTTCTGGGTGGGGCATACGCCGCTGCCTCCGCCACGGGTTGCAACCGGATAGTTGGCACGCTCAGGGGCGCTGCCGGCCGCCTGGCGAACCAGGAAGATGGACTCTACGTCGGAGGTGGCGTTGTTCTTGATGAAGTAGTTGCCGTAGTCCCTGTTCATGGGCATATGCCAGTCGGGGGTGGTCCTGGCGCCTTCTCCAAAGCCGAAGCCCTTGGCAAAGACGGCCTTGCGCATCTGAATCACGTCATTTGCGGCCTCGGCTGCCTTTTCCCATTTCTCTACGTCGTCCAAGGGGTTGTTGCGGGGACTTGCCGCGTAAAGGAGCACGCGTGCCTTGACGGCAAGGGCCGCCGTGCGGTCCCATCGGCCTGTCTCGTCACGGAAATTCCAGTTTGTGACATCTGCGATGGCGTTTTCAGGGGTCTCGTCCAGGGCTACTCTCCAGTCAAGGTTGAGTTCATTCAGGTGGTCGTCGATGAGTTTCACGATATGAGCCACTACTTCGTCGTAGGAAGCCTGGCGGGCAATGCCGGTCTCTGGGTCCAGAAGCGGAACTCCGCCGTACATCTTCAGGAGCTCGCCGTAGTAGTAAGCCTCTGCGATGTATGCCTCGGCCCTCTGCCAGCCAAGGTTGATGCAGTCACGCATATATGCCTTGGGCTGCTCAGTGCTGTAGATGCTACCGTCCGGGTTATACACCGTGCTGGTATCCCTGTTCAGGGCCAGGAAATTTTCCCCGTCCTTGGCGTAATCCAGGAAGAAATGCGCTGCGCGGATGCCCTCATAGTAATTGGTGTACTTGTATGAGAGCGGGTTTAAATCGGCCGATAAAAGACCCCTGTTGAAGGTTTGGGCTTCTGACGTGGGGGCAGCCTGCTCTGCTTCGTCGGAGGCGCTTGCAAAGAGGTTCCCGTCAATTACGTTGAAGCCGTTCCCCATAGGGGTATAGTATGCATAGGCAAAGCTTGTAAGGGTGCTTGAACGGGTTTGGAGCCTGTCCATGGTGTCAAACACGTCTGTGCGGGTGTCCAGGAATTTGGAGCAGGCGCATACTGAAAGCGCCGCTGCAAGTATGATGTAAATCCTCTTCATATCTTAGAAACTGATTTGAAGTCCCAGGTTGACCGCCTTTGAAGCGGGATATCCGTAATTAACCGTTTCCGGGTCCATCTTGTACTTACTCAGAAGGCTGCTGAGTGTGAGGAGGTTATATCCTGTGAGGCAAACGCGGAAGTTCTTGATTACCCTGCTGTCAATGGGAATGGTGTAACCAAGTTCCACTTCCTGCAGGCGAACCCATGCGTTGTCCTTGATCCAGAAGGAGCTTGAACGGTAGTTGTTGTCGTTCTGGCCTGTGGAGAGGCGGGGGTAAGTTGCAGTTTCACGGGTGTCAAGCTTGGCTTCCGGGTAGTGTGCCCAGGCGCCCTGTGCCCATTCGAAGGCGTTTCCGTAATTGAGGAAAGGCTTCCATTCGTCGTAATCCATAAGGTTTACTGTGGAGCCTGCGCTTCCGGTTATGAGGAGGGAGAGGTCAAATCCCATGAACCTGGCCTCTGCGCCAAGGCTGAATACCAGAGAAGGATAGGAAGGATTGCCGATTTTCACGATGTCTGTATCGTCAATGTACTCGTCTCCGTCCTGATTCTTGTATTTAAGGTCACCGGGCTGGATTGCGCCGTAAAGCGGAACCGGCTGTCCCATATTCAGCTCTCCGTCCATGTCAAAGTCCTTGACCTGATAGAAACCGATGCTTTCAAGACCCATCCTGGTGCCGTAAGGAAGGCCCGTAGCGGCATTGTATGGATACTTGGTGGCAACTTCTCCCATCTCAAGCACTTTGTTCTTGGCGTAGAGCACATTTCCGTAGACACTCCAGTCTACGGGGCCGCTCTTTGTGGCATACACAAATGAAGCGTCAACGCCGTGGTTGAACATCTTTCCAAGGTTGGTGTAGGCAATCTGGGCGCCATTATAGTCCAAGAGGGTGTTGTCTCTTGTGAGGATACCGGTGCGGTAATCCATAAAGTAATCGGCACTAACGGTGAGGGCGTTCCAAAGGGTTGTCTCAACGCCGATATTAGCCTTCAGGCTCTTTTCAGCTGTAACATCCGGGTGGCTCAGGAACAGCGGACGGATGCCGCTGGCGCCGCCGCCGAAGTTGGGACCCACGCCCTGTACAAAACTTCCGGTCCAGGTGTAGTACTGCTGATACAGGTATCTGCCGCCGGTCTCAAAGCCTTCAATTCCGACGTAGGCCTCGTTGGCCCCTGTAAAGCCGGCCGACGCTCTGACCCTCAGCTTGTTAACAACCTGGCTGCCCTTCAGGAATTCCTCGTTGGAGGCGTTCCAGCCAAAGGAGACGGTGGGATAGGGTACGAACCGCTTTCCTGGCGCAAAGGCGTCAGAGCCAAAAAGGGAAAGGCCGATTCCTGCGTCGTAGCGGTTGTCATAGGCCCAATCGGCCTTTGCGGTGAAGTTGGCGTAGCGGTATTTCCAGTTGTAGAAAGCGCTGCCGGTGCCGTTGAAATCGGAGATGTGGGCGGCAAGTTTTGCGGCAATCTTGTGGAGGCCGAACTCCCCGTCCCACCCCAGGATCACGTTGCCCTGCATCCAGCGCTCCTTGCCGGAACTCCAGTATCCGTTGGAGCGGATGTAGGTTGAGACGTCTGCGGTCTGGGGCACTCCGCCGTTATAACGGGCGTAAGTGTTTGTCTTGGCGGTGTTTCCGATGGTCCTTGAATAGAAGGAGAAACCTTCCTGCAGGTACAGGCCGGGGAGAAGGAAGCCAAAGTCTTCCCTGAACTTGAAGTTGGCCTGCATGAGCTTTGTGCGGCTTGTGGTCCAACCCTGTCCGGCAAGGGATCCTACCGGGTTGTTGGGATACACGGCCGTACCGGAGAAGTTGGAAATGGGATCTGTGGCATCCTTGTCAAAGACGGGGTAAATATTTGACGGATAGCTCATTACGTCGTTCACCAGTTGATAGACGTTGTAATTGGGACGGTTGCGGTCTTCAAGACGTCCGCCAAGGTCCACGCTTACTGTGAAGATGTCATTGAGCTTCATGTCAAGGTTGGTACGCACGCCGTATTTCACGAAGGAAACGTTCTTGGTGCGGTCCGTATTCCTCACGTTCAGGAAGCCCTGCTGATTTGCATAGTCAAGGACAACGCTGTACTTTGCGTTCTGGGAGCCGCCACGGATTGAAAGGCTACCGTCGGCATAACCCGTGACGGGCTTGAATACTTCGTCGTACCAGTTCACGTCTATGCCCTCACCGGCCTTGTAGGCGTTCATGGCCTCAAAGTCGTAGTAGGGATCCCACTCACGGCCGTGGTCGTTGCTCCAGGCCTGGTTGTACAGGCGGGCGTAATCGTATGAGCCAAGGGGCTTAGCCACATTGATGGGCATCTGGGCACCGCCGCGGGTCTTGAATGTAATAACCGGAGCGCCTTCAGAGCCGCGTTTGGTTGTGATAGCCAGAACGCCGTTGGCGCCGTTCATGCCGTATTCGGCAAGATCGGCCGCATTCTTACATATCACTACGGACTCTATTTCCTCCGGGGAGAGGTAAGTTATGAAGTCCTGCTGGACCTCAAAGCCGTCCACGAAAATCTTGAGAGTGTTCACGTCCGTCCCCTGAGCGTAAGAGCCGATTCCGCGTATCATCATACGCGCAGCACCTGCGCCCGGTGTTCCATCGTTGCGGATAACGATGAGTCCCGGATACTTGCCCTCAAGGGCGTCCGTAAAGTTGGCAAGGTCCTGTGAATATCCGCTGAAGGATACAAGGAGAAGTCCTGCCAGAGCTGCTATTATGGAGTGTCTTTTCATTGCTTCACGGATTTATCTGTTAATAACCGGGGTTCTGGGCGATGATGCCCTTATTGACCTCATCCTGGCGGAAAGGCTCAAGGAACCACTTGGGGTGCCAGTAGCCTGTGTAAGAGTATGCGTCCCAGTAGGAGATGAGGGCCGCCATAGTGTTGGCACCATCCGTTGTAAGGAAGGAGATTTCCGTCATGGGACCGCCAAGGATCTTGGTGCCGATATCCGGATGCTTCCAATGCTTTACGTCGTAGTAGCGCTGGTTCTCCTCAAAGAATTCCAGGGCCCTTTCACGTACTATCAGTTCACGCAGTTTGGCCTGGTCAGTTTCCGTCACTGACGGGAGGCCGGCACGGTTACGGATGATATTCAAGTATTTACGTGCGTTTACATCGTCTCCAAGTTCGTTGTAGCATTCTGCCAGGGACATGTAATTTTCTGCCAGGCGGAACAGCGGGAACTCCAGCCAGCGGCGGGCGCCGGCCTTGTAGTAGAACTTGGTGGGAACGCCTATTGACCTGCCTTCCGTGGCGCGGGCCATGGATGCTGCAATACCGGCATCCGAAGTAAGGCTTCCCATGTACCAGATGCCTTCGTTCCACTTGGCATCTCCGTCGTTGGAGCGGCCGAATTTGCCGGGAACGCAGATATCCACCCTGAAGCGGGGCTCAATCTTGTCGATGTTGGCCTCGAAGTCTGAGATGGGACGCGGCGCGTCCTCTCCAACCACTGGCCAGTCTATTTCGTTGCCGTCCTTGTCCCGGTACAGGCGTACAAAGTTGGTGAGAACACCACGGAGAGAACGTTCACCGGCGTCTACGTAGGCGCTCCAGTTGTATCCCTCCGTCATATTGTTGTACACCTGCTGATCGCTTTCCACCTTGAATGCAAGGAGGGTTTCCGGTCCGTTTAGCTGGGAAACGCCGCGGCCGTAGTCGTCTATGGCCTGTTCAAAGGTGTTGCGGTTGCCTTCTCCGGCCGTGAAAATGAGTTGTTTACCGTTGCTTTTTGCCCAGTTAATCACTGCCAGGTGGGCGTCAATGGCCGTCTGATAGCGGTTGAGGTCCTTTCCGCCCAGCCAGATGAGGGAATCGGCGCTGTAAGCCATTCCAAACTCCTTGGCGTAAGATTGATCGGCGTTGAAGAGCGGACGGGCGGCGAAGGTAAGGAGGCGGGCCTTCATTGCAAGGACAGCTCCCTTGGTGATCCTGCCTTCCCACTTGTCTCCGCAGCCGGGCTCGATGTCCGTCCAGGTGTCCGGGAGGCGGGATTCGGCCTCTCCAATCATCTCAAGGGCAAATTCCAGAGTCTTCTGGGCCGATGCACGGGGGAAGTTTATGTCATCGGTCATCTCGTTGGCCTGGCGCACGATGGGAACGCCGCCCCAGCGCTGGAACATGCCCACATATCGGTAGGCGATAAGGGCGTAAGCCTCTCCCTTCATGTACTCCTTCATTTCAGGGGAGATTTCAGGGCAGCTGTCTATGTTTGCTATGATTATCCAGCAGGCCCTGATAACTTCCCAGTTCTCGTTGAAGTTGGCCGGAGCGCCCTGGAACTGCCCGGAGGCATCCAGAACGGTGGTGGGGCCGTTCACAACCAGATTATAGCCGGCGTGCCAGCTGTAACCGCGGGTGATTTCTCCGGAAAGGGAGGCCAGGGTGCCGTGGTTGATGGCCCAGCCTTCCGGGAGGCCTTCGCGGAGACCGCGGTGATATGCCCTCCAGAGCATTCCCTCTGTGTCTTTGCGGTTGGAGAATACGTCCTCAAGGTAAACGCTTCCGGTTACCTCCGGCATCTCCAGGAACAGGTTGCAGCCGGTAAAACTCATAAGGGCTGCGGCGATGATTGCTACAATACGTATCTTTTTCATATCCCTGTCCGTTTAGAAGTTAATGTTGACGCCAATGTTGGTGGTCCTGGTGAGAGGGAACACGTAGGAGATGTTACCTTCACTGCCGCCAAGGTTGTCCTTGGTTTCGGGGTCAATTCCATACCGGCTCATCTGGTCAAACAGGGTGAGCAGGTTGTTGGCGTTGAGGTATACCCTGAGCATGGATATCTTTGCTTTCCTCAGGAATGCGGAATTTGCCGGGAAAGTGTATCCAAGCTCCACATTCTTGATTCTCAGGTGGTCTGAAGCGAGTGCCCAGAGCTGGCTCTTGGGACCGAAGTCATAGTGGTCCTGGCTGGCGTCATACACTGCACGGGGGTAGGTGATGGGGGTGCCGGCGGCTACCTTTTCAGGAGTCCATCGGCCCTCATACTGCCACAGGAAGGCGTTACCGGCCCTCTTGAAGAACGGGCTGGTGATACGGGCGATGTAGTATGACCCCATAGCCGTACCTGAAAGCACCACCTTCAGGTCGAAGCCCTTGTAGCTTACGCCTATCTTGCCGCCGAAGTTCATCATAGGCCTGTTGGGATAGCCTATGGGGCCCTGGTCCTTGGAGTCAATAACGCCGTCACCGTTGAGGTCTACGTACTTGATGTCGCCAAGGGTCACCGCGCCGGCGCTCTGTGCAAAGTACGGCCGGTTGTTCAGTTCTTCAAGTGTGTCATAGAAGCCGTCGGTCTTATATCCGTAATACTGGCCGATAGAGTGCCCTGTCTGGTTCATCCAGTCATAAGGGTTGGGGGCCTCGGCCATATATTCTATGGTATTTTTAGCGTAGGTGACGTTTCCTTCAATGTAATAGCGCCAGTCTCCGCGCTTTTCATTCCAGCCAAGAACAAGCTCATAACCGCGGTTTGTGACGCGTCCCACGTTTACGGCTGCGGTGTCCCAGGAAGGAACGCCAAAGGTGATGGGGATAACGCCAAGGGTAGTGAGGATGTCACGCCTGTTCTCATAGAAGAAATCGGCATTGAAATAGAGCCTGTCGCTGAAGAACTTGGTCTCAAGGCCGGCGCTTATCTTTTCAGATTTTTCCCAGGTTACCTGAGGGTTACCCAGGGCGCCTTCCGCAGAACCGGTGTAGATGGTGTTGTATGAGCCGGTGCTGGTTCCAAACTGGTAGTAGTTACTCTGCAGGGAGCCGGAAGACGTGGTGCTTGTAAGGCTTCCGGGGCCCATATTGATCTGGTATGTGCCAGGAAGGTAGAGATAGCGTTTGCCGCCAATCTGGTCATTACCCACAAGGCCGTAACTTGCCCTTATCTTGAAGAATGTAAGCCAGGGGTTCTCCGGGAACCAGGGCTCATTGGTGAGCACGTAACCGGCCGATGCCGCAGGGAAGAAACCGAACCTTCTGTCTGCGGCAAAGTTTTCTGTACCGTTAAGAGCGAAGTTCAGCTCCAGCAGATACCTTGTGTCGTAGTCGTAGGTAAGACGGGCCGATGTACCGATAAGGCCGCTGGGAGTGTTGAAGCTGTCGGAGGGCATGGTGTATTTGGTGGCGCGTCCAAGGAGGAGGCCGCCCACATTGTGCTTTCCGAAGTTGCCCTGATAGTTGAGGACTATATCGGCATAGAAGTCACGCATGCCGCCCCAGGAGCCGGAGGAATAGCTGTCCGGGCCCACCGTGCCGCCAAAGAACTCAAGCTCATTGGGGTTGGTGAGGCTTCGGCGTACGCGGTACTGGGGGATTGCGAAGGACTGGACCGCCACCTTGCTGTAGTTCTCCTGATAGCGGACGCTGGCCTGGAGGTCAAGTCCCTTGAGGAGCCAGGAGAAGTCATGGCGGAGACGCATTGTCACGTCTACACGCGTATTAGATGTGGTACCCACTGAACGGCTGAGGAGGGCGGGCAGCCAGCCGCCGGTCATTTCGTTGTCAGTGCGCTTGTGGAGGCCTTCCTGGACGGAGTTCTGAGGGTAATCGAAGTCCACAATCAGTTTGTCGTCCAGGATCATGCTGCGGTTGGTGAAGGGGTTTCCTTCATAGATAATCTGCATGATTCCGCTGTAACGGCTGTAGAGTGAACCTGTGCCGGGGCCCGTTGTGGAACCGAACTGGCCGCTGGTGTTCACGCTGAGCGTGGTGTTCTTGAAAAGGTCTACGTCAATGTTTGCCCTCACGTTGTACCTCTGATAGCGGGAGCCGGTCTTCACGCCAAAGTAGTTGGCGTTCTGCATGATGGACTGCTGGTCGAAGTAGTTGAGGGAAACGTAGTATTTTACCCTTTCAGTACCGCCGGAGACGTTTACGTTGGCGCTCCACTGAGGTGCTATGCGGCTGTATAGTTCCGCATATGCGTCGGATGTTCCGTAATAAAGGGCGGGGCTGTCTTTTAACTGCTGTTTCTGTGCTGCAGTAAGCCAGGTCATGGCGTCCACCTCTTCCGGAGTGAAGTCCCTGTTGTTCTGGAATTTCCAGAGGTCCTCATCCGTGAAAAGGTAGTTCAGCAGAGGGGTGCTGCCATAGCCTGCAACTTCGTTCTGAATGGCCTCGTTCCTAAATAGGGCATACTCATATGAGGAAAGGCCACGCTGCACGTTGGTTGCTCCGGTAAGGCCGAAGTTTCCGGAGAAACTCACCTTGGGACGTCCCTGCTGGCCGCGGCGGGTTGTGACTATGATGACGCCGTTAGCTGCGCGGATACCGTAGACAGCCGTTGAGGAGGCGTCTTTAAGCACGCTTATTCCCAGAATGTCGTTGGGGTTCATTCCATTGAGGATGCTCATGGCCTGCCTTGTGGGCTGCTCGATGCCGTCGATGACAATAAGAGGAGTGGTGCTACCGGAATAGGAGGAAATACCGCGGATGGCGATATCGGCAGCATCCTGACCGGGTTCTCCGGATACTGTCACGGCGCTGAGGCCGGGCGTTATACCCACCAGGGCCGATGATACATTGGCCACAGGAGCCTGGATAACGTCGTCTCCCGTGACGGCTGTGATTGCGCCGGTCACGTTCACCTTTTTCTGGGTTGCGAAAGCTGTTACCACTGTTTCCTGAAGCATGAGTGCCTCTTCTTCCAAAACAATGCGCAGGGGGGCTCCGGCGCGTGCCTGGAAGCTGTAGTCCGCGTACCCTATCCAGGATACAACCAGCGTGGTTCCAGGGGTGGTCTGAATTTCAAAATTGCCGTCAAGGTCCGTGATCACGCCGTTGGTGGTTCCAACTTCAAGGATGCTGGCCCCGATGGCCGGCTCTCCGGTTTTGTCTGTGACCGTACCTTTAACCACAATTTTACGCCCTCCGGAGTCATTTCCGCCCTGGGCCCAAAGAGCCTGGGAGGCCAGAAATGCCGCGCCTAAAAGGACACAAACTAACAGTTTTTTCATACTGGCTTGATTATTAGTTGGTTCGGTTAATGCAAATTTGGCAAATCGTTTTCTCTACGGTGTGACCATTATTTCCAAAAAATGTTTAAATTTGTACAAACATTTATATGTGTAATGAAAAAGTGTTTGTTTTTGTTTATCCTATTGCTTCAATATTGGAGTTTGTTGGCAGACGGCTTCTATTGCAAGCAGATTGGTATTGAAAATGGGCTTTCGCAGTCTTCCGTTACGGCTGTTGCTTATGACGAGAGGGGGGTTCTGTGGATAGGTACGCGTTTCGGACTCAATGAGTACAGGAACGGGGAGCTGCGCACCGTAATCGGCAGTCAGGATAATTATCAGCAGGGTACCTATATATATATGCTGTACTGTGACAGCCGTGGCACGCTTTGGACGTCTACGGACAAAGGGCTGTTCTGGTATGATCCAGCCGGAGATTCTTTTGTCATGGTGAGTGAGAGTACGGTTACCTGCGCCGTGGATGTTCCGGGAGGTGTTTGGTTCGGCGCGCATTTCGGCCTCAAGTTCTACTCTTTTGATACCGGCACAATAAGCGGTGATGACGGAGACGTATACACGGACTATATCTCATTGTTTTACAGGGAGGGATCCCTTTATTCCCTTGACAGGAAGGAGGGACTGGCGGTACATACCCCTGACGGCCAGGAAGCCGTTTATATTCCTCACCTTGAGGGAAACCTCATAATGTCGTCGGCCCTTGACGATGATATCCTTTACATCTCAATCCTCAATTACGGAATATTGGGATATGACCTGAAGGAAAGGCGTGAGTCATTTTCAATCGGCATACAAGACGGCCTTCCAGTAGATCCCCTTCTGGCTCTCATGGTCTTTGACGGAGCCTTGTGGATGGGCTTTGACGGCTCCAGCGTGTGGATAATGGACCTTCAGACTCATGAGATCGTTCCTCTTGACCGGCAGCTTGCGCAGTCTGGGGCAGGAATACCGCTCTCTGTTACCACCCTGTACCAGGATCGGCACAACAATATCTGGGTTGGCTCTGTGCGTGCCGGCCTGGTGGGGCTTAAGCTCTCTCCCATCAAGGCCTTTTCCCTTACCGGAAAGGACCCGGAGGCGGAAAACGTGATAATTGATGTATTGGCTTCGGAGGATGGCTTTGTCTATCTGGGCACAGACGGCAGCGGACTTTGGCGCTACAACCCGGACTCTGGCCTTTCCTGCCTTGCCGGGAAAGACGGACTCAAGATTACGGCAATAGAAGATTTTGACAGCGGGCGTCTCTGCGTAGCAACCTACAACAGGGGGTATTTTCTGGTAGACAGGAAAACGGCCCGTTTCACCCCGTTTGTGATAAAGGACAGGGCTACCAACGCGGAGGAGTGTTTCAACAGTAACTCCCCGTCGCTGTATGCTCTTGAGGATGGCCGTATGCTATTTCTGGCGGTGCACACTTATCTGTACGACCATCACACGCACCGTTTTCTCAGGTTCTCGGACAACACGGATGGGGAAGGTCTTGAATTGAGGGTGATAGGAGTTTCCGGAAGTGGGACCATTTATGCGTTTTCAGATCCTGGGATCTTTACCATAGATACGGAAACAATGGAGCTCAATCTCATCTACCGTGTGGATTCCGTCATAGGAAACATCAACACGGCAGTATATCATGGCGGAATGGTGTGGTTCGGCACAAATTATGGCCTTTATTCCTTCGACCCCAGAAGCTCTCAGGTCCAGAAGGTCCAGACCGCCCTTTTCTCCCGCGTGAGCCGACTGGAGAGTAACGGGGCCGACAACCTCTGGATATCGGCCGATAATACCCTTTTTCTGAGCAGGAACGGCGTCATTGAAATGACCGGGGAGAACCGCGGTGTTCCTGCAAATGAGATGATGGCCGGGACCTGCGCCCCGGATGGTTCCGTGTACCTTGGCGGTAATGCTGGTTTTGTGGAGATAGGTGCAGACTGCTATTTTGGTGAGCCGGAAGACCGTCAGGTAGAGCTCAGGGATCCCGCCAGGGAGTCACTGAAGCTGCCATACAACTATCAGTCGCTGGACCTTTCCATCAATCTTGTGGGATCAGACCCCTTTGAGCGTGTTCTATACCGCTATATGCTCAGTGGAACTTCTCAGATAACCTCAGATTCCTTCGATCAAACCATTTCCCTTCCTGCGCTTAAGCCTGGCCACTACAGGTTGCGGGTGTCCTATCTCAAGTCTGACGGCACCTGGAGCAGGCCCCAGATCATTTCTACCATCCATATCAAAAGGCCGTGGTATCTGTCTACGCCAATGATCCTTCTGTATCTGGTGATATTCATTGTTCTTGCCATAATTGGAATTGACCGCCTCAGCCGACGCCGTCTCCGCGCCCTTGAGGAGGAACTCAAGGCCAGGGACCACGTTTTCACTTCCAAGGTGGAGGAGTTCATTGAGCATCATATTTCAGAACCGGGTCTCAGCGTGTCGGACCTTGCGGGCCACATGGCCATGAGCCGCGCCACGCTGTATTATAAGATGAATGCTTCGTTCGGCAAAGGAGTGGCAGAGGTCATTGAGGAAAAGAGGATGGCAATGGCGGAGGAACTACTTTCAACCACATCTTTCTCAATATTAGATATTTCTGAGAAAGTGGGGTACTCTTCTCCGCGTTACTTCGCCACCCGCTTCAAACTCCTCCACGACGGCCAGACGCCGCTGAAATACCGGAAGGCGCACCAATAATCGGCAAAATCGGCTAACTTTGCACATATGTTACACGTGATAGCTCTGGCGGTTCTGCCCGCCATCATTCTTATTTATTATACTTACCAGCAGGACAAACTCCAGAGGGAGCCTGTGGGGAACATTGTAAAGGCGTTTTTCTACGGCTGGGGTTCCGTTTTTGCGTCCCTTCTTATCTCCATGCCGCTGATGAGGATGGGAGCGTTTCCGCAGGAGATCACGTCTTTCTGGGGAGTGGTACGCACAGCTTTCCTTGGAGCTGCAATCCCGGAGGAAACCGCAAAACTCTTCTGTCTGTGGCTGTTTCTCAGAAAGTGCCGTGACTTTGACGAGCGAATGGACGGCATAGTCTACGCCGTATGCGTGGGTATGGGCTTTGCGGCATTTGAGAACATTGAGTATCTCTTTGCATCGGGATCTGACTGGATTACAACGGGTATAGGCAGGTCCCTTACGGCTATTCCGGGCCACTTCGGCTTTGCCGTGATCATGGGTTACTACTACTCTCTCAACTGGTTTGATAAATACCGTGCTCCCGGCGCCGGAATCAAGATGTGGCTGTATCCCGTGCTTGCCCACGGCATCTATGACACAATTGCAATGCAGTCGGCCGTAACTCCTGAAATGAGCGGTGCAATCTCAATTGCAATCCTTCTTTTCTGCTTCTGGGGTATGAAGCTTGCCCGCCGCAAGATGTCCACCCATCTTCTGGCCGATTCCTATTCGGCCGCAGGCATCGATGAGCAGTAATTTTTGCAAATTCAGGATTTTGCAATAACTTTGCAGTCCAATCTGGCGGCCCGCTTGGGCCCATCCCTGCCCGGATGGCGGAATTGGTAGACGCGCTGGACTCAAAATCCTGTGGTAGCAATACCGTGCGGGTTCGATTCCCGCTCTGGGCACGAAAAAAGAGACCGGCTGGTCTCTTTTTTCATGCCTTTTGAGAACTATCAGGCTCCGGGCCGGAACTGGATGCCCATCATGGTTAGGTCGTCGCTTTGCTGGGCGTCTCCGACAAACTCGTGGACGGCGGCGGTCATGGCGTCAATCAGTTGGTGAGGGGCCTGTTCATGACGGGAAAGAGAGGCCTCGGCTGTTTCCCTGACGCGCTCTATCTTGAAGAGCTCATGAGAGGCGTTTTCGGCCTCTGTAAGGCCGTCGGTGAACAGGAAGATGGTGGTCCCGGCATAGATATCGGCCTCCTGCAGCGAATAATTCCAGGTTGGATCCACGCCTACGGGGATGTTGGCGTCGCAGGGGAGAGTGCCTACGCCTGCGCCTACCAGAAGGGGTTCGTCGTGGCCGGCGTTGCAATACTGCATTTTTCCCGTTTGAAGGTCCAGAACGCCCACGAACAGGGTCACGAACATCAGGGAGTCGTTAATCTCCGCAATGGTTTTGTTCAGGTTGGTCATAACCCTGTCCGGCAGGGATTCATGGGCCGATACAGTGCGGAACACCGAACGCGTCACCGCCATGAACAGCGATGCCGGAACGCCCTTGCCGGAAACGTCTCCTATGCAGAAAAAGAGCTTGCCGTCACGGAAATAGAAGTCAAACAGGTCTCCGCCCACTTCCTTTGCGGGCGCCAGGGAGGCGTATATCTGTACGTCCTCGCGTTCGGGGTAGGAGGGGAATACCTTCGGCAGCATTCCCATCTGGATTTCATTGGCAATGTGCAGGTCCCTTTCAATTGAGGCCTTCTGCGCGGTGGTATCCTTCAGCTGGCCGATGTATCTCACCAGGGACTGTTGCATATTGCCGAACGAATGGCTCAACTGGCCGATTTCGTCTGTACGCCGGAAGTCCGGGAGCACGGCGTCAAACTGCCCGGAGGCTATTGTCTCGGCTTCATCGGCCAGCCTCCTAAGAGGACTCAGCTCACGCGTTATGATGCGGATGAAGAAATACAGCATAAGGAGCAGCCCCGCCAGAACAATGATCATGACGGTGCGCCTAAGGCGGTCAAATCCTCCAAAGATGTCTCTCTCCGGGCACACGATGGCCATGCTGCAGCCGGTCTGTCCCAGGGGTTTGTAGAAGACAAAGGACTTTTCTCCGTTCAACTGCATCTGCATCATGCCCTCTTCTCCCCGCGTCATAGCGTGTCCAAGGGCGGAGAGGGAGGAGTCCGGTTTCTCCATGGTCTGGGTAAAGATGCTTTGCCGGGTGATCTTGGTGGAGTCCGGATGGACGAAATATGTGCCGCCGCGCCCAATCATGATGCTGTATGAATTGGGATATGGCTTCACTGCCGATATTGTATGCGACAGCCAGTTCAGGGACAGGCTGGTGTTTATTACGCCAATAACCTTTCCATCTCCGTCCTTGATGGCCTGACAGTAACTGGTCACCGTCTCCACTGTGTTGGTGGGCACATCCAGGTCCATATATGGCTCTGTCCAGCAGGGTTTGTCCAGAAGTTTCGGCATCAGGTACCAGTCCATATAGAAGTACTGGTAGTTGTCTGAGCCGCCCTGGATGGTGCGGATACCATCGGCATCATGCTTGGAATAGGCAGAGAAATATCGGCCCCTGTCCTTGAAGTAGTAGGGCTCAAAAGCGATGGAGCAGTTGTAGAAGTCCGGATTATTGAGCAGCATTCCGCGGCTGTAAACGAACATGGAGTCGGCTTGCTCCGGATGCCTCAGAACCAGCCATTCTGTCATTTCGGAAGCCACTTCCACCCGGTTCAGGATGCTCTCTACCCTCAGGGAAGTCTTGTCCAGGATTTGTGTGGCGCGGCTCACGGCCTCCTGGCGTACAGCCTCGCGAGACTGGTAGAACAGGAAACTGAGTGCTGCTATGAAAATGATGGCGGCGAAGATCACCACCCACAGGCTAACCCGTACAGAGAGCTTGCGGCGTATATAGGAGAGTATTCTATTCATAGCTCAGCTCTTTATACGTTATTTCACGCCCCAGCATATGGTTTTCCACCATAAGGTGGCTGGCAAGCTGCACCATGTCGGGGCGCATGCGAAACTCACGCTCCCCGGATTCCCGGTCCACCTGCAGGCGCAGAACCTCCTGCAGCATGAGCCGCTGCAGGACAATATTGGTGGCAATGTGCTCCCGGTCCACATACTCCATCACAATTTCCAACGCCTCTTCCGGATGCTCTGCGGCCCATTCCCAGCCTTTCCTGCTGGCCTGCGCGAAACGCTTTGCCAGGTCCTTGTGAGATTCATAGTAATCCCTGCTCATATACACGCCGTCTTCCTGCACATTGTAGCCGTGGTCGCAGAAGCGATAGACGTTCTTCTCCGTCATCTGGATACCTGCCTGTACCAGCTGGTAGTACTCGTTGTAGCTCATTGCCAGCGTGGCGTCCAGGGCACCCGCCACAAACAGGTTGGTGTTCTGGGCAAAACGCACCCATTCATAATCAAGATGATCCTGTATGCTCATGCATATGGCCAGCTGGCCGAACCCCACGCTCCAGATGCCCACACGTGCTCCTTTTTGGGTGAGGGGATCCTTGCCGCGAGCCGACACAATTACCATGGCATTGTTCATTGATGTCTGGAGGATGTTCACAAGGGGAATGCCACCATCCACTATTTCCATGGCCTGGCATAGCTGCAGCGTGGTAGCCTGGCACTGATTATTGCGAAGGCGGGTCATTGCCGGCTGGGTTGAAGACGGATGCTCTATCCGCACATTTACCCCCGCCTCACGGTAAAAACCTTTTGACTCGGCCACATAATAGCCGGCAAACTGAGCCTGCGCCGTCCATTGGGGCGTGAATACTATGGTCTCTTCCTGAGCCCTGAGCATGCTGCTGCCCGCTATAAGGAATGCAGCAATCATCAATAGTTTCTTTTGTCTCATTACCGGATATGGGTCCTGCGTTAAGTATAGACTGACAATTATACGCCCGCAAAGATAATAAAACATTTGCTCTTTGGTGCCCCCCGGGTGTGGGTAACGGGGTGATTTTTTGCAGGTTACCCGCAAAAACGGCGTTAGGGGGAAAAAAGTGTCGCAGGTCCGGCGGTTTTTGCAGACCTGCGACATGATTCGCCCCTCTGGGCACAAAAAGCACTTAGTCTTTGACCGGACGGATGGGAAGTCCGTTCTCACGGTAAAGACCGTAACAGTCGGTATGTCCAAATCGCATGGCATCACCCTGTTTACGCTCATGCCATTCAATAGCATTTTCGCTACCTGAAGGCGTACCGGCAGCAAGCGCCATAGAAGCCGTCCAGCACCAGGGATAGCCTGTTTCCTGAAGATTTTCCCCCACATAGTATCCTGTTTTCGGGAAATCTATGGTATTGCCATTGGGGCCGGTGACGGTCACAAGGCCCTGCTTGTTATAACTGAATGTGCATTTTGTGAAAAGTTCCATGGCTTCTTCACGGGTGGGCATACGCCAACCTTTGCCCAGTGTGGCCATAGCAGCATCATCTTCCGGCTGAAGGACAATCAGTTTGTCGGCAGTGCCTGAACTGGCGTGACTGTCATCCGTTGAGTACTTCTTAACCTTGTAGCCATCCTTGAACTTGTACGAGTCGCCGTTGTAAACCTTTTTGGTCTCAGTCTCACCCCAGGCGTAATAATTACCTGGATCAGAAGCGTCCTTTGCGCCCAGGTTGGTCTTTGCCCACTTGACGCTCAGGCCCAGATCAACGGCATCGGATGCTGCTACGGAAGTCTTTGTCTCCGAAGCCTTGACGCCAGTTTTCTTGTTGGAATTGCCGCCACATGAGACCATCGCAATAGCGGCAACGCACATGAGGAAAAGAGCAATCTTTTTCATGGTATCTGTTTTTATATTATTCGGGTTTATCCCATTCAAATGCCTTTACGGAAGTATCCCAGCCCTTGATTTCGAATGTGGCGTTCTTGGACTCCTTATCCTTGTCCAGATAGTTGACAAACTTGTACACAATCTTTGTAGCATCATCAACCCAATAATCGGCCTTGACTACAAAATCATAATCGTAGCGAGTACATTCAACGCCCAGGATTGTTTCTTTGTCGGATGTCGCCTCACCGTATTTTTTGCAGTTGCCAGCCGGGACACCGGCATCAAACAGGACATGACATTCGGAGTTCTTGGCAAATCCGGCGAAGTTCAGGTAACTCTCATCACCGCTGGTAAGAAGATTGGTCCACTTAACCGTGCTGTCTTCCTGCAAGGCCCCGCCAAAGGCTTTCAATGTTTTGCCGTCTTTGGCAAATTGGCAATAGAGATATAATACATAACGATAGCCCCTGTTCTCGTAGAACCATTCATTCCCCAATTTAATGAGGGTAATGTCTTCTTCCGCAGTGTTGTACGAAGGCTGATTCTTCATTACAATCTTCACATTGAGGGGGAATGTTGCCTCCAGGACCTTGGAATCCATCGTCTGGTCGGTCTGTTCAGTCTGCTCGTTACCGTTGCCATTTCCATTTTCATTCCCGTTCACGTTGTCATCGGGAACTAATGATTTAACGCAGGCCGCGATCATTGAAGCACCGGCCAGGAGCATGATTGCCGTAAAAAACTTCTTCATTTCCTTAGTGTTTTGTTTCCGCCTACAAAGTTCGTTAATCACAAGCACTTGAGACTTATACAAAAGTATAAAAATGAGCCGTGTCTGTGGTTTTTTTGCCCTTGGAACTCTAAAAATGTGTCGCTTTTACTAACTTTGCCCTACCATGAAGCGTCTTTTAATCATACTTTGTTTGATACAGATCTACGCCACTCCGGCAAATGCGCAGTACAACGACCACAGGGATCGGAAACTAGATTCCCTGGAGAACGTGGTGACCGGATGGACACCGGAGCGCCTTGCAAATGCCCCTTTTGAAACCAGGGCCGATGTATGCCTTGCTTTTTCGCAATTGATGTATGGATATGAGCGCATCAACCCGGACCGTTCCATGTATGCTGCCAGAAGAGCCTACGACCTGGGCAATGAGCTTAAATCCCTCTACCAGCCCTATCTTGCCTCCAAGTTCATCGGCCAGCTTTTCTATAATAAGGAACAGTATGACAGCACCATCTTCTACTATCGCGTAGCGCTGGGTTATCTGGAACGGATGGCAGCAGGAGAGGCAGGTCCGGATACTCCGGATGGCTATCCTCAGGAAAAGATTGACGATGCCGCTTCCAGCCTCTATGGTAACATCGGCAACCTTTACTATGAAATCGACTCCCTGCCGCAGGCCATGTCTTACTACGCCAAAGCAGGCGAAATCTTCAAGAAATACGACTGGAAAATCAGCAGCTCCATCCTGGAACACAATATGGGCGATATCTGGGCCTACGAGGGGAATGACGCCAAGGCTGTCGAGTGCTACAACACAGCCATCAGCTATGCACAGGAGGCCGACGATTCCTTATGGATGGCATCACCTAAGTTGGGACTCGGTGCTCTCTTTATGCGACAGGGCAAAGTCACAAAGGCTTTAAAGTATCTTCATGAGGCCGATGAATACTACTCTAAGCATCAAGATCAGGAGTACTACGACCGAATCGCTACGTTGGACATTATGGGGCAGGCCTACCAGACACAGAAACGGCAGCGATCCATGTTGGCAACAGCTTTTGCCGTTCTGGCCCTGGTCCTGCTGTCACTCCTGATCATAACCCGTCGGGCGCTGCGCCTGAAAAGAGAGAACGTCGCGGCAGACGAAGCCATCGGAGAGGCCCTGACCCAGCTGGAAATGACAGACTCGCTGTTCCGGCTAAAGATGGACCAGAATGTGCAGCTGAGCAGAGGAGAACAGGAAATCCTTCCCATGATTGCCGAAGGACTCACCAGCAAGGACATCGCAAAACGCCTTTTTGTCACGGAACAGACCATCAAATGGCGCCGCCAGCGTCTTCTCGCAAAGTTCGACGCCAGGAACACGGCAGAAATGCTTTCAAAAGCACGCGAGATAGGATTGCTGTAAGTTTACGCTTTAGGTATAGGTGCGGGAGATGTGACATTTTTGGGCACATCACCTGCAAAAAACGGCTATTTTTGCGGGTGGTGTGATTTTTTGGGGCTCATCACCCGCAGGTCTGGGCCCGATGCTCATCTTAGCCTCCTGCAGGTTTATCAAGCCACAGATTCCTTAGATATTAATTATCAATTATTCCGTTTCGGAGAGAAGTTGGGCATATAATTGCAAATAGTATTGCAATATGAGAAGAAATGTTATCTTTGCATAAAAGAATAAATAATAACACATTATGGCAACACTAAATCTATCTTATGAAGACCTTGCGTCCGTAATCTGCCTGGCAGTTCACCTTGCAAACGCCGACGGAAACGTCTCCGACGACGAAATGGAGGCTATTGTGAAAGCAATCACAGACCAGTATAACTTTGAGGGCCGGCAGGATCTCCTGAAGCAGTATATCAACGACGGGATGGCGATGGCCCCCCAGGTTGCCCTTCAGCACATAGCCGCTTTCGGCCCCGTGGAAAAGCAGTGGACTTCCAATTTCTTTGTGAAGACCATCGTGGCCGATGGCAATCTTGAGGAGAACGAGAAAAGCCTCTACTGGGATATCCAGGAAAAGTGCGGTCTTCCGGACCACAACCTTGAGGGCGGCTCATCCTCTTCAAATTCCGCACAGAATGAAAGCGACATCAAACTGGACCAGCAGACCTGCGTGACAATCAGTTACAGGCGCGTCAATGAAAGCATCTGCGACGGCTACGTGGGTTTTGTTCAGTACGACAGACAGGCTAAGGTGAGGGATAAGGTCTTTGAGTGGTTCCAGGATGCCGAAACCCTCCGCTTCCACAGGACATCAAAGAATCTTGACTACCTCAACTCCAAACTTGGCCTCAGCGGCGGATGGAGCCTCATTATGATCTACGCAAATAAAGATTACTGGTCAGATCCCAAGCTCAACCGCGCCGGCACCCTGATTGTGGGCGAAGAGGTTTACGGTCCCGTGTTCTTTGTCCTTGAAAACAATGATAAGACCTTGATGGGCTTCAATTACAAGAGCTTCATAGAGAAACTGCTTGGAGAACTCTACGCCCTTGACAACGGCATTCTGGTCACCGGAGAAGAAGAGCCCGCGCTTACCCGCCGCTACCTTGTAACGGCGCTTACCGCACTTGGCGCCCTTTCCGGCACTAAATGCTAAAGTTCCTGGACGCAAAGGGCAGAGCCCAGCGGAGGCTGAGGTGCCAGTATTCCCAGTTGTGGATGCCGTCACGCACGCGAAGCTGCGCCGGAACGCCGGCATCACGCATGGCGCGGTAGAAGTCCAGGCTCAGGTACAGGATAAAATCGTCGTCTCCGCAGTCCACGAACCATTTTACGGTCTTAAGCCGCTCCAGAGTTTCTGGAGTGGCTTTTTTTACGTATTTGATGGCCGAATTGTCCGCCACGGAGTTGGACGTTGCGGGGAACTTGCTGCCTTCCGGGATATCGGCCCAAACCTCTCTCTTCTCATTGTCCAGCCAGCCGCTCATAGCATAGCAGCTGGAGAACATGTCCGGATGGTGCTGGGCATACACCACAGAGCCGCCGCCGCCCATGGAAAGGCCCATAATAGCCCTCTCTCCCTTGCTGCCGCCGCAGTTGAACTTAGCCTCCACGGCAGGGAGGAGTTCCTTGAAGAAGAAATCCTCATAGGGCCATCCCGGGACGTTGAAATAGCCGTTCTGGTAGGCGTGGATGTTGGCATTGCCGGCGTTTGGCATAAGGATCACAAACGGGACGCACTCTCCGGAAGTGATGAGCTCATTTGCCACCCAGTCCACGCGGCCCAGTACCTTCCAGGCGGTGTAGTCGTCGGAAAGGCCGTGAAGAAGCACTATCAGGGGATAGTGGTTGGCGGGATTGTATCCTGCGGGAAGGTACACGTTGTAATTCTGGTCTGTGTCCAGAATGTTGCTGTGCAGGGTGTGAGTCTCTATTTTCTGGCCGAAAGCCGTAAGCGCCACGCTCAAGGCTGCAATGATGGTTATCAGTTTTTTCATATTACATTTGTTTTCGATATTCAATGAAACGGTCCCATTCTTCCTGCAGGCCGGTAGCATGACTGCCGATGAAAAAATTGGCCCCCGAGGCATCCTGGAAAGGGGTCCAGTTGCCACAGACAACCCCGTCAAGCGTAACGATGGGCTGGAAGATGCCGCTGTTGTTATGGGCGCGGTGACGGTGGTCCGGGTCAAGGACTATGTCCCGGCTCTTGTAGCTTATGAGGTACTCGTCGTAAGGCGGAATGAGGAGGTAATTACCTTTCCGGAACCCGCGAGTCCGGCAGTCCGCGGTGAGATAAAACTCCCGCCCCCGCCACCTTTCTGTGTGGATGTAATCTCCAAGGAGTTCAATTCCGCGGCGGCAGTCGTTGAGGCCGAGCCCGCTCCACCACGCAAAGTCCTCCAACGTTGCGGGCTGGCGGCTTCTGAAATATTTGAGCGTCAGTGTCTTAAGGGCCTCATCCCTATCAAAATCCGGCCTTGGTCCTACTTTCCTGGCCGATAAAGCGTAGCTTGCCTTCATCGGCATAAGGTCTCCGCTGCAAAGGACGCCCTCAAGCTCTGCCATTCGCACGTGATAGGAAAGCCGGTGATCGTCCATGGTGATGCCCCTCTCCCTAAGCGCTGTCACAAAGTCTTCCTTTACCGCGCTGCGCTTTTCCTGGGCCGTTTCCACAAGGATCTCCCTAATGGAGGCCACCTCCTTTTCCGGGAGGCTCACCTTGTTGCTGTGCATCCAGCCCAGCGTCACGGCCAGTGCCTTGGCGCCGCAGAGACCGATCATCGGCCAGTAATCCCGAGCCGATACCAGCTGCCACGTGCCCCGCATTAGGTGCAGGCGCACGATTTCCCCGCCGTTGAAGGCCTTTCTGAATGCCCCGGCCGATGGTTTCCGCGTGCGCATCCCCACCGCCCATCTCATAAGGCGGTACTCCTGGGCCTGGATAGCGCCCATATAGTCCACAACCTGGGCCGGCCGGCTGAATTGGGGGCAGCAGAGTTGCTGGTTGAGGAGTCTCAGTGACACGGGATTCATAATGCGAAGATACAAAAATTTCCGGGTGGCCACGCCTTTACATCAATCTTAGTCACGTTTTAGGCCCATAATCAAACTAAGATTGTATATATTTGCAGTATGAAAAGAATAATCACCACCGCACTATTACTGATGATTGCGCTGGGCGCAATGGCTCAGGGCAAGTACGCCGTCAAATCCGGCATCCTCAAAACCAAGACCGTGGCAGGCGGACACGAAACTTTTGCCACGCAGTATTTTGACGACTATGGCCGCAAGGAATCCGTCAAGCAGAAAATGGATATCCCCGGGATGGTAAGCTACGACTATTACACAGTTACAAAGGGCGACAAAGCCTGGATGGTAACGGTTACCGATGGCAAGCGCTCAGTGAAGGCTTTTGACAACCCCACTCCAGACCTCACTTTCCTTAAACCCAGCAAGGAGATAATGGAGAAGTACAAGATGCAGTACCTTGGAGAAGAAAAGGTAATGGGAAAAACCTGCAAGATATACTCCTATGAGATCAAGCAGAACCGTAAGCCCGTGCTTTGGACCGTAAGCGTGTACAAAGGCGTTCCTCTAAAGACAATCATCAAAAGCGGAAAGAAGACCAGCACCATAACGGTGACGGAGTTCAAGGAGAACGCATCCGTTCCCCAGAACGTTTTCAATACGTCCAAGTAGTTATTTCTGCGTGGGACTCTTGACAAAGATCATGGCCATCAGCGGTAGCGCAATGATGGCCATTGTTGCGCTTATGGGCAGGTAAATCCCAAAATTGACGTACTGCACCACAAGATAGGTGACAAGAAGAAGGCCGATACCCATGGCGCTGCTGATGATGTAGTGCTTACGTATATCCGTGCTCTTGCAGACAAGGCGGCTGAGGTTTGGAACGCCAAGTGAAATGAAGCCGATGGGGCCGCAGATGCTCACCGCGCTTGTCACAAGGCACATTATGGCAAGAAGTAGCCAGGCCTTGTCACGGTTTGGAATCTCAATCTCTTCCTTGAAATGACGGGTAAGCCTGCCTGCCTGCCACAGGGCTACGCCAAGGCCGATTCCAAACAGCACAAGGGAGAAAATTATGTCTCCGGTGGTCACTCCTTCAAGGCGGAAATTGGCGGCCCCCCAGAGGTAATACTGCTTCAGGAGGTCCCCCGTGGGCGCATTTGTTACCACAATTGTTCCAAGGGAACCGATGAAAGTGCCAAAGAGAATGCCAAATGTGATAAGCTGCTGGGTGTTCACTTTAAGCGTTACAAAGTAGCACACCAGCGTGCAGATAAGCGTGCAGATAAAGCTTCCCACGGTGAGAGAGCACCAGCCCGACATTGTGGCCGCAGCCGCGCCAAGGCATGCCGCAGAGCCAAGCCCCAGCGAATACACATCCCCCAGCTGGTTGCGCCAGAGGTATTGCATCTGGATTCCGCCAACCGGCAGTGCAATCCCGGAAATAAGTACGTAAAGAAGACTCAGTAGCATAGTGCAAAGATACAACAAAAAAGTGCTATCTTTGTATTCCTATGCCGAATGATATCATAAAAGAGTTCACCAAGGCCGAATACAAGGAAGGCTTTGTGACAGACGTGGAGCAGGAGTTCATCCCAAAGGGACTGAACGAGGATATCGTGCGTATGATATCGGCCCGGAAAGAGGAGCCGGAGTGGCTCCTTCAATTCCGCCTTGATGCCCTTCACAAGTGGGAAAAGATGCCCCAGCCGGACTGGGCGCACCTTGATATGCCTGAAATAGATTACCAGGACATCATCTACTTTGCCGCTCCCAAGAAGGACAAGGACCGCCCCAAGGAGATAGACCCCAAGCTTGCGGAAACCTTCGATAAACTGGGGATTCCCCTCAAGGAACGCGATGTCCTTGCAGGCGTGGTGGCCGTAGACGCCGTGTTCGATTCCGTCTCCGTCACCACCACTTTCCGGAAAACCCTGGCGGAAAAAGGCATCATATTCTGCAGCTTCTCCGAGGCCGTGAAAGAGCACCCGGACCTTGTCCGTAAGTACCTCGCAAGCGTTGTACCAGCCTCAGACAACTACTTTGCCGCCCTAAACAGCGCGGTTTTCTCAGACGGCTCCTTCTGCTACATCCCCAAGGGCGTCCGCTGCCCCATGGAGCTCTCCAGCTACTTCCGCATCAACGCGCGCGGCACCGGCCAGTTTGAGCGCACGCTGATTGTGGCCGATGAAGACTCCTACGTCTCCTACATGGAAGGCTGCACCGCCCCCATGCGTGACGAGCAGCAGCTCCACGCCGCCGTGGTAGAGATAATTGTTGAAAAAGGGGCCGATGTAAAGTACTCCACGGTCCAGAACTGGTACCCCGGAGACGCTGACGGCAAGGGTGGCATCCTGAACCTTGTCACCAAGCGCGGCATATGCAAGGGAGAAGGCTCCCACCTCTCCTGGACGCAGGTTGAAACCGGCAGTGCCATCACCTGGAAATACCCTTCCACCATACTGAAGGGGGATTTTTCATCCTCTGAGTTCTACTCTGTGGCCGTCACCAACAATCATCAGCAGGCCGATACCGGCACCAAGATGATCCACCTTGGCCGCGGCACAAAGAGCCGTATCGTGAGCAAGGGAATATCGGCCGGAGTGAGCCAGAACAGCTACCGCGGCCTTGTGAGGATGGCTTCCGGTGCGCAGAACGCCCGCAACTACTCCCAGTGCGACAGCCTCCTGATTGGTTCCAAGTGCGGCGCGCACACGTTCCCGGACATCCGGAGCGCCAATCCATCGGCCACAGTGGAGCATGAGGCTACAACCTCAAAGATCTCCGAGGATCAGCTCTTCTACTGCAACCAGAGGGGCCTTGACCCCGAAGAAGCAGTGGGCCTCATTGTGAACGGCTACGCCCGCGAGGTCCTTTCCCGTCTCCCTATGGAGTTTGCCGTCGAGGCCCAGAAACTCCTCCAGGTATCACTTGAAGGTTCTGTTGGATAATGTTTGATACTATCATATTTGAATTAGCCGGCCGGCCGGTGCTGCTGATAGACCTTGTATCAAGTATACTTGGCCTTACCTGCGTTGTGCTGGCGGGGCGTAACTCAAAGTACAACTTCTGGGTGGGCTACCTTTACACGGCGGCGTTGTTCTTCCTATTCTGGAACAGGAATCTCTATGCCAGCCTTCTTCTGCAGCCCATCTCCCTTGCCATAAACATCCTTGGCCACTGGCGCTGGACTCATCCCAAGAAGGAAGAAGCTACAGCAAAGGGAGAGCTCAAGGTGAGTATGCTCAGCTGGCCCTGGCGAATAATGAGCGTAAGTGCGGTACTGCTTGTGGCAGGTCTCTGGGGCTGGATACTTGACAGTCTTTTTCCCGCAGATCCCCACCCCTACCTTGACTGCACGGTAACGGTCCTCATCCTTACGGCGCAGTTGTTATCGGCCCTAAAGAAATGGGACTGCTGGATTGCCTGGCTGCTTGTCAATATAAGCCAACTCATCCTCCACATAAGCGTTGGCAACGTGTTCATGCCCATTGTAAGCGGCCTGTACCTTGTAAACGGCATCTGGTCACTTGTGACCTGGATTAAACTGTATAGAAAGAATGGATAAGATGTTAAAGATACAAAACCTTCACGCTTCCGTTGAGGATAAGGAAATCCTGAAAGGGGTGGATCTTGAGATAGGCCCCGGGGAAATCCACGCCGTGATGGGCCCAAACGGTGCCGGTAAAAGTACCCTGGCGGCGGTCCTTACCGGCCGTCCCGGATATACCGTCACAGAGGGCAGCGTCACTTTCTGCGGAAAGGATCTTCTGGCAATGAGCCCGGAAGAGCGCGCCTGGGCAGGCCTTTTCCTCAGTTTCCAGTACCCCATAGAGATTCCCGGCGTTACCATCACCGCTTTCATGAAGGCTGCTGTGAACGCAAAACGCCGCGCAAACGGTCTGGAAGAACTCAAGGCCGGGGAGTTTCTCAAACTCCAGAAAGAGAAGATGGCGTTCCTCAAGATGAAGCCTGAATTTGCAAAGCGTGAGGTTAACGTAGGCTTTTCCGGAGGAGAGAAAAAGCGCAACGAGATATTCCAGATGGCAATGCTGGACCCGTCCCTCAGTATCCTTGACGAGACCGATTCCGGCCTTGACGTGGATGCCCTGAAGATTGTGGCCGATGGCGTAAACGCCCTCCGGAGCCCTCAGAAAAGCGCCATCATAGTGACTCACTACCATAAGCTTCTGGAGTATGTCCAGCCGGATTTTGTGCACGTCCTTAAAGATGGCCGCATAGTGAAAACCGGCGGAAAGGAACTTATTGAAGCAATTGAGTCTGCAGGATTTGACCAGTTCTAGCATGGGACACGGAAAGTACATAGCGCCGCCTGAGGGGCGGTACCAGGTTCCGGCCGGTGAAAAGCTGGAACTGGAGTACGTGGTGCTTCCCGGGGAATCCAGGGACATAGACGTGAGCGTGGATCTCACGGGCCCCGGCGCGGAGCTTTCCCTCAAGGCCCTCTACCTCTGTAAGGCCGATGAAAAGGTGAATTTCCGCATTCTGGTGCATCACAGGGCCCCCGGCTGCCGCAGCACCCAGCTTGTGAACGGCATTGCCGGAGGCACTTCAAACGTCACCTTCCACGGCACCATAGTGGTGGCCCCGGACGCACAGAAAACAGAAGCCTTCCAGGAAAACCACAACATCCTTTTCAGTGACGCCGCCAAGGTGGAGACCCGTCCTCAGCTTGAGATTTATGCCGATGACGTGAAGTGCTCCCACGGCGCCACCGTTGGCCGCCTGAATGAGGACGAACTCTTCTATATGCGCTCCCGCGGCATTCCCCGTAAGGAAGCGGAGTCCCTCCAGATGATATCTTTCCTCACTCCTGTAATCCCCGAAGGGAGGAGAGAAGAAATAGAAAACGCCATCAGAAGCCTGTGAAACGCCTCTTACTCATACTTGCAGCACTAGCCGGCCTTACCGCCTGCGAGGGCGGATCTTCCCTTGACCGCGCTACCCGCAGCAGGCTTGAGGAGCTGGACCGCTACATTGCTTCAAGGGAAATCTACTACGCCCGTAAAAACGGCCGCCTGGAGTCCCTGCGCTCGATTATCGGCACAACAAAAAGCCCTGATGCCCTCTATGAGCTCCAGATGAATATGGCCCGGGAGTTCTTCTCCTACAGCCTTGACTCCACGCAGCATTACCTGAAATCCTGCCAGGCCATAGCCAGGGATCAGCTAAAGGATAAAGACCGCTACAACGCCGCCACAATAATGCTGGGGCATCTTTACGGAAAGGGCGGAAACTATCTTGAAGCCTCCCAGATCCTCTACGGACAGATAGATTCGGCATCACTTTCACCCTCTCTCAAAGCCGAATACTACTGGGTTCTCTACGATTTCTGCGGAGATATGGCGGGGAACTCCGGCATTGTGGAGAGCCTGAGCATTCCTCCGGCATCGGCCTACCTTCCAACCCTTTTCCGTCTGCTCCCAAAAGACAGTCCCCGTTGGCGGATAGCCCTCCGTAATAAATATATAGAGGATGGCAGGCTGGATAGCGCCGACAGCGTGAGCGCCCTTCTTCTTGCCGGAGTGAAGCCTGAAGACCGTGATTACGCCATCCACGCATATTTCCAGAGCGAGATAGAGTATCGGCGCGGAAATCATCCCGAGCGTATGCTCTGGCTGGTCCAGTCGGCCGAATGCGACCTTGTGAACGCCGTCCGTGACTACGCTTCGCTTACAATGGTGGCCCAGATTATCCTCCCTAATGACGTAGACCGCTCCTTCCGCTACCTCCGGATGGCGCAGGAGGATGCCCTGGCGTACAACGCCCGTCTCCGTCCCTGGCAGATCTCCCGCTTCCTGATGGAGGTTGAGGACGCCTATGCCGTACGGCAGGCCGAGGCCCGCAGCAAAGTCCTGGTAGGCATGGTCGTGATGGCAATTCTGGTGGTTATCCTCCTTCTTGCATTCTGGATGCTGGCTGCCCGTTCCCGTAACCTCACCCGCACCAAGGCCGCCCTTGAAAGCAGCAACCGTAAGCTTGCCCAGGCCGATAAAGTGAAGGGGGACTACATTGTGAACTTCCTGGAAGGACTCAGTTCCCAGATTTCCATAATCCGTACGGAGGACAATCATTTCCGTAATCTCCTTAAGCACGGCAAGGCCGACCAACTCCTGAAGGAACTCTCCATCTCCGGCCGCTCAGAAAAAGCCAGGGAGGAATTCTACGAGACATTTGACCGTACCTTCCTTGCAATGTATCCCGATTTCCCGGACCGTTTCAACGCCCTTCTCAAAGAAGAAGGCCGCATCTATCCGCCTGCCGGAAGGCTCACTACGGAGCTCCGTATCTTTGCCCTCATCTGCCTTGGCGTAGACGACTCCAAGAAGATTGCAGCCATGCTGGACTACTCCGTGAGCACCATCTACAATTACAAGGTGAGCGTAAAAAACAGTGCCCTTCAGGACCGAGACGGCTTTGAAAAGAGGGTAAAAGAGCTCGCCGATAAGCTTTAACTTCACTACTTTTTTACATACTTTGAAAAAACTTAAGCGCTTGATATAAAGCGCTTTAATTTTCCATATCTGCTACTTTAAAACTACAAGCGAAATCTATATATTTCATTTCCGGTAAATTTGCGGTGAAAGCTTTAATTAATAACGCGCGGAATGAAAACCTCAAGACTTGTTTTACTTATCGCCATCATCGCAGCTGTCGTTTCATGCGGTCAGCGTAAAAGTGATGTAGACACAAGGGTGGAAAATATCCTAAGGCAGATGACTCTCTCAGAGAAAATCGGCCAGATGAATCAGATTTCCGTTGGCGGAGAGGTAAGTAATTATGCCGGAGCAATCCGTGACGGTCAGGTTGGTTCCATCCTTAACGAGGTTGATCCCGTCAAGGTGAATGAGTACCAGAGGCTTGCAGTTGAGGAGTCCAGGCTTGGAATCCCGCTTCTTGTTGCCCGCGATGTCATCCATGGCTTTCATACTATCTTCCCCATTCCGCTTGGTCTTGCGGCAACCTTCGACCCTCAGTTAGTAGAGGAAGGCGCGCGCGTAGCAGCCCTTGAGGCAACCGCCCAGGGTGTTCGCTGGACATTCTCCCCCATGCTTGACATTGCCCGTGATCCCCGCTGGGGCCGCATTGCAGAGGGTAGCGGCGAAGATCCTTACCTTGACGCCCGTATGGCTGAGGCCATGGTTTACGGTTATCAGGGGCGTACGGCAGACTCCACTTCCATGGCCGCCTGCATCAAGCATTTTGTAGGTTACGGCGCTGCCGAAGGAGGGCGTGACTACAATAGCACCCTTATCCCGGAGCATCTTCTCCGTAACGTCTACCTCCCTCCGTTTGAGGCAGCTGTAAAGGCGGGTGCAATGACCCTCATGACTTCCTTCAATGACAATGACGGCATCCCTTCCACCGGCAATAAGTACGTTGTAAAGGATATCCTCCGCGGAGAGTGGGGCTTTGACGGTCTGGTTGTGACAGACTGGAACTCCATGGGAGAGATGATTAATCACGGCTTTGCAGCAGACCGCCCGGAAGCTGTGAAGAAAGCTGTCGCCGCAGGCGTTGACATGGATATGATGACCTACGGTTTTATCGGCCATCTTGAAGAAATGGTTCGCCGCGGGGAGGTGAAAGAGTCACAGATTGACGCAGCCGTCCGCGATGTCCTCAGGGTAAAGGTAAAGCTGGGTCTTTTTGAGCATCCTTATATTAATATAGAGGAAGGTGCCGCTGTGCAGTATGCCCCTGAGCACCTTGCAGCCGCCCATAAGAGCGCAGAGGAAAGCGCAATCCTCCTTAAGAACGACGGAGTCCTGCCTCTTAAGGACGGCCTCCGCATCCTTGTCACCGGTCCTATGGCCGATGCTCCCCACGACCAGCTTGGCACCTGGACCTTTGACGGTGAGAAATCCCACACCGTAACCCCTCTGAAGGCTCTTGAGGAGCGTTTCCCGGGTAAGGTCATCTATGTTCCCGGCCTTGCTTACAGCAGGCAGGAGAGAGATAATTTCTCCGATGTCGTTGCCGCAGCCAGAAGGGCCGATGTCGTCCTTGCCTTCCTTGGAGAGGAGGCCATCCTTTCCGGAGAGGCTCATTCCCTTGCCGACCTTAATCTTATCGGCTCCCAGAGCGAGCTCCTGAAAGCCCTGAAGGCTACCGGAAAGCCGGTTGTCGCAACCGTAATGGCCGGACGCCCCCTCACAATTGAGCGTGACCTTGAAAACTGCAGCGCCATGCTCTACAGCTTCCATCCCGGCACAATGGGCGGTCCTGCCCTTGCAAACCTCCTTGCCGGTGACGTGAATCCTTCCGGAAAGGCTCCCGTTACTTTCCTCCGCACCGTCGGCCAGGCCCCGATGTACTACAACCACAACATGACAGGCCGTCCCTACAGCGGAGAGCTCCTCATGAAGGACATTCCCCTGGAGGCCGGCCAGACATCCCTGGGCAATACTTCCTATTATCTTGACTACGGCGCCTATCCGCTCTTCCCCTTCGGATTCGGCCTCAGCTACACAACATTCTCGTATTCAAATATCGGCCTTGACAAAGAGGAATATAAGGCCAATGATACCATTTCCGTAACCTTCACCCTTGCCAACACCGGCAGCCGCGAAGGCACGGAGGTGGCCCAGGTGTATGTCCGTGACCTTGTGGGCTCAATCGCCCGTCCGGTGAAGGAGCTGAAGGCTTTTGAAAGGGTGAGCCTTGCCGCAGGGGAGAGCCGCACCATAACTATCGGCATTCCTGTCAGCAGCCTCGCGTTCTACGGCCTTGACGGTAAGTACGGCGTAGAGCCCGGCAGCTTCCAGCTGTGGGTTGCCGGCGACAGCGCTTCGGGTGAACCCGTTGAGTTTGAGGTACTTTGAGAAAAAAGACTATATTTGTAGGATATAATAACCAATATTTTCTATGAAAAAAGCACTAACCATCCTTGCCGCAATGGCCCTTGCAATAAGCGCATTTGCGCAAGGGACAGTGACAGGTACAGTTACTGACGCTCAGGACGGATATCCTCTTCCGGGTGTAGCCGTTATCCTGAAAGGCGCCGGTACCGGAGTGGAGACAGACCTTGACGGTAATTTCTCCATCAAGGCTTCAAACGGACAGACCCTTGTTTTCTCCTGCATCGGTTATGCAGAAAAAGAGGTGGTTGTTTCCGGCTCCTCCCTCAACGTGGCCCTTGAGACAGACTCCTACATGCTTGACGAGGTAGTGGCTATCGGCTACGGCGTCATGAAAAAGAGTGACCTCACGGGCTCTGTGGCATCCGTAAAGGGTGACCAGCTCAAGAAAACTCCTGCATCAGGTATAGACCAGGCCCTCCAGGGCGTGGCTGCCGGTGTTACGGTGAACGCAAACTCCGGCCAGCCCGGTGCTGCCGCAGAGGTCCGTGTCCGTGGTATCGGCACCGTTAACAATTCCGCCCCTATCTTTGTGGTAGACGGTGTTATTGTAGACGATATTTCCTTCCTCAGCCCTTCTGACATTGCTTCTACGGAAATCCTGAAGGATGCATCGGCCACCGCCATCTACGGCTCCCGAGGCGCTAACGGCGTTATCCTGGTAACCACCACCAAGGGTAACACGGATGGTCAGATTTCCATCTCTTTCGATGCTAATATCGGCTTCCAGAATCCCTGGCGCAAACTTGACCTCCTCACTACGGATGAATACGCCATCTTCCTTTCAAAGATTGGAGATATCGGCGGTTATTCAACCCTCAAAGAGCAGGGCCGCGACGCCTGGATCCGGTCAAGGATGATTGGTAATACTTCAAAATATCACCCTTCCAACCTTGACTACTCAAAGACTGATACAGACTGGCAGGAGGCTGTTTTCAACCGCAATGCCATCATTCAGAACTATCACCTTGCCGTAAACGGAGGTAATAATCAGGGACAGTGGTCCGTAAGCGCCAGCTGGTTCAACCAGGACGGTACTATCATCGGCTCCAATTATTCCCGTCTCACCCTCCGCGCCAACTCTTCCTACAATGTGAAGAAATGGCTCAAGATTGGTGAGAACCTCAACTTCATGTACGGTTACGGCCGTACGGCAATGAACAATAATGCATCGGCCCAGGCTTCAATCCTGTCCGCCGCCCTTTCAATGTCTCCCTGGGACCCCGTGACCTATCCCCAGGGCTCCCATAACCATCTTGGAGATGACCTCAGCGGCAAATTCGCAGCTCCCACAAACTTCAAGAACGTCACCCATCCTTATGCCATGGTGGACTATTCCCACCCCATGGACAAGAGTGACCGTTGGGTAGGAGACATCTTTGTTGACATCACCCCCATCAAGGGCCTGGTATGGCACAATGACATTTCCATGGACCTCAGCAATGTCCGTCACCGTCTGTTCAAGGAAGCATACATTGTCTCCCAGTTCGACAAGATGGACAAGAACTTCCTGGAAAAGAACATGACCCGTTACCGCACCCTCATCTTCGAGAGCACCCTAACCTGGATGAAGGACTTTGGTAAGCACAGCGTGAACCTTATGGCCGGTACCACACTTGAGGAATACCAGATGGAAAGCCTCGGCGGAAGCGGTGCAAAGATCCTCATCCCGCGTGAGACTAACTGGTATCTTTCCCAGACCACGGAAGACCGCAATCCTGCAGGAGACGGCGCAGCGCGCAACCGCAGGCAGTCTTTCCTGGCCCGTGCCCACTACAACTTTGACAGCCGCTACCTCCTCACGGTTAACTTCCGTGCCGATGGTACATCAAAGTTCACCAACCACGTCTGGGGCTTCTTCCCTTCAGTGGCGGCTGCCTGGCGTGTGGATAATGAGCCCTGGCTCCCCAAACCCGAATGGCTTGAAGGCCTGAAGGTCCGCGCCGGATGGGGACGTATCGGCAATGACAAGATTGGCGACAACGCCTCTGTCCAGACCATGTTCAACAGCGGCCCCACCTTCGTGGACTACGTCCTTGGACAGAATCAGGACCTTGCACATGGTGCAACCATCCTCACACTTGTGAACTCGGATATCATGTGGGAGGCTACAGAGCAGATGAACGTCGGTGTAGACCTTGGCCTGTGGAAGAACAAACTCACCGCCACGGTAGACTTCTTCATCCGTGACACCAAGGACATGCTTCTTGGCGTCACCGCCCCCGCACACGTTGGTAACCGTTATGCCGCAACGGCAAATGTGGGTACCGTCCGTAACAGCGGTATTGAACTCACCCTTGAGCACCGCAATCACATTGGAGACTGGGATTACAGCCTGAACGGAAACGTTTCCTTCATAAAGAACCAGCTCACCGCCCTTAACGGTGGTTCCCCTGTTTACGGAGACCGTACCATCAGCACGGAGGGTCTTCCCCTTTATACCTTCTGGGGTTATGAATACCTTGGCATTTACCAGTCCGATCAGGAGCTTACGGAACATTTGTTTGCTCCCGGTGCATCAAATGAGTACAACGTTGGAGACGCTAAGTACAAAGATCAGAATGGTGACGGCAGAATTGACAATAATGACCTTACCAACCTTGGAAATCCGTTCCCCTGGCTTACCTATGGCCTTACCGCTTCTGCGGGCTGGAAGGGATTTGACCTTCAGGTCTTCTTCCAGGGCGTAGCCGGAAACAAGATATACAACGCTCTCCGCGAACGCACCGAGGGCACAGGCAACAGCTCCCAGCTTGCCGCAACCATGCGTAACGTCTGGACTCCGGATCACACCACCGGCGTAATTCCTAATCCCTTCGGCGGATCCCACAATAAGGATAATAACTCCCGCCTTGTTGAGGACGGTGCTTATCTCCGCCTCAAGAACATCCAGCTGGGCTACACCCTCCCTGAAAAGATTGTGAACAAGGTGGGTCTATCCCGCTGCCGCGTTTACGTATCCTGTACAAATCTTTTCACCGTCACCGGCTACACCGGTTATGACCCCGAAGTTGGCGGCGGCGTAGATTATGGTAACTATCCCCAGTCCCGCACAGTCCAGATGGGCCTGAACCTTAACTTCTAAAATGAGCACGCTATGAAAAAGTATATAGTTATCCTTTCAGCAGCACTTGCACTCGTTTCCTGCAACAAATGGCTCACAGAAGACGGCCCCATGGTGAACCGTGTGTCTGACTACTTTGTGGCATCGGATAATGCCGTCCAGGTTGTAACCGCAGCTTATGTCCCTCTTATGTGGGAATACCAGAACGGCTATTTCCCGGAGTGGTACTTTGGTGACATCGCCTCCGACGATGCCCTCAAGGGCGGCCAGAACAAGAACGACGGCCCGGACCTATATGACATTGACAATTTCAAGGTCGTGTCAAACAACGGCATTATCCTTCAGTTCTACAGGGCCCAGTATCAGGGTATTGCACGCGCAAATCTGGCCATTGCAGAGGTTGAGAAGATGGCCGTTTCTGAAGATCTTACCCAGGAGCTCAAGGACCGCTGCCTTGGCGAGGCTCATTTCCTCAGGGCGTACTACTATTTCCGCCTTGTGAGAATGTTTGGTGGCGTGCCCAAAGTAGAATCAACCATCTATGACGGCGCAGACTGGATTCAGCCCCGCTCTACGGTTGAGCAGATCTATGAGCTTATCTTTTCCGATCTTGAGGCTGCGGAAAAGGCTCTTCCAAACAAGAGCGCACTTTCGGCCGATGACCTTGGCCGTGCAACAAAAGGTGCCGCCCAGGCTATGCTCCTGAAGACAAACCTGTACTTTGCACAGTGGAATGTCAATAACGGCAAGGATGGAGCGGATTATTTCAAGAAGGCCGAAGACTGGGGAAAGAAATTCCTCCAGGATCAGGCTGCAGAATATTCCCTCTGCCCCAAATATGCCGATAATTTCACGCTTGAAGGAGAAAACGGTCCCGAGTCCGTTTTTGAAATCCAGTATATGGAAGACGGCATGTCCGACTACGGTGAAGGCAACGGCTTCAGCCGTGGCACATTTGACGTAAGGCTCACCCGTTTCCGCGGTCCTGCATTCGGCGAGGCCGGCTGGGGCTTTAATCGGCCCTCCCAGAGCCTCTACAACGAGTTCGAGGCCGGAGATCCCCGCCTTGCGGCCACCATCCTTGTGCCCACTGATGCTCAGATTGACAATGAGGCAGAGCAGGTTTATCTTGGCAACCGCTATCATTCTCTGAAGCGCTCTCTCATGGATGCCACAACCGGTCAGTATCTGCACCTTGACCATGACTCCCGCGGAGCCATCAACAATCAACAGATTCGTCTCTCTGACGTTTATCTGATGATTGCAGAAGTTGCAGTTGAGCGCAATGATGCCACTACCGCCAAGACCATGCTTGAGAATGTACGTGCACGCGCCCGTCAGGGGGCTGCAATCCTTCCCGCATTCCCGGGCTATAACGGCTACTCAGACAACCTGGACGACCTCCGCAAGGCTATCCGCCACGAGCGCCGTGTGGAACTTGGTATGGAAGGCCACCGCTTCTTCGACCTCTGCCGCTGGGGCGTGGTGAAAGAGGTGATGGACGCCTACAAGGCTTCAGAATCGGCCGAGGTAAAGGCCGAGATGGCCGATTTCACCAAGGGCAAACACGAGCTTTTCCCCATCCCTCAGGAAGAGGTTAAGCTTGGTTCCCTGGAGCAGAACCCCAATTACAGTTAATCCTAAACCATAAATAATCATTAACCTTTTAATCAAAAATCAAAATGAAAAAGACACTCATGACTCTTGCCGCTCTGCTTGTTGCAGCCGGTATGGTATTGGTTTCATGCCAGAAGCCCGCTTCCTCAGGTGGAAACGCTCTTGTTGACGATGATCCCAAGGAGAACACAGGTGACAACACCGGTGATAACACCGGCGACAATGGCGGAGGCAACGAGGACAAGACTCCCGCTTCCCTGAAGGGTTCAAACTATTATCCCCTTATCATGGACGCTGAAACGTTCGAGATCATCAAGAATAAGGTAGTTGCCGACATTCGTCCGGATGATGTGAACAAGTTCCTGTACATTTGGTCTGATGGGAATTGCTATGCTGGCGCTACAGCAACAGGTCTTAATTTCTATGGTGTAGCAGGCGAGTACACTGCCCTTACGGTGGGTAACGTAGGCTGGTCCGGTGCCGGATTCAACCTTAAGAGCGGAATGGACAATTACGATAAGATAGCCGGGCTCAATGAGAAAGGCTTTGTATTTCACATCGCATATAAGGGTGCTGCTGGTGTCCCTCACGGATGCTATGTTACCTGGAATAATAAAATATATCCTTTCGTACTTGGCGAAGGCAACTATGAGGTAGAAGGAAATAACCTCTCCGCCGCAAAGCCTATTAACAATGACGGAAAATTCGTTGCCAACGAATGGAATGAGTATGAATTCTCCATGGATGACAGCGGCATTGACTTCTCTACCGAAGGCGTGGCCGACAGCAATATCTTCTGTTTCCTTTCCGGAGGCACTGCGGGTACAGCCCTCAACCTTGATGCAGCCTTCTTCTACAAAAAGTAAATCTTAACGCATTATGAATTCATTGTATTCCGCCGCCTTCTCTGCCGCGTTGTTTATGGCTGTAGCGTGCCAGTGCACGCCGGCGAAGATTGACGACAGTTATTACCTTAAACCTGAGTCGGAAAAACCAGCAAATAACGCCGGTGACAGTAATTCCAATGACGGAAAGCCGGACAACTCATCCGACTACCACAAGGGCTACACCCTTGTTTGGGCCGATGAGTTTGAAGGATCGGCCTTGAGTACGGACGACTGGAACATTGAGGTAAACGGCAATGGCGGCGGAAACAATGAATTGCAATTTTATCGTGCCGAGAATGTTTCTGTGGAGAATGGCTGCCTTGTCCTGACGGCAAAGCAGGAGTCCTACAGCGGGAAGCAGTTTACTTCCGGCAGGCTCAATACCTCCAAGAAGCATTTCTTCACGCACGGTATTGTGGAGTCCTCCATCCGCCTTCCCAAGACGGCAAACGGCCTTTGGCCCGCCTTCTGGATGCTGGGCAATGATTTCTCCAGTGTGGGCTGGCCCAAATGCGGAGAGATTGATATCCTTGAAATGGGAAATTCGGCCGGAATCAAAGCCGGCACACAGGAAACCTTCTTCAATGGAGCCTGTCACTGGGGGTTCTACAAGAATGGAGGCTATCCCAATTACGCAAAGTCTTCGAATGCACCTTACAGCATTCAGGACGGGGAGTTCCACCTGTTCACACTCATCTGGGATGAGGAAAAACTCTCAATGTATCTGGATCTGGACAAAAACCCTTCGGTAAAGCCTTATTTTGAGATGGGACTTACAGAAACAGAGGATGAGTGGGCTACAGGCCGATACTTCCATCACGATTTTTTCATTGTATATGACCTTGCAATAGGCGGCAATTTTACAGGCATCTGGGACGCCGCCGGAATCACGGCCCTGGCCAATGGTCCAGCAAGAATGTACATAGATTACGTCAGAGTATATCAGCAATGAGAAAGATATTTATTCTTCTGGCCGCACTTACGTTAGTCCCGGCCTGCCAGGGCGTTTCTCCTCATGAATTGGACAGTTTTGACCCGGAGGGCGGGGTGAGTTATACACTTCGCCAGGACAGGAGCGCAAAACGTGGCGTGAGCTTTAACTTCGGATCTTTGTCAGAGACGGATATCCCACTTTTGGGCGATGCGGTTTCCTGGTCCTACGACTGGTCAAGTAATGTCCCAGCAGAAGACACCCAGTCTTTGTTCGGGAAGTATCAAATGGACTGGTGTCCTATGATTTGGAATGGTAATTATAATCCCGAGAACATCAGGGCTTGGAAAAAGGCTCACCCAGAGGCACTGTATATCCTTGCTTTCAATGAGCCTAATCTTAAGGACCAGGCCAATATGACTCCCGCACAGGCCGCTGCTCTTTGGCCGGATGTAGTTGCTTTGGCAAATGAGCTGGGCATGAAACTCATCTCTCCAGCCCTCAATTATGGTACGCTTTCCGGCTACCACGATCCCATCAAGTGGATGGACGAATTCCTTGCCCAGCCCGGGGTCTCTCTTGACCAAATGGACGGCATTGCCCTCCACTGCTACATGCCGTCGGCTTCCAGCGTAAAGGATTTTATTGACATGTTTGCAAAATACGGGAAGCCGGTGTGGCTTACCGAGTTCTGTAACGGCAATTCCAACAATATTTCCGAGGCCGATCAGCTCAGGTACATGTGTGAAACCATCAACATGCTTGAGGCTCACGAAAACGTATTCAGATATGCCTGGTTTATGCCTCGCGGCAGTTTCAACACCAAGTGGCACAACAACCTTCTCACTTCAAAGGAACCTTTTGAACTCACAACGCTTGGAAAGGTTTTCGTGAACCTTTCTACATACGACACTTCCGTGGTTTATGGTTCAAGGGAAATTATTCCCGCAGAGCAGTACTCCTCGGCTTCATACAGGGTGCATCTTGCTCCCTGCACAGACAGTAACGGCGGAATCCTGGAGATTTCCGAACTCCCTAAAGACAGCTGGGTGGAATACAAGGTGAACCTCCCCACCGCCGGCAATTACAAGGTTTATCTCAGGTACTACACGTACCGTGAGACGTCCCTTGCCATATCCCTCAACGGTACGGATGTGGCCGCCAAGAAAATCCCATCTTCCAGTAAAGAGTGGGTGACCAACTATTTCAATTTGGATTTCCCCGCCGGAGAGAGCACTATCCGCCTCACCGGCAACTCCGGCGCCACAATAGCGCTCAACTGGATTTCAGTTAGATAATAACACTAGAAAAACAATATTATGAGAAAAAATTATGAATCACCCCTCACGGAGGTGATATCCCTGGAACATCGCGATCCGGTATTGGACGGTGGAAGCCCTGTAATTCCATTAGGGGCCTTGGTTTCGCCTCCTTCATACGACAATGGGGTAGAGCAAATGACAGAAGAAACATATACCTGGTAATAGAGGAGGTTTTTTATGGAAACAAACGTAATAAACACTATAACAAATGAAACAACAGTATCAGTTACCACTGGCTCAAGTGGTATCGTTGGACAGCCGGGAAGCTGTTCTCCAAGGCGGCTCTCAGGTAATACCTGCCGCGGCTCTTTTGCCGTTCGACAATGGAATGGAGGTAATGGCGGAGGAAACGTATGTTTGGTAATAAAGTAGGAGGAAAGATTATGAAAAAGTACATTTTAGGATTATTGCCCATTGCAATTTTTGCCTTTATCGCCTGTCAGAAAGAAGCGGCTAAGGAAGATTCTATTCCTGCCGGAGTAGTTCACACGGTAAAATTTGTTGCGTCAAATGATGGCCTTACCAAGACTTATCTTGATGAGGTAGATGCTACTCACCGTGTTTTCCGTTGGTACAATGGAGACAATATTAAGATTTATGACGGTGTTACTAACCAGACTGTTGCCAATTCTGCCCAAGATGGAGATGAAGGAACATTTACCGCCACCATAGACGGCAGTACAGTTACCGCCGTTTATCCTGCAAGTGTTGCCAATCTGTCGGCTCACGGAATTTTCTCCGGAAGCATTCCCCTGAATCAGACTGCCGTTGCGGATGGTGTCAATCCCGATTACTGCCCCCTGATTGCCCGCACTAACAACGCTGTGAGCACAACGCCTCTTGCATTCTGCAATGTTGCTTCCCTCATCAGGTTCCGCGTTGGCGAGGACAACATCACCGGCGTTACCATCGCAACCAATAACGGCGGGAAGGATAATGTCCCTATAGCAGGTGATTTCACCGCCACCCTTGCCGGAACATCTCTGGATGTGGCCGGTTACAGTGGCGCTTTTGTCGACTGCAATGCTCCTGGTGGCGGCTTTTTCGCCACGGATAAGGACTACTATATTTCCGTACTTCCTGCAAACCTTACCAAGGGTTTTCTCATCATCCTTCACAGGGATGGGCTCCCTAATGTGACTCTTGATGCTACCCGCCCTCTTAACATTGAGCGCAGCACTGTCAAGTACATCGGCGTTCTTTCATCGAGTCTCACTTCTTCAGAGTTTGTTTTTGCTGACGATTCTGCTATCAAGGAAGAAGGCGTTATTCGTGATTGGAATCACACTGCTCAGTTTGCTATCAGAGTGAAAAACCCTGGAGCTCTTGCATACACTGCCGACTTTGCCATGTATGAGGATGAAGTAAAGGTTGTGGAAGAAAAGGGAATCTCCAATGAGGCTACTCTTTCTGGTTATTCAGGAAATGTTTACTTTGAAGGCGGATCTAGCGCCAGCAACCTCATCTGGCTCAGGAACTATGGTGATAACACCACCAATAAGGTCCGTCGCTATGAGGTTACTATTATTCCTGCAACGGGAACTCCTATCGTAGCCAACTTCTATCAGTACGGTCAGAATTCTCCTAAGCTCAGGGTTAATAAGACATCTTACCGTATTATGTCCCCCGCAAAGGATGTCACGCTGAATATTACTTCAACGGTAGACTGGACAATTTCCGGAGATGCCGGACTCACATTTGCTCCTTCAAGCGGATCCGGCAATGCTACCGTTACCGTAAGTGTGGCAGAAAACACATCGGCATCCACAATCCACCGCCAGTTCACCGTTTCTACTGCTGCTGACGTCCTGGAGAAGAGTCACACCGTTGACATTGAGCAGCTTGGCGTGGGTCAGGTGATAGAGTGGAATGATGCAACATCTCATTTCTATATCAATGGTATTGTCGGCGTGGCCTGTACATATGCCCATAGCGGGGATCTCGATGTCTGTACGCTGGATTCCGGTCTTTACGGAGCGTCTCATCCTATTGCATACTATGATCAAGGTAAATCCGCCGATATCGAGGATGTAAATGTTATTAGTGCTCCCGACGGCTGCTCTGCAGCGAAGGGCCCCGTTGCATTTGACATTTTCCTGTCTGCCAACCCCGGCTCAGTGCCCCGTAACCTTGACTTCGTTTTCAGGGCCGAGACCAACTATGGCGCAACCAAGGATTACACTCTCCGCATTGTCCAGCCGGCCAATGTGCCCACATTCGGTGTTGCATCAGCGGCTATCGACGCCCTTGCTTCGGCAACATCTGCCACCATTAATGTGACCGGTAATGTCGCTTGGACTGCAAGTGTAACCAGCGGCACGGCTACCCTTAGTGCTTCTTCCGGTACCGGTGCTTCCGCCATTACCGTGAACTTTGCCGCTAATTCCGATACCGAGAATACAAAAGTTTATGTGGTTCGCGTAAGCACTGAGGCCAGTGTTGATCCCACATATTACGATGTGACCATCACCCAGGCAAAAGCCGGTGGAGCCACACCTGCTTACAGTTATTCAATTGAACCCATCGGACAGGGTTATGGCGCAGAGTTTGGCTTTAGAAATAATGCTTCCGGAGACAGGTACGGACGTATTTATGATATTTCATTAGGTGGGTCTCCGGTCACACTTGACGCCAGCGTTGTTGAAGCTATAATAGCCCAGGCAACGAGCAATGAGGATCCTAGTGCATTGAAGACTATGGACGGAAAATCATATGAAGCCAACAACATTAAGTTTGGGTGTCAGACATTTACCTCCACAGAAATATTCCTGGACATCAGAACGGGAGAAGGGAATCATATTGCAAAGTTGAATTTCCTCAATAGCGATGGATCTGTTGCAGGGTACTTCATCATCTGGACTCCTTAGTAACCACGCGGAGCAACAAAGTCCTTTGTGGTTACCTTTGTTGTTTCCTAATATTTGATTATCAATTAGTTAATAAAATAAGGGTGCGCTTTTTGGTGCACCCTTGTTTGCGTATCGGCCTCATCGTCAGTTACTTATCTCCACGGGCCAATTCTCTGGAGCGGGCAATTTGATAAACAGGAATAAAAAAACTAACTTAGCATTTCTGATGAAACGTTTTCTCGCATATGTGGCCGCGCTGGTGCTGGCATTTGCCTGCGCCAAAGCGCCTGTGCCAGATATACCTCAGGAGGAAAAGCCGCAGCCACAGGGGCCTCAACTCAGGTCCATTGCCATCCTTGACGACCCTATTGTTATGGAGCCGGGCGGCAGTGCTTCCCTTCGTTTCACCGTAGAGGATCCTGACTACAAGTTTGAAAAGGTGCAGCTAAAGGGCACGGACGGCAATCCGCCCACGCTCTTCCATCTGGATTCTTTTCAGGCCGATGGGACCCCGGGAAGTTATGTGGCCGTTCTTCGCAGTGATGTCTCTGACAGGGGATTTGCAGTATCGGCAAAAATATACATCCAGACAGGCGAGGATTCCTTCTTTGGGTCCAAATCCTTTATGGTAAAGGGTGAAGATCCGCCCCAGCCAAGGCCCGGGATGGTCCACACAGGCCTTCCTGTGGTGTTTGTGGACACTCAGGGCGGAGCAGCAATTACGTCCAAGGAACAGTATGTATCGGCCAAATTCTCCATATGTAACCAAAACGCAGTAGAGAGCATCACGGACGTAGACTGTAGCATCCGCGGCCGCGGAAACACCACTTGGGAGTGGCCCAAGAAGCCCTATCTTGTGAAACTGGAGGAAAAGGCATCCGTTTTTGGATTCCCTGAGCACAAGCGCTGGGTGCTTCTTGCAAACTTCATGGACCGCACCATGATGCGAAACATGGTGGCCATGAAGGTGTCCTCCATGACGCGTCTTGCCTGGACTCCCAGAAGCCAGACCGTGGAGCTTGTCCTTAACGGCAAGCATGTGGGGAACTACCTTCTCATTGAGCAGGTGAGGGTGGACGGAGACCGCGTGAACATTGACAAGAAGGACGGCTACCTCCTTGAGCTGGACTTCCACTATGACAACACCTTCCAGTGGAAGGACCACAACATTCCGTTCGCTGTCAAGCATCCGGATCCGGATGAGCCCACGGAACTCACCCAGGAAAAGAAAACCTACATCAAAAACTATATCGCAGAGGTCTCAAATGTCATTTACGGATCCAACTTCAAAGACCCTGTAAACGGCTATGCAAAGTATCTGGACGTGGATTCATTCATAGATTACTGGATTGTTTTTGAGGTGATGACAAACCATGAACTGGGTAACCCCGGAAGCGTTTTCATGCACAAGGACAAGAACGGAAAACTCACTGCCGGCCCCTGCTGGGACTTTGACTGGGGAGTGCTTACCTTTGACACTACAGGTGGAGACAGACGCCTCATCAACCGCCATGCCATCTGGTACGACCGCCTGTTCCAGGACCCGGCATTCCTTCAAAAGACAAGGGACCGTATCCGTGAACTTCTCCCTCAGCTCCAGACCATCCCGGATTACATTGATGAGTGCGAGGCCCTCCTTACGGAGAGCGCCAAACTCAATTTCAAGATGTGGAATCCGGCCGAAGACGCCTCAATGAACGGCGGCCAGATTATCAACGGAGATGAACGTATGACCTTCCACGAAGCCGTTGCCCTCATCAAGAAGAATTACAATATCCACCTCCAGTTTGTGCTGGACAATCTATAGTACAGCGGCCCGTATGGCCCGATTGATGAATTCGTTAAGGCTGATTCCTTTGGAATTGGCCTTTTCTGCTGCTAAAGAATGAAGTCCGGAAGACATTCGCAGAACAATCTTTCCGCTGTATGGTTTTTCCGGTTCAATCCCGTTTGCGCGGCAGCCTTCCAGGTAGTCATCCACAGCGTCTATAAAATCCTTTTTGAGATCATCGATTGTCCGTCCTTCATAAAGAATTAATGATTTATTAAGCCCCAGAACCTTTCCAACCAATTCGTCTGTGCTTTCATCGTATTCTACGCTTCCGGAATACCCTTTATAACTCAATTTTCCCATATAGCGTTCTTTGTAAAAAAGTCAATAATACTTCTAAGTGTCTTCTTTCCCACAATCTTTCCGGGATGTGGTTTGTGCATAATCACAGACAACTCTCCTTTTTTGAAGGCAACCCTTGATCCTGAAGTGGCGCCTTTATTTAACAATGAAAACCCATAGTGACCCATAATGCTTATTAGTTCTTCAAACGTGAAGTCGCTGGGAATCCTTTTAAATCTTTCTATCAGTTTTTCTTTCGTACTCATTGCAAAGATACTAAAAATAGTACTATAAACAAAATAATTTTTACAACCCCATTATATGCCGCCGGTCAAGGAAACGATAACTGGCGGCTTCGGCTAGGTGCTGCGGGAGGATGTCCTGGACGCCGGCAAGGTCTGCAATTGTGCGGGCAATCTTGATGATACGGGTGTAAGCGCGGGCGCTGAGCCCCTGGCGGTCAATGATTTTCTCCAGAAGGTCCTTACATTGGGCCGATAAAGGGCAAAACACCTCCAGCTGCGCCCCGCTCATCTCTGCATTGGCGTATATGCCCAGCCCCTGGAAGCGCCTCATCTGGATTTCCCGGGCCCGCACAACCCGTTCTGCCACAGCGGCCGACGGTTCTGCTTTCTTTCCGGCTATAAGCGCCTGGGTCTCAACAGGATGCATCCAAAGTTGTATATCTATTCTATCCATAATCGGCCCGCTGAGCTTAGAGAGATAGGCATTACGGACCGTTGGCGTGCAGGTGCAGCGGTCTCCCTCCCCGTAATAGCCGCAGGGGCAGGGATTGGAGGCCGCCACAAGCATAAACGACGCCGGGTACTCAATCTTTGCCTTGAGGCGGGAAATGCACACTTTGCGGTCTTCCAGTGGCCCGCGCAGGGCCTCCAGGATGGACTTTGGAGCCTCGCAAAATTCATCAAGAAAGAGGATGCCACCCGTGGCCAATGACACCTCTCCGGGAAGGATGTTGTCTCCGCTGCCGCCGCCAAGGAGCGCCGCCTTTGAGGCCGATATATGAGGCGCCCTGAACGGCCTTGACCTCAGGAGCCCGAAACCTCCGGAAGATGTGCCTGCCACAGAGTAGATCTTTGAAGTAGTCGCGCTTTCCTCCAGGCTCATGGGGGGCAGAATCCCTGCCATGGCCTTAGCCAGAGATGTTTTTCCACTTCCAGGGGCACCAACAAGAAGTACATTGTGTTGACCTGCGGCAGCCACCTCAACGCCCCGGCGTGCCGCATCCTGGCCAATTATCTCTGAGAAATCCATATACCTACGGGCCGGATTCATGGCCATCTCCCGCGCCTCCCGGTATGCTTCCGTATTCCAAATGAGAAGGTCCTGGGCCGCCCCACCTTCAAGTATTCTGAGTACATCCTCCAGCGTTTTCACCCCGTAAATCTCCGTTCCGGTGTAGTCCACCGCCTCCAGGGCAGCTGCTTCAGGCAGGATACATCCCCGGAACCCCATCTCCATGGCAAGTTCCACCATGGGAAGGGACCCGCTCACATACCTCACGCTGCCGTCAAGGCCAAGCTCTCCCATAATGAGGTATTTCCCAAGAAGAGGCATATCCCGCTGCCCGGACGCCGCAACTATCCCCAGCGCTATGGGGATGTCGTAGCCGCTGCCCTGCTTGTGCATATCGGCGGGTGCCAGATTGATGACTATTTTCTTGCCAGGCACATGGTAGCCCAGCGCCTGGAGGGCCGTCACGGTGCGCAGAAGGCTCTCCTTCACGGCGGCATCGGCAAGGCCCACAAGGTGTATCCCAACGCCCAGGGTGATATTGATCTCAACGTTAACGGGCACGGCCTTTATGCCGATAATCTTTGCGGAATAAATATTGACAAGCATTACTGAATAATCTTTAAGGAGGTGAAATAACCATTGAATTCAAGAGGCACCAGGCGGCCGTCCAGAAACAGCCGGTGCTTCCGGCCGGAGGTGTCTGAGAGGGCGGCGGCAAAGGTCCCGCCACGGAAATCGGCACAGGAAGAGCTCCGGATCCTGAGGTAAAGGCTGTCTTCCGGGGCCGATATTGTCTCATCCCCTTTGACCACCTTTGTCACCCTGCCGTCCCGATTGGTGATAAGATGGGCCAGTTTGCCGGAATCCAGATATATGTCCGGAACTCCCATTGAACTTATCACCTGATACCGGAGTCCGTCCCTGGAGCGTATCCAGTGCCGTATCAGGCTCCCCATTATGGAATAGCCCTTAATCATCATTTCCCCTTCGCAGTCAAGCAGTTTGCACTGGTGGATTTCCTCTGCGGAGCCAACGTCCATAGAGTGATAACTCTCTCCAATCACAAGGCAAAGGCTGGACGGACTCTCCCCGCGGCGCTCGCTTCGGTACACAGTGCCGTCACGCACACGGATGTCATAGATTGCGCCGCCCTTGTTTGGCGTTACCGTGGCCATTTCATCGGCCCCGTTCATTATATGGTATTCCGTGGTGACGGCGTCTCCTTTCCTGATGGTGATGCCATATGCGAAGTGGGTGCCGCTGGAGTCCCTTTCAAGCCGTCCGAAAACCGTCCCCGCGCGGGCCGAGAACATCTCCTCCCCGTTCACCCTGTAGCAAAGGCCGCGGCCCCCGGGACGCTGCCCCAGGGTAAGGATTGTGTCGTTTTCTATGAGAAAGCCCTTAAGAAGTTCCTCGTCGGGGATTGTGAGTCTGTGATGGCCGTCGCAAAAGACGGATGTCTCTCCGTTTGCGGCGATGTCTGTCCAGAGATGCCCGTCAATTATACGCATGCGGTCCGGGTCCGGAAGCGCTCCCATGGGGCAGTGCGCTATCTCCACGCTGTCCCTGAAAAGCACGGCCTCAGCGCCGCGGAAGTCCCCGTCCCTCCAGGAAGCCCATTCCGGAAAACGCAGGGCGGCAACGTACACGCCCTTCCCGGCAGGCGTATTCCGGGCCGATGAATCCTGGCGCGCCGCATAGCCGCCCCCGTGCGACCGCGGCCCCGGGCTGTACCACCGGGGCATAGTGTCTATAAGAGGTATTCTAGTACAGGATAAAAGGGCGGCTGCGGCCGCCAGCACAAAGACGATTCTCCTCATGGCTCACAACTTTTTGGCGTACAATGTCGCCAGTTGCGGGCTTAAAAGCAAGAATCACAAAAAAAGTTTTTACGTTTCAACGGATTAGGGACGAAAAAGCGTATATAGGGACGAACCGCTGCCGCTCATCGCGCAATACAACGCCCCTTTTTCATAGAGTTCCGCCTTGATCGCTGCAAGTTTGGGGTATTTTGCAAACACAGTTTCCTCAAAATCGTTCCTGAGCTCATCCTTCCATGTGGAGGGGTCCTGACGCAGGACTTCCGCCAGCGGCTTTGCCGGGATGCGGGGGACAATTCCGCGGTAGGCATCGGCCGTGGAAACCGAGATTCCTTCCGGAATCACCACCTCCAGCCTGAGGTCCCCAAGGTCCAGCGGGAACGGCTCCAGGATTTCCCCGCGTCCGGAACCCATCATGGGCCTGTTATAGATGAAGAAGGCGCAGTCGCTGCCAAGGCGCGCGGCATAACCTGCAAGTGCCTCATCAGTAAGCCCCAGTTCCGCCAGTTCCGATATCATCCTGAGGGCAAAGGCGGCATCGGCCGACCCCCCTCCAAGGCCCGCACCCACCGGGTTTGTCTTCTCAAGGAAGATTTTCATGGGCGGAAGCTTGTGATCATCGGAGAGCATCATATATGCCTTTGCGGTAAGGTCCTTCAGGGGATCCCAGTCCACGCCTTCCTTCCGTGCGACGGTTATCATGAGCTTCCCGTCCGGGGAAATGGCCTGGGCAAGATTGCCGTACTTTGCCTGCAGCCCCGCAATTGTGCGGCTGTAGTCGTCTCCGGTAATTATTTCAAGGGTGTCAGTGAGCCCGAAGTAAGGGACAAACAGCGTCTGGAGGTCATGATAGCCGTCAGGGCGCTTTCTGAGCACGTTCAGTCCCAGATTGATTTTGACGTTGGGATGGGTAATCATGCTCTAGTCCTCCCAGGTTACCAGCCTTGATCCATCCGGCTGCACGGTAATATGCACTTTCAGAGTTTCTTCCGGCAGAAGCTCCTCAATATTCTCCGGCCACTCCATAAGACACAGGCAGCCGCTGTCCAGGTAATCATATAGGCCAAGGTCCAGGGCCTCTGTGAGGCGGTTTATCCTGTAAAAGTCAAAGTGAAATACGGGCTCACCGCTTGCCGCGCGGTATTCATTCAGAATTGCAAAAGTGGGGGAACTCACGGCGTCTTCCCTCACGCCAAGGGCATGGCAGATTGCCGTGGTAAAAGTGGTTTTTCCGGCCCCCATTGGCGCGTAGAACGCAATGAGCCGGTTGTTACCAATCTCTGAAAGGAATAGTTCTGCCGCTGCCGGCAGCTCCTGAAGGCTGTGTATTGCAATGGAGTGTTTCACGTATGCAAAGATACGCAAAAAAACTATTGCATCTTCAGGTTAATCTCACGTAGGGCTTTCTCGTTTACCTTGACAACTTCCCGGTCATAGGTCATTATGCCGTTGACCTCTGCTTCAACATCCGTTGTCTGGGTATAAACGGCACCGGCAATGCCTTCAGGAATGCTGGGAAGAAGGTAGTCAAGGGCATAATGCCTGTATTTTTCAAGGACGGCATCACCGTTCTCGCACAGGCCCTTATAGCCCCAGTTGCCTTCCTTGTTCCAGGTGTGGCCCTCTACGGCGTATCCTATGCCACCGTATTCCCCCACTACGTCAATCTGCCGGCCGTCGCTTCTAAGCAGCATCTGGGGACGTGGATAGCTGTGACTGTCCAGAATGTCGCCGCAGTAGCGATGGTTTCCGCCGGATGCAGAGTTGATAAGGCGGGTAGGATCCTGGGCACGCGTGAAATCCACAACGGCCTCTGTGTCAAACTGTCCCCAGCCTTCGTTGAAAGGAACCCACACCACAATGCAAGGAAACTTTTTAAGCTGGCCGATAATCTCACCCCATTCCTTATAATAATTGGCCCTGGCACTTTCAGAAAGCGGGTAATCCCAGCCAGTCCCATATGCTTTGCGCCCCCATTGGGGGTCATAAATGCCGTCATTCTTGAACACATCCACGTTTCCGGCCACCGAAGGCATATCCTGCCACACCATCATCCCAAGGCGGTCACAGTGATAGTACCAGCGGGCTGGCTCAACCTTGATGTGTTTGCGGATAAAGTTGTATCCCCATTCCTTTGTCTTGACAATGTCAAAAGCAAGGGCCTCGTCGGTGGGGGCGGTATAGAGACCGTCCGGCCACCATCCCTGGTCCAGCGGGCCGTACTGAAAAACCACTTCCCCGTTAAGTGCCAGGCGTTTATAGCCAGTGGAGTCTGTCACCTCGCTGCAGCATCGTAAAGCAGTATAGCCTTTAACCTTGTCTACAACCTTTCCTCCAGAAACCGCCTCAATCTCTATCGCATAAAGGTACGGATGGTCGGGAGACCAAAGTTTTGCATCAGGAATAGTGACGGAAATGACCTCTCCAGGTATTCCTTTGGCCGATGCCACCTTTGCCCCTCTCTTTCCTTTCTCAACGTCCCATCCTTCTCCTCCTTCAAAGACAGAAATGCGCACTTCATCGGCCTTTCCGGAAACCTCCGTAAGAATTGACACAGAGCCCTTCTGAATATCCGTGACGCAGTTGTAGTCCCGGATGTAAGTGGCCGATACCGGCTCAAGCCATACGCTTTGCCATATACCGGTAACTGGCGTGTACCAGATGCCTCCGGGCCGGGAAACCTGTTTGCCGCGGGGCTGCTCATCATTGTTGGTGCCATCCCATACCTTCACCACAAGGTCCTGAGGGCCTTTGACCAGGGCATCCGTTATATCAAAGACAAAAGCGGTGTATCCGCCGGTATGGATGCCAATGTACTGCCCGTTCAGCCAGATCTCGCTCTTCCAGTCCACGGCATCAAAGTGCAGCAGGACGCGTTCTTTCCACGCTCCCGGAACCTTGAAGCGGCGCCTGTACCACAGGACGCTGTCGGCGCCTACGGTGCGGCCGACTCCAGACAAGGAAGACTCTGCGCAGAACGGAACCAGGATTTCCCCGTCCGGGACTTCAGGCTGAGTAGCGTCTACTGCGGTTATCGCATAATTCCACAGGCCGTTAAGGCTTTTCCAGTCCTTCCTTATCATCTGCGGCCTTGGGTATTCCGGATGGGCGTTTGAGGGAGAAACTTCTTCTGCCCATCTGGTCCTTATGCGGTCTCCGGCCGGGGACCACGAGCTCTTTTCCGTGCAGGCTGCGGCAACAAGGAGAATAATGCCGGAGATGATGAGTTGTTTCATGTTATCTTACTTTCAGCGGTAAATCAAATGGCAGGTTCTCGGAAGATGTGCCGATGAGAATGTGGAAATCTCCGGGCTCAAGCTTCCAGGAATGGGCATCGGCATCAAAGAAACTAAGGTGCTCCGGCTTAATCTTGAAAGAGATTTTGGCCGATGCACCAGGTTCCAGAAATACCTTCTGAAATCCCTTCAATTCACATGCCGGGCGCTCTACGGATGCATCTTCATCGTTTACATAAAGCTGGATAACTTCTGCGCCGGCAACAGAACCGGTGTTCTTTACCATTATGGTGGCAGAAACCTCCTTCCCGGCCTTAATAGAAGAAGCTGACAGCTTGGCGCCGCTAAGCTCAAAGGTGGTGTAGCTCAGGCCATAGCCAAATGGATACTGTACGGGAATACCCTTTGAGGAGTACCAGCGGTAACCCACAAAAACTCCTTCGTCGTAGTACTCCTGCCACCACTGTTTTCCCTCCTCCTTGATTCCGGGATACTGACGCTGATTCTTGAGAGGGCCGTCGGAAAGGGCAAACGGCATGGTGAAGGGCAGTTTTCCGGAGGGGTTAACGGCGCCGGTGAGGACATCGGCAAGGGCGTGTCCGCTTTCAGATCCGCCGTACCAGGACTGTACTATGGCATTTACCTTTGATGCCCAGGGCATTGCTACGGGGGAGCCTGAGATGTTTACAACGACAAGGTTCGGGCAGACCTCGGCAAGGGCTTCGATGAGTGCGTCCTGACCGTAGGGGAGGACAATGTCCAGACGGTCGGTCCCTTCTTTATCCTGATTCTTGCTCTTGTTGAGTCCTCCTATGAAAATAACCTGGTCCGCATCCTTTGCTGCAGCTAGTGCATCGGCAAGAAGCTGCTCCGGGGAACGGCTTTCAGAGAGGTCCTGTCCCGTGACAACCAGGTTGTAATCCGTGGTGGTGTCACCTACGTAGCCTCTTTCCCAAATTACATCGGCCTTTCCTGCAAAAGCCTCGCGAAGGGCATCCAGGGGTATTATCTCGTGCTTGGTCTTGAGGCTGGAGCTGCCTCCGCCAACCGTCATCATCTTATATGCGTTCTCTCCAACAAGCAGGATACGTCCGCCTTGAGGGATGCTGAGGGGGAGGGCCCCGTCATTTTTCAGGAGCACTATTCCATCGGCCGCAATCTTGCGTCCGGCGGCAAAATGCTCGGGAGAACAAAAGCTACCAAAATGCTTTTTGTCGCTCATAGAGGTGCGGTAAATTGTCCTGAGTACGCGGCGCGCCTTGTCGTCCAGGTCTTCCATGCTTGCACGTCCGTCACGCAGCCTTTCAAGATAGGGGTTGGCCAGATGGTACAGGTTATAGAGGTTTGATGCTCCTTCAACCTCCAAATCAGGGTCTACCCATGTTCCCATCTCTATGTCCAGGCCGTTGGCGGCGGCTTCGTCATCATCCCTGCATCCTCCCCAGTCGCTGACCACAATACCGTCAAATCCCCATTCTCCCTTGAGAATGTCCTTGAGGAGGCGCTCATTGTGGCAGTTGAACTGGTTGTTCCACAGGTTGTATGACCCCATGATGGCCCAGGCACCGCCTTCCTGTACTGCAGCCTTGAAGGCCGGGAGATAAATCTCGTACATTGTGCGGTCGTCTACATTTGAACTGGTGCCGGTGCGCCTCACTTCCTGGTTATTAACGGCAAAGTGCTTGACGCAGGCAGCAACGCCATTGCTTTGTACACCTTTAATATATGGTACAACCATTTCAGAAGCCAAAAACGGATCCTCTCCCATATATTCAAAGGTCCGACCATTTAGCGGGGTTCGTCCTATATTAACTCCCGGGCCCAGCAGGACATCCTTTTTCCTATAGCGTGCTTCTTCTCCAATGCTCTTGCCGTAAAGGGCGCTGAGTTCCCTGTCCCAGGTTGCGGCCAGATTCTCAAGGCAGGGAAATGCCGTGCAGGAGTCATTGGTCCATTTTGCCTGGACCCACTCGTCCCAAAGGACTTCAGGCCTGATTCCGTGAGGCCCGTCTGTATGCCAGAGTTCTGGAATGCCAAGGCGGGGGACACCGCCGCTGCTGAACTTGGACTGGGCATGTGTGAGCGCCACTTTCTCTTCAAGCGTAAGTTGTGAGAGTGTGTTCTCAACTTTTTCTTCAAGGCTGTTTCCCTTGCCACAGCAGGCGTAGGCGAGTGCAATGATAATGCAGAGGTTCAGAAATTTCTTCATATATATTAAAATATAAGGTATCTAAGGTTTCGCAGCGTTTCACAAAGTGAACAAAAAACGTCAGTGTGTGCGCACACAAAGATAACAAAAAACCCCAAAACTCTTTGTAGAAAGAAAAATAATTTCTACATTTGTGGTGTGTGCGCACACACCGCTATAAAAGATGAGTTTAAAACAACCCAAATATTATGACACAAAAACGCATAATACTCTTCCTGGTCTCCTTGCTGATTCTAACAGGACCAGCTGCATGGGCTCAGAAGACAGTTACAGTTAAAGGCACTGTTGTTGAGTCTGGATCAGGTGAGCCCGTTATAGGTGCATCTGTTATGGTTATGGGTACAACACGTGGTACTGTAACAGGCCTAGATGGAGAATTTTCTATCATTGCACCCCGCGGATCTACTCTCGTAGCCAGCTCAATTGGTTTTAAGGAGTATTCATTTGTCGCCTCAAATGATATTCAAAATATCAGGATTGTATTGGATGTTTCCACTGAATTCCTTGATGAAGTTGTTGTGGTGGGTTACGGCAGCGTCAAGAAGGAAAATCTCACCGGTGCCGTGGATCAAGTGAGTGCCCAGGTATTCGCGGGTCGTCCTGTGGCAAACGCCACACAGATGCTGCAGGGCGTAGTGCCTAACCTGAACATTGAACTGGTGGACGGAAAGCCCGGCCGCAGTGCTGATTATAATATTAGAGGTACCACTTCGGTAGGAGCTGGCGGTTCTGCCCTCATCCTCATCGACGGAGTTGAAGGAGACCCATCTACGCTGAACCCTAACGACATCGAAAGCGTATCCGTACTTAAGGACGCCGCATCAGCGGCTGTGTTCGGTTCACGGGCCCCTTATGGTGTGGTTTTAATCACCACCAATACCCCAACAGGTGAAGGAAAACCTAAAATCAACTATACGGGTGGTTTTTCAATAATGACACCCACCGCTGTGCCGGATGTGGTAACGGACGGGTTCGTGTATGCCAGTCTGTTCTCGGAAGGCTACTACAACGTTGCCGGTAAGTATCAAACTACCATAAACAAGAGCCAGCCTTTCTCCCGTGCATGGCTGGAGGAATTCCGCCAGCGGCAGCTCGCTGGAATCAAACGCACAACTGAGATCGGCCCCGATGGAAAGTACGTCTATTATGGCAATACCGACTGGTACGACTGGCTCTACAAGGATTTCACCACAGCCCAGACACACAACGTTTCGGTAAGCGGAGGGAACAAGGATATCAGCTACTATGTTTCCGGCCGTTTCTACAAGTACGACGGCCTGTTCAATCTAAGCACGGACAAGTACCACACCATAAACCTCCGCGCCAAGATGTCGGCCAATCTCCGCCCGTGGCTCAAATTATCGGAGAATCTCAGCCTGAACAGTGAATTCTACCATATTCCCAGTACTTCAAATCAGCAGAGTTCCGGTAACTTCTGGTCGGCAATCAACTCCGAAGGCCATCCGAGTTCTCCCATTTTCAACCCCGACGGCACAATGACAAAGTCCGGTGCCTACGCAGTGGGTGGCCTTGTTACCGGCAACAACTACAAAGACCGCAAGGTGAAGAACTGGAAATCCACCACCGCCCTAAGGGCAAGTTTCTTCGACGACACCTTCCGTATCAACGCCGACTTCTCCTACGCCGACCGCGGAAAGAACGAGATTCAGAAACGCACGGTAGTGCCATACAGCGAAGCCCCTGGGGAAATAACTTACCTTGGCACACCCGGAACTGACGATTATCTGCAGGAGTATTTCTCCGAAACCGACTATATCGCCGCCAACGCGTATGCAGAGTACGAAAAGACCTTTGCGGGCAAGCATTATTTCAAGGCAATGGGCGGTTACAATTATGAGCGTGAACATTGGAAAGGCGTGTACGCAAAGCGCTACGACCTTCTTACCTACGATACCGACGCAATCAACCTCGCCGTGGGCGACGACATGAGCGTATCCTCCAGCGAAAGCCGTTGGAGGGTGGCAGGCTTTATGTTCCGCCTCAATTACAGCTACGACGAGCGATATCTCCTTGAAGTCAACGGCCGTTACGATGGCTCCTCCAAATTTCCCACATACAGCCAGTGGGGCTTCTTCCCTTCCGCTTCTGCGGCATGGAGAGTGTCTCAGGAGCACTGGTGGAAGGTTAGCCCGAAGTTTATTTCCAATCTCAAAATACGCGGCTCCTTCGGAGAGCTCGGTAACGGTAGCGTAAGCACCTATGCCTTCATGGAAAAGTTCAGTTACGACAACATGGGCAAGGGCACCAGCGATTGGTGCCGCACGCTTGACGGAGTGAGCGGACTTCGCTTTACCAGTTTACCTAGCCAAATCCCCGACAACCTCACCTGGGAAACCTCGCAGACCCTGGATTTGGGACTTGACCTCGGATTGTTCTCCGGAAGGATGGAGTTCGTGTTCGATTGGTACAAGCGCCGCACCTATAATATGTATACTACCGGTCCCACACTGCCGGACACTTACGGCGCCAGCGCTCCAAAGGGCAACTATGCCGACATGTACACCAGCGGATGGGAAGTGTCTCTGTCGTGGCACGACAGTTTTGACCTGGCGGGATCGCCGTTCTCCTATGGCATAAAGGCTACTCTGGCCGATAGCCGCTCATTCATTACCAAGTATTACAATCCCACCGGAGACCTCGGTGACTACTATGCCGGTTATGAAATCGGCGATGTCTGGGGCTGGAGGATAGAAGGCCTTTTCCGAGACCAGGAGCAGATTGACACCTACTGGACCGACATAAACACCGGCCTTCCTATTCCTTACGAACAAACGCGTATACGCATGCACGATGATGGCATCACCAAACCTGGCGACGTGATTTTCTCTGACCTCAATCACAACAATATGATCGATTCTGGCTCCAATACGCTTGACGATCCCGGCGACCAAACCATTATCGGCAATACCCGTCCGCGTTTCCCGTATTCGTTCAATCTGAACCTGAGCTGGCACGGAGTATACGTCAACGCTTTTATCCAGGGCGTTGGCAAGCGGCTCTGGAGCCCAACCAAGGAAGGCCCGTTCTGGGGCCAGTACTGCCGCCCGTATGCCATGGCTTACAAATGGCAGCTGGACAACTGCTGGTCTCCGGAGAACCCGGACGCACTCCTGCCAAAGTGGACCGGCTACTGCGGCGTGTCCTGGCAGAACAAACGCATAGACCGTTACTTGATGGATGTTTCGTATTGCCGCCTGAAGAACCTTCAGGTGGGGTATAACTTCCCTAAAAAACTAATCGGCAAGCTGGGGCTATCGCAGGCGTCAGTCTATCTCTCGGCCGAGAACCTCTGGACCTGGTCTCCCATGCACAAATACACCAAAGACTTTGACGTGGTTACCGTATGCTACGGTTCCGACAGCGACCTTGGTGGCGGTGAGGGTGACGGTTACAACTATCCTACCATGCGTACATTCAGCCTCGGGCTGCAAATCGGATTCTAAAAAGACGATGTCATGAAAAAGAAAGATCTAAAATACATAGCAGCGCTCCTCTTCGCAGGAATCTCCACGCTTTCATGCACGCTCGACGAACCCCTTATAACTTCGGCCGACCGCAAGACGGTATTCGGTTCCGAAACTGGTATACAATCCTATTCATATTCGCTCTACGCGGCTTTACCTTCGTTGAATGACGTGTTCTATCTTGAATCGTCACATGTGGACTACTGTGCTGCAAACAGCTACTATGACTTTTACGTGGACGGAACTTACAACCCTGAGCATGCCACATCATGGAGTTGGGGCGAACTCCGGCGTATCAACTATTTCCTGGATGCCCTGCAGAGCGAAGACTGCACTGTGTCGGAGGATGTGAAGGAACACTATATCGCGCTCGGCAAATGGTTCCGCGCATGGTTCTACTTCAGCAAGCTCCGTGATTACGGCGGAGTGCCGTGGTTTGAACATCTGGTGAGCAGTACCGACGAAGCCACCCTCTACAAACCCCGCGATTCACGGGATGTCATCGTGGACCACATGATCCAGGATCTTGACTATTGCTATGAGCATCTTAAAACAGTCTCTTCGGTAGGCAACTCCCTGGTTTCCAAATATGCGGCCCTTCTCCTGAAGGCGCGTATCTGCCTCTACGAAGCGTCCTGGAAGAAGTACCATAACCTTCCGGACGAAATTTACACCGCGAATGACCTTTATGCCATGGCGGTAAAGACTGCCGATATCATTATGAAGTCGAACATGTTCTCAATCCATACCGCTGCCGGCACTAAAGGGGCTTACCGCAGCCTCTGGTATGACGAGAGCATCAATACCGACGAAGTCATCCTTGGCCTCTGCACAGATCAGGAATACGGAGTGTATAATTCCGCCAATCGGCATTTCTATGCAAGTGCCGGCAATGGAGACTGCATGTCACGTGCCTTCGTGTTCACTTACCTCAACACCGATGGCACTCCGTTTACTAACAAGACAAATTATTCTACCACCCTGTTCAAGGATGAGTTCTCCGGACGCGACCTTCGCCTCCGCCAGACACTCAAGAACCCGGACTTTACCATGACCGGCGCCACTGATCTGGAACTTGCCCCAGACATTATCCACCAGTATGCCGTAACCGGCTACCAAATCATAAAATTCTGTTTGGATGACGTCAAGTACAATAAAGAGTCAAAGGGCATCAATTCAATGCCTCTGATGCGCTATGCAGAGGTGCTGCTCATCTATGCCGAAGCTAAGGCAGAACTTGATGGGGCCGATGCTGAAATAGGCCCGTTCACCGACGCCGACTGGGCAAAGACAATCGGAAAACTTCGCTCAAGGGCTGGTATCACTGGAGGTATCAACTCCAAGCCTACCGTCATTGATCCATACATGCAGACGGTATTCTACCCGAACGTGACAAACCCCGTTATAATGGAAATTCGTCGCGAGAGAAGCATAGAATTGTTCTTCGAAGGCTTTCGTCTTTCCGACCTCGAACGCTGGGCTGAGGGGCACCTAATTGAGGACCTTCCCTGGACCGGCATACACATCCCAGACCTGGATACGGCAGTGGATATCCGCGGCAAGGGGAAGGAAGAGGCTTACTTCTCGCTTAAGCCCCTTGCCGAGATCCCCGGCGCACATAAGGACTTTTATGTGCAGATTTATCCTGAAGATTCCACCGAGCAGGGCCTTAGGGCAAAGCCCAATCCTGCCGGAGGATACGACCTTGAGTTCGTATATGCCGTGCCACGAATCTGGCACGATGACGACCGCCAATACCTCTCACCTATCCCTCCCCAGATTATAAGGGAATACGCCGCCAAGGGCTATACGCTTACACAGAATCCTGGTTGGGAATAAAAGAATCGCCGCAACATGAAATACTTTATAACGTCTTTAATAACACTTCTTGCACTGAGCGTTTTGGCAATATCCTGCCATAAGCCCAGGGACTATGACTACTCCCGCTGGTATGCAGACCCCAATGCCGGCATTGCCGGCAAGACGGTGACCGTGATGACCTTTAACGTAAGGGCGGCTTCCAGCACTGCCGATACCGGCGAGCGCAACTGGACAGCCAGACGTCCTGCCGTGAAAGCCATGCTCTCCGAAAAGAGCCCTGTGATTATGGGCACTCAGGAATGCGATATAATCCAGAGGAAAAACATTCTGGAAGATGATTCCCGCTATGCCGCCATAGGCATAGACCTTAACGGGCCCACGGAGGAATGTGAGGAATGTGCCGTCTTCTACATGAAGGACTCTGTAGATGTGTTGGATCACGGCACCTTCTACCTCACCTCTACCCCGGATGTGCCCAGCCGCATGCCGCAGGTGTGGCATTACCGCGTATGCACATGGGGAAAGTTCAAGTTCAAATCTGACGGCACGGAGTTCTACTATTTCAACACCCACCTCGAGTATTCGGCTGCCGCTGCCAGGGAACCCGAACTGGGCATAATCCTGAACAGGATGGGGGCGATTGTAACTGATAATCTACCTATAATATTCACCGGCGATTACAACACCGAAGAGGACGACAGCATTTTCGAAGCGGTGAAATCGTTTGGATTCAAGAGCGCACGCCTGAATGCGGCAGTCGGCGATTCCTTCAAGACCTTCAATGGCTACGGAGACTACGGCAGCGGACAGACCCTGGACCACTGCTGGTACAAAGGCATCAAAAGCGTTTCCAACTTTACGACAATCAGGGACAAATGGGCGGGAGTGACATACATTTCCGACCACTATCCCGTAAGTATAACCCTCAAATTCTGACCGGCCATGAAAAGAATCGCATTCATAGCGTTTGCCCTTACTGCAGTAGTGTGCTGCAGCAAGGCTCCGGTCGTCAAAGTGACCGCGTCGTTCACTACGAACAAAGACGTCTACCAGGTTGGGGAAGAACTGATAATAGAGAACACATCCACGGTAGAGAACAACATCCTAGCCTTCTGCAAATGGGAATATGGTTCCGAAGAGGGGAAGAACGTTTTTTACGGCCTCGACATCGAGGGCATCTCCTTCGACGCTCCTGGACTGTATAAGGTTGAACTGACCGCTTATGCGGAGCAGGGTGCCGGACAGGATACTTATTCCAGACAGATAATGGTTATTGATGAAAACGATAAGCCATGGGCGTATTTTGAATGCCCTGCTTTGGCAAGGGTAGGGGAAGAGGTTCTGTTCGAAGACAAGTCGGTGGACAATATCGGCGGCATCTCCGTATGGAACTGGGACATTGGCGGAGTAGTATCTCCTTACCAATCCCCCCTAATGGTGTTCGACGCCCCTGTTACTGGAATGGTGGTTACCCTGACGGTAACAGATTCTTTCGGGGCAAGCGACAGTTTTACCCGTACTATAGACATTACCAACTAAACAGGATATGGATATGAAAAGAATACTCTTTACTTTGCTTGTCCTGTTGCCGCTCTGTGCATGCAAGAAGGGCAATCCCGTCGTTGAGCCGGAAAAGGATATTGCTTTTGTTTCTATTGAAGCCTTCCAGACAAAAACCCAGGTCAGCACCAATGCAACGCCCATCTGGGGTCAGGGCGATAAGATTGCAGTCTTCGGCGAAGACTCGGAGTCTCCCTCCGAATTCACACTCCGCTCAGGTGCGGGCTATACCTGCGCTTCATTTGAAGGTATAAAGCCCCAAGGCGAATTATTCATAGTGTGCCATCCATCAACCGCAAAGTGTGACGGTATCACCTTCCGCGGCAAACTCGAAACCCAGGTGAGTCACAGCTTGCCGGCCACGCCGCTCGGAACACTGCCCCTCTGGGGACGTGCCCGCGACCTCGAAAACGTTAAGGTAAGCAGTCCCTGCGGTGTGCTTCAATTGAATCTCAAGGGAAGCGGCATGCTCAAGTCCGTACTTCTTGATGCCGGCCGGCCAATATCGGGGGAATTCCTATGCAGCCTCTCCGACAGCGTGTTCGCGATGATAGGCGGAGCCAACATCATCCTGATAGATGCCCCCGATACTGAAGTCTTCCCCTCCAGGGCTACTCCGTTTTATTTTGTGATGCCTCCCGGTGAATATGAGGAAATACGTTTCACAATCACTCCCGCCGAAGGAGAGGTGATGTATTTTTCTCCATCCGACGCTATCATAATAGAGCCTGGCGCATTCTCGATGCTTTCCGTAGACCTTAATGATTTATTATAAAACGACAAATTATAATAACCACATATTGTATGAATCGCGTTTGTTTTGCCGCAGCCATCATTTTGGCTGCCTTCGCGGCCGTCACGGCCTGCGAAAAACAGGGAAAGACGCCGGTCAGTCTGGCTGCGCCTTCACCTGTTCTTGTGAACGCCGGAATCGACAATGCCACCTTCATGTGGGAGGCTGTAAAAGGTGCAGACTCTTATAAGGTGGTGGTGAATGACGGCGAACCTGTTTCGGTAAGCGGAGTGAACATTACCATCAACAACCTCACCGCTTCAACCGCGTATACCATGAAGATGAAAGCCATTGCCCCTGCGGGGAGCGACTCCTGGCTGGATTCCGACTGGAGCGAGCCCCTTGCTTTCACTACCGGCGCAAAGAAAATGCTGGACTCGCCGGTGCTCACCGTCTCCAATGTGCTGGCTGGTGGTTTCACCGTTTCCTGGGCTGCCGTAAAGAATGCCGGAAAATACGTCTATAAGATTGATGACGGCCAGGAAATGCAAACCACCGAGACCAGTTTTACTGCCGATGGTCTCAAGCATTCCACCCGGTATGTAGTCAAGGTGAAGGCCGTTCCGTCTGAAGCTCAGGCCGCACTTGCAGTAGAAAGCGAATGGGCCGAGGTCACCGCTGAGACGCAGCACCGCACCGATCTTGCGAATCCGGTACTTGCAGCCGGTGATATTCACACCAACGGCTTTACCATTTCCTGGGCGGCCATTCCCGGCGCGGGAAAATACAATTACAAGCTGGATGGCGGTGATGTCCGTACCACCACAGAGCTCAGCGTAGCCTTCAACTCCCTTGCCGCACTTTCGCAGCATACGGTGGAGGTTCAAGCCGCTCCATCTGAAGTCAATATCGACAATTACGTCAATAGCGGATGGGCCAGTATACAGGTGACCACTCTGGATCTTGTGGCGCTGGCAGCGCCGGTGCTCAAGGCCGAGAACGTTCGTGGCCAGGAATTCACCGTAACATGGGCCGCAGTTCCCCACGCTGCACGTTACATGTGCTCGCTGGGCGATGCTGAAGCCACTCCGGTAACTGCAACTTCCATTAAGTACGAAGGCCTGCAGGCCGAGACTCTGTATAACGTCAAGGTCTATGCCGTACCTTCCGATGCAGAGAGCGTAACCTACAAGGCTGGTGCCGTGGCATCCATCGATGTTACCACCAAGCAGGCGCCAAGTGACGATGATAAGGAAGGCGGCCTGTCCGATTTCGAAGAAAAGCCTGTTTTCTAATCCGGAAAGAATATGAAAAAGTATCTATACATACTGTTGGCAACCGCAGCTTTAGCGGTTTCCTGTGCAAAGGAGATTAATGCTCCTATAGAGAATGATGACCCTTCCATGGTGGAATTCCTCGCTACTGCCGCCCAAACAAAGACGGAGCTCGCTGATGGCCATACCGTATGGTCGGCGGGTGATGCCATCAAGATCTTCTACGGCGTGGGCCAGAGCGTAGTGGCAAACATCAAGTACGGCGAAGGCTCATCTCAGGCCACATACCAGGCCTCCGTCCCTGACGGAGTGGATTACTATGCCGTTTATCCCGAAGGTCTGGCCTCTTCAATGCCATCGGCCGGACACATCAGCATAACGCTTCCAGGCAGCCAGAATGGAACTTTCGGAGCTGGTCATATCGCCATGGCGAAGGCGGCAGGTAAGGTTTTCGCTTTTCAAAACCTGAACTCTTTCCTCAAGATTTCTCTCCCCGCTGCGGGCTATAAGCGTATCGTGGTAGAGAGCCCCGCAGGCAATGCCCTTGTGGGCTCAATGGACGTGGATCTGGGTTCCGGGAGTCCTGTGGTGACACTTTCTCCGGACGGCCCCGCAACCGTGGAAATCACTTCTGATGGGTTCCCGGCCGGCGATGTATTCATAGCCGTGCTTGCCGGTGTTACCCACGAGAAAGGCCTTCTTCTCAAATATTACGACGAATCTGGCCTCAAGGGTTCTTACTACATGGACAAAACGTTTGTGACTGAGGCTTCGGTAATACATAGTTTCGGCGAATTCGGCGTAACGGGAGAATACTTTGCCACGCTCGATGGCGCAGGAAATAAGACTGGCATCAATGCTGCTAATGCTATGGACCTCGCAGGACTCAAGGCGCTGCTTACAATGCCGGAAGATGAAGATGGAATTGCGGCCAAGACCGAAGCCCTCAGAGGAGCCACCATTCATATGGGAGAAGGCACCTGGGATTTTCAGGATTCGCTTCTGGTGGCGTTCCCTGGTGCCGGCGCACCGGTTGAAGTTAGTTTCGAAGGTTCTGAGACTGTCATAACCGGAGGTGAAACTCACAGGCTTCTCAATATCGGCGCAAACGCCAAGTTATCCTTCAAGGGTATAAGCTTCACAAAGAGCCTCGCCAAACAATCAAGACATCCGGCAATCCTTATAAACGAAGAGGCGAATGCAAGTTTCACTGATTGTAAATTCACGGATTGCGTGAATAAGACCGACGAAGGAGAATACAAGACCTCCGGTTGCATCTATGCCGATGAAGGAACCGTCATATCCTTCAATAATTGCGAATTCTCCGGCAACAGGGGGTCCTATGCGGCAACCCTTCTCATAAAGGGTAGCGCAGCGCTCAAGGATTGCAACATGCATGACAATGACGGCACCTGGCCGGGAAGCGCGCTTTATCTGGACCATGAAGATGCCGTTTGTACTGTTGATGGCAGTACCATAGAAGGCAACACTGTTTCCAAACTTGAGGGACAAAAACCCGACGGCGGCGCAATAGCCGTCCTGGGCGGCAGACTTACCATGACCGACTGCTCCATTCTAAAGAACAGCATCCCCACAAGAAGAGGCGGTGCGCTGCGTGTGCAGAACTCCGGCTATGTGAAACTTGTGAACTGTACCGTAGCACAGAACACTGCCGACTGGGGTGGCGCGCTCAACGCAGTTGGCTCATCTACACTTGAGATAGAAGGTGGCGTATATAAGGAGAACTATGCCAAGGGTGGTGGCTGTATCCTTGAAGGGGATAATGCGAATGTCATCATAAAGGATGCCATCTTCAAGGAAAACTATCTCATTAAATCCGGTAATTTCGGAGGAGCAATACGCCATGAGGGCAACGGTGACCTCACCATCACCGGTACCACATTCGACGGTAATTACACTTTATACAATGGAGAAAACGAGGCTTTCGGCGGAGCAGTTTCTATCGGCTACGACCAACATGATTCTCACGTAACCATAGATGACTGCCTTTTCTCCGGCAATCACACCATGTCTGGAGGAGGAGCTGCGTTATCCTATCAGTCTTCAGGTACCGGATCTGGTTGGATGAAGGTGAGCAACACCCGCTTCGAAGGAAACTACAACGAATACAACGGCGACAACAATGACAATTACGGAAGACACGCTGGCGCAGTGCGCTTGGGACATGACGCTACCCCCAGTTACTTCGACAATTGCGTGTTTGCGAACAACAGCACTATGACGGCGAGTACAGAGGTAAAGAGCACTTACGGAGGCGCCCTCACCTGCTATGCCGACGGCATGATTTACCTTAACAATTGCCATTTTGAGAATAACAGTGCCACCCGCGGCGGCGCCATCTCCGTTTGGAACTGCAGCGTGAGCGGATTATTCATGAACGGCTGTTCGTTCAGCGGAAACTGGATTTCATACAAGAATGGTACTACAATTTACTTCGAGAAATCTAAGTATTTCTATATGAACAACTGCAGTTTCGCTGATAATACCTATACTCTTTCCGGCGGAGAAGATGAAGGAAATTGGGTTTATGTTGGCGGCGACTCTGGAAAGGTTCTCGAAGGATGCGTCGTGAGTAACTGCTCAATGTTCGGTTCCGCCAGGACCACTTCGGCTCTTACTCCTATGCAGAATCAGGAACTGCTGTACATCTATAACATGAAGAGCGGCAAGAAAGCTTATCTTGTCAATAATGCCATACTTGCAGCCGGTACGGAACAATATGCCTGGTGGTCAAATGGTGTGGATATTATTGGATACAACAACGTGTATTCCAGCAAGGGCAATACCGGTGGCTCTTACACGGGCTCTGGCGATACTCCCGGCAAGGCGGTGTCGGATTTCGGTGGCCTTGACTGGAACTCAACGGACCATGCATGGACGTGGAACGGTACCCTTACCGGTGGTTTTACTGCCATCTCCGCCGCAAACTATGCTTCGGCGGTTAATTCAGGAAGTCCCGATTTCAAGAACTGGCTGGAAGAAAAGGGAGTGCTTAACAAGGACCAGCTCGGAAACAGCCGTGGAGATAGCGGCTGGTGGCCGGGTGCATACCAGAAGTGATGTTCAAGTCTGCCATTCTATCTTTGTTTATTATTGCCCAGACGGTGGTGGGGATTGACCCCGCCGCCGTTGTTGGGCCGATAAAACCCATGAATGCGGGGAATAACGGACCGTTGGATACGAACATGGACTCATACCGGGAACTCCGCATTCCTTATGCGCGCACCCACGATACGGCACTGGGTACCGAATACGGCGGTCACTGTATAGACATCAGCGAAGTGTTCCCGGATTTCTCTGCAAACGTGAATTCCTCAAAGTCCTACGACTTCACCAATAGTGATGTTGTGCTCCTGGATATGCTCAAGGCCGGCACAAAACCATTTTACCGCCTTGGTCAGAGCATAGAACATCAGACAAAGAAATACGGAATATACCCGCCTAAGAACTATAAAAAGTGGGCGAAGATATGTGAGCATATCATTCGTCACTATAATGAAGGCTGGGCCAACGGTTATCACATGGATATTGAATACTGGGAGATATGGAATGAACCCGACCTCGACGACCCAGATGACCGTTGGAAGACCGACCCTCGTACCTGGGGCGGAACTCAGCACCAGTTTTACGATTTGTACATTACTGCTGCCAAGCATCTAAAGAAATGCTTCCCCGGCTTGAAGATAGGTGGTCCGGCCTTTGCCAATCCGCGGAAATACGGCCCGCCATTCCTGGATTACGTAAAGGAGAAGGGGGCCCCACTTGACTTCTTCTCCCATCATATGTATCACCGCAAGCCTGCGCGCATCACTGAGGATGTGCGCATCATACGTGATATGCTGGACCAACGGGGATTCACAAATACGGAATCCATCCTTAACGAATGGAACTACAACCGAAGCTGGAGCGAGGCTCCTTTCCATTACAGCCGCAGGATGCGTCCCACGGTAAAGGCTGCTGCTTTCATTGCAGCGGTGATGTGCGAGTGCCAGAAAGCTCCGCTGGACATGCTCATGTACTATGACCTGAGGCCCAACACCTCATGGTGCGGACCGTGGGCTCCGTTCATATATGACATCCGTCCGCCTTACTGGGCTCTGTATTATTGGGCGGAGCTTACCGAATGCGGTACTCAGGTGGAGAGTTCTTGTAGTACAGACAATATATACACCTGCGCCGCAAAATCAGAAGACGGGGAATTACGGCTTTTATTGGCCAGATACCATGATGACGATAGTCATAATACTACCCGCGAGGTTACTATAAGTGTCCCGGAGGGATACCATATAGCAGAAATACGGCTAACTGACAGCAAGGGCATGGACTATACAATTGAACCAAGTGGTACAATTGCGATGGAATCAAACGCAATCTCTCTTCTTTATCTGAAACCAAATAAAAATAAATAAGAATACACTATGGACAGAAAACATTTAGGGATGACATATGAGTCTCCCGAGGTCCGGCAAATTGATTTGTCGCAGGAACAACTTATTTGTGCAAGCAATACTTTGCTTGTCATCTTTGCAAGCGAGTCTGCCGTTCAGGCAGAAGATTATTCGTCAACCAGTCTCTGGGAGGCAGGGTCAGTTATTGAATAAGAGGAGGACCTGACAATGAAAAAGATTTACAGCGCTTTGTTTATTACGCTTTGTTTTGCTGCAACCATGTCCTGTCAGAAAGAAGAGGATTTTGGACGGGATGGAGACGGAATTGCCCCGGAAGGAATGAAACAGGTCACGCTTACTGCTTCCAGTGAGCGTACGAAGACAACCATTTCGGATGGACATACCTTATGGGCCGATGGTGATAATATTGCAGTTATCAGCAGCGACGGCTCTATTTCTGATCCTTTTAATCTTGTGGATGGACAAGGTACTGCAGAGGCCGAATTTAATGGATATATACCCAGCGGAACCACTCCTACATATGCAGTATATCCTGCAGAGAGGTGCTCTTCTGTCAGCGGGTCTACCGTAAAGATCAGTATTCCTGCATCCAGGGAAGGTGATTTTGGCAGCGGAAACGTTGCCGTTGCCAAAGTGGCTTCCGGCAACAAACTGCAATTCAAGAATGTAACGGCCTTTATCAGCTTTACTCTTCCCGCAGGCACAGATGTTACCAGCGTGGTAGTGGAGAGTGTAGATGGCAGCATTCTTGCCGGAATTCTCTCAATTGACTGTTCTGGTGCAACCCCCGCACCTACAACAATCGAGAGCGGAGCCTCAAGCATTACAACAACAACATCCAGCGGAGCCGGCACTTATTACATTGCCATAGCTCCCGGTGTCACCCACGCCAAAGGCTTTAAGATGTCTTACAAGAAGGGTGATGATGTTACCGGTGTCCATTACCTTAACCGTAATATTACCACTGCCGTAAACACCAACTACCAGATGGGTGAGGTGGAAACCAAGGGCAATTATTATGTCACTGTCAGCGGCGCCGGAAACGGTAGTGGAATGAACTGGGATAATGCCATGAGCGCGGAGCAGATGTGGAAGAAGTTGACTCTCGCCGGTACAGATGACCAGATTGATGCAGCAAAACTTGCATCCATCGACGGTGCTACCTTCCATCTCGGAGCAGGAACTTATGATTTCAGTAGTAATCCGAATCTGTCATTCGATAAGGAGGATCCCATTGCCATAACATTTAAAGGAGGTTACAATGCCTCTACCGGGGCTCGAAACATTGCCGGCAATCCCACGGACTTTACCGCAACGGCAGGAAGTTCCTCACTTATCCTTTCCGGCAAGCTGACGTTGACTCTGGACGGGATCAACATCACTGGCAACAGTGTGTCCGGTGACAAGCGTGGCGCCTTGCAAAGTTCAGGAAGTGGTGTTACTATCAACATGGTTGACTGCGTTGTAAGTAACAATGAGAACGATACTAGTGACTCCTTCAGCGGCGCTGGCATCGTGCTGTCCAATGGTACCCTTAACGCTACGCGCGTGACGTTCTCCGGCAATACTGCCTATACGGCTCCAGCCATATATAACGATCACGCCAACCTGAATATGACGAGCTGCGTTTTTGACAGCAACGTGGCCACTAACTATTGCGGAGCTGTCCGTCTTCGCGACAGCGGTTCCCATACTTTCACATGCACCTTTGAGGATTGCACATTCAATAATAACGTCGCTCAAGGTGGTGATTATGGCGCCCTCCAGCACAACAATGGTACATGCAATCTTAACAACTGCACCTTTACAAACAACACGGCCGCCAACAACGGCGGAGCTATCGGCATTGCCGGGACGGGTACGGTTGTTGTCAATGGCGGAACGTTCTCCGGAAATTCGTCAGGAAAATACGGTGGCGTGTTCTATGACGAAAGTGCCTACCTTAATGTGAAGGATGCCACCATTACCGGTAACTCGGCTGGCAGCAGCGGAGGCATGGTGTATTCCAAGGCAACCTGTAACTTCGCAAGATGCACAGTCAGCGGTAACCATGCCCAGTGGGGCGGCGCTTTCTTTATCGCCGGCTCTTCAGAAGGAGATGTACGCCTTCAGATTCAAGGAGGAACCATCAGTGAGAATTACGGAAAGGGAGGCGGAGCCATCCTGGCCAAGGACTACGCAAGTATAGTGGTTGGACGCAGCGGTGGGGTAGGCACCATTTTCGATAGAAACTATGCCAGTAATGGAAATAGTGCATCATGGGGCGGCGCCATCAAGTGCGAGAACGCCAAAAATGCGACATTAAGTCTTACCGGTGTTACATTTACAGGTAATCATAACGATTACAATGGCGAAAATGAATCATTCGGAGGTGCCCTCTGTGTCGATTCCGGACAAAACGGTGTCAAGATTACGATTGATGAGTGCGAGTTTACCGGAAATTACACTGCATCAGGTGCAGGCGCAGCCATAAGTTATCAGTCCACAAATGGCAGTGGTTATGGTGATGGAAACGGTTACATGCATGTAAGCAATACTCTTTTCCAAAACAATTACAACAACTACAGCGGGTCGAACAATGACAACTACGCACGTCATGCCGGAGCAATCCGTCTCGGACACGATGCCACTCCCAGTACTTTTGATAATTGTACCTTTATCGGTAATTACACCCATGGCGCCGGATCTGAGGTAAAGAGCGCCTATGGAGGTGCCATCGCCTACTATGCAGACGGCATGTCTTATATCAACAATTGCTATTTTGAAGGAAACCATGCAACAAGAGGCGGAGCAATCTCTTCGTGGGGTTGTACTGCCAGCGGTCTGTATTTGAACGGCTGCTCTTTCAGTGAGAACTGGTGTTCCTACAAGTACGGGACAACCATCTTTGTTTCGAGGACACAGAAATTCTGTATGAACAATTGCAGTATTAATGACAACACCTACTCACTCTCTACCGATGGTGACAATGCCTGCTGGGTGTACGTCGACGGTAATGCTGCCAATGGTGACAACAAACCCGATGATACCAAATCTCTGGATGAATGTGTCATCAGCAACTGCTCCATCATCGGTTCCGCCAGGACATCTTCTTCCTTGACTCCATTGACCAATGGTCAGGAGCTGGTTTATATATTGGACTTGAAGAGCGGCGGAAAATGCTCTATGATCAACAATGCCATTATTGCGGAGGGAACCGAGCAGTATTCCTGGTGGTTCACCAATGCAAATTCTTCCGGTTACAATAATGTCTGCCGTCAAGCCGGAAGTTCTTGCACATCAAGTTGCACATATACTTCTTCCGGTGACACTTCAAACAAGTCAAAATCCGCTTTTGGAAATTTAGCCTGGGACAACACCAATCATGTCTGGTCGTGGAACGGCTCCCTTTCCGGTGGCTATACCGCCATCACCGCAGCTGACTTTGCCACGCAGCTCAATTCCGCCAGTTCTAGTTTCAAGACCTGGCTGGAAGAAAAGGATGTTCTGAACAAGGATCAGATTGGCCATAACCGCGGCAGCGGCGAGTGGTGGCCTGGCGCTTATCAGGAAGGTGCTATATGAAGGGATAATCTCCAGGCCATAACCTGGAATATCCGGTCGTCAGCCATGGACGACACGGGTGATCGTGCCTGGAGTGCGAGAAGGGGCGGAATGGCGGCGTTCATCAACGACCGCCAGCCCCAGATTATCTGCATGCAGGAATGCGAGAGCGACCAGCGCAGTTACCTTACAAGTAACTGCGCCGGGTACGCCGCCATCTACGACGATACTTCACTGAGTTGGTGGCAACAGCTTTCCGGGGGAGAAAACTCCGCGGAAGTAATCCTCTACAAGACGAGTGACATCACCGTCCAGTCTTCCGGCACGTTCTGGCTCACTTCCGGCGCACCTACCACGCCTACCAAGTCTTCCGACCAGAACTCCTACCGCAGCTGTACCTGGATGAAATGCACCTACGAAGGCCAGAAGATGCTGGTTATGGACGTTCACCTTAGCTATAGGACAAAAAACAATAGCACGCCGGGATCGGATGATGTGATTGCCCTGCGCCAAACTGAGATGGGTGTCATCAAGACCTGGATTGATGGCCACTACAATGCCACCAGTGACGGATGGCTCCTGTTCATGGGTGATATGAATACATCCCACTGGGAAGCCATCTTCGATGAGTGGAAGGACGGCACCTATGGCTATTTCTCCCGCGAAGGATTCACAGGCGGCGCCCTGGGCCGCACCTACAACGACTGGGACTGGGAGAACGGGAGCGTGGCCACTATAGACTTTCAGTTCTACAAAGGTTTCCCGTCGGTGGCCTCCTATACAATTCCCACTGATACATATTCTTCAGTAGAGTATCTCTCCGACCATTGGCCGGTAGTAGTAGAATACAGAATGGACTAATCAATCGGGGGCCGGTTAAGCCGGCCCCCAATCATTTGTATTACCTTACCGAATACTCGTACAAAGCAAAGGTATTGGGCTCACTGAGTTTAATATTAATTGTGCCGCCAGGGCCAACTTTGGCACGGAAAGGCTTGCCGCTGCCGAGTAGAGGCCTGAACCTAACGCACTTTCCTTCCGGCAGCCAGGTCTTTATGCAGCCCTTTGCTGTGGGAGTGTTTTCCCGGTACACAATAAGATAGCCATGCCCAGCATCCGTGACTGATTGGAATCCGGTCCATGATGTGCCGGAGGGCTCTTCTCCTATAGGAAGGATGGTGCCGGAATGGAAGCTTGCAGCTATATCCATCCACTCCTTCAATAATTGTCCCGTGGAATAAGCCTCTTCCGGCAGATTGGAAGCCTCCATCCAAGCAAGTGGCTGAGCGGCAAATGTGGTGGCTGCAATATAGTCAAAGGAGTAATTGGCCGGGGCAAATGCATCGTTCCCCGGATACTTGTCGGCGTTCCTCCAAGGATTCAGGAATTCAATCTGGAAGCGCTCGGGGGCAACGTATCGCGACAGTTGCCATAGATTGCGTAGAGTTTTGTACGGGTAATAATTTCCCCAGTCGGTGTAACGGTTTTCCAAAAAGATGTTTCCGTATTCTGCAAACCAGTTATATCCCATCCGGCGCCCGTTGGTAACATCCAGATTGAAGATAACTTTGTCGCCGGTCTCTTCGCGGACACGGTCCAGCATTTTCCGAAGATTCCTTTCGGCTTCCTTTGTGGGGATGACAAGGCCGTCGATCTTGAAGATGCGTATGCCGTATTTTTGGTATAGCCCGGTAAGAACTGCCGCGTCCTTCTCCCAATCGGCCATGTGGTCCTGCACACTTGGGTTAAACCACAGGCCTATCTCTATTCCAAGTGCGCGGGCTTTATCCACAATGGGTTGCAGTCCGCGCGGGAACTTCGCCGGGTCAAGATCCCAGTAGCCTGCACGACTCCAAATATCATCAAAGGAACCGCCTTCAACTACCGATGCCGGGCTTTTCCCTAATTGCCACCCATCATCTATTTGGTATATTGTAACGCCCAATCTGGCGGCCTTGTCCAGTTCTTTAAGGCAAAAGGCTTCGCTGACGCGCCCGTCCTGGCTACGGTCTCCCCAGGTGTTCATCATGATCATATCTGGCTGATGTCGCAGACTCTTCTGATAAGAACGGAGCGCCATGGCTTCTGACAGGCTGTCATCTCCGGTCACTCCCATAACGCAGCCGTAGAGACGGGTCCATTCATCAGAAAGTATATCCGAGGGCTCAAACCCTAATCGCGTAACCCGGAACCATCCGTTTTTAGTCCTGAAGTCAGCGTCTCCGGGGCCAACTTGCATATCCGAGCATGGCGCTTCTTTGAGTATGAAGAGCCCATTCCCGGTGGTGGAATCCCTTGCTAGCAGTAAGTTTCCATTCCAATCCTTTTCATGATGGTATGATATGAACTTATGCTCTTCCAATAACGTGTTGTGGACATCTGTGCGGTCATGGAACTCTACCACGGTACAGTGCCAGTTCCTTCCTTTCAGGCATATCTGGTCCAACACTGGGGCTTCTACAGGCGTAATGTCCCAAGTTCCCTTGATATATGTGTCACAGGCAATGGCCGGGACATCGTCATATAAACGATATTCCCGGCGCACCCGGACACTGCCGATATTATAGTTAATCCTTGCCGTAAAACAGGCCGGGGACCATTTGCCTGCGGGGGCGGTAATAACTTCCAGACTGGCGTTTTCCGGCTGTTCTTCGGAAATAACGAAGTCTGGCGAATTGTTTGTGGATTTCAATATACGGCCATTGGACAAATCCTCAAGCCACAGCGTTCTTATGGCTCCGGAGTTCCATGCAAAAACTCTTTCTATATGCGAGTTCCCTATGCGCAGAGTGTCTCCGTCCAAACGGGCGTAGCCGGAATTCTGCGCAAATGATGATGCAGAGGCGATCAGTAACGGGAGAAGTGTAGTCACAAAAAATTTCATGCTGTGAAGTATATCGTGTGTGCGCACACAAATATATAAAATCTTTTTCATACCTTTGTAAAGATAATAATGATTATGAATCTTAACAAGAATATTATTCAGGCTGTTTTGGCATGTCTTTCCGTTGTGTTGTGTGCATGTGGACATAATACTGCTGTTCCGATAGACCTTCAGGCCCACAGGGGAGGAGCAGGCCTGATGCCGGAGAACACCTTTTCATCAATGAAGAATGCTCTTGATCTGGGTGTAAACACTTTGGAAATGGATTTGCAAATCTCCGCCGAAGGTCAGGTGGTCCTTTCTCATGACAATTATTTCCATTATCGCTGTGCAATAAGGCCGGACGGCACCCCTGTTCAGAAAAGAGAGGCCAGGGAATATCTTTATACTATGCCTTATGACAGCATTGCAAAATATGAGGTCGGGCTCAGGTATACTGAACAGTGGCCTGAAAAAAAACTGATATCAGAGCATGTTCCTCTGGCATCATTGCTTATTGACTATACTGAAAAGTATGCCTCGGAGAATAATCTTCCCCTTCCGAATTATAATATAGAGATCAAGTCATCGGCCGATGAGGGGGAAGGTATCAACTGGCCGGATTACAAGACATTTTGTGATACCTCTATTCCGCTTCTTCTTTCTAAAAACCTTGGAAAGCGTCTGATAGTACAGACCTTTGACGTTCGCTCACTGGAGTATATTCACCAAAGGTGGCCGGAAGTTACTCTGGCATTTCTCACAAAGAAAGACACAGACATCAAGGAGATACTTTCCAGAATCAGTTTTTTGCCAGGATGGTGGTCTCCACATTTCAGTGTGGTTACTGCTGAGAATGTTGCTTATTGTCATTCTTTGGGTATAAAAGTCGTCCCTTGGACAGTAGATGAGCAAACTGATATCCTTGCTGTCGCCAATTGTGGTGTAGACGCCATTATTTCAAACTATCCGGATAGACTGATAGAACTGTTACGTTAATCGAAAATGCTATATACATCCTGCATTCTGAAAGCGGCCATTGCCGCAATAATTACTCTACCGTCTCATGATATAGCCTCTTTATCTAAGTGGGGGCCGTATTCAAAGGAGTATTTTGGAATCTCCCATATCCAGGACCTGTCCTCCGCAACACAGGTAGAGTTTTGCCTTGTTCCGGGTATTTACAGGCGTAATGTAATGGTTCCTTGCGCCCTGTTTGAGTCTGGCGTTCACCCCTGGGAGGCATCGGCCGACATGACTCGTTTCACTTACCGTTATGAGCTGGAGTGGAAGGACAGGGTGTACGTGGATGCTACCTACAACGTCATAGATGATGACAGCGTACTGCTTGAAGCCCGCTGCGTAAACAATACGTCTGAGGTGCAGAATATCAACCTTCAACTCGCCGTTCGTAAGGCAGGTGGCACTGAGGGGCAGTGGACGCCGGAACTGAAGCAGGGAGAGGGGTGGTTCACAGTGCGTTATCCGGAAGTGGATGCCGCCTATGGCGTTGCCTGGGACTATCCTTTGAGCGAAGTCCGTCAATGGCGTTGCGCCAAACTGGAGCAGCTTATGCCCATCAAGGTCCACGACCACGTTTACAAAGACCTTAAAGGTGACGGTAAAGGCCATTATACCGCCAATTTCCTGCGTCCCATAGTTCTGAAGCCTCAAAGCGATACTACGTTGAGGATGGTTATTTTCAAAGGGGAGAAGCCCGAACTGTCATTTCGACCGAGCGAAGCGAGCGGAGAAATCCCCCTCGGCATTCAACTTCTTCAAGCTACCCTCCTGACCAATGTGGTCTATCCCATAGATGCCTTCGGTGAGCCCATACGCCATTTCTGCCCCGGGAAAAACTGGAACAGCCTTTATACCTGGGACTGCGGATTCATCGGCTGGGCCATGAGCGAGATAGACCCGGGGCGCGGTTATGAGATAATAAGGCAGTACACTACAGTCCCGGAGGAAGAAGCTCCTTTTGTACACCACGGGACACCCCTCGCCACACAGATCCTTGCCATCGGAGATGTCTGGGAAAGGGGCGGATGTAATATGGATGAGCTCCAGGAGATTTACCCCCGTCTAAAGCGTTTCTATGATTATATGACTGGCCCGCGATTCCGCAAACCTTCCGGCCTGCTTGAGACATGGAACATTTTCTACAACAGTGGTGGCTGGGATGACTATCCGCCGCAGTGGACCCTTCGCCCGCAAAAGGAGCTTCGCAGCCGCACTACTCCTATGGTCTCCACCTCCTATTACATCCGCTGCGCAAAGATTCTTCGTCTGATTGCCTCACATCTGGAGGCCGGCGCAAAGGGTAGACAGAAAAAGTCTTTTACGGCCGATATCAAACAGTTTGAGGCCGATATTGCTGCAATGTCTAAAGGCATTCTCGATAATGCCTGGGATTCAGAAACAGGCTATTTCGGCTATGTGGAGCACGATACCGACGGAACTCCCGGAAGTATTTACAGGACTGATAAAGGCGTCAATTTCAATATGGGTCTTGACGGTGTGACACCGCTTGTGGCCGGTATAGTGGATAATGCTCAAAAAGAGGCTTTGATTGGCCATGTCTTTTCGCAAGGGGAGCTTTGGAGTGACTGCGGCATTACTGCAGTGGATCAGACAGCACCATATTACCGAATTGACGGCTACTGGAACGGTACGGTGTGGATGCCTCATCAGATGATCCTTTGGAAGACAATGTTGGATATTGGCCGCCCGGACCTGGCAAAGCGCATAGCAGACACCGCGCTGGAGAATTGGGAGCGCGAATGCGAGGACTCATACAATTGCTACGAGCATTTTATGATAGAAACGGGCCGAGGCGGCGGCTGGGGTAATTTCTCCGGCCTGTCATCTCCCATTCTCAACTGGTATTTTGCCTACAATCAGCCGGGAACTGTCTCCACAGGATTCGGCACGCTGGTCACAAGCGCCAAGTGGAGTGAAGACAAGTCTTCAGTGGAGTTCACTCTCCGCTTTGACCGGGAACTCGTCGGGAAGGATGTCGCCGTCATCGCCTGCCTTGCCGGCGGCCCTGTCACCAAGATGGTTAAAGCTACGCGGAAGCCCTTAACCCTTAAGATACAGTGAAATGGACAGACGGGATTTCATAAAGACGACGTTGCTGGCCGGGGCTGGGCTTTACCTTACGGACTGGCAAGAGGCTTTTGCCGCCGGTTGCAAGGACAAGCTTGCGGGCAAGACATGGCCAGGGTGGAAGGAAGGGCAGTTCCAGATTCATTTCATCTATACCGGCGTAGCGGAGTCTATGTTCCTGATTTTTCCAGATGGGACAACAATGCTGCTGGACTGCGGGGACTTTGATGCACTTGCCCGTGGGCCGAAGGCCGTTCCGCTGCTTCCGAGCCCGGCCCGCCATTCAGGCGAGTGGATTGCCAGATATGTGACGCGGGTCAATCCAGCCGTCACCGATGTTGATTATATGCTCCTGAGTCATTATCACAATGACCATGCAGGCAGCGACCAATTTTATGCCGAGAAAATCATCCGCGATGGTGAAGAATACGCGCTCAGTGGCTTCTCCCAGGCCGCCGAGACTTTGAACTTCCGCAAAGCCATCGACCGCTGCTGGCCTGATTATAACGACCCTATTCCAGATACGGCCATGGGCGGAGACCCCGATACAGTGCAGCACATGAAGCGTTTCTACAGCTATATGCAGAGGCATCGTGGCCTCGAGATAGAAAAGTTTCGCCTGGGGGCAACAGACCAGATTGTCCAACTCCATGACGGAGCAAAATACCCATCCTTCTCGGTCAGGAACATATGCGCCAACGGCCGTATCGCCTATCCGGACGGGCGGATCAAAGACCTCTTTGAAGCGGTGAAAACTCAGTCTCCCAAGACTCTCAACGAGAATGCCATGTCGCTGGGAATGGTCTTCTCCTATGGCAATTTCCGTTTCTATACGGCAGGTGATTTCTCGGCTAAATTCAAGGATCCGGACGGAACGGTCCGGTTTATAGAAGATGACATCGCCGAGGTTTGCGGCCCAGCCAATGTGGCCAAAATCAATCACCATGGACATAATTCGATGAGTAGAAAACTCGTCGCCGCACTTCGATCTCAGGTGTATGTGAGCTGTGTTTGGGATCAGCTCCACAACCTGCCGCCCTGTATGGAACTCCTCTCAGACCGTTCAATTTATCCGCAGGACCGGATTATCTGCCCTACGATTATGCCTGCCGAGCGTCGGGCAAAGGATGGTGATGCTGCCTGGATGAAAGATGTCGCTCCTGACTCTTTCGAGGGCTGCCATGTTGTAGTGAATGTTGAAAAGGGCGGGCGTCGTTACTCCGTATCCTTCATTAGCGCAGCTGATGAGTCTATGAAGGTGCTCAGCGCTCTACACTTCAGAACTTAGTATTGATATGAATATCTTTCTCCAGGTGGCCTTGTCGGCCTTGTTATGGTTGCCGTTCAACGACGGAACCGTGCCCGGCGTGGAGGGCCAGGCAATGCTCTTTGACGGTTTTGACTCCAGAATAGTCCTGCCGGCTGCTGAAGTGCCGGAACCCAAGGCCGATTTCACCGTAGACGTATGGGTATGTCCCATCGCCTTCCCCAAGAGCCCCTGCCCGGTGGTTTGCCGCAAGGCCGATGACGGCCCTGAGGGATGGAATTTGTGGCTTGATTGTTTTGGCAAGGTACATTTTACCGTAGAAGACGTTGAGGCGGAGTCTCCTCAAGGCCTGCCGCTGCGGGAGTGGTCGCGGCTTACGGCATTTTTCAAAAGTGGAGAAGGGATTTTCCTCGCTGTTGACGGTAAGGAAGTGGCCAAGGCTCCGGTCACATTCAACAAGGTTGATCAATCGGCCTATGACCTTTGGATTGGCCGCACTCAGGTGCGCACGCCTTCATTCTTTGAGAACCATAGTATTCCAATCTACAGTTCTTTTGACGGAGCCATTGATGAGCTGAATATTTATGCCGACAAGTGTACGTATAAGAAGATTCTCAGGAAGAAATTCTTCCGGCCTGATGCTCCGGGTACAGATGTGCCAGGTTTTGAAGAGCGTGTCCTGCCTTCAGGTCCTCAGCAGGTTGATTTTGGAGCCTGGTATGTTCCCCTGAAGTATTATGAGGCCTTTGACCGCAGGTGGAGGGGAAGCCTTGATGATATTGTGGTAGGTTTTGGCCCTGAGCAGCCCTGGAAGGTGGTTTTCTGGCACGGCATTTCCTATGCACCCTGTTTTGTGACTGAGAAGGGAAACTGGATGAGTAATGAGTTTGTGGAACGCGCTAAAGTAACCAAGTGGGGATGCCCGGAAAACATGAGTGACAAACATGCCGATTTCTCCAGTGTCCGCGTCGTGGAGAATACTCCGGCCCGTACCGTAGTTGTGTGGCGGCATCTTCCTGTGGGCGTAAATCAGAAGATTCCCTTCCAGAGTGAGGAATCCCAGTGGGGAGACTGCTCAGAGGAAACCTATATCTTCTATCCTGACGGGGTATGCGTGCGAAAGATGGACCTTTGGACATCGGCCCCGGCGGCGTGGATGGAATGGAGTCAGAGCCTCCAGGTGCTGCATCCGTCACAGCGGCCTGAGGATGTCCTGGATGCAGCCAGGATAATGTCTGTTGCAGCAATGGATGGCCGGACAGAGACTTACGGATGGGATTTGGACGCCGAAAAACGTCAGGATGCCCCGTCTCTTCCGGGCGCTAATATCCAGGTGACCTATCTCAACAGCCAGTGGAATCCTTACCTGATTCTGGAGGACGGCTCCGGCCTTAATGAAAAGAATGCTCGTGGCCCCCGTATAGACCATTATTCCGGAAGATGGTCTGATTATTCAGACTTCCCGTGGCGCAACCACTGGCCTGTGGCCCAGGATTACGTTGTGGGAAGGCATGCAGTTGTAGCCGATGCCCCGTCACATACATACACAGCCACGCAGTATAATGCTCCGCACAGCGTTGAAAAGATTTCGGGCCCGGCCGATGCTGTTTACGCTCCGGAAGAAGGAAAGGAAACGCCATATACTTCAAAAGTGTCCTCTGGGGAGTTGAATTCCACCTGGAAGATAACCAAACTGATGCTCCTTGGATGTACAGAAGGGGACGCCGTGGATCTGCTGCCTCTGGCCAAGTCCTGGCTTCGCGCTCCCAGGATGACTTGTGGGGAAGTTGAGGTGCCGTACAACGTGGAACAGAGGGCTTATGTCATTTCGGACGAAGTCGAGAACAATCTGTCACTAAGGCTTCACGCTTCATCCGAACAACCCTCAAATGGCATCTGCATCATCCTTCCCGGGGTTGGGGTGGCGCCATCGGCCATTAAGGTGGATGGCAAGGATTATTCAGACTTCAGAATCGGCATCAATAATGGCCCAGCCTGCTCCAGCCTTATCCTTTGGCTTCCCTTGTCAGCAATATCTCCGGTAAGTATTGATATTGCCAAGTAGTTGAAAATATCCGCGATGCTTATCGAATACCGTATTTACGAAGTATGCGGAGGATGGGTTTGCGGACGGATTCCGCCCATATGTAATAGCCCCAGTCGCCGGGATGTACACCGTCTGCAGTGGTGTCATGCGTGGGAGATGTTGCGTTTGACTTTATATAGTAAACGTTTTTGTACTTCTTCACGGCAATTTTCATAAGGCTGTCTGCGACGGCAATCTTGCTTGCCTCGGCGGCATCATGCTCCATGTTGAAGTTTCTGCGTTCCCGCCATATAGTATGCATGAATATCAGGGGGACTCCCGGTTTTGATGCCTGGAGCGTTTCTATGAAGGGAAACAGATTCTCCTTCACTGTTTGGGCATTGCCGTTGGAAAAAGCATCAAAGACAAAAGCATCTACATCGGCATCTTTCAGGGCATTGGCAAACTGTGGCTGCATACGGCAGTCTCCACTTACGCCAAGGCTGCAGAACTGCATTCCCGTAGCGCGGGTAAGGTACCCCGGAACGGTCATTCCCGGTCTGGTTGTGCTGGCACCATGCATGAATGAAGAACCGTAAACACATATCCGGTGACGGAATGGAACATCTCCCTTTTCTATGAAAGACCCTTTCTTGACGGCAATCTTCAGAGAATTTAATTTGCTCTCAGTGGGGAGGTACATCAAACATTCATGGATGCTGCCATCCATATGGTCTACCAATTTTCTGATTCTCCCATTTTCGGTAGAGGCATCATGGTTGTATGCGCACATACCTGCCCATATCCATTTGCCATCCTTTTTGATGTATAGGTCAAAGCCCCTGGATGCAATGCAGGAGGAATTTGTGTAGTGTAGATAGCTGAAATCGGGTTTTACCGCAATTACAGGAGAATCTGTCTTGAAAGTGACTATTATTCCCGAGGGCATCTCCAGAAGATTGATATCCTTTTCATCCCATCCACCATATTTGGTGAAATCCATTCGCTGGTACGGGTTGGGTGTGTTAGGAAAGACTTTTCCAACGATAGTCAGTTCTGCCGCTTCAGTGAAGGAGTAATCATTATCCTGGGCGAATGCTACAATGCCAAGAAGCATTGTAAGAGATAGGATCAGTAATTTCTTTATCATAACCATTCAGTGTGAAAAAATTCTCCACGGGGGCGGTCCGTGCGTTCATAGGTGTGTGCCCCGAAATAGTCCCTTTGCGCCTGAAGGAGATTGGCCGGCAGTGAGGCGCAGCGGTATCCATCGTAGTAACTCAGGCCGGCGCTGAGGGACGGAACGGGAATGCCGCTTAAAACGGCTTCAGATACAACTTTCCGCCATGAAGCCTGTCCCTGAGCGAGCGTCTCCTTGAACCAGGGTGAGAGCATCAAGTTAGTTAGATCTGGCTGGGCCTGATAAGCGTCTTTAATACGGCCAAGGAAGACGCTGCGGATAATGCATCCGCCGCGCCAAAGAAGCGCAACGGCGCCAAGGTTCAGGTCCCATCCATACTGCTTTGATGCGCTACCCATCAGGCTGAAGCCCTGGGCGTAGGAAACGATTTTTGCGGCCAAAAGCGCTTTGCGAAGATCCTCTAGATCAAGTTTGAGTGTCTTTTTGGCGGGGCCTTCAAGTATGGAGGAAGCAATTACTCTTTCTTCCTTTCTTGAAGACAGGCAGCGGGCAAACACGGATTCGCTGATGAGAGATAGCGGAACGCCCTGGTCCAGCGCGGCCTGCACCGTCCATTTGCCTGTGCCCTTCTGGCCGGCGGTGTCAAGGATGGTGTCCAGTATGTATCGGCCTTCAGAGTCCTTTTTCCCAAGGATGTCTGCGGTAATGCCTATGAGATAGCTGTCAAGGTCTCCGCGGTTCCACTGGGAAAACGTTTCCTGCATCTGGGCGTTTGTCATTCCCAGGCCCTCCCTCATAAGGTGATAGCACTCGCAGATAAGCTCTATGTCGCCGTATTCTATTCCGTTGTGTACCATCTTCACAAAGTGGCCGGCGCCGCCGCTGCCCACCCAGTCACAGCATGGCGTTCCATTCTCCACTTTGGCCGATATCGCCTGAAGGATGGGTTTCACAAGGGGCCAGGCCTCCGGAGAGCCCCCGGGCATCATGGAGGGTCCTTTAAGGGCGCCTTCTTCGCCGCCGGATACACCGGTACCGATATATAGAAGGCCTTTGGATTCCACTTCATGGCAACGGCGGTCTGTGTGGTGGAAATCTGAGTTCCCGCCGTCTATGATAATGTCTCCGCTCTCCAGCACTTTCTCAAGTTCAGAGATGACATGGTCCACGGCAGCGCCTGCCGTCACCATCAGGAACACTTTCCTTGGGCGCTCAAGGCTCTGCGCCAGTTCCTTATAGGAATAGGTTCCGGTGAATCCCGGTTTTCCATCGGCCATAAATTCCCGCGTGATCTCCGGGATATAGTTGTAGACGGCCACTTTAAAGCCCTTTGACGCCATATTGACGGCAAGGCTCCGGCCCATGACTCCAAGGCCAACAAGGCCGATATTACATAGCGACGTGCTCATCTTTTTACTCTTGCGTTTCCGGCCCAAATGCTCCAAACCTCCTCTTCATCTGCAGGAAGGGCATAGTCCGTGAGTAAGGTTGCGGCCAGAGCCCCTGATGCCCAGCCAAACTGTGCGCATTTTTCTATATCCCAGCCCTTAAGGAGGCCGTACAGCAATCCGCCTGTGAACCCGTCTCCGCCGCCTATGCGGTCAAGGACACGGATCTCCCGTGGTGGGATAACTATGGTCTCAGTGTCGTCAGAAACAATTACTCCCCATAGATGCAGATTGGCATCCTTTACTCCGCGAAGCGTGGTGGCGATAATCCTGGCACCGGGGTAGCTGCTGCGGATTGTCCCAATCATCTCCTTAAAGGCATCTGTCTTGGCATCCAGATTGGTTCCACCGGTTTCCGGACCTTCAATGCCAAGGCATAACTGGAAGTCTTCTTCGTTTCCTATCAGTATGTCTGCGAAAGAAGAAATTTTGCCGAAAACGACCCGGTACTCTTTCTCATGGCCTTTCCAGAAAGAGGCCCTGTAATTGAGGTCAAAGCTTACAAGTGAGCCGCTGGCCTTTGCCTTCTCTGCTACGGCCAGGCAGAACTCCGGAGCGAGCGCCGCTATTAGGCCGCTGAGGTGCACAAGGCGTACACCCTCCCTCTCAAAAATGCGTTCCAAATCAAAATCTGCCGCCTTCAGGGTACGGCCAACCTCGCCGGCGCGATCGTTCCATACACGGGGGCCGCGTGAGGCGCAACCGCTGTCGGCGATATTGATCTGATGCCTGTATCCCCAAGGACCTCCCTGTTCACGCTCAGGTCCTTCCACGGACATTCCGCGGCTAAGAAGATTGGCACGGATGAAAGATGCGAAGGGGTGCCCTTTTACAAAGGCGGTGAGAACTTTGACTGGTAAGCCAAGGGAAGATGCAATGCTTGCCACATTGGTCTCGGCGCTTGTTGCCTGAAGGGTGAAGTTCCCTCCAAGATGAGCCGGTTGTCCGTCTGGAGGAGTAAGGCGGACGCCCATGCTGGTGGGCACCAGAAGGGCATATTTTGGATTAGATGTCATAACAGGTTACCTAAGGCAACAATTCCGGTGTATGAAACAATGCAGGCGAAGACAAAGGCCAGCGCCATAAGGATTGTGAATAGAATGCCGGGGCGTTCCTTCTGCTTCCAAAGCAGGATAATCATAAGGAGTATGACAAGCGGCAGGACAAATACCAGTGTCACCTGGGATGCTATCTGGGTTATGACAGGGCTTTTCCCAAGGATGGGAATGGTAAGGCCTGCAAGCGCTGCAATGCCGGTTAGCGCTTTGAATAGTGGTGTGCCGGTCTGCATTTCCCCATGCCGATAATCGCTGATAAGCTCTGGCGCCAGCATCATAATGGGGAAAAGGGATGACAGTCCGGCGCTCAGAAGGCCTGTGACGAACAGGGCCACGGCAAATCTGCCGGCTATGGGCTCAAGGACATAAATCATGTCCAGGACCTTTTCCACGGTGATACCGCGAGTGTGGAGTACTGACGCAGCACAAATCATGATGCTTGCGCTGATGATGAAGGTAAGGGAAGCGCTTACAATGGCATCACGCCGCTGAAGCTTCCCGTCTTCTTTTCCCCAGCCTTTGCTCTTCAGGATCATCGGCCTTATCACAAAAGTGGGGGAGGACATGGTTGTACCTACAAAGGCGGCCACAAAAAGCAGTGCTCCGGAATCCTTTGGGAGCGATGGAACAAACCCTTTTGCTATAGTTCCCGGCTCAGGTAGTTCTATGAACAGAGACAGGATAAAGGCCAGCCCCATAAGAGTGACAAGGGCCGACAGTATCTTTTCAAATACACCATAGTTCCCTTTGTTCAGGATAATCCATATGGAACCGGCAATTACTATTGCCATCCCAAGGACTATCCAGTAGCCGGCAGACTCCGGAAGCCCGGGTATGCACATATAGAGGACTTCGCTTACGGCGTTGGACGTTATATTAAGGATGCTTGAAAGGCTTATCCACTGGCTCACTACTAGGCCGATGATAAGAAGGATGGCCCAAACCTTACCTCCTTTCAGGCGGGTCTTGATGCCATGGATTGCGGTATCTCCGGTCATGATGCCAAAACGTCCGTACGCCTCTGTCATCACCCATGTGAAAAAAGCGCTGATGGCAAGGACCCATAGAAGGTTCGTTCCGTACATGCTGCCGGACTTGACCATTGATGTAACGCTGCCGGTGCCGATAGTAAAGCCCAGACAAAACAGCCCGGGCCCCACAAGTGCAACTACACGAAGTATGCGTTTAAGCAAGTCTTTCATTATGAGAACAGACACCCGCCGTTAATATCAATTCCCGTGCCTGTGACGTAAGGAGATTCGCTTCCTGCCAGAAAGGCAACAAGACCTGCCACTTCACAGGCTTCACCTTCTCTTCTAAGGGGGGCGCTGCGATGCAGGGCTTCCCTCCCTTCAGGTGCCGTGAAGGTGTCGTGGAAGTAGGTGTTGATCATGCCGGGGCAGATGGCGTTAACCCTGATTCCCTGAGGGCCCAGTTCTTTGGCCATGGCCCTTGTATGGCATAACATTGCAGCTTTTCCGCAGGCGTAGATGGAACTGCCGGGACCGCCACCGTCACGAGCAGCCTGGGAGGAGATGTTGATGATGCTTCCGCCTTCTTTCATATAGGGGAGGACGTCACGTGTGCACAGCCAGCAGCTCTTGAAGTTAAGGTCCAAGACAGTGTTGTACCAGTTCTCATCCTGCTCCTCAATCTTTTTTCGTCCGACAATACCACCAGCGTTGTTCACCAGGATGTCAATGCGTGGGCCGAATGCCTTGGCGGTTTCTTCCATCAGAAACCGGACATCCTCGGCTTTTGTAACATCGGCCTTAACCAGAATAGCCTCCCCTCCGGCTTCTTTCACCATCTGGAGGGTTTCCCTGGCTTTTGCTTCATTGTGGCAGTAATTGATGCAAACCTTTGCTCCTTCCTGGGCAAGTTTGACTGAGACGGCTCTGCCAATATCCCTTGAGCCTCCGGTTACCACGGCCACTTTTCCTGTCAAAGTATTCATAATTCCTAAAGTGTGTGCGGACACAAATATAAAAAAGAATTCATAATAATGCAAATTTTGACTATTTTTGCAGGAAATGGCACAACAGTTAACCATAAAACAAATTGCAGCGCTGGCTGGCGTTTCCGCCGGTACGGTGGATAGGGTCCTCCATAATCGCGGAAAAGTGTCTCAGGAGGCTCTTGCTGCCGTTCAGAAGGTTCTGGACGGCCAGTCCTACAAGTATAACCTTCATACATCGGCGGTTGCTTTCAAGAAAACCAAAAAGTCTTTGAAGATTTTGGTTTCCATCCCTTCATCAGAAAAAGGAGAGTACTGGGATCTCATTCGTGAAGGAATTGAGGAAGGTTTCAGTGAGTATGGAGACTTTGATATTGAAAGCCAGTTTGTTTTCTTCGACCAGTTCGACTCCCTCTCCTGTCGTGATGCATTTGACTCTATTGCAGAAGCGCCGTGTTCGGCTGTGGTAGTGGGCACAACCTTCGTTGATGAGACCAAGCATTTGTGTGAACGCCTGAATAAACGGCATGTGCCATATGTTTTTGTGGATGGCGGAATAGAGGAAACAACTCCCGTTGCCACTTATAAGGCAAATCAGATTTCTTGCGGCCGCCTTCTGGCAAGGCTTATGGACGGCCTTACACCGCGGGGCAAGGAACTTGTGCTAATGGTGCCACGCCGTACTGGTACCCAGATGTCCAACAACTCTGCCATAAGAAAAGCCGCATTTAAGGATTATTTTCCCGAGAATGGGAAACTCCGTGTCATCCATGAAGCCCAGTTCTCTACCGTTGGGCATGAAGCCGTGGTCTCAGAGTTAAAGTCCTTTTTGGGCGAACATCCAAATGTCGGTGGAATAGCCGTGGCTATTTCTTCAAGTTATCTTATCTCGGATGCCCTAAGGGATGCCGGTATAACAGGACTCGTTGTAGGCGGCTTTGATGTAACTGACGGTAATGCAAGGTGTGTCCGTGAGGGTACGCTGGATTTCCTCATCAACCAGCATCCTGAACGCCAGGGATTCTATGCGGTAGAATCCATACTTCACTATCTTCTCTATGGAACTCCGGACAGCACCCTCCCGGAATTGCTGCCCATAGACATCGTCTTTAAGGAAAATCTTCGGCCCTGACCTGCAGCGCTAATAGCTGCCGATAGAGAATCTGAGGCCGCCTTCCATCATGAAGCGGACGGGATGGACGGGAAGACCGTTTATATCGGCTCCGCTCACGCGTGTGAAATAGTAGCGCACGGTGGGGTTGAGATATATGCCCAGCCAGGGAGTGATCATGTACTCCGCGCCGGCACCTACCCCTGCAGACCATTGGAAGGATGTGTCCTTCTTCTGCCAGGGAATGGGCTTGTTGCCGTGAACCATGAAGTTGTTGGCAAGGAGGTAATCCATTTCTCCGCCGGCAAGCACATGCACCCTCCAGCGGGGGCTGCGGACAACGTCAAAGTAGAAGTTGACGGGAGCGCCAATCCAGTGCTGCATGTTGTCTACGGGCACCTGGGTGAGCACAAAGCCGTCATCGGCGTAATTTGCGGTGAAGGAGCGGCTGAGGTTTGTGTAATTGATACCTGTACCCACTGCCCATCTGGGAGCGAAGTTCCATTTGACACCAAGGCCCACGGAGAACGGGAAACCGGGTTTGTCGGATTCAGGAACAGGATCATATACGCCTTCCTGGGGAACAGCGGCAGCAGCAGCTGCGCCGCGGCGGCTCAGGAACGGAGCCTTGGAACTTGCCTGGAAATTGCCGGAAGCTGTAAGGGAAATATCCCTGCCGGGAAGCGGCTTTGCCTCCCAGGCCAGTTCATTGAGGAGGTAGTTGTCGTCTACCTGGGCAACATAAGAGCTCTCTGGCGGCATTGCCAGGCGGGAAGAAAGCTTCTGAAGGGGCACCGGGTTAATGGTTGCGGTTGGTACGGCCTCCAGGATAGCTTCCTCCCGTAAAGCAATGGGTGCGGCGGCTTTCCTTACCGGGGCCGATGATACCTCTGCGGGCATCACGATGCCACCGGGTAGGGAATTTTGGAGCTGCGCCGCAAGCGGGGAAGCAGGCGTATATTCTTCTAACCTTAAATTTGACGGACGCCACAGGAAAACGCCAACCGCTACGGCTGCCGCCGCGGCAAAAGCCATGGCGCCCCACATCCATGCGGGGACAATGCGTTTCTTTGCGTCCAGTCCTGCCGCTACCGCACTCCAAACGCCGGGGGAAACGGGTTCCTCCGCGTTATAGAGTATCTCTCTTATGTCTTGATCTCTCATTTTCTCTTACTAATCATTTCCTGCAACTGAAGCCTTGCCCGCTGAAGTTTTGAACGGGAAGTGGCTTCCGTGCACCCAAGGGTGGCGGCAATTTCCTTATGGGAATAACCTTCCACCACAAACATGTTAAACACCGTCCTGGCATCCGGGGGAAGCCCGGCAATCATTTCCATCAGTTCCTTATACCCCATCTTCTGAAGCGGTGTGGCCTCTTCCGTGGAAAGGGCGCGCGCCTCTTCAATGTCTCCGGAAAGTCCCAGGGCGTCTGTTTTCCTGAGGTGCATCAGTGCAGTGTTTACAAAGATCTTTCTGGCCCAGCCTTCAAATGATCCGGAGCCGTTGTAACTGTCCAGCTTTGTGAAAAGCGTTACAAAACCCTCCTGGAGCACATCTTCGGCGTCTTCCCGGTTACCCATGTACCGGAGGCAGACGGCCATCATCTTTGGTGCCAGGGAGTCAAAGAGACGTTTCTGGGCATCCCTTTTTCCCTTGGCGCAGGCGGCCGCAAGCTCCTCAAGGGAGCATCGGCCTCCAGGGGATTCTTCGTCCCCTGCCCAAGTAATAAGATGCAGTTTTATGTAGAAACGTTTCAAAAGGTGCGGATTTTGTTACACAAAAATGAGAAAAATGCAGTAATTTTGCAAGGATGAAAAAAGTATTCGTTCTGGCCCTTGCCATTTTGGCCATGCTGCTCCCGCTCAGGGCGCAAACCGTGGAGTCCAATCTGGTAGACGCCGTTTCCCTATATTCCAACGGTCAGTTTGCAAAGGCCCAGCGCATTTTGCAAACTCTCAGCGTTGCCTCTCCGGAGAGCGACGCCGTATGGTATTACCTGGCCCAGACACAGCTGAGGCTTAACGATATGCCCGGCGCGGAGGCCTCCCTTGAGAAGGCCGTAGCGCTTGACAGCACCAACTTCTGGTACAGGCGCACCCTTGCCCGCCTTTACCTGGCGCAGGGGAAAAAGGCCGATGGAAAGTCCCTCTATGAGTCCCTGGTGAAGGATTTTCCGGAAAACCAGTCCCTTCCCTATGAACTTTTGGAGGTATACCTCACGGAAAAGGACTTTGACAAGGCGCTTGGCGCCCTTGAGGAGATAGAGCACCAGAGGGGGATGTCGGAGGAAGTTGCCACCACCCGCCACGACATTTACCAGGCCATGGGCCGCCCGGACCTTGCCGTAGAGGCCCTGGAGGCCTTCAACAGGGATTATTCGTCGCCGCATATCCTCTCAATGTTGGGGGATGCATATCTGGCCGATTTCAAGGATTCCCTTGCCCGCGCCCGCTTCACGGAGGCCCTGGAGCTTGACAGCTCCTTCATCCCCGCCACAATGGGCATGAGCGAGGTGTACAGGCGCCAGAGGCAGTATCCGGAGTATTTCAAGACTCTCAGGCCCTTCTTTACGTCGCCGGACGTTCCCGCTCAGTCCAAGAGCATGTATATCGGCAACATAACCCGCAGCATAGACCCCAAGGTTCTGCAGGCACACAGGCCCAGCTTTGACTCCCTTGCCGTCCTTGCCGTAGAGCATTCCCAGGCCGATTCCACCCTCTATACCACGGTTGGCTCCTACTTCTTCTCCACCGGAAGGAGGGACCAGGGGGAGAATTACTTCCGCCTTGCCGCCGTGGCATTCCCGGAGAGCGTCCCCATTACGGCTACGTACATCCAGGTCCTGTCCCTGCAGCAGAAATGGGAGGCCATGAGGGATGTTTCCCTTGACGCCTTCAACCGCCTCAGTGAGCTTGGTTTCATGGACTACGCCAATATGGCAAACTACCAGCTCAAGGATTACGATGCTATCATCGGCAACTGCCGATACCTTATAAAGAATTATCCCAAGGACACAAAGGTCCTTCTTGCATCATGGTCCCAGCTTGGGGACGCCTACCATTCAAAGGGCAATTCCAAGGAGGCCTACAAGGCCTATGACAAGGCTCTGAAGATAGATCCTTCCTACGCCCCGGTTCTCAACAACTACGCCTACTACCTATCTGAAGAAGGCCGGAAACTGAAGAAGGCGTACACCATGTCCAAGAAGACTATTGAGGCAGAGCCGGATAACGCCACCTATCTTGATACCTTTGCCTGGATTCTCCACCTTCAGGGGAAGGACCTTGAGGCAAAGCCTTTCTTCAAGCATGCAATGCTCTACGGCGGCAAGGACAGCCCCGTAATCCTCAGGCATTACGCCACAGTGCTTCAGGCGCTTGGAGAGAATGACTCGGCCCAGGTATACCTTAACATGGCAAAACGTCTGGAACAATGAGAAGGCTCCTTATTATATTAATGGCGCTTAGCCTTGCCCTTCCGGCCCTGGCCCAGAAATCCAGCTCCATGAAGAAGCTGGAAAGCCAGAGGGCGCAGCTGGAGAAGGAGATTGCAATACTGAACCGTCAGCTTAAGGAGAATTCATCGGCCCGGGAGAAGGAACTCACAAACCTTACGCTGGTGCGCAGCAAAATCCAGGCGCGGGAAAAACTCATTGCGGCGTCGGACCAGACCCTCCGCATCCTGGACGACTCCATCCGCACATGCCGTAAGGACATTGAGAGGCTCCAGGCCCGTCACGACACCCTTTCCGCATATTACGCCCGTCTTGTGAGGAGCACCTACAAGAACCGTGACAGCCGTATGTGGTATATGTATGTGCTGGCCTCGGAGTCCATCGGCCAGGGGTTCAGGCGCTTCGGGTACCTCCGCTCGCTTGCATCGGAGATGGGCGCGCAGGCAACGCGCATACGTGAGACATCGGCCGCCCTGGAGGTGGAAAAGGAGCGTCTGGAAGGCCTCAGGGCCGCGGAAGCAGCTACCCGGAAGCAGATCGCATCTGAGCGTACAAAGCTTCGCGGGGAGGAGGATGAAAGTAACCGCCTTGTCCAGAAACTGGGCAGTGACCGTAAAAAGTACCAGCAGCAGCTCCAGTCAAAGAACAGGCAGAAGGAGGATCTCAATCGTAAGATTGCAGACCTTATCCGGAAGGAAAGCCAGAAGCAGAAGGGCGGCGGCTCCGGCAAGGCCGGTAAAAAGACCTCCACAGCAATTGATACCAAGCTTTCCAATGAATTCGCCTCCAATAAGGGCCGATTACCATGGCCGGTGGAGGGCGCAATCGTGGAGCGCTTCGGAAAGCACAAGCACCCCGTGTACCAGAACGTGGACCTCCCGCAGAATAATGGCGTAACCCTTGCCGTCAAACGCGGCACCCAGGCCAAGGCCGTGTTCAACGGCACCGTCACCCAGATAGTGGTGCTTCCCGGCTACAACCAGTGCGTTCTGGTGAACCACGGCGCGTACTACACCCTCTATTCCAAGCTTGCTACCGTAGCCGTAAAGCCCGGAGACAAGGTCAAGACCGGCCAGGTTGTGGGCATTGTGGACACCATCGGCGGAGAGGACCTTTTCCACTTCGAACTCTGGCAGGACACCACTCCCCAGAACCCTGAAAACTGGCTCCGGGACTAGCCCTTTCCGTCATGCCCGACCTGATCGGGCATCTCCGTTTTTCACGGGTGTTGATAACTTCCATCAAAAAGAAACACAAAAGTTATTGTTTAGAATAATTCTAAATTAGAAACTTTTATAATTGCCTGTTAATCAACAAATTAACAGGCTTTTTTATACACTGTTGATAACTTTTTTCAGAAAAATCGTTGTAAATACAAAAACCTTGATATAACTTTGTCTCCAGTCCGACCTAACCAACAGATCACAGAAATATAAACGCAATATGGTAAAACGTGTACTAAAGCGCGATGGACGTCGCGTCGAATTTAACAACCAGAAGATTGTTGCCGCCATCCTCAAGGCAATGGATGTAACGGAGAACGGTGAAGATATTGTGCTGGCAGCCCAGATCGCCCACGATATCTCCCTTCTGCCCAAGGAGGAGATGACGGTTGAGGAAATCCAGGACGTAGTTGAGAGCCACCTCATGAACAGCCCCCGCCAGGAGGTTGCCCAGGAGTATATCCGCTACCGCAACAAACGTAACCTTGCCCGTAAGGCCAAGACCAATGAGATCTTCCAGACCATCATTGACGCCCAGGTGAACGACATAACCCGTGAGAACGCCAACATGAATGCCGATACCCCGGCAGGCATGATGATGAAGTTCGCCTCCGAGGCCACCAAGAGCTATGTGGACGAGTGCCTTCTCTCAGACCCCGTCCGTGAGGCAGTTGCAGGTAACTACATCCATATCCACGATAAGGATTACTATCCCACCAAGTCTCTCACCTGTATCCAGCACCCCCTGGATGTAATCCTTGAGCACGGTCTCAAGGCCGGTCACGGTGAGTCCCGTCCCGCAAAGCGCATTGAAACCGCTTCGGTCCTTGCCTGCATCTCCATGGAAACCGTCCAGAACGAGATGCACGGAGGTCAGGCCATCCCCGCCTTCGACTTCTATCTTGCACCTTACGTCCGCAAGACCTATGAGGAAGAGATTGACAAGATCTCCGATATGGAGAATAAGGATTACAGTGAGCTCAAGCCCGTCAAGATTGACGACTACCTCAAGAGGGATCTCGTGGGCCTTCAGGGCAAGGAGAGGGCAATGCAGCACGCCATCAACCAGACCGTTGGCCGCGTACACCAGGCAATGGAGGCGTTCGTCCACAACATGAACACAATCCACAGCCGCGGCGGTAACCAGGTTGTGTTCTCCTCCATCAACTACGGTACGGATACATCGGCAGAAGGCCGCTGCATCATTCGTGAGATCCTCAACACCACCTATGAGGGCGTAGGTAACGGCAGCACCGCCATCTTCCCCATCCAGATCTGGAAGAAGAAGAAGGGTGTGAGCTACCTCCCGGAAGATCCCAACTATGACCTCTACAGGTTCGCCTGCAAGGTATCGGCCCGCCGTTTCTTCCCCAACTTCCTCAACCTGGACGCTACCTACAATCAGGACGACGCCTGGAAGGCCGATGACCCCCGCCGCTTCGAGCACGAGGTAGCAACCATGGGCTGCCGCACCCGCGTGTACGGCAACAAGTTCGGCCCCAAGACGTCTATCGGCCGCGGTAACCTTTCCTTCACCACCATCAATATCGTAAAGCTTGGTATTGAGGCAATGAGGGAAGAGCCTGAGAAAGAGGCCCGCATCCAGAAGTTCTTCCAGAAGCTTGACTGGGCCCTTGAAATCGCAGCCCGCCAGCTCAATGAGCGCTTCGATTTCCAGAAGACCGCCCTCAAGAAGCAGTTCCCGCTCCTTATGAACGGCCTGTGGCTGGGTTCTGAGAAACTTGACAGTGAGGACACCATTGAGAAGGTCATCAACCAGGGTACCCTTTCAATCGGCTTTATCGGCCTTGCAGAGTGCCTCATTGCACTTATCGGCAAGCATCACGGAGAAAGCGATGAAGCACAGGAGCTGGGCCTGAGGATTGTCTCCCATATGGCAGAGAAGATCAACGGCTTCGCAGAGATCTACCAGCACAACTTCACCTTCCTTGCAACTCCCGCAGAGGGCCTGTCCGGAAAGTTCACCAAGAGGGACAAGAAGACCTTCGGTATTATCCCCGGTATCACAGATAAGGACTACTACACAAACTCCAGCCACGTTCCCGTGTACTATCACTGCACGCCTGAGCACAAGGCAAAGATCGAGGGTCCTTACCACAAGTATGAAAACGCCGGCCACATCTTCTACGTGGAGATAGACGGTGACGCCACCCACAACCCGGAGGCAATCATGCAGATCGTGGACCTCATGGATAAGTACGACATTGGCTACGGCTCCGTGAACCACAACCGCAACCGCTGCCTTGACTGCGGCTATGAGAACGCAGAGAAGGACCTTCATGAGTGCCCCCACTGCCACGGTCACCACATTGACACCCTCCAGCGCATCACCGGTTACCTTGTAGGTACTACTGACCGCTGGAACGCCGGCAAACTTGCCGAACTCCACGACCGCGTGATTCACGAATAGTGAAAATCAGAGTACTGGACATACTTCATCAGACAATGGCCGACGGACCCGGGTTCCGGACGGCCATTTACTGCGCAGGGTGTAAGCACGGCTGCAAGGGGTGCCACAATCCCCAGAGCTGGGACTTCAATGCGGGGAAGTGGATGGACGTTGAGGAGCTTCTGGAAATCATAAAGGAGGATTCAATGTCCAACGTAACCTTCTCCGGAGGGGATCCTATGTACCAGGCTCCGGCATTCACGGAACTTGCCCGCCGTATCAAGGAAGAAACCAGGAAGACCATCTGGTGCTGGACCGGGTTCACGCTGGAGGAAGTTGAGGCCGATCCCACGATGGCCGCAATGCTCCCTTACTTGGACGTCCTTGTGGACGGCCCGTTCATCCTGGAGCAGAGGGACACTGACCTCCTTTTCCGTGGCAGCCCCAACCAGCGCATCATTTACCTTCACGGAGAACCTCCGGTGGATGTTATCCCCGGCACAGTGGCGCTTGAGCCGCTGAGGTAATATCGGCCTGGCCGGGAACTCCCTCTCACAGAGTCACTTACGCAAAGTCGGGTGCACCTGCAGGTGCACCCGACATTTATTAAGTGGCTGAATCTCAGCCGTTTATGCGCCAGGGGCCTAGAAGCTCAGGACCACTCCGGTGCCGTACTGGCCGGCGCCAAAGCGGATGTTTGCGCTGTAATTGCTGTGATTGTACTCAGTAGCAATCCAGTTCAGGCGCTTTTTGCCGATAACCTGAAGCGGAATACCAACGCTGAGGCAGATGTCACCTGCTGCAAGGAGAGTGGCTCCGGCGGCAAGACCCAATACGGCAAGGGCTGCCTTGTTGTCATATTCCTTGACTACTTTCTGGCCGTCCTTTTCTTCAAAGGTAACGTGGCCGTTCTCTATGGCATAAGCAGTAGCGACAGAACCTGCGATGGTACCAACCAGGCCGACGCCCGCTGTTGCGGCACCCACGATGGTGAGGATCTTACCGGTCTTGTACTGCTTGCATGCTCCTACGTAGGTCTGATTATAGACATCCTCGTCAATGAGCTGGAAAACTTCCTGGTCCGTGAGGGCATGGCCATTCTCATCCTCAAGGCCTGCGCGGTGCTGGCTGAGGGTGCTGGGCCGATACTGTGCGTTTGCTACAACACCGGAAGCGATGAAAGCTATGGCTGCGATAGCCAGAACAATGATCTTTTTCATCCGGCTTAAAGATTTGCATTGTCTTTCTTCCAGTCTGCAACTGCGGGAACAATGCCAAGGGACACAATCTCATCCCTCATCTTCACAAGGTGCTCATAGGATGCATCAAGTGCGGCCATTTCCTCTGCGGTACCCTTGGGAGCGGAGAAGTGGCAGCCGGTGGCGTCAATTACGGTGGGCATTGCCATCATGACGTTCTTGTACTTGCCTTCATTGACATAGGTGCCTGCGGGCCAGTAGAACTTGTCTCCGCCCATTGCGGCCTCAATCATCTTAACTGCCTGGTATGCAGGGCTCTGGAAGGAGCTGCGGCCACGGAGCTTGATGATATTGGAACCACCCTGGATGGTGTTGTGCTTGATTTCTGCAAAGCGCTCTGCGGAAAGAGGAAGCTCTGAAAGGGGCTTTCCGTCAATCTTCACCTGGCTTGCGAATACTGCCATGGCCTCACCGTGACCACCATAGGTGTGGGCGCCGGTAACCTTGTACTGAGGTACGCCGAACTCCTGTGCAAGGGCCTCCTGCAGACGGGTGCTGTCAAGGGCTGCAAGGGAAGTGAGCTGTGAGGGCTTAAGGCCGGAGTGGATGAGGGCCGTGAGGGCGGTTACATCGGCCGGGTTGAAGATGACAACCACAAACTTTGCATCCGGGCAGTACTTCTTGATGTTGTCGCCGAATTCTGCGGCAATCTGGCAGTTGCCCTTGAGGAGGTCCTCACGGGTCATGCCTTCCTTACGGGGTGCGCCGCCGGAGGAGATGATGTATTTTGCATCCTTGAAGGCCTCTGCGGGGTCAATGGTGGCGGTGAAGTTCACGCCCTCAAAAGCGCAGTGGTCCATTTCTGCCAGGACACCCTTGAGGCCGGGCTCAAAGATATCGTAGAGGCAGATGTTAGAAGACAGGCCAAGGCAGGCAGCGGTCTGGGCCATATTTGAGCCAATCATACCGGCAGCGCCAACAATAAGGAGTTTTTCGTCTGTGAGAAATTTCATGATATTTTCTGTTTACGTTATTTCAATTGCAGCCACAAAGATACTAATTTCCGCGCAAAAAGTGTTTGAATTCATAAAAATGATTATCTTTGCGGTTGAATTTGTAACAATTAGTATGGAGCCTCCCAGTCCGGTCACATCCAGCCAGTTGAAGGTCGTCGGTTCAGACGATCCTTCCCCACGATTGTCCACCACATCTAACTGAGAAACCTGATACCCCAAAAAGAGTATCGGGCGCTACCGTATTGTTGTTCAGAACATTTTGTAATGGCACTTTATTTAAAGAAGGAACTTGAAAACGAAGCCACAATAGGCGTGTGGCAAATCACAGAAACCGAGGATGAGCTGGTAAAACTTGCCGCCACCCCCACCGACGAGATGGAAGAGATCTCGTTCATAAAGAGCGAATCCCTCCGCAAGCAGCGCCTTGCGGTTAGGGCCCTCCTCAATGCCCTGTTTGACGAAAAGGTATACCTCAGCCACCACGACAACGGCAAGCCCTACCTTGAGAACAACCCCACCAACATCTCCATAACCCATACTGAGAAGTATGTGGCGGTAATCCTCCACGATGACCAGGACTGCGGCATAGACGTAGAGTCCCTGGACCGTGATTTCTCCGCCGTGGAGAAAAAGGCTCTCAGCGAGGATGAGATTGACGATCTCCCTGATGAGAAGCGCAATGAGCAGCTTGCCATCTACTGGTGCGCCAAAGAAGCAATCTTCAAGCTCCTCAGCCTGTACAGCGTAGACTTCGCAGAGCAGATAGAGGTGGACCGCTTCCGTTACCGCGGAGAAGGTGAGCTTGAAGCCACCTTCGTGGACAAAGACGACGACGAGCAGGAATTCAACCTAGAATATATGACCTTCGACCGCCACGTCCTTGTGTGGGTGGTGGGAGACTAATCGGCCCCTGGCGCGTAAACGGCTGAGTTTCAGCCGATTGGTAAAAGTCGGGTGCACCTGCAGGTGCACCCGACTTTGCGTAAAAGATTCAGGAAGAGGGAGTTACCAGGCGGGCCGATATTGAATTATAGCAGTGACTCGGGTATAATGGTGCTGCAAATGGACCAGCTTTGGACTTTGATTAAACCTTAAATGAACCTATCTTTGCATTAGATGAATACCGACAAACGGAATGCGTGCCAAAAAGCTTTCAATATCAGTAGTCCTGGCTCTTTTATGGGCATGTGTCACGGCGCCTCCGCAGGCGCTGCTGCAACCAAGGGTCGCGTCGTTGAAAGGAGAAGCAGGGTATGATTTCATCTCGTTGGAAGCCGTGCTGGAAAATGCGGAAAACATCACGTCTGCCGGCTTTTATCTCTGGGCCGATAATAACCAAAAACAGCGTAAGGAATGCCAGCCAAGCGGCAATAGGATATCGGCCACCTTTACAGGATTAGCCCCCTTTACAATCTATCAGTATGCCGCTTTTGTGGGAAACGGAAAAGAGGAGATCCTGTCTGAAATATCTACTTTCAGCACCATGAGGATCCCTGTCCCTGACATACAGGAGATAGACGTAGCCACCAATACATACTCCGCTACGCTTAAAGCCCGCCTCACTAACACATCCCACCTTACATCTGCGGGTTTCATTCTTGGCGGTAATGAAGAATCGGCCACAAAAGTAGTTGTGCCGCTTATGGGCAATACTCTGACATACACCTGGGAGAATCTTTCTTCGGACATGGAATACAGTTTCCGCGTGTTCTGTGAGAATGGATATGAGATGGTAGAATCGGCCCCTCAGGTTTTCAAAACCGCCAAGCTGGAGTTTGAGCCCGGGCTACTGGAGTATCTGCTTAATAATTTTGATACCGACGGCAACGGTGCAATGTCTCAATCGGAGCTTCAGGGCATCACGGAGATAGTCCTTTCGGATATTTATCTTGAATCCCTTGACGGACTGGAAACCCTTGTCAACCTGAAATCCCTGTCTATGGGAAATAACTGGCTTGAAACCATAGACTTGTCGGCAAACAAGAAGCTGGAATTTTTCTCCGGCGGAAGGGATCCGCATCTGAAGCATATCATAATTGACAATCCTGAGCTGTATTACCTGTATCTGATGCAGGCCGATAACCTGAAGACGATAGACCTGGCACTTTGTCCCAAACTATCCAATTTTGAATGTTATGGTGTCAAGTTGGAGACTATGGATTTTTCCCACAACGGGCAGCTTCAGGTGGTGTTCATACATGAGTCCAACCTGAAGGAACTGGACCTGTCCTCCAACTGGAACCTCCGGCATCTTGGCTCCCATGACAACCTTCAGCTGGAGACAATCTGGCTCAAGGAGGGTATAATGATGGAATCACTTGAGATAGATTCACACACTCAAATACAATACAGATAATGGGTAACGAACAACTGGAACTAGGCTTCCTTAAGAGAGCCGTAGAAATAAAGTTTGACAGGAGGCTTTCCACAACATCTGATTTCACCGCTTTGTCTGAAGAGATGGATGAGAGGATTTCCCCTTCCACGCTCAAAAGGCTCTGGGGATATGTGGGGATGGTTGTTACGCCCCGGCGAAGTACGCTGGATGCCCTCTCTAAATATGTTGGGTATAAAGATTACCGGGCGTTCTGTTCCGGTCTCAGGGAGTCTTCATTCTCTTCGTCAAACTATTTTAACGCAGAGCGCCTGGATGCCGATGCATTACAACCGGGAGACCGTTTTCAGATTGGCTGGCGCCCTGACCGCATCGTCTCGCTGGAGTATATGGGCAATCGCCGTTTCCGGGTATTGAATTCTATCAATTCAAAGTTGAAGGAAGGAGATGTCTTTGAGGCAAATTCCATAATAAAAGGTTTCCCGCTGGTCCTTCCCTGGGTACAGCGTGACGGAGAAAAGACCCCTTCCTATATTGCCGGGCGCGAAGGAGGGGTAATTATCATAAGGAAGGATTAGCCGCTTCCCTGACTTGTTCGGCAGCATCCATAAATATTTTCTCTACAGAATTCTCCCGATTTGAATAATACAGAACAGCCGCGCCTGCTACAAGGAGAATCAGTGCCACAACAAGCACCCAAATCCACCATCTGCCTCCATTGGCCAAAGCCCTTTTCACATCTGAAGCCGATGCAAACCGTTTAAATTTATCATGAGCCGAACATTTTCTTGCAATACGACTGAAGGAACGCCCGGAGCACTCTTTAATGATAATGCCAAGGGAGTAGATGTCGCAGGATTCATCGGCACTCTCTCCGGCAATGATCTCCGGCGCGGCATAGCGCCACGTTCCGGCAGGATCCTTTCCCGTAAGTATGGACTCAGTGTCGGAAAGGCCAAAATCAATGAGCTTGACATACGCTCCGGAATTGGTGATAAGGATATTCGCCGGCTTAAGGTCTTTGTGAAAGACCCTCTTCTGGTGCATATAGGAAAGCGCATCGCAAATCTGAATGAATATTCTCCGAAGCTGTCCTTTATGAGAGGGATGCATTTTTATCCATTCATCCAACGTGCAGCCGTCTATCCACTCCATTTCAATGCTGTCCCCATACTCCGGGAGAGTGGTCCAGGAAAGGACCTCACAGATGGCCGGATGCTTCAGGGATACGCCTATCTCGTATTCACGCCTGAGCATCCGCTGATGCACGGGGTCCTCCCTGTAGGCCTTTTTGAGAGCCTTATAAACCACAACCCGATCATTCCGGTGCCCCTTAAGCAGAATACAATCCCCATCCCGGGATTCGTACAGCACTTCAAGGTTTGCCCTTATCCCGTTGTCGGGAAGGGGCTGTACGGGATAAAAGAAGCCGGATGACTGAATCATTACATACTTTGTTTGGCTTTGCAAATGTAGTGTTTTTTACGTATTTTTATCATCAGTGACCCGAATCCTGCCATATCTGACATTAGTCCTTTTCTGCCTTACAGCCTGCAAGACGGAAAGGGCGGATTTGCCATCTTATGCGTCATCGGCCACCTTTGATGATACCCTCTACTGTTTCAACCAGCGCTACATAGTCCACCTTGACGGGAAAGCCGGAATAATAGATGATAGCGGGAAAGTCTGCCTCAAGCCGGAATGGGATTCGGCAGAATTCCTGGACGATGAAGTGGCGCTGCTAAGCCGCGCCGGAGTCTTCTACCTGTGCACAAAGGACGGGCGGGTTTTTGCGGAGTCTTCATCCGTCCTTGAACTTATCGGCAATGCCGATGACCTGCTGCTGCACGCCATGGATGAGGATGTGAGGCACTGGGACAGCGTCCTGGATGCCCTGGAGGAGCTTTGTGATGTATGCCTGAGTTCCCGCTCCCGTAAAATAAATGACAAGATGCTTGATGCGCATCAGACCCTTCAGGAAAAACTTCAGGGAGCATCCGGCTCCATGACCACAATCCAGCAGGAGCGCCTGGAGGAAATCGTAACCCGTTTTCAGACTTTTTATCGTAAATGAAAGGCCGATTCCTCCTTATCATCCTGCTGTTGTCATTTAGCATCGGTGCCGGTGCCCAGACGGTGGAGAGCATCTGCTCCAGCGCCGATTACCTGTGGGCTGAAGGAAGGGATGTACGTCCCTCTCTGGCCGACAACAAGGCCATTGACAACCTTCTGGCAAAGCTTTCAGCCTCCGACATCCTTCCGGTAGCAGACTGGTTGAAGGGACCCTTGTGGAAGACATATCGCACAGATGTCCGTAGCAGCACACAGACCCTTACCACCCCCAACGGTGTCCTGAGATATATTGCTTGGAGAGACATTGACAAGGTTTTCGGCAACAGGTGGAGAAAAGTCCGGGAGCTGGTGCAGTGGGCTCAGAAATCGGCCACCCAGAACCCTGACGCATCAAGGACCTATCTCTATTGGGCCGATACTTACCTGGCCTCCCTCCCTCCGGCAGATCCTGCGCTCAGGAGGCAGGTGACAGAAATCAAGGCGCAAGTAGGTGTTGGGCGCACGGATGCAGTACACCTTCGCAACATAGAAAGTGAGATCGGCCTAATCCAGAAGGCTCTGAAGGCACAAAAGCCTGCGGTAAAAGAACCTCTGAAACCGGTGGAAGCCCCAATCACCATCACCCGAGACACAACCAGGGTGATTGAAGCCGCAAATTGGACCGCCATCCCCCCAAAAAACACCGTCAGGTTTGCGTCAAGTCCAGGCGTAATACCAAGAAGGGAGGCTCCGGCAGAAACAGCCGCGGCTCAAAAGCCATCGTGGAACGGGGCATTGTTGTTACAGGCCGATTTCTGGGCGGCGCCTTCATTTGGCGTTATGCTCACTGTGGGGTACGGGAAAATCGGCGCATACATCAGCGCCAGAAGCAACTTCTCCTCCAACGGGTATGCCTATGAATGCCGCCAGGACGGCACCTGTGATTTTGGCCGATTCTGGGCTTCCGGAAACAGCCGCTGTCACAGACTTTCACTTGCCGCAGGACCTGTTTATGCCTTCCACAAGCATTTCAGCGCCTACGCCGGCTTGGGATACGGACAGCAGAATATTCTCTGGGAAGACAGCAGCGGCAGCTGGGCAAGGGTCTCCGACCTTTCCGCCCGTGGACTTATTCTTGACGCCGGCGTCCTGTGGTCTCCAGGCCGGATTGTGATTGGCGCGGGCGCCTCCCTCACCGCCTTCCGCGCCCCGTCCGGCATCATCAGCATCGGCCTGAAGTTCTAATTCTCTCCACTTCATGCCTTAAGGTTCATATCATATATGGACCTTTTTTGGACCTAAGAATATAATCCCGGCCCATTATCTTTGTTGTAGTCATATTTAATAACGCTCATATGAATACTTGGCTACACCGAATCACAGGAGGAGATTATGCCCTGCCTTTATCTTGGGAATTACTTGAGAAAGGATATATATCAATTGGGTGGTCAGATTTTTCCTCTGAGGAGAATCTTGCAAAATTACGGGAGAGTGGCAGCTCCTTTGACAAGTTATTTGTAGACTCCGGATGGGGACTTCCCAGAAACCGATGGAATCTTTGGCGCTTTATTACGGAAATGAAGCCCGGCGACATAGTGCTTGTCCCAAGGCCTCAGGCCTTTTCCATTTACAGAATCGCCGACGATAAAGTCTTTACCGTAGAGACCATTGCTCCAGACCTTCTTACGGATTGGAATGGCAACATAATCCGTCTTTCCAAAGATGGTTATCTTCGGGATAAGGAAGATAATATTGTGGACCTAGGATTCTTCAGAAGAGTAGAGCCGCTGGAACTCAACATTCCAAGGGGAGACTACGCGGACCAAGCCCTGTATTCAAGGATGAAGATACGGCAGACCAATGCCAATATCAACGACCTGCTTGGATCTATTAATACTGCTGTGGAGAACTTCCGCAGGAAACGCCCCATCAATCTAAAAGCCTCCATTGAAGAAGAGACCATAGGAATTATTCTTGAGAAGATTCGGAATCTACAGAACGACAGCAAGTTCGAGGACCTGGTACAATGGTATCTGGAATCACTTGGCGGAGATGTAGTAAAGCCATCCAAGAACGAGAGCCCCACTGAGGCCGGAGATGCCGACAGAGTTGCAATCTTCGACAAATTGGGCGTTGCAATTATGGTGCAGGTGAAAAAGCACGATGGCCAGACCGGTTCTTGGGCTATAGATCAGATCAACGCCTACAAAAAAAATCACAATTATGACGACTATACCACCATTATGTGGGTTATTACATCCGGGGAATCATTCTCCGAAGATGCAGAGCAACTGGCGCAGGCCTCAGGTGTAAAACTCATCGATGGTAAGAAGTTCGCAAAAATGATTCTTGAAAACGGACTGGATGGGTTGCAATTATAAAGGAGTATTATAATGAAAAGGACGTTCTTATTAGGGGTATTATTTCTGTTAATGATTCCTGTTTGTGCTCAAGAGTTAGGAATAAAAAAAGTGCAGTACAAGGCCGGATACCAGATTGAGGGGACACTTGTCAAAAAGAGTTTTCTGGCAAATCATAGGACAACAGTTTCCTGGAATGATGGTTCTTACCTCACAGGAATTCTATTCTACGAAGGCGGGCGCACCATCATAAATGGAGAGTATCGTAATGAACGTGAAATAATAAATGGTACATTCAGCATTTGGAACAACACTAAAGGACGTTTGGCTTTGAAATCAAACCGCCCTCTGGAGTGGGAACCATTAACAGTTTCTTCTTACTCTCTCTCAAGGAATTCGAATCAGATTGAATTAACTTGTTCCGGAAACGATGCGCATCTTGTCTTTGACCTCTCCTCAACAGAATCAAATGTGGAATCTCTTGAATCTGACATTTCTGCGGAATTAATTAGAAAATATGGGTACTATGCAGTAGACTCACTACTCATAAAAAGTGATACTATTCAGGTCGCTTATGCTGACGGCCAATTATTTAAGGGGAAAGCATCTTTATCTGAAGGATACGAATTCCCTGTTTTGCTTTCGGGTAGCATCTCCTGCCTTCCGGCAAAAAATATAGAGGCTATTCACTTTGAACCATTCCTCTCGGATAGTGTGAGAGTAAATATTTTTTTGGATGGCAATGATAAGGTAAAGTCTGTCCAATACTCTTGCGGCTCTTCAGTGATAACCAAAAATGGCGCTGATGTTTTTGATGCGCTTCTTGAGAACGCCTCTTCTATATACGGTAAAGCGGAAATGACTCAAGGACGTCATTTTGTTGGAAACTTTTCATGTTCTTTAAGAGGAAGTCAACTGTTGATAAATCTCAAGAATGGGACAATTAACTACGAGAATGGAGATTCATTTGTCGGAAATGCCGGAGGGCCCTGGTTTTGCAATATTCCCGTTGATGGGACAATATATCTACAAGATGGTACAGCAAAGGTTGGAGATTGGATATCACCATTAAAGCTTTCCAACTATGATAAAGAGGCATTATCTCTTCTATATACGCCTTCTGAATTCATAGAAGAGGCTCAAATAATGAATGCCAATAACGTCAAAACAAAAACATTCAGCGGAAGAATCCTTGAGGGGCCATATGGCTATTATTACTCGGGGCATCCATTAGAAGCCGAAGAGGGGACAGGAAAGTATACATATTATCTGGATGACGGAGATAAAATACTTCATGGAGCATATAACTTTAGAACGTATATCTATCTGTCGGCTGTGGGTAAAGATCAAGTTTCCGTAACGGGTCAACACTATAATGGTGATAGAATAGGAGAATGGAAGTTAATGCACAAGGATGGCCAGGGGACAATTCGAGCAGATTTAACAGAACAGTATAATGAAGGTGTTCTAAATGGATTATTCCTATATAAGTTCTCTGTAGAAGAGATGAAATATACCATTAATGGCGAATACCGTAGCAATAATCTTGTTGGGAATATTACAATAACAATCAAAGAAGGGAGTCGTGGTTTTGAGATAAAAGGACAATTTGACTCTTATGGATGGGCAGACGGCCCTTGGGTATTAAAAGATCGCAAAACCAAAAAAGAGACCATCTACAATTATAATCATGGCACGCTGTTAAATAAGAATGGCACATCTGCCGTTTCTTTAAAGGATATATTTTTTGACAAGTATGAGCCATTGGCTCAATATAAACAAATAACAAACGGATTTAAGTAATGAAAAGAGTTCTTGTTTGGGCAACCACAATAGTCTCAATAATGCTATTATATGGTTGCGGAGAAAGACCAAATGACGGCCGAATGGTAGAAAAATTCATTTCAAGGCTAAATGCGCGGGAATATTCTTGTGCGTCTCAGTATATTTTCCCCGGAGACCATCCGAAACTGAAATTATATGCCGAAGTGATGACCAAGAATCCTGATACTTTTCTCAAATTAATATCAAAAGAGAACTCTGAAATAAAGGGTAAACCAGCTGTAAAAGTAGTATTGGAGTGCGTAAACCCCACCCCGTATTTTCGTAATTATATGGAGGCGCAAGGGGTTCTTCATGATAATATAATTGAAGATACGTGGGAGATTAAAGAGACTGCGGAAGGAAAAGCATTGGGTTTCAATTGGGCCAAGATAAAGGGCGAGAACTTGATGATAGCACATCTCGCCGGAGAAGAAGAATCAATCCCGGTATATAAATCTCCAAGTAGAAATTCCACTCAAATCAATGCATTTAATAATGGAGATAAAGTTATAATTAATAATTACCCCGCAGACTCTCCGTGGCTGAAATGCTATAAGACAGACGATAACTGCAGGACGATTAATGGCTATATTGACAGGGCAAGTGTTTCCACAACGGACGGGAGGTTCTTTAAGTTAAGCATTTTTGATACACTTTCGCTGCTTTTAGCGGTCTTGTTGTTCGTCGTATTTGGAGTCTTGTTTTTCCTCATTCGGCTTATCGTGGAGGCTTTGCTGGGAACAGGATTTTTAGCTTGGATAATCATTCCTGCTTTAATACTTAGCTGGCTATATGTTCTCTATCAGTTACTGGAGAAGATACTATTCGAATTGTTTATCATTAATCTTCCGTACTAATGGCTAAAATACCCGGAATATCATTCTCTCTTAAGAGAGCTATAGGCGTTACTGCAATTAAGAAAGAAATTGCAGATAAAACAGGCATACCCACAACCAGAAGTGGAATGGAACGTAAAATAGGAAGAAAAATTTTACGGACAATAGAAGATAATCAGGCAGGCGGTCATCGTTAACCTCTTTTCTTGATTACGACTATTTTCCCGTGGGGCTTTTCCCTATCCCCATTTATTGGGATTGACCATACCGTCGCAAAGCGCTAACTTTGCGGCGGTAATTATTTTATATGATACTTTCAGACCTTAAGACCGGGGAAAAGGCGGTGATTGTGCGCGTGCACGGTCACGGCAGTTTCCGTAAACGTCTTATAGAGATGGGATTCATCAAGGGGAAGGAAGTGAGGGTTGTCCTCAACGCTCCCCTGAAGGACCCAATTGAATATGAAATAATCGGCTATAAAGTCTCTCTCCGGAGAGAGGAAGCACGTCTTATAGAAGTGGTAACGGAGGAGGAGGCCCGTGAGGCGCTGGTAAGCGATGAGCACC
>JAEESO010000021.1 GCA_016286385.1 Bacteroidales bacterium | reverse complement strand
ACATGGCTGCCGGTACCTACACTTCTACCGAATCCGTTACCATAACAAATACATCCTTCTCAATCTTTGGCGGTTATCCAATCTCCGCAACAGGAACATCCCTCGCGGGCAGAGATATTTCCGTTAACAAGACCATCTTTGACGGCGCTGGCACATATTCTATTTTCAGCACCAATTCGTCATCCATAAATGCGGTATTTGATGGTGTGTCTTTCCAAAATGCAACAAATAGTACAGGTGGCAGCGCCCTGATATTTACACAAATTGCCTCTGCAACTATTAATTCCTGCGTTTTTGAAAACAACAAGAACACTTATAGTGGTGGAACGGATAATGGTGGTATTGTATACTTGGCAGACGGTAATATCGCAATTAACAAATGCGTATTCTCTGGGAATGATGTGGGAAATGGTGTAGCCAGTGCTATTTACGTGGCCGGTGGTACGGTTAAAATAGATGGCTGTTATTTTAACGGTAATAAATCCAAATCCAGGGGAGTTATCAGATTGGCTTCCAATTCAAGCAAAGTGTTCATTAACAACAGCGCCTTTATAGACAATACTTCTTCTTCTGTTTGTACTGATATTCTTGTATCAAAAGGATTGCTTGCCGTAAATAACTGTAGTTTCTACCATTCAGCAACGATGCAAATCCCGAGTGTTTATAACTCTGCAAAAACTCTGATTGTGAACAGTTCCCTTCAGGGCCCGATTAGCTCGGCAAACGGTGTTGTATACAACACAGGAGCCAGCGCATCCTTGTACATTGCCAACAATTTCATTCTTAACAGATATAAAGTAACTTCGGACCCTAAACCGGCAGTTGCCGCTCCTTTTGGTTCCGTCACATCTTACGGGCATAATGCTTTTTTCAATGCAATGCCCGCCAGTAATTATACCGTAGAGAGTAGTACAAGTCATCCGGATTTCAATACGGCTTCAAGTTACCTGCTTGGGTGGAATGATTCTGAACACATACTCTGGAAGTCAAATAACTCTCTCCCCGCTGGATTTACAAGAGGTACTCCTGCCAGGGTGCTGGAGGCAATCCAGGCATTTGACACGGCAAATCCTAGTGCCGGCGTTGCGACTTGGCTGAACGGAGCTTATCTGAAAGACGCTCTTGGCACCACCAGGAAGACGGAAGGTTGCTGGCCCGGTGCATATGAGGGCAAATAAGGAATAAAATGCGAAAGCTTTTGGTTATTGTGGCCGCAGCTATGCTTTGCGGCGGCCACATCTCTGCCAAAAGCGGCCCAGTAAAAGTGTGGGAAGGAACCATAGAACTGCCCACATACCGGGTCAATCCCCCGGAGAAGGCGCCGCTATTTGAAAGAGACTTTGCATATCAGAGGGCAAAGCGTTCCGTGTATCCCTACGCGATGAACGACAACCCCACTATAGAGAAAGTGGATTCTGTCCACCGCGCCCTTTACCTGGAGAACGACTACCTTAAGGTTTGCGTCCTGCCAGACCTTGGCGGCAGGCTTTTCTATGCCACGGACAAGACCAATGGCTATGAGATCTTCTACCGCCAGCACGTGATAAAGCCCGCAAATGTGGGCATGCTTGGCGCATGGATAAGCGGAGGTGTGGAGTGGAATGCCTTCCATCACCACAGGGCAACCAGCCAGTATCCGGTGGATTACCGTCTTTCCCACAACAGCGACGGCTCCAAGACCATCTGGGTGGGAGAAGTTGAAAACCGTCACGGCATGAGCTGGGAAGTGGGCCTCACCCTTTTCCCGGACAAGTCTTACATCCAGGTGACGGGCCGGTTCTTCAACACTACGGCCGACCGCAACTCCATGCTCCACTGGAACAACGTGGCAACCCATGCCAACGAGAACTACCAGATTATCTTCCCGGAAAACACAGAGTTTGGAATGTTCCACCACAAATCCAGCTTTATTCACTGGCCGGTGCCTCAGGAACCATACAAGGGTAATCCTGATTTTATCGGCCGGGATGTAAGCTGGTGGAAGAACCTTCCTTCCCTTACCGGAGACTCCGTTTTCATCTGCGACCTGCAGGACGATTTTGTGGGAGGTTATGACCATGGAGTGAAGGCCGGAACCATGCTTGTGGGAGACCACAACATCAACAAGGGTGGAAAATTCTGGACCTGGGGCCATCTGAACTATGGCCATGCCTGGGACTGCGTCACCCTTACCGACGAGGACGGCCCCTACGTGGAGCTGATGACATCGGCCTACTCCGACAACCAGCCGGATTATTGCTGGATCAATCCCGGGGAGACCAAGGAGTTTACCGCATGGTGGTATGGAATACGTGACCTTGAGAACGTAAACCGCGGAAACAGGGAGGCAACCGTAAACATGGACCTGGGCCCCGAAGGGAAAGTCCACCTTGCAGCCAATGTGACCTCCGTGAGAAACGACGCCGTGGTGCGCGTTACGCATGACGGAAAGCTGCTGTATGAAAAGAAGGTTTCCATTGCTCCGGACAAACCCTATAGGGATGACTTCATTACAGATCCCTCAGAACTTGAGGACCCTTCCGGGGTTACGATGACACTGCTCTCTTCTGAAGGAGAGGAACTTATCAGCTATCATCCCTATGTGCATGACCTTACAAAGCCTGTTCCCGAAGGCCTGAAGCCGGTGAACCCCGTGCCCTCAAGCGTAAAGAACCAGGAGGAACTCTACTACATAGGCATGCGCAACCTTCAGTTCCACCAGGCACACGTCAACCCCAACGACTATTTCCTGGAGGTGCTGAGGCGTGATCCCGGCGACGTGCGTTCCAACACCCAGATGGGCATTTTCCACCGCAAGAACGGAGAGTACGAACTTGCGGCAAAGTACCTGAGGAAGGCACTGGAAAGGCAGACCGCCAATTATACCAGGGTGGCCGACGGTGAGGCCATGTACAACCTTGGCCTTGTCCTCAAAGCCCAGGGAAAGTATGCCGACGCCATTGATACCCTGTACCGTGCGGCCTGGGATTACGAGTATGCATCGGCCTCCTACCTGCAGCTGGCAAGGATTTCCTCCATCCAGGGGAACCGGGAAAAGGCGCTGCATGAGGCCGATATGGCTGTCCGCTACAACGGGATGAATATTGACGCCAGGAATCTGTATGCCACCCTCCTGAGGAAGGAAGGCCGCAAGGCCGATGCCATCCTGATGGCAAGAAGCGTGCAGGAACTCCATCCTCTGGACTACTATGCCTGCAGCGAACTTGTGAAGATGGGCAGCCTGTCTGTGAAGGATCTGGACGGAATACTCCAGCACAGGCCAGAAAGCATGATGGACCTTGCCGTGGAATACCTGAACAACGGTTTTGAGGATGACTGCCGCAATGTTCTCCTTGAGAGCGAGAAGCATGGCGCTTATCCGACTGCCGAGTATTACCTTGGCTGGCTTGCGCACCTTGACGGTGATTCCCAGGCCGCGCGCGAATGGTTCACTAAGGCAGAGAGCCTTAACCCCGACAGGGTGTTCATGTTCCGTCTGGAAACCATCCCCGTCCTGAGGACAGCCCTCGAGTACCTTCCTTCGTCGGCAAACAGCTGGTGCTACCTTGGCAGCCTCCTTTACCAGAAGCAGCCTGAAGAGGCGATGGCCTGCTGGGAAAAGGCCGTTGAGGCAGACCCGGGATTTGCAATGGCCCTCAGGAACATTGCCTGGGGATACAGGTTCTGCAAGGAAGACCTTTCAAAGTCTATAGAATACTACCTGAAGGCAATTGAGGCCGATAAGGACGGAAACGCCATCTTCCTCACCGAGTGCGACGAGGTGATGGAACTTGCAAATGCACCTCTGGAACAGCGTTACCAACTCTTTGCATCCCGCAGGGACCTGTACCAGAAGCGTTACGATTCCGAGACCAGGGCCATTCGTCAGAGAATCCTCCATGGAGAGTATGAGCAGGTGCTTGAACCGCTTCTGTCCCGTTTCTACAGCAGGAGGGAGCACATTGAAGACCTTCACGACATTTATGTAGATGCCTGCCTGCTTTCCGGCTTCAAGGCCTGGAAGGACGGAGACAACCAGAAGGCCCTTCACTTTATGCTCATGAGTGACGAGTATCCGGAGAATCACGGTTATGCACATCTTGAATACAGCCCCCGCGACGCCCAGGTCTGGTACAACATTGGGCTTGCCTATGAGAAGGTTGGCAATGCCCAGATGGCAAGGCAGTACTATGAGATGTCTGCAGGCGTGGAGATAAAGCCCAAGGATGCGGTCTATAACTATGAGAAGGCCCTTTCCATGAAGAAACTTGACAGCAAAGCCAAGGTAAAGGGACTGTACAGGGAAATGGTCTCACATGGCAAAGCTTCTGTTACGGATTATGTCCAGCGCTTTTTTGAGAGCTTTGACAGAGGGCCCTATGAGCAGGATGTGAATTCTGCCGCCTGGTATGAGCAGGGCCTTGGCTGGAAAGCCCTTGGAAGGAACGGAAAAGCTAAGCGTTGTTTCAAAAAATCTTTGGCCGAACGTAACGATAATTTGTGGGCAAATTACTATCTTGGTATCTTGAAATGAAGAACTGTCTGCTTGTCATATTTATGCTGACAGCATCATGTATGCGCGGGCCGGACGTTCGCGTAGAAGGCTTTGGTCAGTTGAGTGACGGACAGCAGACACATCTTTTCACAATCAGCAATTCTTCAGGAGCAAGCATGTCTCTGTGCGACTACGGTGCCCGGATAGTTTCCATCCGGGTGCCGGACCGCAACGGTTTGATGGGTGACGTGATTGTGGGCCCCGTGGATATTGGCACCTTTGAGAATGCAGACCGTTTCATGGGCTGCACAATAGGGCGTTACGCAAACCGTATCGAGGGCCCCACCGTCACAATTGACGGGGTGGATTATCAACTTGAAACCAATGAGACCCTGGACGGAGTTCCCGTACAGTGTCACAGCGGGGTCAATGGAATTGACCGCTTTGTGTGGGACGGCAAGGCTGTCTCTGACAGTTGTGTCAGGTTTACCAGGACAAGCCCTGACGGAGAAGGCGGCTTCCCCGGAAACTGCAATATCTGTGTCAGCTTCACTCTCACCGGTGACAACGTCTGCATTGTAGAGTACGAGGCCACAACAGACAAGCCAACATTTGTCAACCTGTCCAACCACAGCTACTTCAATATGAGAGGAAGCAGTTGTTATGTCATGGAACAAGTGCTGGAAGTGGAGGCCGACAGCTGCATCCGCAACAACAGCCGCTATTGCCCGGACTCCGTAGTCAGCGTAGAGGGAACGCCCTTTGACTTCCGTACTCCCCACAGGGTAGATTACAGGATAGACATGCCGGATCCACATCTTGCGCTTATGCATGGCATGTCTGCCTGCTGGATCATCCGTGACTGGGACGGGACGTTAAAAAAGGCCGCCGTCCTGTACGACCCCGTGAGCGGACGTGGAGTTGAGGTAAGGACAACGGAGCCTTGCCTTCTCACGTACACCGGGCGCGGATTCAACGGATCCATGATGGGCAAGACCGGTCCCATTGACAAATTTGCCGGAATGCTTCTGGAGACAATTCATGCTGCTGATTCTCCCCATCAGGAGCGCTTCCCCGGAACACTGCTTCGCCCTGGAGAGAGCTTCACGTCCACGACACAATTCAGATTCTTTGCCCAATGACACTTCGCTCACTGCTCATACCCTTGTTGCTGATACTGTCCGCCCCATTATACGGCGGAGAATATCAGTTTTCCCATATGGACAGCAACAACAGCACACTGTCCAACAATGCCGTACGCAAACTGTACAAGGACTCACGAGGGTTTGTATGGATTGGAACGCACAAGGGCCTGAACAGATATGACGGGAAAAGGATCACGGTATATGACAGAAATGATTTCGGCTCACCGTCCGATTTCATCAATGTAATGCAGGAAGACCGCGAAGGAAATCTCTGGATTGGCACAGACCACGGAGTTGTCATCTACAGTTATGACAATGACAGCTTCTGCACCCTGTCACAGCTGGACCCCATGGCAGGAAGCATTGATGACAGAATTTTTGCAATTGCCTGTAATTCCAAGGGCGTGATGTGGATTTCCAGCAGAGACAAAGGCCTCTTCTCCTGGAATCCCTCAGAAAGAGTACTCAGAAAGCATCCGATGGCAAGTCCCGACAGAGCTCCGGTGACCAATATTTTCAGAATTGCCATTGACCGTCTTGACGGAATGTACCTGGCGGTCCTGTATGATAATATCTATTATGCCGATGAAAACGCCACTTCTCTGCGTCCGGTTGAAGGCAGCTCTGTTTACTCCGGGGATGACATAGAGGGTCTTACTGTATCACCTAGCTCTGACGAAATACTCTACGTCGCCGGCAACCGGTCCGGGCTGTCGGAACTGAACCTGAGGACATCTACAATCCGCACGCTTTGGACTCAACCCGAAGAGCACCGTCCAACAGCCCTTACGGCTGATGCTTCCGGGACTCTTTGGATGTCAACCACCTGCGGTCTGCTTAGATGCGACCCGGCAAGCGGGGCCACAAGCCTTATGCAGTATGAGTCCTCCAATCCTTTTTCCCTGTCCAGCAGTTATGTAACCGACGCCATTCCCGACAAATGGGGAGGCCTCTGGGTTGGAACTCTATACGAAGGAGTCAACCACGCATCAACCTTCAGCAACAATTTCAGCCGTTATTATCAGACAAACAAAGGCGTCTCTCTGAGCGGAAGCATTGTTACAGGCTTCTCAGAAGACGAAAAAGGCAGACTCTGGATATCAACAGAAAAACAAGGACTGCTGATGCTTGACGGAGGAGTTCTTGAGTCCTGGTGGGACAAGAACCCGGAAATGCCCATTGATATTACTGGCGTATGTGCCGCAGATGGCTATGTATGGCTGGGAACGCAAAAGGGAGTAATTAGACTTGATCCGCGCACATTCAGGATCAAGGATTATTCCGGCAAAAAAACCGGAGACCAACGACTGGTTTCCTTCTATAAGTCAAATGACGGGCAGGTATATGCCTGCTACTCGCTTGGCGTTTCACGGTACCATTCCGCCTCAGATTCGTTCATCCCTGTTGAGTCACTGTCCAATTTCATAGTGGAGAGCATGGCCGAAGATTCCAAGGGGACAATGTGGATTGCAACATACTTTGACGGCGTTTACACTTTTGATCCCTCCAAGGATGTTATCACGGATCATTTCTGCCCGCAGACCGGGAGCGTGATACCCGGAATGGTCTCATCTGTGACAATGGACTCAAGAGGGCAGGCATGGGTGATTGGCTTCACTTCCGGTTGTTTCCGCCATGTGAAGGAGAGTGGCGGATTTGAAGAATTCAATCGCGCCAAACTCCCGTCAATGCCGAGCGACCTTCTCAGACGCGCCATTCCAGACAAGTCCGGAGTTCTCTGGATATCTTCCGACAAAGGCCTTATGATGCTGAATCCGGACAACTACTGGGCCAGGACTTTTACCGTAGAAGACGGTCTGCTGGACAATGACTTTACCAAAAGCGCCCTGAAACTTTCCGACGGATCCATGGTGTTTGGAAGCGCCAACGGTTTTATACGTTTCCGCTCGGACAGCTTTCGTGACGGGGTTCTGCCTGGCAATGTTGTCATATCAGAAATGGTTCTGCTTGGCGAAACCGTTCGTCCGGGAGAGCATTCCGTTTGCAAAGAGAATCCCGATGTGGTGGACAAGATCTCTCTTGGGCCAAGTGAAAACACATTTGGTTTCTCATTCGCCTCTCCAACGGCACCGTTCCCTGCATCTACCAGAATACTGTGCCGCCTTGACGGATATGATGAGGTCTGGACTGATGCCACCAACGGCAGAACAATAATGTGGTACAATGTCCCGCGTGGCACTTATACTCTTAAAATAAAAACCGTTGGGCTTGACGGAACTGAGCGCCCCGGACATAAAGATGTCACAGTCATTGTGAGACCATATTTCCTGGCGTCTTTCCCTGGAATAATGCTGGAAGTGATAACTCTCCTCCTGCTGATTAGCGGTGTAATAGCAATCATACTCCGGATAAGGAAAGAAAACGAGCGAAAACGCATGGACGCGTTTGTGGACAGACAAAACCGTGCAATGCTCAAGGATAAGATGACCTTCTTCACTAACGTCATCCACGAAATCAAGACCCCCCTCACCCTGATACATACCCCCATCAACAAGATGATGGCATCGGACAAACTTGACCCGTCTCTGAAAGAAGAAGCCACAATAATAAGCAACTCCGCAGACAGCCTTGATCAACTTGTCCGGGAACTGCTGGATTACGTAAGGGTTGAAGAACACGGATATGTTCTTTCCCCCACACGCTTTGATATTGTTGAACTGGCCCGCTTCCTCTGCTTCAATTTTTCAGATACTGTCCGCGACAAGAACCTCTCTCTGGTACAATCTTTCTCGCAGGAAAAGATTATCATTGAAGCCGACAAGAACGCCGTTTCCAAGATGTTGTCAAACCTTATTCACAATGCCGTGAAGTTTGCCGAATCTAAAGTAGAAGTGGCTGTTGAGGGCTATGCCGATTCAGTAGTTGTGCGGGTAAGAAATGACGGTGCCCTGATTCCGCCGGAAAGGAGGAAAGTGATTTTTGAGCCTTTTGTCCAGTACAGTTCCGAACATCAGCCATACGGCCAGAGTTTTGGGATAGGCCTTTCGTTTGCACAGAGCCTTGCAAAGTTGCATAACGGCAGTCTCACTTTGAACGAAGATGCTCCTGTAACCGAATTCGTCATCACCCTTCCCCGAAAGGAAGAACAGGTGGCCGAGCCGGACAATTCCGTGCAGACATCCGGGGTTTCAAAGGAAGCCCACCGTCATGTTATCCTTCTTGTAGAAGACAACGCGTCGCTCCTTTCTTACCTGAACAGCAAATTGAGCGAGCATTACAGCGTAGTGGGTGTCCCGTCAGCAGAGATTGCCCTCCAGGTACTTGAGCAGAAGAAAGTTGACATGATAATAACCGACGTGGCCTTGCATGGTATAAGCGGAGTTGAACTGTGCAAGAAAGTGAGCGGCAACTTCAGCCTGTCACATATTCCCATTATTGTACTGTCGGCCATCTCATCTGTAGACACAAAGATACGATGCATTGAAAACGGAGCGCTCCTGTATATTGAAAAGCCCTTCAGCATGGATTATCTGGAGGCATGCATAAAAGGCATCTTTGAAAAACGGTCACAACTCAGAGCAGACTATTTGATGCCGGAGGCCGGAATGGACATCTCAAAATACAATCTGCCAAACCAGGATGAAGAGTTCCTGAAAAAGCTGGAAAAAGCCGTACGCGAGAATCTTGATGACTCACAGTTCCAGGCAAAGAACCTGGAAGAAATCCTATTTGTCAGCCACAGTACACTTAACAGGAAAGTCAGGGCCCTGCTTGGCACTACACCAAATGATTTTATCAAGATGAGGAGGCTTACGGTGGCCGCCGAATTACTGGCAAAGGGAAACGTAAAGTCCTATGAAGTATGTTATGCCGTGGGCTTCAACTCCCCTTCCTATTTTGCCAAATGTTTCAAATCCATATATGGAATGCTCCCTCAGGAGTATGCACGACAATCAAAACCCCAAGAATAATGAAAAAGAATCTGTATCCCCTGTTTCTCACCCTGCTGTTTCTCTCAGGGTGCTCATTGACAGAAACTGGTCTTCCGGACCAGCCGTCTGTCACATTGGGCGTAAGTACCGGAACTGTCAGCACAAAGACCTGGCTGGACGGTAACAACGAAGGAGACTCGCTCCCGGTATACTGGTCCGACGGCGACAGAATCAATGTAAACGGGCATAAGTCCCTGCCTGTCATTGTACCGGAAGGCGAAGCCATTTCTCATGCCGATTTCACGGTAAGAGGAGCACAGGCTCCGTATTCCGTAGTCTATCCCGCAGATATCTGTGCGGCGGACTGGGAGGGAAACGGTCCCGTCACCATTACCATCCCCAAGACGCAGGAATACTCTTCCTCTTCCTTTGGCAATGGATCGGCCATACTGTATGGCTATTCTGAGAATGAGCACGTCCAGCTCAAGAATCTGTGCGGAGCACTGCTCATTTCCCTGATAGGAGAGGATACGGATATTGTCCAGGCCTCACTCATCAGTAGCGGCAAACCAATCACCGGGGCCTTTAAGCTTGACCCCGCCGATGGCTCGCTGGAAGTTATTGAAGGTGGCAATGTGATCAACCTGCTTTCTGGAACTCAGACATTGTCAACGGCAAAGCCCGTTCCCTTCTATTTTGCCGTTCCGGCAGGTGAGTATCCAGACGGTTTCCAGATTCTCTTCACCAATTCCGAGGGCCGCCCCATGACATGCAACTGGCTCAGGATGAACAAAACTGCCCAGCCCGGAGTAACCGTTACCGCCGGAATGCTGACAGACTTTGGCACTGTTGAGTTTATGCCTGAAGGCCGTGAGGTTATTTCTGCAGAAGATTGGAAAACCATTGTTGAATCCATCGCGCAGGGACAAACCGCATGGGAGAAACAGTTCCTCTTTGACGGGACAACCATCAGGCTTGGGGCCGATATTACCCTGGAAGAGGATCTTACCATTGATTCTTTCAAGTATATTCTGGACGCCCAGGGGCACAGCATCACCAGAGCCAGCGCTGAGAATCCATTGTTTGGAACCCTTAGCGGGACTGTAAAAGACCTTGTACTTGTTGGCTCCTTCACGGGAAATACCGCTCCTCTTGCCGCCACTCTTTCCGGAGGAAAGATCTCTGGTGTCATCAACCGGATGACCTATGATTCCGTGCTTGACAACCAGGACGTGCGTGTTGGCGGTCTTGTTCAAAGCATCCAGACCGGAGTTGTTTCTGACTGCGTAAACGAGGGTGCAATTACCATCAATGCCAAAGGTGAAACCGGAAAATTTGACAGCATCATTGGCGGCCTGGCTGCAACGGTGGACGGTTCCGTCATCATTGAGCGCTGCTCAAACAAAGCCGCAATCACAATCAGCATTAACCCCGTCAGTCTTACCACCGGTTATATACACTCGAGTTTTGGCGGATTGGTTGGCCTGGCACAGTCCGGTACGGCCACTTTCACCGACTGTTCAAATGATGGTATGATTTCCCTGACCACTGTTGAGAACCCGTCACAAAATCCTGTAAGACAGTATAGCGTAGGCGGTATCCTTGGCGTGTGCGCAATATTTGAAGCATCAGGTGATGTCACGGCCAATCCCGTTGACGCCAATCCTGCAAGTGTAAGCTTTGAGAACTGCTCCAACAGCGGAATAATCAGGAACTATGGCGTATGCAGCTCGGCCTCCAACCAGTCTGGCGGCAGAGTGTGCAGCGGAGGTATCGCAGGAACCCTGTTTGGCTCCTCAACGGTTGCCGCCAGCCTCAAAAACTGCACTTCCGTGGGAGAGATTACTCCCAACACCAACTTCTTCGGCCGAAATGCTTTCGGCGGAGTCATCGGCGGACTTGTAGGATACGGCGGATGGCTGGACATTGACTCCTGCACGGTAAATGCCAAACTTGGCACAGACCTTAGGCAGTCCTTTGCCGTTGCCGGTATCATTGGCAATGTCATGACCACATTCTCTGTCAAAAACACCAAGGTCTATTCCAATCTGGCTTTCGTGGAAAGTGCCACATACACCATTGGCAATTATGCACTTGGCGTGACTTGTAATGTTGCCCGTAACATGGCATCATACATTTCCCTTGGCGGCTCGGTTATTTCAGGATGCTCTTTCGGCGGTTCTATCTCCCTTGCGAGAGTTTCCAAATACACCAACGCAGACGTGCCGGCGCCAACGCTCACCACATATACTTCCGAGACTTTCTCTTCGGCTCTGGTCAGCGAGACATATACCGGCAGCGACATCACTTTGTCTGACAACGAATACTGGAGCGGATTATGAGACGTCACATTATAATACCCGCGGCGATAATGCTGGCATTGTCGTGCAGCCAGGGAGGAAAGGTGGATTTCCCCGAGCCTCCCGACGGATACACGCTTCTCCGCGCTCAGACCGAAGCAATCGGCCTGGGCACCTCAACCACCCCCGCAAACTGGGAAAGCGGCGCCAAGATTGGCGTTTTTGGGAGTACATCCGGCAACAACGCCATGTATATTCTCAAGAAGGCCGGAGCCGGCAAGAACGAGTCAGAGTTCTACGGCCCGCTGGTTTCTGGCGCAGAAGTGTCGGCCGTCTATCCCTACTCCGAGGGATTTACGGCATCGGCATGGGCTATTCCCACCGTCATTCAGCATACACAGTATCTGAATGTTGAACGCAGCATGGCAGAGCATTTCCTCTCCATCTGCAGCGACGCGTATGCTTTTCTTGACGCAGGCGTACTCCGCTTCCATTATCCGCTTGGAATGCTGGCTGTCAGCTTTGTCCTTGACAATCCCATTGTTGTGAATTCCATGGCAATACAATCTTCCAGCAAGGCCATTTCCGGGAACGGAACGGTTTCAACAGACGGAAAGGTTACAATGGACCAGTGGGCGTCAGATTCAATAGTTCTTAACTGCGGAGAGGGTATCGGCTCCCAGGACCATTTCTTCCTGTTTGTTCTTCCTCCTGCCGTTTATGAAGACCTTACTCTAAGCGTTGACATTGAGGACGAAGGAAATGCCGTTTTCCACCTGCCACAGGTGGAGATAAAGAGAATCTCTGAAACCGGTTTTCCTGTCTCCTCCCTTACTATTTCGGCCGATGGTCTCTCCGGATTCCACACGGAGGACGGCTTCCTGGAAGGATATGCAAAAATTGACACCGGCAACCTGTCTGCTTTTGGCAGGGAAGACGGATATCTGGAGGAGGACTGATTATGAGGAGAATAGTATTAATCACGGCTGTCGCCCTGGTAGTGGGCGCATGCACAAAAGAGAGTTCCCCCATTGCTCCTGGATTATTGATTGGAGAAATCCGCGTCGGAGCCCAGCCCGGTTCTGTTTCCGTGAGTGTTGAGACTACCGGCCGATGGAAAGTGTGCGTGGACGGCACCGCCGGCTGGGTAGGGACAGACGTCATCTGTGGCAAAGACAACGGCGCATTTACCTTAAACTATGATTCAAACACATCCGACATGTCGGATATCCGTCCCTCACGCCGGGCAAGGATACTGCTCATTACAGAGGAGCAGAGCAGGTGCGACACATTGCTTCTGTCACAACGTGGTTTTGGCTCAAATCTGCCATCCTGCAAGGTGTCTGATGCTCCCGGGGTGAAGATTGAATTCCAGGTCCCCGCTTTGCGGACAATGGAAATTGCATATTGCAGTGCAGCTGGACTTGAAGCGGAAAGCGCCCTTGCCCAGTGGGCTTCATCCTTTGATGTCGTGGCCTGTGGAGATCATTTCCTGGAGCCGGAGGCCGGGACGCCAATCCCCGGGGCAGATGCCTCTGTAATAACTTTTGGCGGAATCAACTTTGTGGCTGCCGATTTCTCATCAAGCGAGAATAAGGACGCCATGTTCCGCGAACTGCTTGAACAGACTATCAACACCGCCGGCGCAGGCGCCGACTGGGTGGTTGGAGGACAGTTCTTCCACCTGTCCATGATGCAGTCCGGATATTCCAAAACTCCCGCATGGTATCCTAAGGACAGCTCTGATGCTGCTTTTGAGTCGGACAAATATGCATGGACCAACAACATGTATGATTGCCTGTGGCTCTCTGAGCAGAATTATATCAGCACCTGGACAGATGCGGAAAGCGGCCATTCATATCAGGCCGATTACGCTTATGTGTCCAGAACCATACTCTCCAAGGTAGTGGGAGTGAAACTGGCAGACAAACCTGTTTCAGCAATGGAACATCGGCCTATTGTGTTAACATTGGAATATTGAACGGGTGATGAGAAGAACAGCGCTAATATTGATATTACTGTTTGCTGCTGCGGTATTGCATGCCCAGCAGATACAGGTGAGCGGCATCGTAACGGATGAACTTGGTGAAACCGTACCCGGTGTCGGCGTCGTGGACAAAAATGCTCCGAGTCGCGCAACAATGACCGACACGGACGGCCGTTATTCCATTCTGACAACTCCGGACGCTTTTCTGGAGTTCTCCTGCATTGGTTACAACACCGTTGTGGAGCATGTTGACGGCAGGACAGAACTGAACATCACTCTCAAGGCTGCATCCGAGGTGCTGGACAAGGTTGTTGTCATTGCCTACGGAACATCCAAGAAGAGCGACCTTACAGGATCGGTTTCCGTAGTAGATGTGGAAAGCCTTTCCGGTACGCCGGTGTCCTCTGTGAGCCAGGCTCTTCAGGGCAGGGTTGCCGGAGCCGAGTTTATGTCTCAGAATGGTGAGCCCGGTGAAGCCGGAACCATCCAGATACGTGGTTCAAGGTCAATTTCGGCAGGCAATCAGCCGCTGATAGTAGTTGACGGAATTGTTGATGCCGTACAGGACCTTGGCGAAATCAACCATTCTGACATTGTCTCCATTTCCATCCTGAAGGATGTTTCTTCCACTGCCATTTATGGTTCCCGGGGAGCAAACGGAGTTATACTTGTCACTACTGACAACGGTGTTTCTCCGGCATCCCCCATCAACGTGACATTCAAGTCCAGCGTGGGTCTGTCAAAAATTGCAGGGAAACTGGACATCATGAATGCATCCGAATACGCCCAGTGGAGAAACATGTGCGCATACCAGACAGCCGGAAGGCCGGATCCAATTACGTGGAAAGCTCCTTTCCCGGATCCTGAATCTTTAGGCAGTGGTACAGACTGGATAGATGCCTTGTCACAGACTGGTATGTATCAGGACTACTATCTGGCTCTCAAGGGTGGCAGCAAAGACAACCGATACTCTATTTCCGTTGGCTGGAATGACACCAAAGGTGTTGTGAAAGGCGCAGGACACAAGAGACTGTCCGGCCTGTTCTGGAACGATGCCAAGCTGACCTCTGCCGTAAGATGGGGTCTGAGGGCAAGTTACACCGGTCAATGGACAAACCGCACAACGGCGGCCATCGGAGGAACCAACACCTCCGCAGCTATTTTCCTGAGTCCTCTTCTGACAACAGAAGACATCTGGAACAGGTATGGAGACTCTGAAAGCATCGGAGGATCCGTATTCAACAATCCTTACCTGACTCAGAAATACGCCACCAATGAATCGCAGAAGACTGTGTTCTCGCTGGCACCCTGGCTAAGGGCAAAAGTGAAACGCTTTACCATTCAGACTCGCCTGTCATATACATTCAATGATGCTTTAACAGGAACATATTATCCCTCGTTCCTTCCTGTTGCGGCAGCAGACCAGACAGGAGGATCGGCCAGCAGGACAGACGTGAAACAGATTAAGCTTCTGTCCGAGACAACGGTTGAGTACAAGCTGAAGAAAAAGGGACACGACCTTGACATGCTTGCCGGCTTCACTGCAGAACAGCAGAATGTTGACTATGCTTCCAACCGCGGAACCGGTTATCTGGATGACGGTCTTACCTGGCACAACATGGCCGGTCTTCAGGATCCCGCCAACCTTCGTGTGACCAGCTATGACACTTATAAGACAAAATTATCTGTCCTTGGGAGGGCCAACTGGTCTTACCGTCGCAGATACTATGTAACGGCGACATTCCGTGCCGACGGGGCTTCCAACTTCTCCGAAGGAAGGAAATGGGGACTGTTCCCTGCCCTGGCTTTGAGGTGGTCCATTTCCAACGAGCCATTCATGAGTGAAGTTTACTGGGTAAACGACCTGTCGCTTAGACTAAGTGCCGGCCGCTCTGGTAATGATGCCGTATCACCTTATATGACCATTCCCACTCTGTATGCTGCTCCTGGAGACTGGGTGTTTGGCAACGGGGTAAACCTTGCACAGACTCCTTCCAAACTGCCAAACAGCAATCTTACCTGGGAAAAGACAGACGCTTTGAATGTGGGAATGAACATCTCTGTATTAGGAGGCAGGATTAATCTGGAGGCCGAAGGATATCTCTCCAGAACATCCGATCTGCTTCTTGCCATGAGGACTACGCAGACCACCGGTTTCACCACCTACTTCACAAATGCCGGCGCAACATCCAATGCCGGTGTGGAGTTTACCCTGAATACCGTAAACGTAAGAGCACGTTCATTTACCTGGAGCACTACACTGACAGTTTCCCACAACCGTCAGATGGTTGTCGATGCCGGCAACGGCGGAGAAGCCGTGCCTCTGTACCTGAATCCACGCAATCCTACTCAGTACATGTACGCCTATAAGGAGGGTTATCCCGCAAACGCTCTTTGGGGCTATCAGTACGAGGGTGTGTGGCACAGCGAAGAAGAGGTTGCCAGGAATGAGATCACCCACAAATGGGCGTCTTCAATCAGGCCGGGCACCAAGGGAAGCAACGTTGGCCGCACCAAGTATGCAGACCTCAATCACGACGGAATTCTTGACGAGAACGACTACGTATACATTGGCAGTGCCGATGCCGTTGTCTACGGCGGCGTGCAGAATGACTTCAAGATAGGAAGAAGACTCAATATCGGCATATACTGGGTGTATTCCATAGGCGGCAAGATTTATAACCTCTCCGAGCTATGGATGGGATCCGGAATTTCTGCTTACAACAAGTACAGGTATATGCTCCAGGCATGGGATCCGGACTTGAGACCGGATTCAGACATATCCCGCCCCACATTCAATGACACTATGGCCAGTGACCGCATTGTCCATGATGCTTCTTACCTAAGACTCAAGACCTTGTCAATAAGCTACGACTTCCCCGTTAAAAAGCGCAGCTTAATAAAGGCCTTGAATGTGGGAATCTGCGGCGAGAACCTGCTGCTTTTCAAAAACTATAACGGATTTGATCCGGACGTGAATTCCTCTTCCAACATTTACCGACTGGACAACGGATCATATCCGCGTCCTATGACTGCCGTTGTTAACGTTATGATAAAGTTCTGATTATGAAGGCGAAGATATTGTTATACGCTGCTACTGCCGCCCTTGCAGTGAGCGCCTGTTCTCTAAAAGAGAAGGTGGACTCATACTCCACACGTGAGACATATTACAAGTCCGAGGCCCAGATAATCACCGGCCTCAACGGTTGTTATTCTCCGCTGAGGGGTATTATCGGCAATCAGTTCTTCCAGATGACGGAATGTGCCGCAGACTTGATGATGTACAACGTCTCCACCGACTATAACTCCAACTGCAATATCTCTCCAGACAGGCCTGGCATTGGCAGCACTGTATGGAAGAACGGCTATAACGGAGTGATGCTCTGCAATGAGATGGCCGATGTGATAAAATCTGCAGTAGATGAAGGCCACATCACCGCCAAACAGTCAGAGAAGCTTCTCGCAGAGACTTATATCCTCCGGGCAATGTACTATTACCTCCTTACCTGTACGTTTGGAGATGTCCCGTTCTACACATACCCTGTTACGGAAGAAAACCGCGCCACTGTAGCCAAACTCCCACGCATGAGCGCAGACAACACCAGAGACTATCTGATTGACCAGCTGATGGAATACCTTCTTCCTGCAGAAATGGGTAAAAAGGAAGCTCTGCAACTTGTCCGCTCTTATGAAGGAGACAGCAACTACCGGATGGGGGCTGCAGTTGGTTTGATGCTGGCCGGAAAGATGTGCCTCTGGAACAAACGATGGGAAGACGCTGTAACCGTCTTCACCGTGCTGGAACAGATTTACGGAGACTTTCGGGCAAATCCCTCGGGGTTTGGCGAAGCCTATCCTTTGACCGATATTCCTTTCTCCAGGAAATGGACAGCAGAGTCAATTCTTGAGATGGGTAATATTGTGGAGGCCTACGGCGTTCAGTTTTCCGGTAAAATTGCCAGTATGTGCATGCCTCTCAGAACAACAGGCAACACGGAAGATCCTGAAGCCGCCGTACCTGTTTCTGACATTTACAACGGTATTGCAATCCCGGAACTTGGCAGCTTTGCCAGGACATCTGTATCGGCCCGCCCTACCGCATATTATTACCAGCGCCTGATGCCGTATGGCGGAAAGGACCTCCGCAGCGGAGAGTATTCCGCAGGAGCCAATATTGCCCGTGGCGGTTCCGGAAACCTTGCATGGAGATGGATGGGGTATTCACCTTCCGACAATACAAGGGAAAAAGCATCGGTGCTTTGGTTCACCACCGTCAGCTCCAACGGCAACAACCGCCCTTGGCTGGGAAACAAATTCTGGTGCTACGGTATGTACAACTATAAGGACAGCAACAATTACAAACTGTTCCGTTTTGCAGGCGCATTGCTTGGCAAGGCGGAGGCTCTGCTTATGCTCGGCGACATGGATGGGGCCTGCGACTATTTGAACATTACCCGCACCAGGGCCGGGTTGGACAAGCTCACCCCGTCGGCCGTAGGAAACAATGCCAGCGCCCTGATGGAGGAAATCAGGATGGAATGCGCAAGAGAGCTTTTTGGAGAGTTCCAAAGAAAGTTCGATCTTGTAAGATGGGGTATTTGGTACGAAAGGACACAGCTGTACAATGACGGAACCTACATACAGGAGTTTATCCGTCCATGCCACAGGTATTGGCCAATTCCTTCCGACCAGGTTACATATTCGGGCTATGCCCTTGACAATAAGGAGTATCTGCAATGAAAAAGTACATAATCATATCTCTCATTGCCCTGCTTGCGCTTTCCTGTGAGAAGGAAACATACAAGGCAACTCTGTATGGACTTGGATGTGAATACCCGGTTAAAGAGGTTGGCAGCGAGGCCGGAAAGGCCGTCTTTGAGGTTCTTTCAGACAACGAATGGACTGCCACAATCTCTTCCGACGATTCATGGCTATGGTTCACTGACAATCCGTCTTCTAAAGAGATTGTGCTTTCAGGAGACGTGTCGCTTTGCGTCTCTTACCAAGCAGACAGGGGCGTCAGCCGCGAGAGCGTCATCATTCTTACAGGCGGAGATATCCGCGTTGAACTGATCCTGAAGCAAAAGGGTCTGCTCCCTCTGGCTCTTGACATTGTACAGAAGAATGTCCTTGTGCCCGCTTCCGGCGGAGAATACTCTGCAAGGATACGCACTCTTATGAATCCGGACCTTTTCCTGATTGAATCCACGGAACCCTGGATCAGGCATCTCCGTATAGAAAACAACGACGTCCGCTTTGACGTTGATGCAAACTATCAGGACTCTCTGAGGACGGCAACAATTATGATAAGCAGCGCCAGTCTGAGCGGCCAGGTATGTGTAAGCCAGGCTTCGGAAAAGTCTGTCTGGACATACGCCGGGGTGAATGAAGTAAAGGCTCTCAAGACTTCTGCCGGAGAGCTTGTCATAAACTCTCATATTCTTCTGGAAGGCGTTGTCCTGAATGACGACAGTGAAGGTAATGGCGCTGAAAACAGAAATGTATCGTCAGTTATTCAGGATTTGTCCGGTTCATCCTCTGCCCTCTATCTTGCCAACGATGACAACACGTCCGGAATCAGGGTAGATTTCTCGTCGGCCGTCTATCAGAAGGTTTCCCGCTTTGACCATGTGGCCATTGACCTGTATGGGGCAACTCTGACCAGATATCAGAAGCCGCTCAGATATGTCCTTTCCAATGTGTCCACAGATGCAATAATGGCATCCTCGGAAATGGTAGGATTCACCGCCAAGTCAAAACACATCGGCGATCTTGCCGAAGACGACATCTACACTCTTGTTCGCATTGACGATGTGGAGATTCCAATTGGCAAAGGTCCTTTCCTTCCCCTTGACACCAGACAGGTTTCCATAATGAACAAGTATCCCATGGTGCTGCTTGACAATAATGGAGACAATATCTACATGTGCGTGAACACAACATGTTCTTGGGGTAGAAACGGGGAGGCCATGCCGCTTGGAAGCGGGTCTGTAACCGGAGTCATAGTCCATGAGCATTGCGACAACTTTGAATGGGATAAAGATGCTCAGAACAGGATGCTCTCAGAAGGTCTGGCCCTGGATTACATCACAGATATCGGGGACATCGGCTATTACCAGATCCGGCCGGTCCACAGGGAAGATGTCCGGCTTGCCAATGAACGGGACAACAGCTTCTCGCAACTTCTCTGTGAATACACCAGATTCATTGCAAATGCCGATTCCACCGCCGTCCTGCCAACATACTCAAGCAACGGCAACCTTACTGCCAGGAAGGGCTCCGCTAATGGAAGGATAATTCCAAAAAGGGACTGGAGCCGATTGGATACCTCCAACTATGGAATGTGGTCCATCACAGAAAACCAGGCATGGAGCTGCTCGGCATGGACTACGTCAAAATACTGGTGCGTAGAGTTCTCTACCGAAGGTATAGATCAAACCCACAGTCCCATGTCTATCCAGTTTGGCATTGTTAATGGATACGGTATGAGATGCGGTGCGCCAAGATACTGGAGAATGGATTATTCCGTGGATGACTCCGACTGGATTTCTGCAGGAACGTTTACCGTTCCGGATTTCGCTCTCACTTCTGGCCGCAGGAACTGGCAGACCGCAGGACACAAATACATCAGCATCACTCTCCCTGATGATGCCGAGATTTGGGATAAGGCAAAAGTCTGCGTGAGACTGATTCCAATCTCCAAAGCTGCAGGTACCGGCAACTCTTACGACGGTGGCAGTATTGACAGCGTTGAAGACCAGTCGAGTAAATGCGACAACTCATTGAATTATTTATCTGTTAGATATAACAAGTAGTAATGGACAGAAGAAAGTTTTTGAAAAATACCGCCATCGGCACCGGAGCATTGTCCCTTCTTGGTCTTGGTAGCGTTGCGCAGTCTTGTGCCGTCCAGAGAGAGAGATCTCACGTGCCCAGTCAGGGTTGGGTAAATGAACCCGCCCGGCAGATTCCTGTCATTGGCTCTGTGGATGTGCTCGTTGTTGGTGGAGGGCCTGCAGGCGTGGCTGCTGCGGTGAGCGCTGCCCGTTGCGGCGTATCCGTGATGCTGCTTGAAAGATACGCATGCCTTGGAGGCCTGTGGACAGGCGGAATTGTTACACCGGTCCTTTCCACTCACGGTCTTCACAAAAACGGGAGCTGGACAAAGTGCGTGTACGGCTTCTCCAACGAGATATGCGGCAGGCTCTTTGACCTGGGCATGGCCTTCAATCCCAAGGACCCGTCTGTAGATCCCGAGGCCGCCAAGTATGTGATGGACCTGATGATGGATGAGAACGGAGTCCAGGTGCTCTATAACTGCACCGCATCCCAGGTAGTCATGTCCGGAGACAGGATAGACTGTGTCATCCTTGAATGCAAGAGCGGAAGAGTGGCCGTAAGGGCAAAGGCCGTTGTAGATGCCAGCGGAGACGGAGACATATTCTCCCGGACGGGAGACCCCTTCCGCGTGCAGAAGAACGACATCGGCGCAATGTGGAGAGTTGGCGGCATAGAAGAATCCGTGAAGCTTGGGACCAAACTACCCGGCAAGGGCGTGAGACTTCTTCACATGAAGGGAGAGACAGACCAGGATGGCCTGGACGTATTCAACATTTCAAGGCTTCAGCAGAAGCACCGCAAGGTTATGTGGGAGCGCACCCAGGAACTCCGTTCGCGTGAAGGATGCAGGAACGCCTTCCTCCTTGAGACCCCGGGCCAGATAGGCGTGAGGACAACCCGTGTGCTTGAGGCAATGCGCACCGTCACGCTGGAAGAATCGATGACCGGCGTCAGGTATGACGACGCCATTGGCTTCAGCGGAGGATCGGCCACCATACCGTATAAGGGCAGGAAGATTACAAAGAAAGAAAGGCCCATCTGGCAAATCCCTTACGGGGCCATTGTTCCCCAGAAGACTCCCAACCTTCTGGTTGCGGGCCGATGCTTCGGCTTCGATGAGGGCCTTACCTGGGATGCCCGTGAGATTGCAACATGCTTTGTGACCGGCCAGGCGGCGGGAGATGCCGCGGCGCTTACTGTGACAAGGTCCAATAAGGCGCAGGACATGGATATTGCCGCCCTTCAGGAAATACTGAAAAAGCAAAATACACTTCTTGAGATATGAGACAGCTCTTATTGTCGCTGGCATTGCTGATGGTGGCAATCCCGGCATGCACAAAGACCGTCAAACCTGCCAGATACACGGTGTCCTGGTCAACTCCCATCCCCGTGGTAAGCGGCGGTTATGCGCGTGTCCACAGGCTTAACGACGGGCGCCTGATGCTGGTCTATTCCGCATCGGGCAATGCCTACGCCATGTTCAGCAGTGACAATGCTGTCACCTGGAGCGAGCCTGTAATGGCAATGGAGAGCTTCACCGCAAGCAACGAAAAGGGAAGCGTATTGGTACGCTGCTCCAATGCGGAATTCGCCCAGCTGTCAGACTCCAATCCCTATCATCCGGGAAGAATCATCTATGCGTCCAACCTCAGGCCGGTAGATTACAGGACATCTATCCATCCGCTTTCCATAGTGTGCTCCGTTTCAGATGACGGCGGGAAGACATGGAGCGAAAAACGTACGGTCTATGCTTCCAGAACATGGGATGTTGATGCCTCCAAGGGGGCATGGGAACCCTTTGTACTGGAACTCCCGGACGGAAGGGTGCAGGTGTATTTCACAGACAACACTCCCTACTATGCCGTAGGTGACAACCGGAGCAACAATATCTCCGTTGTGGAATCTTCTGACGGCGGAGACAGTTGGGGCCCTGAAAGGATAGTCTGTCACACCCAGGGCGGATGGGACGGTATGCCCGTGGTGACCATCCAGGACGGATACATGTACCTTGTTGTGGAGCACAAGAATGAGAGAGGCTCCAAGTACGCCATGGAAATACAGGGCATGTCCTGCACTCTGGATGAGAACTGGCCGGAGGAAATCAAGCTTGGCGACGCCAGACGTTTCTACCCCTTCAAGCCTAAGGACGGAATATACTGTGGCGCTCCTTACATCATCCACACAGACAATTACTTTGTAGTAAGCTGCCAGTCTTCCGAGGGCGCAGACGAGCCCTTGAAAGACGACCACTGCATCCCCGCGGTGTTCGTGATCCCCATCCCGTCATCGGCCTCTCCCATATTTGGCCCCATGACGGAAGCACCTATAGCGGTAGATATAGACCAGACCAAGTACAGCGGACTCTGGAACTCCCTCTGTGACCTTGGTGACGACTGCATCTTGCTTGTCACCCAGTACAGGGGTACAATTGTCACGGTAAAAGGCAAAATACAGAAGAAATGAAGCGATTATTGTTTTTGGCGGCGTTTGCCGCATCCTTGATAAGCTGCTCGGTGACAGGAAAGCATGCCCAGTGGACAGTGGAGCAGGCCGGGCAGTGGTGGGACCGGACGCCGTGGCCGGTTGGCTGCTGCTATGTTCCCACGTATGCGGTAAACCAGCTGGAAATGTGGCAGGCCGATACCTTCAACCCCGAGGTGCTTGACCGCGAGTTTGCCATCTGTGAACAGATAGGATTCAATACCGTAAGGGTATATATGCATGAACTGCCATGGCTTCAGGACGCAGAAGGCTTCAAGTCAAGGATAGACAGTCTCCTTACCCTCGCGCACTCTCACGGCATAAAAGTGACGTTCACTTTCTGCACCAACGGCGGCGGTGAGGGTGAGACCGGCCCCCAGCCCGCTCCCCTGGAGGGCGTCCACGGAGGAGGCCGATGGGTCCACAGCCCTTTGGACAGGTATTTCTTTGACAGGGACCAGTGGCCTCAGTTCAAGGCCTATGTGCAGGATATTCTGAGAACCTTCGGGAACGACTCCAGAATCCTCTACTGGTGCCTTTACAATGAGCCGGAGAATATCAAGGACGGGAGAGACTGCCTTGAGTTCATGAAAAACATGTATCAATGGGCCTGGGAAGTGAGGCCGTCACAGCCACTTACTTCTCCCATCTGGATCCGTCCCGGCCAGAAAGGTGAGCTTACAAAGCTTGACATGGTCTCGTTCGTGTGCGAGAATTCAGACATCATTTCTTTTCACTGCTACTATCCTCCCAAGGAACTTGAAACCTTCATTTCAATGCTCAGGCGTTATGGCAGGCCGTTGATCTGCCAGGAGTACCTTGCAAGGAATTTTGGCTCCACCTTCCAGGACTGCCTCCCTATTCTCAAAAAGGAAAAGGTGGGCGCACTTAACTGGGGACTTGCAGAAGGCAAGTGCGAGTACCGCTTCCCCTGGGGCCACAAGGCATCCGACGGAGAGCCGGACGTCTGGTTCCACAGCATCTTGTGGAACGACTACACGCCATACAGCCAGTCGGAAATTGACTTTTTGAAAGAAACAATTAAAACGAATCAATAATGAAACAGTTCTCAGTATTGGTCCTGGCTGTTCTGATGACGGCCTGCGGACAGCAAGCTACAGACTGGGCTCCCGCCGGAGAACATATTAAAACCGCATGGGCAGAGCAGATTAACTCTCAGAAAGTGCATCAGGAGTATCCCAGGCCCCAGATGGTCAGAAACTCCTATGTAAACCTGAACGGCCTGTGGGACTATGCCATCGGCCCTAAGGGCGGAGAGACAATGCCTGGCGCACAGGGGCAGATACTGGTGCCATTCCCCCTTGAGTCTTCCCTTTCCGGCGTAGCCGGCAGCCTTACCGCCGATGACGCCCTCTGGTACAGAAGAGAGTTCAAGCTGCCCGGGAAATGGAGGAACAAGGATGTCCTGCTTCATTTTGATGCCGTTGACTGGGCCTGCGAGCTGTGGGTGAACGGGCAGTATGCCGGTTCTCACCAGGGCGGATATACGGCCTTCAACTTCAACATCTCTCCTTACCTTGATAAATCGGCCTCTCAGGAGATAATCCTGAAGGTGCTTGACGCTACGGAGACCGGAGACCTCCAGCCCAGGGGCAAGCAGACCTTCAGCCCCTCACGCGGCAAGATCTGGTATACCCCGGTTTCCGGAATATGGCAGACCGTATGGATGGAGGCCGTGTCCAAGGAGGGCTACATTGCAGACTATCAGCTCACAAGTTCCGTTGAGGAAGGAAGTTTCACCGTTTCTCCCAAGCTGTGCGGCGAGGGTCAGGTAAAAGTTGAACTCATAGAAGGCGGGATTGGCTACAATCCGGAAAAGCCTGGCAGCAAGGTCCTTGCAAGCGTCATTGCCGATGGCTCTCCGGCCGTCCTCAAAGTCCCGGAACCCAGGCTCTGGTCTCCGGACAGCCCTTACCTGTACGGCCTCAGACTCACTCTCCTGAAAGACGGCAAGGTGATAGACCAGGTGAACGGATATACCTCGCTCCGTGAGATTTCCATTGCTGGCGGTGAACACCGCCGCCTGGCTCTCAACGGTGAGCCGCTCTTCCAGTTTGGCCCGCTGGACCAGGGCTGGTGGCCCGACGGCCTCTACACCGCTCCCTGCGACGAGGCCCTAAGATATGATATTGAGAGGACCAAAGAATACGGTTTCAATATGATTCGCAAGCATATCAAGGTTGAACCTTCCCGCTGGTTCTACTATTGTGATATGCTTGGCATGCTGGTATGGCAGGATATGCCCTGCGTGAGCAACTACAAGAAGAGGGACGACTGGGCTCAGGGGGCCGATGTCTATGACGCCGGCAATTCTGACCAGCTCTCTCCCCAGGCCAGGGAAAACTTCATAAGCGAGTGGAAGGACATCCTTGACCAGACCAAGAAGTTCCAGTGCATCGTTGTGTGGGTTCCGTTCAACGAGGCCTGGGGACAGTTTGACACAAAGGCCGTGGTGGATTTCACAAAGGCAGAGGATCCTACCCGTCCGGTCAACATGGCTTCCGGAGGCAACTGGATTTCCGGCGGCGTTGGAGATATCCTTGACAGCCATCACTATCCCCACCCCCAGATGAGGATCTGGGATCCGGAAATGGTTAACGTCCTGGGCGAATACGGCGGTATCGGCCTTATTGTGGAGGACCATACCTGGGAAACCGGAAAGAACTGGGGATATGTGGAACTTGGCACCTCTGAAGACGCAACCGCCAAATACGAGGAGTACGCCCGGATGCTGATTCCTCTTGTCCGTGAGGGCTGCGCCGCTGCCGTTTATACCCAGACTACGGATGTGGAGCGTGAGACCAACGGCCTCATGACCTATGACCGGAAGGTGGACAAACTCATCCCGGCCCGCGTAGCTGCTGCAAACCGCAGTGTAATCACTTGCCGATGCAAAAGATAGACTGTGTTTAATGTCAATCAGTTACGGGATTCGTGGTACAAATGCGGTACAGAATCTAACGAAACAAGGATTAACAAGCATTACTGCTTGTTGATGGGGAAGTAGCCACCGGTCTTCTTGGATCCGCGATGCTCAATGTATCCCTTAGCGGTAAGTTCAGCAATATACCTTTTGACGGACGGAAGGCTCAGTCCGGTTTGAGCCATTATCCCGCTACGGCCGATGCCTGGATGGGATTTGATGGCATCGTGGGTAGTTTTAACCTGAATGTTGGAATAATTTAACGGCTCATTTAATGGCTCATTTATCGGCTCACTTGATGAGCCATTACCGCTTTTACCGCTCAAATAAGGAGTGAGCGGTGTCTTGAACCTGAAGATAATCCGGGTGATCCAAGGGGCTTTGATGAACTCCGGTTTGGGGAGCCCGGCCTGCTCGCAGGCATCCATTATGTTGGCTATGCCGCGGCCCCAAGATTCCATCCAACCGCTGCGGAAGAGGACATTGGCAATATCCGGATTCTGTGGCTTGGAGCGGGGCGTCTCTATGAAATCCTCAACGCTGGTGCCGATAGGGAAGTGGCCGGGATTGGTGAACTCGATGCGGTCGTCGAAGATGGCCACGCTCAGGGACTCACTCTCGTCCCACCAGCTTCTGTGTGCGAGCATGTTCAAGACCGTCTCCCTGATGGCCAGGAAAGGAACTGTGAGCGTGTCAATCCGTTGACCGGTCTCCATCGTGCCGGCAAGGAACATATGCTTCTGGCAGAAATTGATGATGGCGTCGTATTGTTCGAAGAGGTTGCCTTCGCAGACAGTCTGGTCGCGGAACTGACGCATTGAGGTGCCTTCGAAACGTGCGAGCCGTACCTTGCACTGATTGTAGAAGCGCGTCGGCTCTTTGCCGAAGAGAACGACTGCGGCGTTGTGAATGCCTTCTTTAGCATCACCGATCTTGAAATGCGCGAGTTGAGCCGGAACGTCCTGAAGCTGGAGTGCAGCAGACGGAATGCGGCCGACATTTACACCGGCCTGGATGGTTCCGCGGATACGCTTGGCATCCAGGTCATCCAACGTTGCCTTATGGCAAATCTCTTTCTCCCAACTGAACTTCTCAGGATGATTCTCCCGGATCAGGCGCTCATAGAGTTGACGGGGCATCAAAGATGTGGTATTCTCGACTTTGTAGTACGGGCGGCCGTCGTAAGCATAGGGTGCATCAGAATACTCCGCCGGGTCGAAATAGATGGCGATAACCTGCTTGCCGCCGCTGTCGGGCACATCAACGTACTGGACATAAGAATTGACGAGAGGGTCGAACTTGCGGAGATGGTTGGCAATCTCCTGCTTCGTTGGATCTGTGACATCCTGACCAAGAATCTTGAGCGTGGTGGGCGCAATTCCGAAGAACAGCCAGCCACCGTCCGTGTTCAGAAACGCGCAACCGGAACTCATCCCGGAAACAATCTCTCCGGTAGTTTTCTTGACCTCCAGAACACGGTTCTCATCGCGGCAGATGATGGTCTCAATATCTTGTATCGTCAGTTCTCTCATATCTCATATACTTTTGACTTACAAAAATACGGATTATTTCCGAGTAACGCCAAGATTCTTTGCAGTTTGTAATGGGTTGCAACCGTATGCGCTGGCGCGTTCCGGCCGCGTTCGCGGGACGTTCCCCCTACACAGTAAGACCCCTGAAACCCATAAGGTCTGCAGGGGCCTATTTCGTTCGATAAACAGGGAATATACTTGACTATTATTCGTCCTTTTTGCTTGGGCGAAAAACAATAAATGCCGTTTGAATGATTGAGATGACTATGGAAATAGCCGTTAAAACAAGAGTGTGATTCCACGGGAAGTGGAGCACTAATGAAGCAAGCAGCCATGCAATGATGCTTACAACAAGAAAGGTAAGCATTCCTTTTAGTTCCTTTTTCTGCCCGATAGAGAGTTTCATAACATCAATTTTCGATTTAACGGCCTAAAGTTAATCATTATCCGCCACTTGTCCAAACGAAAGGCCCCCTGGAGCGAATCCAGAGGGCCTGACAGGTTTAGGTCTCAGTCCCGGAGACTACGGCTCACCGCCACCGGCCGCTGAGCGGCCCACTTGACTTCTGCCAGCATGGTGCCGGACTTCTCGCCATTGCTGGAGTTGACGTAGTAGTAGCGGAAGAAAATCTTCGGGGCCGCGGCGCTGGGGGGGGGGCGGTCTATTTCCCGATGCAGTGGTGGGCGAAGATGTTGTGGAGCACTTGCTCCGGGGAGAGGCCCAGGTCCTTGCCAAGGATGAGGTTCACGGAGGCTATGGCGGCGCGAAGATCCTCAGCCACTAAATCCGTGGGGATGCCCGTGTGGAGAGCTTCTGCCGTGCGCCTCAGGGAGGAGGCCGAAGAGGTGAGCGCCTCATAGTGCCGGAGGTTGGTGACAAGGGTACCGGATTCTGCCGTAAGAAGCTCCTTCTCAGAGGCGAAAAGGGCCGATTTTAGCTCCTCAAGCCCAAAACCAGTCTTTGCGGATATTGAGAGTATATTTGCTTTAATATCAAGTGATGTAACAATGTTGTTAGTCAATGTAACAAAATTGTTAATATCGCAACTCGATAATTTATCGGCCTTATTAAGTAGGAGAAATACAGTGGCTGATGAACCGGAAATCTTGTTCAGGATAAGCCTTAGATCGGCCTCAAAATCTACTGGATTTTTGCTTGAATCCAGCACTCCAAGGACCACCTCTGCTGAGGAAATTTTGCTGTAAGTTCTCTCTATTCCTATCTTCTCCACGGTGTCTTCCGACTCCCTGATTCCGGCAGTATCTATGAAGCGGAAGGAGAGCCCCTCAATCTGGAGAATTTCCTCGATTGTGTCCCGGGTGGTCCCTTCAACGGAAGATACAATTGCCCTTTCGTCTCCAAGAAGCGTGTTAAGGAGGGAACTCTTTCCGGCGTTCACGGCGCCAACTATTGCAACCGGGATTCCGCTCTTCAGCATATTGCCCTGACGGAAGGAAGCGGCAAGTTTTTCGACGTGCGCGAGTGTATTATTTACAAGGCCGATCAGTTTCTCACGGTCGGCAAACTCCACGTCTTCCTCACTGAAGTCAAGTTCCAGCTCAAGTAGGGAAGCCATCTCAAGGAGCTGAGTCCTGAGGCTCTCCAATTCCTTGGAAAAACCACCCCGAAGCTGGTTCATGGCTACGCGATGCGAAGCTTTAGTAGTGGATGAGATAACATCTGCAACGGCCTCTGCCTGAGCAAGGTCCATCTTCCCGTTAAGGAATGCACGTTTAGTGAATTCCCCTGGTTCGGCCATCCTGCAGCCAGCTTCCGTCAGAAGCCTTATGAGTTCAGAGACTATGTATGCCGATGCATGAGTAGAGATCTCTACGGAATCCTCTCCTGTGTAACTGTGCGGGGCGCGGAAGACGGAGACAAGGACCTCATCAAGGAGTTCAGGAGATCCCTCGGCTTCGCTCGGGATGACAACCTCGCCGTAATGGATAGTGTAACCGTCTTTCTCAGAGATACTTCCGGATTTTAATGAAACCACTGCATCAGCTGCGCGGAAGGCATCCAGACCGCTTACGCGTATAATGGAAATTGCTCCGGTACCTGGTATGGTGGCCGGAGCAACGATAGTGTCTGAATAGAGATTCTTCACTTCGTTCAGAATGACAAGGGTTTAATCGTACCTTGAGAACTTGGACATGTTGTCTATGAGGTCCTTGTTGGTCTTGAACTCGTCCATGTGCTGCTGCATCCAGGTCATGGCCTCCACAGGGTTCATGTCGGAGAGAAGCTTTCTGAGGATCCAGATGCGGTTGTTGGTATATGCATCATAGAGGAGGTCATCCCTACGTGTAGAGGAAAGGACCAGATTGACGGCAGGGAAGATTCTCTTGTTGGAGAGGTTGCGGTCCAGCTGGAGCTCCATGTTGCCGGTGCCCTTGAATTCCTCGAAGATAACGTCGTCCATCTTGGAACCGGTTTCCGTAAGAGCGGTTGCGAGGATGGTAAGGGAACCACCGCCTTCAATGTTACGGGCAGCGCCGAAGAAGCGCTTGGGCTTCTGGAGGGCGTTGGCGTCCACACCGCCGGTGAGAACCTTACCGGAAGCCGGCTGAACGGTGTTGTATGCGCGTGCAAGACGGGTGATGGAGTCCAGGAGGATAACTACGTCGTGGCCGCATTCAACAAGCCTTCTGGCCTTATCCAGCACCATATTGGCAACCTTGACGTGGCGTTCTGCGGGTTCATCGAAGGTGGAGGCCACAACCTCTGCCTTGACGCTTCGCTGCATGTCCGTAACTTCCTCAGGGCGCTCATCAATGAGGAGCACAATCTCATAGACCTCTGGGTGGTTATCGGCAATGGCGTTTGCAATGGCCTTGAGGAGCATGGTCTTACCGGTTTTGGGCTGAGCCACAATGAGGCCGCGCTGGCCCTTGCCGATGGGCGTGAACATATCCACAACCCTGATGCTCTGGTCTTTCTCATGGCCGTGGCCCAGGAGATTGAATTTCTCCGTGGGGAACAGGGGAGTAAGGAAGTCAAAAGGCACCCTGTCACGGACAAATTCCGGGGTACGGCCGTTTATGAACTTGATGCGTACAAGCGGGAAATATTTGTCTCCCTCACGTGGAGGACGGATTTCGCCGGTGACGGTGTCTCCGTTCTTGAGGGCGTTCTGCTTGATCTGCTGCTGGGACACGTAAATGTCGTCAGGGCTGTTTAGATAATTGTAATCGGAAGAACGCAGGAAACCGTAACCGTCCGGCATGATCTCCAGCACGCCGGTAGCCTCTACAGAGCCTTCAAACTCAATTCTCTTGAGTTTTTCCGGCTGTTTGGGCTGTTCCGGCTGTTTCTTTTCCTGACGGGGCTGCTGCTGTTGTTCAGGCTGTTTATCTACGGCAGGCTTATCCTGGCGCTTTCCCTTCTTGCCCTTCTGAGAAGGTTCCTTCTGGGCCGGCTGCGCATCCTGATTGGCTTCATCCTCCTTGAGGTCTTCAAAAAGGTTCTGGATGAAGGTTTTGGGAGCCTCTGCTGCGGGAGCGGCTGCCGGTGCTGTCTCTGCTTCAGGGGCGGCAGCTTTAGGCTTACGGCCGCGCTTTTTGGGAGCGGGAGCGGTCTCTGCAGCGGCAGGCTTTACCTCTGGTTTGACCTCCGGTTTTGCTTCCGGTTTAGGTTCTGTCTTGGAATCAGGTTTTGCATCGGCCTTTGGAGCCTCTTTCTTGGGCCTTCCGCGCTTTTTGGCGGCTGGCTTTGGCTCAATGGGCTTTTGGGCCTCAATCACGGCCTCGGTGTCCAGAATGGCGAATCCCAGGGTAGGGAGGTCCATCTTTGCGGCACCTTTGATATTAAGTTTTTCACCAAGCGCTCTGAGCTCTGCTTCACTCATAGCGTTTAATTCTGCTAGTTTATGGGGCATAAAAATGAAGAATGTATTTCAAGTAAGGATGGCCTTCCGAACGGAAAGCCAGTGCAAAGGTAACAAAAAAAACGATTACTTCAACATGTTATCCATGTAAGAGTCGGATTTTTTGAATCTCAGGAGATCGGCCAGGGCCGATGCATTGGCGGCAATACGGAAGCTGTAGCTCTTCCACTGGCCCATAGGCACCCAGGAGAGGGCGATGTTGAAACAGTGGAGGTCATAGGAAGCGCTGAGCTGGGTGGTTGTGAACTTCATTGCCATTATATCGAAGCCGGAAGTGGCCTGGATACTGAGGCGGGGGGTGAGCTTGATGTTGCCGCTCACATTAAGTGTTTGGGTAAACCTCTTGTTCTCAATGAGCTCCTTGGTGGTACTCTGATATGTATAGCTCTTTGAGTAGTTGAAGCTGTAGCTGAAGTTCACGCTCCATGGCGCGTTGCTGTTCATATAATATACGTATCCGCCGGGGATGTATTCTCCGGTGATGGGGTGATAGTAGATGCGTTCATACGACGTTGTGGCGCCGCCGCCACCACCGCCACCGCCGCTGCCGCTGCCTCCGGAACGAGTTCCGTCGTCTCCATCAGTTGCGCCCTTTCCGTTAAGGGAGAAGGAGGCCGATAAAGAAGCATTGGTAAGCCTCAGGGGAACACCAGTTGCTATAATGTTGAGCTTGTTAATCTTCTTGCCTTGCTCGTTGATTGCGTAAGGGTCGAAGTTAAGGTTACCGCTAAGGCTCACCTTGTTGAAAAGCCTTGTGGAGGCCGATACACCCACGTTATTCATCCTCAGGGAATCGGCCAGGAAATTATAGCTGGTGTTGATATTGAGCTGGTCCAGAAGCTTAACCTTCTTGGAACCCGTGCCGGTGGTATCCCTGATATCCCTCACCTTGGCTTCAAGGTTGTTGCCGAATGACAGGGACATAGTGGCGCTTTTGCCTCTTCCGGGTGGGGAGGCGTTGTTGTGGTTTCCGCTGATACTGTATATGTTGTACCAGGTTACGTCGTGGAAGGAGCCTCTCTTGTCATAATACGGGTCCAGGGTGCGCCAGCCGTTGAATGCCGTACCCTTTTCCGGAGAGAAACTAAGGGACATTGACGGCGTGATCACATGACGTATGGCCTGTACCCTCCGATGCTTCCCAAAGTTGAACATACCGTAAATTCGGGTACTCATGGACATGCTTCCGGAATACGTATGCGTGGCCCCGAATCCGTTGAATGCGGTTCCGGGATCACTTACCACCTTCTGGGCTATTACCTCCCGGCCATCCTTGTCCGTGACCATGATGGGATTCCCGTCTGCGTCTAGCTCATTCTCCAGGTGCTGGTCTCCCTTAGAGAACATCCAGTTCATGCCGTATGTTATACTGGGCGTGACGTTTATGTACTTGAGGAGCGTAAAGTTTGGAAGGCCTATCTGGAAGTTATGGGTCATGCCGTTTGTGAGTTTCCCCAGAGCCTTTACGGCAAGGGAATCTCCAAACGCCTTCTCACGGTAAGTCTTGTTGTTGTACTCGTCAATTATTGTTACGTGATTGCCGGTTTCGTCCATCACGAAGTCCTGGAGTTCCCTCATCTTGAAATTGATGCGGTTCTGGAAGGACGTTGAGTAACCGAAGGAAATCTTCTCATAGATTTTCTCCTTTCCAACCCTGGTCTTACGCTTGAACGGGTAGAAACGCGTTACGTTGAAGGTAATGTTGGGGAGCGTGAACGAGTAGCTGGAGTCCCTGGAATTCTGGTTATGGAGGGCGTTGACGCTCAGGTTGAATTTTCCGTTCCAGTTATGGGAATAGGAGATGGATGAACTGATCTGGTTTTGCTGGGCGTCCGTCACGCTGCGGGCATTATAGCGGCTGTTAGACGGGCTGGAGAAGTTTACAGATGCACTGAACGTGGTTCCGGGATGGGCCTTGGAATCCTGCGTGTGTGACCACCGAAGGCCGAAGTTACGGGACTGGACGAAGTCTGCGCTGCCCTTTTCACCGGCCTGGTCATTGGAGTAGGTAAGGGCAATCTGGCCGTTGAACTTGTAGTTTACCTTGTATCTGGAGTTAATGTCTATGGCCCAGGAACCAAGCGTGTAGTAGTCTCCGGTTACAGACAGGTCAAAATAGTCCCCGAACACAAAGTACATACCTGCGTCCCTGATGTAGAAGCCACGGGCCTGTTCCTCTCCAAATGTGGGCATGAGCATACCGGTGGCGCGTGATGGCTTTTTGGGAACGAAGCCGAACGGCAGGATGATGGGGAAGGCGGGGACATCGGCTATCACGGGCCACGCAGGGCCGAAAACGGTTTTCTGGGAAGGCTTGGTGATTACCTTTGCCATGGTGAGGTTTAGGTAATAGTGCGGATGTTCAAGGTCGCAGACGGTGTACACGCCGTTACGCATGTTGATGGATTTGTCCGGCATCATCTTGATCTTCTTGCCCTGAAGAATACCTTCGGCCTCTTTTGTCACCATGTTCTGGATGCGGGCCTTGCGGGTGTTGAAGTTATAGTTGAGCTGGTCCATCTTGTATGTCTGGGCACCTTCCGTCATTTCAGGTAGACCCTTCCATTCACCGGTAAGAGTATCTTTCTGACCGCGTGCAAATACGGTATTTGCATCCATGTCATACTCAATATAGTCTGCGGTGAGCGTCATGTTCTGGTACTTCACGGTTGCCCCGCCGTAATAGTAGATCATGCGCTTACCTCCGGTGAAATCCGTGATGATGGAGTCCTTGGCAGTTGAGAAAGCCGGAACCTCCAGGGAGCTCTTGCTCAGGAGGTCAAGGGAGTCTGAGCGTGACCTGGAGATGGAATCGGCCCTTGCTACGGAGTCTCTCTTTGCGCGGAACAGGCTGTCACGGCTGAATTCCAGAGAATCCCTGGAGGCCGATACAAGGCTGTCAAGGGAAGCCCTCACTGTTGAGTCCGGGGCCTGGCGGAACACTCTGGCCTTGGCGCCGGGGGCCATAAAGGCCGCACACAGTGCCAGGGCAAGGATATATTTCCGCAAATTCCCTTTCATTCAGGCAGAATTTTTGCTATATTTGTGCGTTATATAAAACTTACAAAATTACTATTATTTCCAGAATTTACCAAACCGCCTCCAAGATGAAGTTGCGTTTAAGCCATATCATAGCCGTAATTTCCGCCGTCTTACTTGCAATTCCCGTACCTGCACAGGACACATCCATGCGCCTGAGGACGGTTGTGATAGACCCGGGCCACGGCGGAAAGGATGCCGGCTGCGTGAGCCGTGACCAGAAAACCTATGAGAAAAACATTGCCCTGGACATAGCTAAGCGCCTGGCTCAGAAGATATCGGCCTCTTATCCGGACGTCAGCGTAAAGATGACACGCTCCGACGACCACTTTGTAGAACTGGAGAACCGTGCGGTTTTTGCCAATAAGGCCGGGGCCGATCTTTTCATTTCCGTGCATGTGAACGCCGTAGACGGATCAACCGCGGCAAACGGCTATTCCATACACTGCCTTGGACAGTCAAAGAAAAAGGGCAATGACCTGTATTCCAAGAACCTTGACCTTGTAAAGAGGGAAAACTCCGTTATCAAGCTGGAGAAAAACTACGCTGCAACGTATCAGGGGTTTGATCCAGATGACCCTTCATCATCCATCATCTTCTCCCTCATGCAGAACGCCCACCTTGGCCAGAGCCTGGAATTTGCCGCAGATGTTGCGCAGGCCATGGAGGGAGGGCCCATCAAAACCAACAGGGGAGTGTCCCAGGACCCTTTCTGGGTGCTCTGGCGTACGGCAATGCCCGCTGTTCTCATTGAGGTTGGCTTCATGACAAATCCCCAGGACCTTGCCGTACTCCGGTCAGAGGTTGGCAGGGACCAGATTGCCCAGAATATCTACAAGGCTTTCCGCATCTACAAGGCCCGTTATGACAGGGAAGAGATTGCCGATCAGGTCGGCAATGACGTAGCGGCTGCCGCAGATCCTGTCATTTCGACCGGAGCCGAAGGCGTAGCGGAGAAATCTCCTGAACCTAAGGTCCTTTACGGCGTTCAGGTGCTGGTGTCTTCCAAGGACATGGCAGAAAGTGATCCTTTCTTTGCCGGGTACAAGCCCATGAAACTTCCTGCTGGGAAATTAGTTAAGTATGTAGTGGGAGTTTCGGCAAAACTTCAGGATGTTAAGAAAAATTATCCTGCAATTCAGAAAAAATTTCCAGATTCTTACATAGTGAAAGTAGAAGACGGCGCAACATCTCCGGTAAAGTAAAAAAGTGGAAACGTTTCCGCAGCAGAAGTGCTTCTGACAGCGGTATAAAATTGCTATTGAATCTTATAAAAATTCAAAATTAGATGTTTTCCGATATGCGGAAATAGGGCATTTGCGCGCTCGTAACTCATTGATAATCAATGATGCGGAAAATTTGTTGTTTTAGGCTCTCGCAGCATTAATCTAAACATAAAATTTTTAAAAAACAATAGCAATTTGCGTTTTTTATCAGAAAATTTTCAACCATCTTTGCATTCCAATTGACACTAACCCACGGATGACAGACCAGGAAAGACATATAGCCGTATGGAATAACTGTCTGCAGATCATTGCAAATAACATTGATCCGCAGCAGGTTTCCACATGGTTCAAGCCCATCCGTCCGGTTTCACTGGACGGGGCCCGTCTTACCGTGGAGGTGCCCTCAGATTTCTTCCGCGAATATATAGAAGGTGCGTACAAGGATCTTATCCGCCTTACCATCCGCCGCGCAATCGGCGCAGACGCCCAGCTGTACTATCTGGTGCGTCCCGTCCAGAACCGGCAGGGAATGGTCCTTCCTCAGGAAGCAGGTTCAGTACCCGGGAACAATCCCATTTCCGTTCCCACTTACCAGCCCGCAGGCAATCCCGGCCCCTTCGTATTCCCCGGCATCAAGCGCGTCACCATCAACTCACGTCTCAATCCCGCATACTGCTTCGGCAATCTTGTGGAAGGAGACTGCAACAAGATGGGCGTAAGCGCGGGAGAAAGCATTGCCCAGGCCCCCGGCAAAACTCCTTTCAATCCGCTGTTCCTCTTCGGAGGCCCCGGTCTTGGAAAGACTCACATCGCCCAGGCCATCGGCATAGATATAAAGAAGAATTTCCCGGATCAGGTTGTGCTTTACGTGACGGGCAATGAGTTCAAAACCCAGTATATGGATGCCGTCAAAGGCAACCGTATCGTGGATTTCATTGCCTTCTACCAGAGGATAGACGTCCTCATCGTGGACGATATCCAGGATCTCGCAACCCCGGGAGCCCAGAACAGCTTCTTCAATATCTTCAACCATCTGCACGGCAGCGGCAAGCAGCTCATCTTTACAAGTGACCGCGCACCCGCAGACCTCCAGAACTTTGAGGAGCGCCTCCTGTCACGTTTCAAGTGGGGATTGTCAGTTGAACTTTCAAGGCCGGACTACGCCACCCGAGTCCAGATGCTTAAGTCACGCTCAGAGCGTGAGGGCGTGGCCCTGGAGGAAGAGGTACTTGCATACCTCGCCTCCCGCATCAAGACAAACTTCCGCGAACTGGAAGGCACCCTTACATCCCTTGTGGCATACGCCACGCTTGGTCACAGTGACATTTCACTTGACCTCGCGCGTACAGTCACTGGAAATATAGTAGGGGAGGAGCACACAGATGTCACACCGGATCTCATCCTCAAGACCGTGTGCGAGTACTTCAACATTACCCGTGACCAGCTTCTGGCCCCTACGCGCAAGCGCCAGATTGTCCAGGCCCGCCAGATTGCAATGTATGAATGCCGCAATCTCATTCCCAACTGCTCCCTTTCAACAATAGGCGCAGAGCTGGGAGGCAAGGACCACGCAACCGTGGTACACGCCTGCACAACAGTCCAGGACCTGGTCCAGATAGACAAACAGTTCCGTCAGTGGGTGGAGGACATTGAAAGTATGGTTGTTGTGCCCGTAGAATAAGGGCAAAACAAAGTGCCGCACTTTTTGGTGCGGCACTTCTTTTTATGCGAGGTCCAGCGGGTTCCGCTTGAGCCATGTAATTACGGAAGCTATTTCCTTATAGAAGGGCGTATCTTCAAGAATAACTGGCTGTATCTCCCTCACGGCATCATATGCACGGCGTGATGCAGAGCAAAGCTTATCCTTTATTCCAAGGATATCAGTTGCCTGGGCCAGGGCAATGCAGTGGATGGCCATTACCTGGAATGAATTCTCAACAACCTGACGGCAAAGGAGGGCGGAATTTGTGCCCATGGACACTATGTCCTGATTGTCGTTGTTATTGGGGATGCTGTGAACGTAATTTGGCATGGCGAGGGTCTGGCACTCTGCAGTAGTGGAAGTTGCGGTGAACTGGCAGGCCTGCATGCCGTAATTGAGGCCCAGCTTACCCATGTTCAGGAACGGGGGCAGGATGCCGTTGATGCGGTCATGGAAGAGGTAGTTGAGCTGCCTTTCCGTGAGCATGGTGAGGCGCACAAGGGCAATCTTCACCTTGTCTTCCTCCAGGGAGATGTAGTCTCCGTGGAAGTTTCCGCCGTGGTACACGTACTTGGTGTCCGGATCCACAATGGGGTTGTCGCAGGCAGAGTTAATCTCGTTCTCAAGTACTTCTGAGGCCGATTGGAAGGTATCATATATTGGACCGAGGATCTGGGGAGTGCACCTCAGGGAATAGTAGGCCTGGACCTTCTTCTCAAATACTTCCTCCTTATGGCCGCCGTTATAAAGCTCAATCTCACGCTTTGACAGGCACTTGGAATCGGACGCAAGTTTACGGAGCCGGGCGGCAATCTCCTGCTGCCCCCTCTGGCGGCGGCACTCGTTCAGGGCCTCAGCCATAAAGTCGTCGTATGAGCCCGCAATCTCGTTCATCCAAACCGCTGCAAGGGTGGCCCAGTCCAGAAGGATATCGGCCTGGAACTGGTTCACAAGGGATATGCCCGTCATTACGGAGGTGCCATTTACGGCCGATAATCCCTCCCTGATGTGGATTTCCATGGGCTTGAGGCCGCACTGGGCCAGAACCTCTCCGGTGGGACGCCACTCTCCCTTGTAATGCACCTCTCCTTCGCCAATCAGGGCAAGGGCTATGTGGGCAAGCTGGACAAGGTCTCCGCTGGCGCCCACGCTGCCGTGGCGGGGAATGAAGGGATAGATGCCATTATTCAGGAAACCCGCCAGAAGCCTCACAACATCCGGATGCACACCTGAGCGTGCCTGGAGGAAGGTGCCGATGCGGGCCACCATAGCGGCCCTCACGGAAGCGTCTCCAAGCGGCTTGCCGGCGCCGGTTGAATGACTCCTTATTATATTATATTGTAGATCCTTCAGGTAATCATCTTCCACGCGCCACTGGGCCATGGGGCCGAACCCCGTATTTATACCGTAAATGACTTTATCTTTGTGGAATTCTTTGAGGAAACGGTAACAGCGCTCAACTTCCTGCATAGCCTTTTCCGGCAGGATGAGTTTCTCACCGCCGAACACTACACGGCGCACATACTCCGTAGAAAAATACTTCATAATCTGTTCAAAATGTCATGCAAATTTACTAACTTTGACAAAATCTAACAAGAATCAATATGAATTCCGCTTCAGTTCTTGGTTTCTTCAAGGAAATCACCGCAATCCCCAGGGAATCAGGCCATGAAGGCCCTATCACCAAATATCTCCAGGACTTTGCCGTAGCACGCGGTCTAAAGTGCAAAACGGACAAAACCGGCAACGTGGTTATCACAAAGCCCGCTTCCAAGGGTAAGGAAAATGTCCCCACGCTTGTTCTCCAGGCCCATCAGGACATGGTTTGTGAGAAAAACGCCGGCTTTGAGTTCGACTTCCTCAAGGACCCTATCCCGTATGAGATAGAGGACGGCTGGATGATAGCAAAGAATACAACGCTTGGGGCCGATGACGGAATTGGTATTGCCGCCTGCCTTGCCCTGTTGGACGGAGATCTCCCCATGGGAAGGCTTGAGTGCCTCTTTACAATCTCTGAAGAAACCGGAATGGATGGCGCGTTTGCCCTTGAGCCCGGCTTCTTTGAAGGGAAAACCCTCATCAACCTGGACTCTGAGGATGAAGGCCAGCTGTTTGTGGGCTGCGCCGGCGGAATAGACACCACCGCCACCTTCAATTTCCACAGGGAGCCCCTCAGAAAAGGTTACAAGGTGCTTAAGATCCGTGTCTCAGGTGCCCAGGGAGGCCATAGCGGAGACGATATAAATAAGGAAAGGGCAAATGCCCTCCGCCTGCTTGTGCGCTTCCTCTTCACGGAATTGCAGTATGACTTCCAGCTTATCGGCCTTGATGGCGGTAATAAACCCAACGCCATCTGCCGTGAGGCTGAGGCCTTAATTGCCGTGCCCGCTGATGAGATTGATGAGATGAAAGAGGACGTAGAGGCCTTCTCAAAGCTCCTGGAGGCAGAATTCGCTTCCTCAGACCCTCTTGTAAGGGCGTCCTGTGAGAGTGCATCGGCCTCAGAGAAACCCATAGAGGAAGGGGATGCCGCAAATATCATTGCAACCCTTCTTGCCGTCCCTCACGGGGTAGAGCAGATGTCCGTGGATATCCCCGGCCTTGTGGAAACTTCCTCAAACCTTGCCGCTGCGCATATTGAGGGAGATACCCTTAAGGTCATAACCAGCCAGAGAAGCTCCGTTGTGAGTGAGCTCCATGCCATGGCAGAGCGCGTGGAAGCCTCTTTCTTCCTTGGCTCCTTTGACGTAGAGCATCACGGTGAATACCCCGGCTGGAAACCCAACCTCAAATCACATATCCTGGAAGTATCAGTAGAGAGCTACCGCAGGCTGTTCAATACGGAGCCTGAGGTAAAAGCCATCCACGCAGGCCTTGAGTGCGGTCTTTTCCTTGAGAAGTTCCCGGACCTTGACATGATTTCCTTCGGCCCCACCCTCCGCGGTGTCCATGCTCCAGGAGAAAAACTGGAACTCTCTTCGCTGGATAAGTTCGTTGCCCATCTTCAGGACGTAGTGCTCAGTTTCAAATGATACAGATAGCTCCCTCAATGCTCTCGGCAGATTTTCTGCATCTTGAAAAGGATGTAGAGCTTGTAAATAAATATGCCGATATCTTCCATCTGGATATAATGGACGGCACCTTCGTGCCCAATATATCCTTTGGGTTCCCCGTGGTGGAAGCCATTGCAAAGAAGGCTACAAAACCACTGGATGTCCACCTTATGATAGTGAATCCGGAAAAATACGTGGAGCGCTTTGCAAAGGCCGGCGCCTCAATGATCAGTTTCCACTATGAGGCGGCAAGGGAAAAGAGCGCTGCCGTGATAGAGCTTATCCACTCCTGTAATGTAAAGGCCGGCATAGTGATTAACCCAGACTGCCCCGTGGAATCCATCTTCCCGTATCTTCCAATGGTAGACTTTGTCCTTATCATGAGCGTGTTTGCGGGCTTTGGCGGTCAGAAGTTCATCCCGGAGTCCCTGGAGCGTATCAGTGCGGTGAAGGTGGAGCTTGAGCGCATCGGCCGCCCTGATGTTCCAATTGAGGTGGACGGAGGAATAGGCCCGGAAAATGCGGCCGATGTAGTAGGGGCGGGTGCCTCCATCCTTGTTGCCGGAAGCGCTGTTTTCAAGGCCCCGGATCCACAGAAAGCCATATTATATATGAAGGGGTAAAATTTTTTCAAAAAAAGTTCAAAAAAGTTTGCAAATTAAAAAATAGTTCGTACCTTTGCAGTCCCGCTTGATGAGAGCGGGATTTTTACGCAAAAAGATCTTTGAAAAGACTGAAAGGAAAGTACAAGCAAGCAAAATTAACGAGCGTCAGTTTCTTTTATAGGAACTAAGCGTCAGGGACAAGCTTAGAATTATATTAAAATATACAATGAAGAGTTTGATCCTGGCTCAGGATGAACGCTAGCGGCAGGCTTAACACATGCAAGTCGAGGGGCAGCGTGGAGTAGCAATACTCTGACGGCGACCGGCGAAAGGGTGAGTAACGCGTGAGCAACATGCCCGGTACTGGGGGATAGTCGATGGAAACGTCGCGTAATACCCCGTAACAACAGAGGCCGCATGACCTTTGTTTAAGAGATTCATTGATACCGGATTGGCTCGCGTACCATTAGCTAGTTGGCGGGGTAACGGCCCACCAAGGCGACGATGGTTAGGGGTTCTGAGAGGAAGGTCCCCCACATTGGAACTGAGACACGGTCCAGACTCCTACGGGAGG
>JAEESO010000078.1 GCA_016286385.1 Bacteroidales bacterium | reverse complement strand
GAGTGGGCGTTTGTTTATGACGCCGCTGTGGAGCGCCTGAAGCGGCAACTTGGCGTTGAAAGCCTCAAAGGTTTTGCCATAGATCCGTACCCTCTTGGCGTTTGCAGCGCCGGCGCTCTGCTTGTTTATCTGGAGCAGACTCAGCACACCGGCCTTAAGAATATCTGCTCAATCGGCCGTATTGATGAAGCCAGGTTTGTGTGGATGGATAAGTTCACTCTAAGGAACCTGGAAGTGTTCCAGAGTGCCTCTGGAGCGGCAGGCGTACCGCTCGTGGAACCTCTTGATAAGTGTTCCACGCCCATGGGTGCACGTATGCTCAGGAACTGGCTGGCAATGCCAATAATGGACCTGAAGGAGCTCAATGCCCGTTATGACATTGTGGAACACTTTGTGGGCGCTCCGGAACTTCTTGAGGCAACGCAGGAGGACCTTGGTAAACTTGGGGACATAGAGCGCATCCTTGGCCGCATCGCATCCGGCAAGGCCATGCCCCGTGAGGTGATGCAGCTTGGAAGGGCGCTGGCTTTATCGGCCCCTATAAGGGAAAGACTTGCCGATGGCCCGGAGGCCCTCACAAAGCTTCTCAAGGGAATGAAGAACTGCGCCTCCCTGGTGAAGGAAATCCAGCGTGTGATGGCCGCGGAACCGGCAATCCAGATAGGCAAGGGGCCGGTTATCGGTACGGGTGTAGACGCAGAGCTTGACGAACTCCGAAGCCTCAGCGCGGGAGGTAAGGACTACCTTCTCCAGATGCAGCAGCGGGAAGCGGAAAGAACGGGTATAAGCAGCCTAAAAATAGCCTACAACAACGTTTTTGGCTATTATATTGAGGTCCGTAACGCATACAAGGACCAGGTTCCGCCGGAGTGGATCCGTAAGCAGACGCTTGTAAACGCAGAGCGCTATATCACGGAGGAACTCAAGGAATACGAGGAAAAGATTCTTACCGCGGAAGACAAGATCCTGGCAATAGAGCAGGCTCTTTTCACTAATTTAATTGTCCAGATCCAGTCATTCATCCCGGATATCCAGACAAACAGCCGCATCCTTGCAAAGCTGGATGTGTTGGCAGGTTTTGCGGAACAAGCCGTCCAGATGCATTACTGCCGCCCGGAAATGAACGATTCCAAGGTGCTGGACATCCGCCAGGGCCGTCACCCGGTGATAGAGACCCTTATGCCCGCCGGGGAAGAGTACGTTCCCAATGACGTATATCTGGATGCAACGGAACAGCAGATAATCATCCTCACCGGTCCTAATATGGCCGGAAAGAGTGCCCTGCTGCGGCAAACTGCCCTCATTGTTCTTATGGCCCAGTGTGGCTCGTTTGTTCCGGCGTCGGAGGCTCATATCGGCTATTTCGACAAGATTTTCACGCGTGTAGGTGCCTCTGACAACATTTCCCGCGGAGAATCCACCTTCATGGTGGAGATGCTGGAAACGGCAATGATCCTGAACAACCTCAGTGCAAGGTCCCTGGTACTTCTGGATGAGATCGGCCGCGGAACATCCACCTACGACGGTATGTCTATAGCCCGTGGAATTGTGGAGTTTATCCACGAATACGGCAAGGGCGCAAAGACGCTTTTTGCCACGCATTATCACGAACTGAATGACCTGGAAGGCATTTTCCCGCGCGTGAAAAACTTCCACGTAGCCGTGAAGGAAGTGGGCAAGGAGGTCATCTTCCTCCGTAAGCTCCGTGAAGGCGGCACAGCCCACAGTTTTGGTATCCACGTTGCCCGTATGGCCGGCATGCCCCAGCAGGTCCTTGAAAGCGCAGAACGTACCCTGAAGGCCCTGGAGAACAGCCAGGCTCTGGAAAAAATAGGGGCCCTCACACCCGTGAAGCCCCATAATGTGAAGGAAGGCCGCGTAGAGAAAGACGGCTCAATCCAGCTCTCTATGTTCCAACTGGACGATCCCCTTCTGGAGTCCCTGAGGGACCGTCTCAAAGCCGTAGACCTCAACAACCTTACCCCGCTTCAGGCCTTTGACCTTCTGA
>JAEESO010000077.1 GCA_016286385.1 Bacteroidales bacterium | reverse complement strand
GCTATGGGTTCTACTCGGTAACGCGCACCGTCTTTCCTTCCGTATCCCGGCTATTTGGGCCGATCATGATTTCGAAATCACCCGGCTCGCAGACCCATTTAAGGTCATGGTTGTAGTAGGACAGGTCTTCTTTTGTTAGTGTAAACTCCACCTCTGCCGATACTCCCGGCTCCAGATGTACTTTCCGGAAACCTTTGAGCTCTTTGACCGGGCGGGTGGAGGTTGCGTAAATGTCGTGGATATAAAGCTGCACAATCTCGTCTCCCGCACAGGACCCCGTGTTGGTTACGGTAACGGAAGCCGTCACGGAGCCATCCATGGGCATTTCAAAAGCGTTCAGGCGCATATCTGAATAGGCGAAGGTAGTATAGCTGAGCCCGTAACCGAAGGGATAGAGCGGGGCATTGATTTCGTCTATATAGCAGCTGACGAACTTTTTGTAATCGGCCGTATCCGGATGCGGGCGGCCGGTATTTTTATGGTTGTAGTAAAGAGGCAATTGTCCCACGCTGCGCGGGAAGGTGGTGGTGAGTTTGGCCGATGGATTCGCCTTCCCAAAGAGCACGTCCGCCACGGCATGGCCGCCTTCGGTGCCGGGGCTCCAGACATTGAGGATGGCGTCCATCGCTTCATCTTCCCAGACCAACGTGAGCGGACGTCCCGTCACAAGCACCATCACAATGGGTTTCCCGGTGGCTTTCAGGGCCCGGAGCAGTTCTACCTGAGCATCGGGGAGGGAGACATCGGTGCGCGAAGAACCCTCGCCGTTGAGGTTGGGCACCTCGCCAACACACGCCACTACTACATCGGCCCGACGGGCCTTGGACACTGCTTCGGCGATGAGGGCCTGCTGACTCACGGGATGCACCGGCGGAACTTGGAAACCGGGGACAAAGGCCTTGTACAGCCCGTACCGCACGTTTTCTTCCAGATGGGCATCCTTGAAAAGCCAGGAGCCTTCGGCGTAAGAAGCATCGGCCACTTCCGAAATACCTTGCCAGAGGGTAACACTCTCGTTCCGGTGGGAGGAAAGGGCCCAGGTGCCGGTCATGGCCATTGCGTCCTTGGCGAGCGGCCCCACGACAGCCACTTTGGCCGATGGCGAAAGTGGCAATACGCCATTATTCTTCAGGAGCACCTGGCATTCGCGGGCCATTTCGCGGGCGGCGGCGCGGTTCTCTTCCGAGTAAACTTCGGCTGCATAACGCTCCTTGGAAAAATAGCGGAACGGGTCCTCAAACAGCCCCAGCCTGTATTTTGCCTCCAGGATACGGCGGCAGGCGCGGTCGATATCGGCCTCAGTGATGCGGCCCTCTTCCAAAGATTTTTGGAGTGTGCCGATGTATCCGTCGCTATTCATATCCATGTCCAGCCCGGCCTGAAGGGACAGGGCCGACACTTCCTGCAAATCTCCAATTCCGTGGTTGACTTCCTCTGCGATAGCAGTTGCATCGGAGACAATGAAGCCGTTGAAGTCCCAGGCATCGCGCAGGACATCCTGCATCAGCCAGCGGTTCATGGAGGCAGGGATCCCCTCGAATTCATTGAAGGAAGACATATAGCTGGCTGCGCCGGCCTCGGCAGCAGCTTTGTAGGGAGCCATATACCCGTTCATGGCCTCCTGACGGCTCAGGAATACGGAGTTGTAATCCCTTCCTGCCAGCGCAGCGCCATACAGGGCGTAATGCTTGACGCAGGCAAGGACTTCGTCGGTGCCGTAGTTGGTGTCATGTCCTTGGTAGCCATAAATATAGGCTTTGGCCAGTTCGCCGCCAAGATACGGATCTTCACCTCCTCCTTCCACAATGCGGCCCCATCGGGCGTCCCGGCAAATGTCCACCATGGGACTGAACACCCAGTTGATGCCCGTAGCAGCGGCTTCCTTGGCTGAAATCCGGGCCATCCGCTCCACAAGAGAAGGATTCCAGGATGTGGACAACGCCAGCGGGACGGGAAAAACGGTCTCGTGGCCATGAATCACGTCCATCCCGAAGATAAGGGGAATCCCCGCTCCACTTTCGAGAGCAATTTCCTGGCACTGCCTGAGCAGTTCCGGATTTC
>JAEESO010000047.1 GCA_016286385.1 Bacteroidales bacterium | reverse complement strand
TATTGTTGACATAGTCTTCCAGTTCCTGGTCCGTGAGGCCCATCAGGAACTTGTTCTCATCATTCAACCCGGTCCAATAGTCAATCAGTTGCGTCAGATAGTCCAGTCGGCTAGAAGAAACATTGATAAAGTAGACAACCCTGTTTTCGTGGAGTTTCTCTTCCAGGAGCGGCTGCAAGATGGCAGCAAACTCTTCCTCCGTCACCCATCCGGAACCCATGATTAATTGCATGTACTCTTCGTTGGGAATGGGTCTCTCCCATACCGTTGACTCGTTCATGGTATCCTGAGCCCTTTTCCTGTAATGATAGAAAGTCTGTACATTGTCCAAAAACGCAATGTTGCCCAGATTCTGCCAGGTGTCCAGGTCGCTGTTGAAAATCTTCTCCTTGGATGTGTCGAAGCTGAAAACCGAACGGGAATCTATCAGAACGTCAAGGATGCTGGCGAGCGTGTCGAACGGCATCCCTTCCAGATGATCTCTTTGTTTCAGGGCGAAACGCAGCAATTCGCCATTCCGCTCTTCTTCCTCCTTCATTTTTTTGACGATATCAATGGAATTGTCTATATCATGAATCACCATGATGGCCGTGAGCCGCTGGGCTTGCGCCTTGTTCCTGCGCTCCAGTATTCCACTCACGACGAAGGTGAGCGCCACACCGATGGCAGTACCCAGGACGGTCACAAAAAAACTGCCCCAGTCAAATCTTCTTTTGGTTTTCTTTTCCATAACGGATACAAAGATACTCTTTTTTCTCGATCACTTTCGGTATAAGTACTCCGCCATGGAGCTGCTGTATACGTTGCCGTAGTTGGGGACGTTATACACTTTGACGTGGGAGCCGGAGGGCATCCCGGAAACCAGCCGCATCAATGCCGGAATCCCCACGATAAAAATGGCAAAGCCAAGAAAGTATCCCAGAACCTGTTTCATCTTAACTAGATTGAATGACTATCAAAGTTAATGCTTTTTCCTGAATCTTCACTGAACGAGCCTTCGTCGATGCCCTTGATCCTTGACCACGTTTTGACCACAACTTCCAACAATCGACCACATTTGACCACATTTTCCGGGGATTGTTTTGATAGCTTCAATAAGAGTGGTAACCAATTGGGGTTCAAACCCTTAATAGCCTCCCAATAGACACACAACAATTCCCACCTGTCACCAACATCTTAGCTCCCGACCGAGGCACGAAAAAAGACCGGTAAGTCCGGTCTTTTTTCATGCCTAACTATTTGATTTACTGGGGGCCTAATCCCCCAGACCCCCTGGGTCGCTTCGCTCCGAAAAGCGGCCTTTCGCCAAATTTAGCCACATGCACTATCCAAAAGAAGCTTTTGGAGGAGTTATTGGATTTGATTTCCAGAATACGTACTTTTGTAAAGACAATGTAACTTACAGAATATGAATGTTCCTGTTTTGCTTCCAGATTATATGCAGCCGTGGATGACAGATCCCCGTTCCTGGATGGTTCTGCTCATCGTAGGAATTGTAGCGGCAATCCTCATGTGGTATCGTAATTACTGGGTCAATGCAATAGGAATAGTATTGAATATTGCATTGATTGCAGCTTTGGGATGGTATGTTTGTGCGATGGGCTACTGGGAGGGTAGCTGGTTCCTTGCCCGATCTCCGGAGCAACCCCTATGGAATTGGATTCTTAGAATAGCCCTCATGATACTGTATCCGGCCATATCACTCATCTTCCGTCCTGGCCCACACGGAAAGAATGTACATCCGGACAGCACAAAGATGCGCTGGGGCCAGTTTAACATGCTGGTCATCATTATTTGCCTGTCGTACCTCGCCAGTGTTCTGATGATGCATTTCTGGGAACGCAACGTATGGAGTGTTGTGGCATTTGCCGCTCTCCCCGTTCTCTATATGCTTGTCCTCCTAGGAAAGGCACATGTAAACTTCTCTTCTTTATTTACGTGCATCCCAGCAAGCATAGTTGCTTCGCTGACACTTGTTGGGGTAATGAGACAATCCACCGCCGTGTCGGCGATATTTGCCTACATTATTTATGGAATAGTTCTGGTTGCTGTTATCGTTGCCTTTGCCAAGATTGGCAGTGCACTCGGTCTTGATAAGGAAACCAAGACCATTGGTACGTCTTCTTCAGGAGGAACAAATACCTCTTTTGACGCACGCGCATACGGTCAATGGCTGAATTGGGTCCGGAAAAACGGATGGTAGTAAAACAGCAGGGGTCCGATCTTGTGTTTTCTGCAAAACCGGCCTCCGGAACCTTCTCCTCATTCTTTATCCGCCTGGCAATAAGCGGGATGTAAAGCAGCATTATAAGGAAAGAAAAGGGCGAAGCAAGTACCAGCGGCATCGCCAGGAACAGGACTGTGGTTGCCATATACATCGGATGCCGGACAATGCCATAGAGGCCAGTGTCGATAACCTTCTGATTCTCCTGCACCTCGATGGTCCGTGACAAGTAGGTGTTCTCCCGCAAAACATCGGCACAAAGAGAATCCCCATCAGCAGCCAGCCCTGCCAGTACTGAAGCGAACCTGCAGGCAGAATAAGCAGCAGGCCGATAATAATGACGCCCATCAGAAACTTGCTGATAGCCTGAACGAATAGATTATTCTTTATCATAGGGTCATTGACTTGATTCTCCCAGCCACCTCTTCCGGATGGTCGATAAGAAATTGTCCGTGGTTCATCCCGGGGAACACCTCAACGTGAGTGTCGGGGTGGAGGGCACACAGATGCCTGACCTGAGGCTTTGCTACAAAGGCCTCTTTTGTTCCATACCAATAATGAATATCGGCCCCTTGAATTGACTCCAACTTATGGGTATAGACATCCTTGTATCCGTCTCGCACCGCCTTTCCCTTGCCGTATGGCCACACTTTCCGGCATTCATCCAGAAGCACATCAAAATAATGGGAATGGAACACCCACCGCCAGAAGCCGGTCCAGTGGTAACAGGTCCAGACATTAAGGCTCTGATAGTAGCGAAGGGGATCCACAAGCCATTTTGGGAGTGGCAGTAAGGGTGCCGCGTCCATAATAGCGTGGCCGATGACAATCTCATCGCGTTCAAGCACCCGCGAAAGAATTTTTCCTCCCAGCGACAAGCCATAGGCGCAATCCAGATGCCCTCCCAGGTTCTCCTGAACATATGCGATAATATGCCCTGCCTGATCGTCAACGGAAGTGAAGGCCGATTCCTTCCCCAACAGGAAGCCGTCAATTCCGGCGGCAACGATATGGAACTGGTCTTTCAGGATATCGATCAGCGGAAGGAATATCTCATAAGATACCCCCAGCCCGGGTATCAGAAGCAGACTGGGATTCGCTTTGTCTCCGTAGGTGTTGAAAGTCATTTCTTCAAAGTTATAAATCGGCCTGTACGCTTTTTATATTCAAGGTATTCTTCCCCGAAATCGGCCTCCAGGCGCTTCTCTTCAGAGCTCACCTGAAGCATCATCAGCCCGGCCACGGCGGCAAAAACAAGAAGCGCCCACCAGGTCCAAAGGGCAACGACAACACCGGCATAATAAAGATAAGTCCCTGACAGCATAGGGTTCCGGGACATCTTATATGGCCCGTCCGTCATCAGGTGCCTGGTCCTTGGCGCAATCTCGCGCCCCATCGCATCAAAAGGATTGCCCTTCCCCACGCGCTTCATATAAACGATACTCCATACGCTCAGCGAGAGTCCGGCAATTGCAATAAGGGCCGATAAATACAGACGCCCAACGGGAATATCCGCAGGAGCAGGCATTCCGGAAACCAGCCACATCAGGGCCGGAATCCCAACGATAAAAATGGCAAAGCCAAGAAAGTATCCAAGAACCTGTTTCATACCCAAGATTGTCTGAATGCCAGAGGATGATTACAGCTTTCTGATAACTTTGCACGGATTACCAGCTGCCACAACATTAGCAGGGATATCCTTGGTGACGACGGAACCCGCTCCGATAGTGGTATTATCACCGATCGTCACGCCAGGAAGGATGGTCACGCTGCCGCCAATCCATACATTATCGCCGATGGTCACGGGCTCGGCCCACTCCTTCCGGCTGTTACGCTCCACCGGATCCGTACTGTGGCAGGCCGTGTAGATACTTACGTTAGGACCGATAAAACAGTCATCACCGATGGTTACCGGGGCCTCGTCCAACACGGTGAAATTGAAGTTTGCAAAGAAGCGTTTGCCCACCCTGATCTGTTTGCCATAATCGCAGTAGAACGGCTGGTTGATACAGATATGGTCGTCACCGATGTACCCCAGCAGGTTCTTCAAGATTGAAAACAGCTCATCTGTCTGCGAAGGCATTAAGGCATTGTATCTGTGAATCACTTCCTTAGTGGCATTCAACTCTCTCAAGAGCTGTACATCAACCGCCGAATAAGGGAGTCCTGATTGCATTAGTTCTTTTTCTGTCATAGTTCAAATCCCGATTTTTCTAACCCTCAAAGATAATCATTATTCTTCAGACACACCCGTTCTGAAAGGGGTTCTGAGGCAGGTCGCCCGGCTCTGCGAGGCCCAATCGCCCCGCTGTCAGTGTTATTCAATCACAAAACTGCGCGGATAGAAATCGCTGTAGAAGCGACCGTCGGTGGCGGTGAATTTGAGGACACAGTAGTTTGGGTCCCTGACGCCGCCGGGATAGTATTCCGTGTCGCCGTCGCGCCAGATCATCTCCTTTGAGGCGGCATCCGTCAGCACCTCCATTGTACCGCGCAGCAGCATGCCCTTAAAGCCCTCGGCATCGCAGAAGTAGACGCTGGCCTTGGGATTCGCTTTGTAATGGGCCACACGCAGGGAGAAGGTATTGGTGGTGAAATAGAATACCTTAATGTCCTCACGCACACGGGGAGACAGCATCGCCTTGGTGCAGGGATAACCTTCATCATCCACGGAAGAAATGAAGGCAATCGGGAGTGTATCGGCCATTTGGCCGATGAGTTCCTTCACGCCGGAGAGGGCGGGATTCTCCGGCATGGAATCCGTAAGTGCCAGTTCTTTGCGCCAACGTTTCAGGTGTGGGAAATACATCTTCATCTGGCCGATGTATTCTTCCTTCGTGATGGGCTGCGGCAGGCCTTTGTTCACCTCGTCCACAAACCGGGCGCAGTGTTCGATCATCTCATCCATTGTGCACTCCTGCTGGAACTTGCCTTCTTTATAGCAGTAGATGCAGTAATCTTCATTCTTGCTTCCATCGGCATTGGTGCCGAGGATTTCCTGAGTGAGCGGCATTCCGCAGCTCTGGCAAAATTTCTGTTCCATATGTTCACTACTTGTCTACATATTTCCGGTTACAAAATTAGTGTATTTTACGTTCCGAAATGGCACGGAGCATCCCCATTAGGTGTGATATTTTTTACATTCTGGCTCTGCTGTCGGCGCCGGCGCCGCTACCGCGGTACTTGCTCTGGGCGGTGTTGAAGCTGTAACGGACGGAGAGTTTGATTCTCTGCATATCCAGCAGGTTGGTCTGATTGATGGTATGGCTGCCGAAGTCGGAATTGGTGTTGAAAAATGCGTTGCGTGTAAGGTCTTCCCCTTCAAGGCGCACGACAAGCGAACCGTCACGGAGCAGCGTTTTTTGCACGGCTGCCCTGAGGTTAATGAACCAGTTGCTCATATACAGGTTCCGGGAATAGCCGGGACTCATAAGCACTCCTCCCAGTTCAAACTGCCATCCTCCCTTCACGGTGAAGGTGTTGAAAAGCTGGGCAAAGAAGATGGGCTTTTTGTTGAACGTGGTCACGCGTATGCCGGATTCTTCGCGGGGATCCGGGGCATTGATGGTGAACCACTGAGGCAGGACGCCGACTGTATAATTCATATTCCAGGGGCCCACGGTCGGGGTCAGATTGACATAGGCTGACATCATGCGGAAAGGCGTTTCAATGTTACGGGGCTTCACCAGCACCACGCCTTCATCGCCGTAAGGCGAAGACCATGTGACAATGGCATCGTCGGTACGGGTGTAATTAAGCATGACAGTGACGAACTTCCATACGGCGGTAAGACCTATATTATGAGACAATTCAGGCTGAAGCTGCGCATTGCCGCTCTGCCAGATGTACCGGCTGTTATAGCGTATTGCACTTGACAGATTCCCATAATGAGGCCTGCTGGTTTTGGTACTGTAATTCAGCATTACCTGGACAGGATTCTTTGTTTTCTGGCCAATAACCCCCGCATAGGAAACGTTAGGGAACCAGTTGCCATAGTTACGGGAAAGATTGTTGGCCGGGGTTTCGGCGTCTTCATAGGCGTAATGCACATATTCGTAACGTACTCCGGCACTGAACTGGCCCACACGGGGTATATGGCAGCCGTAAGAGGCAAACCCGGCAATATTGTCCTCTTTAATGGCCGCCGCCGATGCGGGAATGTCGATACCTTCCACCTTATAGTTATCCTTGCGGCGGGAAAAAGTCTCTTCAGTTCCCACCTGCAACTGTCCTTTCCAAATGGGATAAGAAAGCACCACCTTGGCGGCGTACATCCTTCCAACGTTGTTACTGCCGCTGCTGATGGAGGCATCGTGTGTCATTTCGCTGGTTTCTTTCGATACGGATGTGGAACTGTCGTCGGTGCCATAATAATCCAGGTTCACGTCGATGCCCAGTTTTCCTGCGACGAGGCCGTTGTAATAGATGTTGGCGCCCAGATTGTACGGCTTCCGCTCCCCCATCTTGTCATCCGATACCGTGGTGAGCATGTCAGTCAGCGTCCCATTCTCGAACACATTGTCGTTCACTTCCGTATGTACGTTGTGGGTCAGGTGCAGGCCCCATTCCACCTTGCCGCCAAGGAAATGATTATCGTTAATCTGATAATTCACGCCGGCATTACCATAGATGGTGCTGCCGATGTATTCATTCAGGAGCGTACCTTTATTTTCGAAAAGCCAGTCCTCTCCGGTACGGGTAAGGCCAAAGGTCTGCTTCTGAAGGTTGCTTTCCTGACGGGAAGTGTTTCTGGAATAATTAATTCCCCCAAAGACATCCAGGCCTCCCGTGCGGTAATTCACATTGACGGCCCCGAAAGGGTCGTTCCCCCCGGCCCATCTCAAAGACTGGGCGTCGGAAGCATTCAGATTGAATCCGAATCCGTCTCCCTGCCGCTTGATGGTCCTGATGCGGACTACCGCCTGCACCGAGGCATCGTATTGTGCTCCCGGATTGTTTATTACCTCGACGCTCTGAATCTCATTACTCTGCAGGCGGTCGAGTTCACTGCTATCCGTAACCTTGCGTCCGTTGATATACACCAGCGGAGTGCCTTTCCCTATCACCTCCAGTCCATTATTGCCTTTGATAAGGCCCGGGGGCTTCGCCAGCACGTCATTGGCCGATCCCGCATGCGCCAGGACAGATCCGCGGACATTGGTCTGAAGACCCTCTCCCGTGAGTTTTGTCTTGGGCATTACCGCACTGGCGACAGCCCCCCGGAGCATCTCGGAATCATCGGCCAAAGTAATGACCGCGCCGTCGGACGGAGCAAGATACACCGTCTTGTAGCCAAGAAGCGCCACCATCATGATGCCGTCTGTCTCTTTGGTTACTATATTGAAGGATCCATCCTCTTGTGTAACCACCCCGCAAACGACTGTTGAATCCGCACGGGAAAGGATTGCGACGTTGGCATAGGCCACAGGCTCGCCATTTTCATCCACGACCTTTCCCTTCCAGTCTCCTTTGGCCAGGACGGGAAGAGACATGATTGACATCAGCAGGAGAATAAATACTTTTTTCATAATCTGTCCATATTTCTCGACCGCAAAGTTAGAGTATATTCCGTTCCGAAATAAAAATCAATATGGACAATCATATGGACAATTGGCCGATTTTGGCGTGGAAACTATTGGACAAAAAAGGAACATTTCCTACCTTTGCCTGGAACAATTACGGAACATCGATTATGGCAAGACCGGTTACTGTCACAAAAGAAAAAATCCTTTCCGCAGCCCTTGATTTGGTGCGTTCCGGAGGTCCCTCGATCCTTACCGCCAGGAACCTCTGCACCCGCCTCGGATGCGGGGCCAACGCCATCTTTTCTTCTTTCGGTTCCATCCAGGGAGTCCGGGACGCCGTCCGGGAGGAGGCCCGGAAACTATACCGGAAGCGGGTGGGAGAAGGCTTTCTGCTCAATCCCCCGTTCAAAGGCTTTGGGATGGCCCTTATCTGGTTCGCCATGGACGAGCCACATCTGTTCTCCATGGTCATGGAATCGCAGATGCAGCCCGATTCTTTCAAGGAGTACATCGATTCCTATGTCGGCTTCAAGGCGGAGAGCCTTTCAGCCATCGCGGAGACCTTCGCTCTACAAAGGAATGAAGCCGAATTGCTTTATTATCAACTCGTTCTGGTGGCATTGGGACTTGCCTCAACCTGCACCTGCGGCAGAAGCCGGTTAAGTATCCCGCAGGTAAGCGAAATCCTCGGAAAGAATGTCAGGGCCTTCCTGATGGTCCTCCACGCAGGAAACGACGAGCGGGAGGGATTCGTACCGAACGCAGGCGGAGGGCCTGGCGGCGAAGTCGATTCCTACGTGCTCATGCAAGCGCTCGTCGGGCAGAATCACCTGCTTCAGCAACTCCGGGCAAAGCCCCGCTATATCCAGGATGAAGAGTGGGCGGAATTGGAACGGATGCTCCGGAATTCGTCCGACCTTACGCCCGAATCTCTCCGGGAAACCCATCCCGACCTGACAAAAGGCGATATCCGCACCTATATTCTGTCGCACCTGCAATTCTCCGTATCCGAGCAGGCCATCCTGCTGGGGATCTCCCCCGCCTCGGTTACCAAAGCACGCCAGCGGCTTAAAGCAAAACTTTTGTAAGAACTCGATCTGAACGTTTTGCCCAAGTCGTATGCCTATTTCAGATTTTTCTTGAAGAAACCCTCCATTTTGTCGTAGGGAATTACGCCGGCGACATCGTCATAGAGGTCCACGTGGGAGGCCCCGGGAATAATCATCAGTTCCTTGTTGCTGCCAGTAAGGAGACCATAGGCATACTCGCTGAAATAGCGGCTGTGGGCCTTCTCGCCGTGGATGAGCAGAACAGGATTCTCGATTTCACCCGCCCAGGCAAGCAGGGGTTGGTTCAGGAAGCTCTGGCAGCCGATGACGTTCCAGCCATCGTTGGAGTTGCCGCTTCGAGGGTGATAGCCGCGCGGGGTCTTGTAGTAGGCATGATAATCCTTGACAAACGAGGGCGCATCTTCCGGAAGCGGGTCGACCACGCCGCCGGCGCGCTCATATGTGCCTGAGGCATAATCCTTCGTGCGCTGGGCGGCCAGGGCACGGCGCTTTTCCTGGCGCTGCGCAGGCGTGTCCTCGCTGGCGAAATAACCTTCCACGTTGACCTTGCTCATATCGTACATAGTACTGGCTACGGTCGCCTTGATGCGGGGATCGAGTGCTGCAGCGTTGATCGCCATTCCACCAAAACCACAGATACCGATGATGCCGACGCGTGCAGGATCGACCAGGTCACAGGTGGAAAGGAAATCCACTGCCGCCAGGAAATCCTCCGTATTGATGTCCGGAGACGCCATCCTGCGAGGCTCTCCGCCGGACTCGCCCGTAAAGGACGGGTCGAAGGCGATGGTCAGGAACCCGCGCTCGGCCATGTGCTGGGCATAGAGGCCACTCGACTGCTCCTTCACGGCGCCGAACGGGCCGCTGACCGCAATGGCGGGGAGTTTGCCTTCCGCGTTCTTGGGGGCATACATATCGGCCGCCAGTTCAATGCCGTAGCGGTTGTGGAAGGTGACTTTGCTGTGGTTTACAAGTTCGGATTTGGGAAAGGTCTTGTCCCATTCCCGGGTAAGATTCAAAGTACTCATATTCTCGTTCGTGTTTGTTCTGCAGGCAAGCAGCATCAGGGATGCGCTGGAGATTGCAAGGAAGGATTTGATATTCATGTCTTTGGTGCTTGATGGTGCAAAGGTAGGCGGATTTTCGGGTATTCTTTAACCGATTTTTGCTTGATTTCTACCAATATCGCAGAACTTTGCGTATTTTTGCACGAAACCATACCCTTTCGCGTGATATGAAGAACATCTTGCACGTCTCAAATCCCAATGTTTACGCCCGTTTCGTGGGGGCGCCTCAGCTGCACCCGCTGGTGAGCATTATCCATTATGACGAGGTCTCACCAATCCGTACCAGCCTGAACAATTACGGCGTCTATGGTCTCTTCATCCAGAAGAATTTCCCCAGGAACCTGACCTATGGAATGAAGATGTTCGATGCGGCCGATGCTTCCATCATTGCCGTGGAGCCTGGCCAAATCGGCGGGAAGGAAGATAGTGGCGAGGACATCCATATCAGCGGATGGGTCTTGCTGTTCTCTCCGGAACTTCTGCACGGTACGGATCTGGAGGCGAAGATGAAGGACTACCCATACTTCTCCTATTTCGCCACGGAAACCTTGAAAATGAACCCATCCGAATGGGGCCGGATTACCCAGCTCCTCTCGCAGCTCAGACACGAACTGCAGGAAAACGAGGATTCCCCTGCACTGAGGGCCGTCATTCTGGGATATATCCGTCTTGTCCTGGAGTACTGCCAGCGCATCTACCAACGCCAGCTCTCGCAAGAAGACAAGACATCATCGGACATCCTCAAGCGTTACCATAACCTGCTGCGGGAGTATTATCTGGACGGCAAACAGATGGACCTTGGCGTCCCCACCGTCCAATACTGCGCGGAGCAGCTTGCCTATTCGCCCCGCTACCTGGGCGACGTGATTCACAAATCCACCGGTGATACCGCCATCGGCTACATCCACTCCTTTGT
>JAEESO010000020.1 GCA_016286385.1 Bacteroidales bacterium | reverse complement strand
CGAAGCCTAAAAAGAGGATTCTACTTCCTGATCCTAAGTTTCACGATGTGGAAGTTACCCGTTTCGTGAACAATCTTATGCTGCAGGGAAAGAAGAGTATCGCGTATTCTATCTTTTATGATGCCATCGACATGGTGGGCGAGAAGATGAAAGATTCTGACAAGGCTCCTCTCGATATCTGGAAGACCGCTCTTGAGAACGTGACCCCTCAGATTGAGGTCAAGTCCCGTCGTATCGGTGGTGCAAACTTCCAGGTGCCTACGGAGTTACGCCCGGAAAGAAAAGTTTCCGTCGCTATGAAGAACCTTATTCAGTTCGCACGCAAGCGTTCAGGACACTCCATGGCAGAAAAACTTTGCGCAGAGATCGTTGCCGCTTACAACAGTGAGGGTGGCGCATTCAAGCGTAAAGAGGATATGCACAGAATGGCCGAGGCTAACAAGGCCTTTGCACACTTCCGTTTCTAAGCAGTATGCTTCATGGCAAAGAGAGATCTTAAATACACCCGCAACATCGGCATCATGGCTCACATCGATGCCGGTAAGACCACCACGTCGGAGCGCATCCTCTACTACACCGGAAAGACCCATAAGATTGGAGAGGTTCACGAGGGAGCAGCCACCATGGACTGGATGGTTCAGGAGCAGGAGCGTGGCATCACCATCACTTCTGCCGCTACCACAGCCTTCTGGCACTACAACGGTGACACCTATCAGATCAACCTTATCGACACTCCCGGTCACGTGGACTTCACCGTAGAGGTGGAGCGCAGCCTCCGTGTACTTGATGGTACGGTTGCTACATTCTGCGCCGTGGGCCGCGTACAGCCTCAGAGTGAGACCGTATGGCGCCAGGCCGATAAATACGGTGTACCTAAGATTGCCTATGTGAACAAGATGGACCGCGTCGGCGCAGACTTCCTCGCATGCGTTGAGGAAATCAAGAACAAGCTCGGCGCAACCGCAGTTCCCATCTGTCTCCCTATCGGTGCCGAAGATAAATTCGAAGGCATCGTAGACCTCATCGACATGAAGGCCATCTTCTACGATGGTAACTCCGAGGAACTTGTCAACTACAAGGAAGGCGAGATCCCCGCAGAGCTCAAGGGTGAAGCCGCCCGCTGGAGGGATATCCTCCTGGAGGCCGCCGCAGAGTGCGATGAGACCTTGATGGAGAAATATTTCGAGGATCCTGATTCCCTTACCAAGGAGGAGATAATCGCCGCTATCCGCAAGGGCTGCATCTCAATGCAGATCGTCCCTGCCTGCTGCGGTTCTTCCTTCAAGAACAAGGGCGTACAGTTCCTCCTGGATGCCGTTATGAGGTATCTGCCTTCTCCTCTTGACAAGGGAGCAGTGAAGGGAACCAACCCCCGTACCGGTGATGAGATTTCACGTAAACCTTCCGCAGATGAGCCCTTCTGCGCCCTGGTGTTCAAGATTGCCACGGATCCGTTCGTTGGTCGTCTTGCATTCCTCCGCGCATACAGCGGCCGTCTGGATGCTGGTTCTTACGTGTACAACACCCGCACCGGCAAGAAAGAGAGGGTTGCCCGCCTGTACCAGATGCACTCCAACCACCAGAACCCCATAGAGTTCGTGGAGGCAGGTGACATCTGCGCAGCAGTGGGATTCAAGGACCTCCGCACCGGAGACACCGTGTGCCTGGAGGAAAAGCCCATCACCCTGGAAACCATGGAATTCCCGGATCCGGTTATCGGCATTGCAGTTGAGCCCAAGACCCAGAAGGATCTTGACAAGCTTGGAATTGCACTCAGCAAGCTGGCCGAGGAAGATCCTACCTTCACCGTGAAATCAGACCCGGAGACCGGCCAGACCGTTATCAGCGGTATGGGTGAGCTCCATCTGGATATCATCGTGGACCGTCTCCGCCGTGAATTCGGCGTGGACATCAACCAGGGCGCACCCCAGGTCAACTACAAGGAGTCCATCACCGGAAGCTATCAGCTCCGTGAGGTCTTCAAGAAGCAGACCGGCGGTCGCGGTAAGTTCGCAGACATCATCGTTAACATCTCTCCTGCCGATGAAGGCGTTCAGGGTCTTCAGTTCATCAATTCGGTCAAAGGCGGCAACATTCCCAAGGAATTCATCCCGTCAATCGAGAAAGGTTTCCAGAGCGCAATGCTCAACGGTGTCCTTGCCGGTTACGAGGTTCCTTCCCTTAAGGTAGAGGTCATTGACGGTAGTTACCACCCCGTGGATTCAGATCAGCTCTCCTTCGAGCTGGCAGCCAGGATGGCATTCCGTCACGCTTGCCCCAAGTGTCACCCGGTACTCCTTGAGCCCATTATGAGCCTTGAGGTAGTAACCCCGGAAGACTACATGGGAGACATCGTAGGAGACCTCAACCGCCGCCGCGGCCAGATTGTTGCCATGGACTCCACCGCCAACGGAGCACGTATCGTCAAGGCATACGTTCCGCTTTCAGAGCAGTTTGGTTATGTCACAGTGCTGCGCACCCTGTCTTCAGGCCGTGCCACCAGCACCATGACCTTCGACCACTACGCTGAGGTCCCTGCAAACCTTGCAAAGGACATCATCGAGAAGAGCGGATACCGTGTGTCTGACGACGAGTAAACCCAAGCAAAAAGTTAAAAAGTAATTGATATGAGCCAGAAAATCAGAATCAAGCTGAAATCTTTCGATCACATGCTGGTAGACAAGTCTGCTGCAAAGATCGTTGATACAGTGAAGGCAACGGGTGCAAAGGTAGTAGGTCCCATTCCTCTTCCCACCAACAAGAAGATCTTCACTGTGAACCGCTCAACCTTCGTCAACAAGAAGAGCCGTGAGCAGTTCGAGCTGGACTCCTATGTACGTCTTATCGACATCGACGAGTCCAACGCCAAGACCGTAGACGCCCTCATGAAGCTGGAGCTTCCTTCAGGCGTTGAGGTTGAGATCAAAGTGTGAGGCTAGCCCTCACCCAAAGGCCCCTTAGCTCAGCGGTTAGAGCAGCGGACTCATAATCCGTTGGTCCTGGGTTCAAATCCCCGAGGGGCCACTTCCTAAAGGCTGCCAGACGGCAGCCTTTACTTGTGTCCCCTTCGGGGATTTGAACCACTTCGTTCATTACTTTACCCCCTCCTAAATCCTCCCCTTTGGGAGGACTTGGTCCCCGAGGGGCCACCTGAAATCGGCCTTCGGCCTCCGATATCTCCAGGGGGATTTGAGCTGCTTCGCTTAACTTTCCGGTGTTGGGTCTCAGGTGCGGGTGGTGTGACTTTTTTGGGCACATCACCTGCAAAAAAGGGGTGTTTTTGCGGGTAATGAGACTTTTTTCGGCACATCACCTGCAAAAAAGGGGTGTTTTTGCGGGTAATGAGACTTTTTTCGGCACATCACCCGCACTTTGCTGTTCCAGCCGCGCTGCTTTTTCGCTATATTTGTACTATGAAACCACAGGAGATAATTGCACTAATCAAGCAGGAGGTGAAACCTGCGCTGGGGTGTACGGAGCCCATTGCCGTGGCACTGGCGGTAGCAAAGGCCGCGGAGATAATCAGCGAGAACTGCCCGTGCGGCAAGGACTGGCGCCTGACGGCCGATTTCAGGCTGGATGTGGCCGTCAGCGGCAACATTCTCAAGAACGGTATGGGCGTAGGCATTCCCGGAACAGGGATGGTGGGCCTTCCGGTTGCGGCGGCGTTAGGCGCCGTCTGCGGAGACTCTTCCCTTGGACTGGAGGTTCTGAGCGGCCTCACGCCTGAAGCCGTTGAAAGGGCAAAGGAACTGGTTTCAAAGGGCTGCGTGCATATTTCCGTGGCCGATACAGAGCATCTCCTCTATGTGAAGGCCACTGTTTCAGTGGAGGGCGGCCTTGAGGCCAGCGCAGAGGTGGACCCTCACGCCTATGCCGTCATCGAAGATGACCACGACCGTATAGTGGAAACCAGTTTTGCCGATAAAATTCTGATGAGTTCGGAATCGGCCGCGGCGGCAAAGGAATACAGGCCTGAAGCATATGACCTTACGGTAAAAGACATCTGGGATTTTGCCCGAACGGCGCCTTATGAGGACATTTCCTTCATCCTTGGAGACCGTGAACTCAACCTTGCGCTTGCACTGGAAGGCCTTCGCGGAGACTATGGCCTGAAGGTGGGAAAAGCCATCAGGGAGAATCAGAAGGAGGTTTTCGGGGACGATTTCCTTAGCTTTGCGATGGGAATGACCGCGGCGGCATCGGACGCCCGTATGGCCGGCAGCACCCTCCCCGCCATGTCAAACAGCGGCAGCGGCAACCAGGGCATCACCGTGAGTATGCCCATCATCGCCTACGCAATGAAGTATGATGTGGCCGATGAACCCCTTGCCAGGGCCCTTATCCTGAGTAACCTTGTAGCCATCCACATCAAGCATTTCCTTGGGAAGTTATCGGCCCTTTGCGGCTGCGTGGTGGCCTCCACCGGCAGCGCCTGCGGCATTGTGTACCTGCAGGGCGGCGGTTATGATGAGGTGTGCTACGCCATCAAGAATATGGCCGGCAACATCACCGGAATGGTGTGTGACGGCGCCAAGGTTGGCTGCGCCATGAAAGTGGCTTCAGGGGTGTCCTGCGCGGTTCAATCGGCCGTCCTTGCCCTCCGCGGCACCTGCATCCCCTCCACGGACGGTATTGTGGAGGACGATGTTGAAGCCACCATCCGTAACGTGGGCGCCATCGGCTCTGCCGGCATGAAGGCCACGGACAGTATGATCCTGGATATTATGCTGTGCAAGTAGTTATTTCAGTCCCTTTATTACTTCCTTCAAAGCCAACTCTGCCAGACGCATTGAGAGGATGGCAACGGGAATGGTCAGGACCAGCACTACAATGAGCATAGGGATATTATTGATGACCGGAATCATCATCTGGTCATAGCCGGCGGGCATTTCCTCCACGGCTGCGGCCAGGGAGCCTTCAGTATCTGTCCACCAGTGGGCGGTGTAGGCAAAGAAGGAAAGGGCAAAGGGGATGAAACTCCAGCGTACGCCTTTCTTCGTATCATACTTGCATAGGTAACGGATGATTTCGGCCAGTGCCGTCAGGATTGCAAAGCCGATGGCGAGGGTAATATCGGCCTCTCCCGCAATCAGAAGCAGCGCAAAGACGAATCCGTTCAGGAGAGTTGCTGCGCCGAACCCCTTGATTGTGAGGCAAGTCAAAAGATAGATGAACGCGGTCAGAAGGGGAAGGATTGCCCCGACATAAGCGTAGCAGGCCGGATGAATGAGGCCGGTGCAGGAGCCAAGGATGTAGGTGAGAAGATAGGCTGCCGCCAAAAGGATGATTTTGATAAAAGGTTTCATAGTCTATTGTAATTTACACTGCTGCAAAGTTACGGCGCCTGCATCAAGTGCGAAATCCCCATTTGTGGCTATTTTGAGGTTTCCACCGGATTGATTTGATGCGTTCGGCGGATTTTCCGTATCTTTGAATGGTAAAGAGTAACGATGAAACGACTCCTTCTCATCCTGTCGGCCGCCCTTACGGCATTTGCCTGTGTCCAGGCGCCGGCCCCCTGCGGTCCGGTACCCACCAGGGCGCAGCTGGAGTGGCAGAAGATGGAGATGAACCTCTTTGTCCACTTCGGCCCCAACACCTTCAGCGGCAGGGAATGGGGTCTCGGGACGGAGGCGGAGGACCTCTTCGACCCCTCTGACCTTGACTGCCGCCAGTGGGCCGACATAGCCTGCAGGGCGGGGATGAAGGGCATCATCCTGACGGCGAAGCACCATGACGGCTTCTGCCTCTGGCCCAGTCCCGAAAGCAGCCATACCGTGAGAGAGAGCCGCTGGCGGAACGGGAATGGGGATGTCCTGAAGGAGCTCTCCGAGGCCTGCGCCGAGGCCGGTCTGAAGATGGGTGTCTATATCTCTCCCTGGGACAGGAACGATCCCGCATACGGGACGCCGGAGTATAATGAGAAATACGCCAGGACCCTCCGCAGCGTCCATGACGGCCGCTACGGGGCGCTTTTCGAGCAGTGGTTCGACGGCGCCTGCGGGGAAGGGCCGAGTGGCAGGGTGCAGGAGTACGACTGGCCTCTCTTCCACAGGAGCGTCCTAAGTCTTAACCCCGGCGCCGTCCTATTCAGTGACGTCGGCCCCGGCTGCCGTTGGGTGGGTAACGAGCGCGGCCTTGCGGGGGAGACCAACTGGAGCACCCTGGATGCCGATGGCTATACCCCAGGTGCGGGAGCACCTCCTGAAAGAAGCCTAGGGGAAGGCGATGAGGACGGGCAGTACTGGATACCCGCCGAGGCCGATGTCTCCATCCGGCCGGGATGGTTCTGGAGAGAAAGCGAGAACGGCAGGGTCAAGAGCGTGGATGAACTGATGGATATCTACATTGGCAGCGTGGGCCGCAACGCCCTTCTTCTTCTCAATGTCCCTCCGGACACCACGGGGCGCATCCATCCCGCGGACTCGGCAAGGCTGATGGAGTTCCGTGAGAGGCTTGACCGTGTGTTCGGTGATAACCTCGCCGAAGGCGCGCGCGTCAGGACCTCCTCCTCGTTCGGCCCCCGTTACCGCGGTGGTAACATGCTGGACGACCGGTATGACCGCTTCTGGGCTGCGGCCGGGAGGGATACCTGCGCTACCTTCGAACTGGAGCTCCCCGGGGAGCGCCTCTTCAGCATCCTGGAGCTGAAGGAATACATCCCCCTTGGACAGCGCATCCGCTCCTTCGTCGTGGAGGTCCCCGACGGGGACGGGGAGTGGCGCACCCTCGCTGAGGGAACGACGGTGGGATATAGGCGGCTCCTGAGGATTCCTCCTGTCAGAAGTCGGTGCCTTCGCGTCCGCATCCTCTCATCCAAGGCGAGTCCCGTCCTCTGCGGGGTTGGCCTGTATTTTGAGGAAAGGTAAGGCATGAGAAATCTGACAGGCATATTAGCAGCGCTTCTCCTCGGTTTCCTGCCGCTGACACTCTCCTGCGGGGCGGCAAGGCGCACTTATCCCGTGGAGGGACCATCGCTGGTGACCGCGGAGCCGGAAGGGGAGTACTCGCCGAACACCCTTATCATCATGTACGACGAGGCGGTCGGAAAGGAACCGCTCCTGGAGGCCATTGAGGCCTACGGGGCTGAGGTGAAGTACGATTACAGCCTTATACCTGGGATGGCTATCAGGATTCCTGACGGAACGGACATCCGCGATGCCATCGCCTTCTTCAGGAAGGTCAAAGGGGTGACATCCGTAGAGAGGGACCGTATCATCCGCCTGACGGACCCCGTGAAGCCGAGACTGGAGGTCATGTAGGAAAAACCCCGGACCGTCTTCGTGAGAGGGCCCGGGGGCAGAAACCTAGGAAATTTCCAGCCGGTTACCGGATAAGTCTGGAAATGTCTACTGCAAAGGTAGTCACGGACTTCATTCAGCAGAGGCAGGACCTCCCAAGGCTTGCGCTCTACCGGCAAGTCGATTCCCAGTACCTGATAGCCTTTTGGCGCTGCCACCTCAGCAAAAGCCAGTGATTCTTCCTTCCGTCCATGCAGACCGTGCACAAACAGAAAGACCCTGTCACTCGATTTGCCGATGAGCAAAACAGGCGTGGAACCGATGTTGAATACTTTTGTTTCCGAGTCACTCATTTCGTAAGAAGGTCAATACGGCACGGTTAAACGCATCCGGGCATTTGTTGGCAACGAAGTGGTCGCCATCGAGTATGACCAATTGGGCATCCGGGATATGGCTGGCTATCTGCCGGGTATGTTCATCTTTGACCATGTCTTTAGTCCCGGCAATGACCAGCGTCCTGGCCTGAATCTTCATCAACTCTTCCGGCTTTACATTGGGATCATGAACCATCAGGCCAAGCATCTCTGCGTGCAGTTTTGCTTCCTCGCTCTTGTTTGCGAACAGTTTGGCAAACCAGTAGCCTATCTCAATGGGGCACTGAACGGAGCGCTTGATGCCCTTTGCATCCAGGTTAGCTCCGTTTAGGATGAGCCTCCTCACACGCTCCGGGTACTTCATTGCAAAGACCATCACAATGTTCCCGCCATCTGAGAAGCCCAGGAGATGCGCCTTCTCGATACCCTTTGCATCCATGAAGCCCAGAAGGTCATCGGCGAACTGCCGAATCGTGAACGGTGCGTTGCCTCGCGGCGTTTTCCCATGCCCACGTGTGTCCAGGGCATACACATGATAATACTGGGCAAACAAATCCACCTGTCCCGCGAAATAGTCACAGTTCTCACCGTTCCCATGCAACAGAATCAGGGGTTCGCCCTGGCCTTTTTCTATGAAATGATGCTTGATGTCCATGCCGATAAACTCGAATCTACCTCTCTATCTTCTTAATAAGTGTCAGGTCACCGCTGGACAGCGCCTCAAAGTTGGCCTCGATCTTCTCGATGTCCCAATCCCACCACTTCAAGTCCAGGAGATAAGCGATGAAACCCTCATCGAAACGCTTCTTGATAATCCTACACGGGTTGCCTGCAGCAACAGCATAAGTAGGGATATCAGAGGCTACAACTGAATTGGCACCAATGATAGCTCCGTCTCCGATATGAACACCTGGCATCACGGTCACGTTCTGGCCAATCCATACGTCATTGCCGACCACGGTATCGCCCTTCAGAGGCAATTCATCTTTTACTGGTGCGATGGCGCTGCCCCAGTCTCCGCCCATAATGTAGAATGGATAGGTCGTCACACCATTCATTCTGTGGTTGGCCCCGTTCATCACGAACTCAATGCCTTTGGCGATGGCACAGAACTTCCCGATAATCAGTTTGTCACCGATGAAATCGTAGAAATGGGTGACGTGCTTCTCAAACTGGTCAGCACCATCCGGATCATCGTAATATGTGTAATCCCCGATTATGATACGAGGATTCTTCACCACATTCTTGATGAAGCACAAGCGCGGAAGCTTGGGATTTGGGAATGCAGCGTTCGGATCGGGCCTGTTGGTAATATTGTTCATGGTGGTAAATCTCGATTTATCGGTGTGAATATACGGATTTTCTTTGAATTGTAGTTAAAGAACTCTTCAGGCCGCCATTCATTATCCAAATCAGATTATCTATTTTGGATTATCCAAATTTGGATATGATTTGTTAATTCATTATATTCGCAAAAAATATGGAAATGACTAATCCTTTCTACCTGACTGGAATAATCCCTGAGAAGTATTTTTGCGACAGGGAGAGGGAGACGGACCTGATCATTACCCAGGTCCGCAACCAGAGCAATGTCCTTCTGACTTCATCACGCAGGATGGGTAAGACTCAGCTTATCCGTCATATCTTCAATGATGAGAGGATAAGTAAGAATTACCATACCTTCTATGTTGATATCTATGCGACAGGGTCCCTGCAGGAAATGGTGTTCTTCCTCGGAAAGGCTATCTACCAGGAATTGGTTCCGGAAGGGAAGAAGGCGCTGAAGTTGTTCCTGAGTACCATCAGGTCACTTGCAGCCGCATTCAGCGTGAATCCTGTTACCGGTGAGCCTCAGGTCAACCTACAGTTGGGTGACATCCTGCAGCCGGAGCTGTCCCTGGAAGAGATATTTGAATACCTCGAGAAGGCGGACAGGCCCTGCATAGTGGCGATAGATGAGTTCCAGCAGATCTCCCGTTATCCGGAGAAGAACGTTGAGGCGCTCCTGAGGACACAGATCCAAAAAATGAATAACTGCCATTTCATATTCTCCGGCAGTAACAGGCATATCCTGGAGCAGATGTTCTCGTCATATTCAAAACCGTTCTACAACAGCGCCCAGCCCGTTCATCTGGGATGCATAGAGCGGTCGAAATATGTGGATTTCGTAGTTGAGCATTTCCGTGAAGCCGGAATTGAGATCTCTCCGGAAGTGGTCGGGGACTGCTATGATCAGTTCGAGGGCTACACTTACTACAACCACAAGGTCTTCCACGATATCTTTGCGTTTGCCGCTCCCGGGGAAGCCGTGGACGGGGAGACGGTAAGGAAGACCATAGATGCGATCCTTGAGGAGAACGGACATACTTATTCCGAGATCATGTCATCTCTTCCCATCCCGATGAAGCAGATGCTGGCTGCGGTGGCGAAGGAAAACCCCGCCAGGAAACCCATGTCGGGTGCCTTCGTGAAAAGGAATGCCCTACCTTCTCCAAGCTCGGCGCAGAAGGCCATCGCCAAACTGCTTGACGAGCAGCTCATAACCTACCGTGTTGTCGATAACGAAAAGGAATACAGCATAACGGACAAGTTCTTCGAGCGCTGGCTGAGGGAAACCTACTGATGCATCATTCTCCAGATCATTCGGGCCTTCGTAATATGGCGGATTTTCCGTATATTTGAATGCTAATCAAATGACAATGAAACGAATCCTTCTCCTCCTCACCGCTGCACTTATGGTCCTTTCCTGTGGACAGGGCGGCAGCCAGGCCCCGGCCGTAGTACCTTCCGAGTATCAAACCATAAACCAAGACAATATGCAAAGAGTCCGTGATTTCCTGCACAAGACCGGATATTATTTCCTCGCAACCGTTGACGGTGACCAGCCCCAGGTGCGCCCCTTCGGCACCGCCGAGATCATCGAGGGGAAGCTCTATATCCAGACGGGACACGTCAAGAACGTGGCCAGGCAGATAGAGGCCAACCCCAAGGTGGCCATCTGCGCCTTCGATGCCGAAGGAGGGGAGTGGCTCCGTATCACGGCCACACTGGTGGAGGACCCACGCGTGGAGATAAAGAAGGCCATGCTGGACGCCTATCCCGACCTCCGCAATATGTACAACGAAAATGACGGCAACACCGCGGTCTATTTCCTCAAGGACGCCAAGGCCACCATCAGCGCCTTCACACACGAACCCATAGAGATAGATTTCTAGTATGGAACTCATAGAAGCCATCAGGCAGCGCCACTCCGTCCGCCGTTACACGGAAAGGCCCGTCGAGGTGTCGGCCGCAGCCGCCCTCAGGGTGGAGATTGAGCGCATCAACGCGGAGACCGGCCTTCACATCCAGCTAGTCCTGAACGAACCCAAAGGGTTCAGCGGACTGGGGATAACCACCTACGGGCAGTTCTCCGGAGTGAGGAACTACATCGTGATGGCCGCCCCTAAGGGCCGCGAGTGGGAGGAAAAGGTGGGGTACTACGGAGAGAAGCTCGTCCTCCTCGCCCAGACCCTCGGCCTCAACACCTGCTGGGCCGGGCTTACGTACAGGAAGATCCCCGGGACCTTCACCCTTTCTGACGGCGAGACCGTCCATTGTATGATCTCCATCGGATACGGTGAAAATCAGGGCAGGCAGCATCCCCAGAAACCCGCCGAGAGATTCTTCGAGGCCGACGGGGAAGTGCCTCAGTGGTTCAGGGACGGCCTCGAGGCGGCCCTCCTGGCCCCCACGGCGGTCAATCAGCAGAAATTCAAGTTCATCCTCCGGGAAGGCAACAAGGTGGCCACGAAGACCTTCTTCTCCCCGTGGGGATACACCGTCATAGACCTCGGCATAGCCAAGTACCACTTCGAGATAGGCGCTGGGAAGGACAACTTCGAATGGGCATAAGCGTGAAAACAGCAGTGTATGCAAAATAGGAAAAAGAAAAGGCCCAATCCCTACAAGGAGGCCAACGAAGCGTTCCTCCAGGTTAAAGCCCAGGAGGAGGGGATAGTCGTCCTCGATAACGGTGTAATGTACCGCGTCCTGGAAGAGGGTCACGGCGCAAAAAAGCCTACGCCACGCAGCATCGTCTATGTCCACTATGCGGGCCGATTGATCGATGGAACCGTCTTTGATACCACGGAAGGGGAGCAGCTCCCCGCGCTCTTCATGGTTGGGGACCTCATCATGGGCTGGCAGATAGTCCTCACCCGTATGCGTGAGGGTGACAAGTGGGAGGTCTATATCCCCGCCAAGTGGGGCTACGGAGCCACTAAGATGGATGACATCCCAGCCCACAGCACCCTTGTCTTCATCATGGAACTTGTAAAAATAGAAAGATGAGTACCACCCTTGGTGTACCTGCCATCATCGTTGTGCAGGTAGCTGTTTATTACTTCTTCCTGAGATAAATATTGCTACGCGCCAAGCAAAAGTCCCTCCCCCGAGGGGAGGGGTTTCGGGAGGGGGTAACGTGAGCGAAGATGGTTGCTACGCACCCAGCGTAGCAACCATCACGGCTTTGATGGTGTGCATACGGTTCTCGGCCTCGTCGAAGACTATGCTGGCGGGGCTTTCGAATACGTCCTCGGTCACTTCAACGCCATTGAGGCCGAATTTCTGGAAGACGTCCTCTCCAACCTTGGTTTCACGGTTGTGGTAGGCGGGGAGGCAGTGCATGAACTTGCATTTAGGGTTGCCGGTAGCGGCCATAAGATCGGAATTCACCTGGAAGGGCCTTAGAAGTTCGATGCGCTCTTTCCACACCGAATCCGGTTCTCCCATGGATACCCATACGTCCGTGTAGAGGAAGTCGCAGCCCTTCACGCCGGCCTTGGGGTCATCGGTGATGGTGATGCGGGCGCCGGTTTCCTTTGCAATCTGCCGGCACTGCTCCACAAGCTCAGGAGCGGGCTGGAGGGCCTTGGGGGCCACAATCCTTACGTCCATTCCCATCTTGGCGCCGCCAACCAGGAGGCTGTTTCCCATGTTGAAGCGGGCATCTCCAAGGTAGGCGTATGAAACCTGGTTCAGGGGCTTATCTACGTGCTCACTCATAGTGAGGAAATCGGCCAGGATCTGGGTGGGATGGAACTCATTGGTGAGGCCGTTCCATACGGGGACGCCGGCGTACTGCGCAAGTTCTTCAACCGTCTTCTGGGCAAAGCCGCGGTACTCAATTCCGTCGTACATGCGTCCAAGCACGCGGGCTGTGTCCTTCATGGACTCCTTTATGCCGATCTGGCTTCCCGTAGGGCCAAGGTACGTCACATGGGCGCCCTGGTCGTAGGCGGCGGTTTCAAAGGCGCAGCGGGTGCGGGTGGAAGTCTTTTCAAAAATGAGGGCTATGTTCTTGCCCTTGAGGCGCGGCTGCTCACAGCCTGCGTATTTTGCCTTCTTGAGCTGAGCGGCAAGGTCCAGGAGATACTGGATTTCCTTGGGGCTGAAGTCCAGCAGCTTAAGGAAGCTGCGGTTTCTGAGATTGTATGCCATAGTTTATTAAGGAATTATTCTGGTTCCGCAGGCGGGGTTCTCAAGTTCCCCGGCCTCCGTTATTATACACTGTTTTCCGCCGTTTTCCACAAACATGATGGCGGCCCTCACCTTGGGTGCCATGGAGCCTTCGGCAAACTGACCTTGCTCAAGAAGTTCCTTTGCGCAGGCCACGGTAATTGTGTCAAGGGCTTCCTCGCCGGGCTTACGGAAGTTGATATACACCTTGGGGACGTCCGTGAGGATGTAGAATTCATCGGCCTTCATTGTGACGGCGGCAAGGGCGCTGGCAAGGTCCTTGTCAATCACTGCTTCAATGCCTTTAAGACCTTCAGGGGTGCGTACAACAGGGATTCCGCCGCCACCGACGGTGATAACAATTGCGCCTTCGCGGGCAAGCTTTTCCACAACGTCTATGTTATTTATGCCGATAGGCCTTGGGGAAGGCACAACCTTTCTCCAGCCAAGGCCGCGGGGGTCTTCCTTGTACGTGGCCCCGTCCAGGGGGCATTCCTTGTAGTAGGGGCCCACGAACTTGGTGGGGTTGAGGAAGGCGGGGTCATCGGCCCTTACCTCAACGCGCGTGACGATTGAGATAACCTTCCGGCCGGCGGCAACCTTGTCCATCCCGGTCTCAATGAGGTAGGCTATGGAGCCCTGGGTTTCCGCGCCGCAGAAGTCCATAGGCATTGCGGGAAGGCCGAACTCCTTGCTTCCGGCTTCCTGCCTCAGGAGCTCATTCCCCACCTGGGGGCCGTTTCCGTGGCCGATAACTATGTTGTAGCCGCGTTCAATAAGGTGCCCAAGCTGGGCGCAGGTGCGGGTGACATTCTCTGTCTGCTCCTCAAAGGTACCCTTCTGGCCGGCCCTGAGGAGCGCATTGCCGCCAAAGGCGATCATTGCAAGTTTTGCCATAGTCTAGTCTCTTCTTAGAGGGAGGGTGGAGCACCTCAGAAGCCCGCCCATCTTGGAAATTTCACGGTAGGGCACCGTTTCTACGGTCATTCCCCACTTCTCCTCCAGGTGCTTTTTAAGGCGCAGGAAATGCTCTTCCACAACCACTACATCGGGGGAGATGGAGAAGATATTGGAGTTCATCCAGTACATTTCCTCCGTGGTAAGTTCAAAGGTGTTTTCCGGGCCGAACATCTCTACCAGGTGATCGGCGTCACGGGGATTGAGGAAACCCCTCTTGTAGATGATGCACTTGTCCTTACCCACCGGCATGAAGGTGCAGTCAAGATGGAGGATACCCTCGTAGGGGTCTGTGTCGCTCTTTCTGAGGTTGAGGGGGATGATCCTCTTTCCAGGGAAGATCATCTTGAGGTAATCCAGCGCCAGGCGATTTGTACGGGCGGTCTTTACCTGAGGATAATCCTCAAAGGCATATTGGCCAAGGAAGATGTAATCGTTGTACAGCACCACGTCTCCGCCTTCCACGTGAACGGTTTCCGGCAGGTTGTAGATGTCCTTGTAGTGGATCTGCCTGTAGATGCTGCCGTAGGCGTCAATCTCCTCCTGACGGTCCGGGATGATGTTTGAGACAATGATTTTGTCATCGATTACAAATCCCACGTCACGGGCGAACACCTGGTTGCAGTCCGGCACAAGGTCCGGCCTGTACACGGTTACGTCGTATTTTTTGAGGATGCGCTCAAAGGCGTTCATCTCATCAATTATATCCTTTTCCTCAGGGTACACTCCGTGGAGGACACTCTCATATGACTTGCTGTCAAAGGTCTGGTCCAGGGTGGGGGTGCCGCCATTTGAATATGGCAGCCCAAGTACTACTTCCCTCAGGCGGGATGTCTCGTTTTGTACGTGAAGTTTCATTGCTTCTTCAGTTGAAGTTGTGTAAGATAGATGCCCACAAGGCCGATTGTAAGGCCTACCCACTGCAGCCAGCGGAGGGTTTCCTCACCAAGGATGAAGGCCAGGACTGCCGTTACAAGGGGCACCACTGCAAGGAATACGCTGGTGCGCGCAACGCCAAGTTTTCCAATTGCATAGGCCCAGCTGGTGTAGGCCGTTGCACTGCAAAGGAGGGCAAGCGCAAGGGTGGGATAAATAACCGGCCAGCTGAGGTATAGGCCAGGTTCAAAACTGCTTATACCCTTGGTGAAAAACATCGGGATGAAGAAGATGCTGCCAAAGAGGAATTGGTACATTACTATCACCGATGGCGAATAATCGTCACTGAGAGCCTTTGTGAAGGCAATCTGGCTTACCTCAGATATCACCGCGATGAACAGGATGCCTATTCCCAGCCAGAACATGGGGCCCGTCTGGGTTGTGGTGTATGTTACTATCCAGAGGCCGGCTATGGCTATGAACACTCCAAGGATGTTCAGTTTGGAGAAACTCTCCTTGAAGATGAGCATTCCAACAATCATTGCAAAAATAGGGTTGGTGGCAATGATGAGAGATGTGATTGTGGGAGACTCCGTGAATTTGAGGCCGTATGTTTCTGCCAGGAAATAAATGAACGGCATACACAGCGAAAGGAGCAGGTACTTTATGATGTCCTTCCGCTTGATGAGCATTTTCTGCTTTGTAACAAGGTTGATTATCCACAGAAGCACCCCGGCCATGAGCATCCTTATGGGCACAAAGAATTCCACGGGAATCTGCAGCGCCAGGAGGCGGTCGGCCCAGATATATGACATTGCCCACAGGACCACCGTGAGCATGGCGCAGAGATATGCGGTTATGTTCTTGTTCATTATGGTTAAAAGTCTTTACAAATATAGCCATTTTCCTTTGAATTTGCAGTCCTTATCCCCCTTTACGCATGAAATTTATCACTTTTTCCAATTTCCAAGCGAAAACACGTGACGGATTTGCCTCTTCCCTTGAAAAGAACAGCTCCGGGCACAAAAACGCCCATTTTTGTTCCGCTGGCTGTCCTCCGGAGCAGCTGCTGACACAAAATCGGCCCTATTTGTTACCCCAGCTGGTCTTGAGACCACCGTGTGGCACAAAATCGGTAATGAACGGTCACGGATTGGCGATTTGTGAAAAAAGAGTTAACTTTGACAATATGAAACACATCCGTCTTCCACTTATTGTCAAGATCCTTATTGCCATCGCACTGGGCGTAGGATTCGGGCTCATCGCCCCCGGCTGGGCTGTCCGAGCCATGAACACCTTCGACGGCATCTTCGACCAACTTCTGCGCTTCTTCATCCCGCTCATAATCATCGGCCTTGTTACACCGGCCATTGCGGAAGTGGGGGCAAAGGCGGGAAAGATGCTTGTGATTACGGTGGTGCTGGCATATACCTTCACCGTGCTCTCCGGCCTTTTTGCCTACAGTTTCTCCAGTGCCTGGTTCCCGTCGCTTCTGGACCGGGACAGCCTGGATGTTATTGATGCCGGAGAGGTGAAGTTCCCCGCGTATTTCACCCTCACAATACCCCCTCTGGCCGATATTATGACCTGCCTGGTGTTGTCCTTCATGCTGGGTATTGGCATCGCAACGTCAAAGGCCCAGGCTCTCAGAAAGGGATTTGATGAGCTTAAGTCCATCATTGTGAGGAGTATAGAGAAAGTGATTATCCCCGTGCTGCCTATCTATATCTTTGGCATTTTCCTGGATATGACGGCGGCAGGGCAGGTGGCTCCGGTGCTTAAGTCCTTCCTTGTGATGGTTGGCGTAATCTTCGGGATGACCCTTCTTCTTCTGGTGCTCCAGTACTGCATCGCGGGCGCCGTGGCCGGAAAGAACCCCTTCAAGGCGCTGGCGGGGATGCTGCCGGCGTATATGACTGCGCTGGGTACGGCTTCATCGGCCGCAACCATTCCCGTTACGTTGGAGTGCGCAAAGAAAAACGGTGTCAAGGAGGAAGTGGCGGGCTTTGTGGTGCCTCTCTGCGCCACCATCCACCTTTCCGGAAGTACCCTCAAGATCACTTCCTGCGCAATAGCCCTTATGATTATGCTGGGCATTCCCTTCGACTTTGGGACCATGCTTGGTTTCATCATGATGCTGGGAGTCACTATGGTGGCGGCCCCCGGCGTTCCCGGCGGAGCCATAATGGCAGCGCTGGGCGTGCTTGGAAGCATCCTTGGCTTTGACGCCCAGGCCCAGGCCATGATGATAACCCTCTACATTGCCATGGATTCCTTCGGCACCGCCTGCAACGTCACCGGAGACGGCGCCATCGCGCTCATCATGAATAAGATCAGTTAGTGCACTTTTTTGTGGCTGGCGGTTAATCCTCTGATAATTAGCACTTTATAAAAATCTGATTGTGCGTCATGCACAACCAGATTTTTGTAATTAGTTGACGTGCAGCGCGTTAGGCACCAGGGCTTCATACTATGCCGATAACGGAGAGAAGCAGGTACAGGAAATGGGCGATGATGCCGGCGCAGAGACCTGCGACGGTGTGGGCGCCGATGGCCTTGGAGATGGCCTTACGGTAGCCAAGGGTGTCCAGCATTGCGGTGTGGGTGGAGAGGAAGCCGCTCCAGCACATGCCGATGGCGGTGAACACGGCAATGGCGTTTCCGTCCAGGATGCCGACCGCATTGAAGGTGGGAAGAAGGCCGAGGGCCGCTCCCACGGCGCCAAGGGCGGTCATGGGGAAGGCTATGAGGCGCATATCGGCAAATCCAAACAGCCACTCAAACACCCAGTGAATCTTCTGGGCAAGCCATGGAAGGATGGGTACGCCCTGACCGGAGGAACCGTCGTAGACGCCGCCGTCTCCGGGGCCGAAGGTGATGAGGATCACCATGGTGGTGATGATAAGGACGCCGGGGATGATGGCAAGGCCAAGCTCCACGCCGTTCTTTCCGCCGTCCAGGATGGCGTTGAGGAAGCGCATGAAGATGCTGTCCTTGGGGGCGGCAACATCATCGGCCTTCTCCTCAATCCCCTCAGGGGCGTCTTCTACCGCCGGGGAATCCATCTGAGGCCAGGCTTTGAGGCAGCTCCGCTGCATTAGCCTGGTAGAGATGATTGACCCGCAGAACGCCCCCACAAAACCAACCAGCGCCCCGCTTCCGTAACCCAGGGAAATCATGGTGATAAGCACCACGAATCCCATTCCGAATGCCGTCCCGAAGTTTGTGAGGGACACCAGCTGGTACTTCTTGAATAAGGATGCGAATGAGCGGTCCTTGGCAAAGGCAATGATGGCTGGGTTGTCTGAGAGGAACGTCATGAGAGCCCCCAGGGCCGCTGCTCCCGGAAGGTTGAAAAGGGGCTTCATGAGTACCCTCAGGCCCTTTTCCAGCATCTTCACCACGCCAAACTCCGTGAGAAGTTTGGAAAGGGCTCCGGTAAGGACCGTGATGCCCATGAGGTAGAACACCGTGTTAAGCAGCAGGGAATGGGCGGTGTTCATTATGGTATTGATGAGGTTCCCGCTGCCCATAATATATCCAAGGGCCCCGAATACTGCTGCAAACAGGGCCAGGAATACAAGTGCCTCCACAAGGGAGCGATGTGATTTTTTCATAGGATTACACCAGTGCCAGTGCTACCTCCATCATGTTTGTGAATGTGGTCTGGCGCTGCTCTGCGGTTGTTGCTTCTCCGGTAAGGATGTGGTCAGATATTGTGAGGATGCCAAGTGCGCGGTTGCCGCTACGGGCTGCATTCATGTAGAGGGCTGCAACTTCCATCTCAACGGCAAGTACGCCCATCTTGATCCAGCCCTTGGTGTTGGGGTTTTCACGGTAGAAAAGGTCCGATGAAACCACGTTTCCAACCTTGTAGGTGAAGCCTTTTTCCTCGCATACATCGGCCGCTTTCCTGAGGAGCTGGAAGTCTCCGATGGGGGCGAACATGCCGTCCAGCTGATACTGGTCTGCGTAGTTGGAATCCGTGCAGGCGCCCTGCGCAAGGACAAGGTCCCCGATGTGAAGGCCGTGGTTGCAGGCTCCGGCGCTTCCCACGCGGATGATGGTCTTGACACCGTAGAAGTTGTAAAGTTCATAGGTATAAAGGCCGATTGAAGGCATTCCCATGCCGTGGCCCATCATGCTCACGCGTTTTCCCTTGTAGGTGCCGGTGAAGCCCAGCATGCCGCGGACCTCATTGAAGCAGACGGGGTTCTCAAGGTATTTCTCTGCCATGAATTTGGCACGGAGGGGGTCTCCGGCCATAATCACGGTTTCTGCAATCTCTCCGTATTTGGCTCCGATATGCGGAGTGGGGGTGTTCTCTTTACTCATAGTGTGTGTTATTGGTTATATGGTCTTGCAAAGATAGTCAAAAACTTTCTGCAAAGAAAGTGGCCATGCGGTCCTGGATCTCAAAGAAAAGGGGTGTGAAGTTCCCGTCAGGGCCGATATGAAGGCGGTGCCCGGCCTCTTCAATAGGATGATGCTCACTCCGTAAACCAAGCTCCAGGGCACGTTTATGGATGGATCCTGTGCCATACATCTTTTTAATGAACAGCCAGGAGGGCGGCCACAGCGCGCCGTCCTTCTTTGTAAAGGGATAACCCTCACCGTATGGCATCACAGGGTCTTTCACGGACTGATAGGAGAGGATGGCGATGTTGGAATTCTCCAGGGCCGACAAATCATGGATGGAGCCCCATAGGCTGCAGACGGCCCTTATGGGCGGGGCACCCGGTTTCAGTGCCAGGACCATCACGGTGCTGGCTCCGGCGCTGGTTCCTGCGCCAAACACTTTGCCGGGATCTATCCTCAGGTCTTCCCGCGAAAGGAGATACCTCAGGGCTGCCTCGGCGTCCTCCACGGCATATGACTCGGCCCTTTCTATATCCTTTTTCTTGATATTGAACCCCAGGCGGTAATTGATGGAGGTGGCAACGTAGCCAAGCGAGGCAAAGTGGCGGCACCAGGCGCTCTGGCCCTTCTCCTCCTTGTTCCCAAAGAAGAACGAGCCCCCGTGGAGCATCAGAAGGAGCGGCCTGGAAGCACAGGAATCTCCTTCCGGAATGTAGATATCCATATCCAGGGACAGCTGCCGCTGTTTCCCCAGTTTTGAGATCATTTTGCCAAAGGGAAGCCCTGCCTCTTCATCTGCGCTGGCCCAGTACCCCCTGGCCTCGGAGTACACTACATCCCTTTCCACCCTCACTTCATACTGTGGAGTGGTGAAAGGCAGCGTGGCAAGTACGCCAGCAATTATGCCGGTAGTTCCCATATTACAAAGATAGCAAACCAATTTGCATATAACAATATTTCTTCTGACCTTTGTTAAGACAAATAGTTCCTATGAAAATACGTTTTCCTGCTTTTGCAGCCTTTTTAATAGTTCTTTCCGCCGTCTCCTGCCAGTCAGACGGCAGGGGGAATGATTCCTGGCGCAGCCTTATTGAAGAAAGTGACCGTCTTGCGGCCGGGCAGGACTGGGAACAGGCCACGGAATATGCCCTGAAGGCTTTATCGGCCCCGGACCTCACGGATGGCGGGAAGTCCCTCTGCCTCAGCCGCCTTGCCGCCCTTGATATCATCACCTGGCGTGACGCACAGGGGTGGGAGCATGCCGTTGAGGCAGAGCGTCTGGCGCGTGAAAGCGGAACGGATACCCTCATGGCGGCCGCCCTCCTCCAGAAAGGCCGCCTGCAGCTCTGCGGCGCCATCACAGAGGGTGAGGCTCAGGATGAAGAGGCACTTGAGACTCTCCAGGAGGCGCTGGGATTCGCCTCAGGAAGTCCGTCCCTCAAGGCCGATATCCTTCTTCAGACAAGCCAGGCCTATATCGGCCTTAACCGTTTCAAGGACCCTATTGACAAGGAGATTTACGCAAAGGCCGGGGTGGCTATTGATGAGGCTGTGGCTGCTTCCAAGGACCCGGCGTTCCCATCAAAGGCACTCCCTTACTGGATGCGCTGGTACCGTCAGGGTGGCAACTGGAAGGACGGCATAGAGTGCTGCCTGAAGGTCCTGGAGAGCCTCAGTGATGAGGATTACCTCATGCAGAGCCAGTGCTGGAACAACCTTGTGATGCTCTATGCTCAGGCCGGGGATGTGGAAAACGCGGCATCGGCCCATCAGCAGTATGTCTACGCCATAGAGCATTATATGCAGAAAAAGGCCGATTCCCGTCTCCAGGAGATGGAAACCCGCTATGAGACTTCTCTCAAGGAGGTCAGGATTGCCCGGATGAATATTGTGCTGGTGGCGCTCATAGTCCTTGCCTTGGCCCTTATAATAATGATGGTCCTTTCCCAGGCCTATATTCGCCGTATAGTTGCATCGGACCGCGGCAAGGAACAGCTCCTGAGGCTCATCTCAAAGGATCTCGCAAGTCCCAGGGCCGGGGAGAGGGCAGTCCCGGACAAGGAGACCATCCGCGCACGCTGCAGCGAACTCCTTGGAGAGGAGGACGGCATCATGGCCGATGATATAGCTTCCTACATTAATAACCTTGCCGAGGAACGCTCCCGCCGCGTAAAGGAACTGGGCCTCACCGCACGTGAGATTGAAGTGATACGCCTAAGCGCCGAAGGCCTTTCCGCCGCCGGTATTGCAGACCGCCTCCACGTGAGCGTATACACCATAAAGAACCACAAACAGAACATCTACACCAAGATGGACGTCCGTAGCAACGCGGAGATGTTGCGAATCGCAAATGAACTGGGGATAGTGTAAAATAGTGCTTTTGTACTATAGTATTAAAATCCTTTTTGCCGATATTCGCCAATCGAAGGATTTAACACTATAACCAACAATATGACTAAGAAATTCTTTTCAGCCATAGCGGCAATTGCGATGCTGGCCTTATCGGCCTGTACGCAGGAAGAAATTAACCAGTTCCTGAACTCCGTCAATTCCATCAAACTGGACCAGACCCAGGTGGAAATGACCGTTGGAGAAACCCTTAATCTTATAGCTACCGTAGATCCTTTTAAAGGCGATACTAAGGTCGTTACCTGGACCAGCTCTTCTCCCGATGTGGCAAGTGTGAAAGGAACTGAAGTCCCTGATGTTGTCGGAATCAATATGCCGGCCGGCGAGGTGACTGCCCTCAAGGAGGGTGAGACCACCATCACTGCCAAGGTTGGCGATAAATCGGCCACTTGCAAGGTTATCGTTAAGAAGAAGGCCGATGACAACGGCGGAAACGGCGGAGACGGAAAGGTAGAAGCAACGTCAATCACTCTCAACAAGACGGAGATTACCCTTGTCACCGGTCTCAGCGAGCAGCTGGAGATAGTGAAGATTCTGCCGGAAAATGTCACCGACAAGAACGCTCTCTGGGTGAGCTCAAATCCGGATGTTGCGGTTGTAATAGATAAAGACGCTGTGGTAGACGGCGTTACCTATAAAGGCGGCCGTGTAACCGGAAGGGATCTGGGTGAAGCCACAATTACTGCATATCTTGGAACAGCCAAGGCCGAGTGCAAGGTGACTGTGGTATCCGGTGGCGGTGGAGATGCAACAATTGAAAGCCTGGTCATTGATCCTGCGCCCGTAACCCTTGCCGTAAATGAGGAGCAGGTGCTGACGGCGGTCATGAAACCTTCCGGCGCAAAAGTGAATGTTGAATGGAAATGTGACAAACCGGAGATTCTTGCGATGGGCGCCATTAATGACACTCAGGCCAAGATTCAGGGCCTGGCTAATGGCAAGGCCACGGTTACGGCTTATGCCGGCGGCAAAACCGCAACCTGCGAGGTAACAGTCACAGGCGGTGCGGCTACTGTGCCGGTGACGTCCATAACGCTTGACCATACTCAGCTCAATATGACCGTGGGCCAGAAGGCTCAGCTTATAGCCACGGTTTTGCCGGAAAACGCCACAGACAAGACCTTGAATTGGAGCGTGATGGATAACAGAATCGTAAGTGTGGACGGAAACGGTGAACTTACCGCACAGTCCGTCGGCTCAACAACGGTTACTGTAATCAGCGTGATGTATCCCAGCGTACAGGCATCGTGCCAGGTGACTGTCACCAATGGTGGCGGCGGCGGATCTTCCACTCTTGACAGAGTGTCTATCGATCCCCCTTCCGTGACACTTGAGCTGAATGACGAGAAGGACCTGACGCTGGTTCTTGACCCTTCCGATGCAGAGGTTACCATCTATTGGGAGTCTTCAAATTCCAGCATCGCCAAGGTGCAGATGACTTCCAAGACCACGGCCAAGGTCACGGGCATGGCGGTAGGCGAGGCCACGCTTACGGCCCACGCGGGAGATATGACTGCCACCTGTGACGTTACGGTTATATCCTCCGGAAGCGCCATACATGTAGAGTCGGTCACGCTCAATGTGCACGAACTTCAGTTGAATGTCAACCAGCAGTTCCAGCTTATAGCTACAGTTCTGCCGGAAAACGCTACGGAAAAAGGCGTGGTATGGAGCAGCAATGTCCAGTCCAGCAAACTGTATATAGACACGAACGGTATGGTGACGGGCCTGCAGGCCTGCGAAGCCACCGTCACCGTCCGGTGCAAGGACAATGCCTATATCTATGATACCTGCCATATCACCGTCACGGGAGGCGGTTCTTCCGGTGGAGGTGAAGACTATGTAGACCTTGGACTTCCAAGTGGTCTGAAATGGCGCTCAATGAACGTAGGCGCCTCCAAACCGGAGGATTACGGAGATTATTTTGCCTGGGGAGAGACTTCACCTAAATCAAACTATAGCTCGTCCAACTACAAGTATCCGGCAACAAATTATGGCGACGGAATCATAGTGTATGCAAAGTATGATACCACCCCTGTTCAGGGCGATGGCAAGACTGTGCTGGAGGCCGAGGATGACGCCGCAACCGCCAATCTCGGCAATGGTTGGCGCACTCCTACGTTCAAAGAGTTCAAGGAGCTGCGTGAGAACTGCACGTGGACTTGGAAAACCCAGAATGGAGTCAATGGAATGCTGGTGACCGGCCCCAACGGCAAGAGCATATTCCTTCCTGCTGGAGGCTGGTATGACAAGACCACGCTCTCCGGTAAGACTACTTACGGAAGTTACTGGACTGCTACAGGAGACGGTGGAACGGCAAACGCCGTTGACTTTGCCAACGGCTACTTGGACAAGGCTCTCGTCCCTCGCTGCGAAGGCAGGTCTGTCCGTCCCGTCAAGGATTAACCCCCGCCATTTGAAATTACAGCCCGCAGTTCACTCCGCGGGCTGTTTTTTGTGTGGTGTTGGGTACGCGACTTGAGTTGTTGGGGCGCCGTGGTCTGTGGACCTGGTCCAGCGCATATTTGGGCGAGGTTGGATTATTTGTGGCCATCCTCGCCCAAGTGAACGGCCATACAGCATGCTAGATGGCAAATTTAGTGGGCGTGGTTGGTGGCGTAAAATCCAGCCTCGCCCAAAAGACTTGCCAGCCTCGCCCGTTAGTGCCTCATTCTTGTGTCATAGCATTGCCAGCCTCGCTCGTTAGTGCCTCATTCTTGTGTCATAGCATTGCCAGCCTCGCCCGCTGGTGTGCCGAACTCATTATTTTTTTTTGCGTGGGAGTGGATTATTTGTTATATTTGTGGGAAAATTCTAACTTTTAACACAATGCAGGATAATGAAGGCAAATACATCTTCGGAGTAGTGAAGGTGGGTGACAAGGGCCAGATAGTTATACCCAAAGAGGCCCGTACAGTGTACAATATCAAGCCGGGGGATGCCCTGCTAATGCTTGGAGACCAGAAAGGAATGGCACTGTTGAAGACAGATATTTTCCAAAGCGTAATAGACCAGACCATGGAGGGTCTTACAAAATGAGAAAGCATTGGATAGACAATCTGCGGTGGGTAACCGTACTTCTGGTACTTCTGTACCACGTCATTTACTTCTACAACAATAAGGGCGTCTTTGGCGGAATTGGGGGATTTGGAGAGTATCCGGATGTCCCGCAGTACCAGGATGTTGTGATGTACATCCTGTACCCGTTCTTCATGCCGCTTCTTTTTATCCTTGCGGGAATCAGCGCCAGGTATGCCCTGGACAAGTATTCCGCAAAGGAGTGGTTCAAGGCGCGTACCCGGAAACTTCTGGTGCCGGGAACTATCGGCCTTTTTGTTTTCCATTGGATGGTGGGATACTTCAACACGGTGGTAGCCCAGAGGCAGGGCGTCTTTGACGGTGTTCCGGCAGTGGCAAAATATATGATTATGGCAGTGAGCGGCACGGGCCCTCTGTGGTTCATCCAGGTGCTGTGGCTGCTTTGCATAGTGCTTCTGATTGTTAGGGCGCTGGACCGGAAAGACCGGTTCTGGTCCTGGTGCGGAAAGGCCAATATCGTCTGGATCGTCATGCTGGGCGTGCTTTTCTGGGCAGGAGAGCAGACTCTTATCCGGAACCCCCGTCCGGAATCGGCCGATGGCCTTCTGAACCTGTACAAGCCCCTTTTCTACCTGGTTCCGTTCCTCCTTGGATACTTTGTGTTCTCTCACGACGAAGTTCAGGAAAAGGTGGGGAAGGCCTGGATTCCCCTGATGGTATCGGCAGTTATAGCCGGCAGCGTTCTCATCGGCACCACCTTCGGGCAGGATAACACCTCTCCGGAGTACCTTGGAAGCCCCCTTAACAGCATTTACGGCTGGCTTATGTGCCTTGCCATGATGGGGCTGTTCCAGGCCCGCTGGAACTGCACAAACGCCTTTTCCGGCTATATGACCCGCTCAAGTTACGGGATATACATTGTCCATTATCTTCCCGTTGCGGCGTTTGGCTATATGATGAAAACCTACACTCAGCTGCCTCCGGTGGCAATGTACCTTATCCTTGCCGTGGCGGTTTTCACCTTGTCTCCGCTCCTTTATGAGATAATCCGCCGCATCCCGCTTATCCGCTGGTGTGTGCTGGGTGAAAAGAAATGAATACTCTTATGAAACGCTTTTTTCTTTTTTTGCTGCTCTGCTTCATCGGCCCCAGCCTTTGGGCGCAGACCATTGAGCCATATCTCCCGGAGGATGAAATGCCGGACGTTGTGAAGGTGCTGCCTGCTCCGCCGGCAGATCCAAGCCCCGGCTTTGACTATGATATAATCCGGTATATGTGGGGAAAACAGCAGAGGAAGGACCCTTCCCGCCTTCAGATGGCTGTCCGTGACGCCGTCTGGAACATTGACACAACGCTTGTCATTCTTGGAGAGCCTTTCGGCCTTAAGATATCAAAGGAGGAGACTCCCGCCATATATGAGGTCCTTACAAGAGGCATCACAACCATAGAGAACATCCGTTTCCGCCCCAAGGCGTACTATTTCCGCACAAGGCCTTTTGCATACTTTCAGGAGCCCTCAATCTTCCCTCAGGACGACGAATGGCTAGCAACGGAGGGCTCCTACCCTTCCGGCCACACCATCCGTGCCTGGGCCTGCGCCCTTCTGATGGCTCAGATTAATCCGGAATCGGCCGAGGCCGTCTTTGCCCGCGCCTGGCAGTCCGGCGAGAGCAGGGTGATCTCCGGCTGCCACTGGCAGAGTGATGTTGACGCCAGCCGCCCCGTTGCCAGCATGGGTTACTCCCGCCTCCAGACCTCCCCGGAATTCCAGCGGGATATGGCCCGCGCCCGCGTGGAATTCTCCATCCTCACACAGTGACAATTCCCTTGGCGGCGGCAGTGGCAACGCATTCCACAATGCTGTCAAGGCCGAATTTTCCCTTGATGCGCTCCTTGTAGCTGTCTACGGTGTTTATTGAGATTTCAAGGGCCGATGCAATCTGGACGTTGCTGTAGCCGGAAGAAGTCAGCTGCAGAACTTCCAGTTCCCGGGGCGTGAGTCCCTGCGGCTTCCGTGCCTTGAGGTTCTCCTTGCCACCGAAGCTGCGGAGAATCTTTCCGGAGTCGATGGTCTCTCCAAAGAACAGGCACTTGCCGGCGGCCACATCCATGATGGCTTCCACTATTGATTCCGGAGAGGAGTCCTTGGCAAGGTATGCGCAGGCCCCGGAAGTGATGGCCCTGAGGATGTATGACGGAATCTTGTAATGTGAGAGCACAAGGGCCTTTACGCCGGGAAAAGCGTCCCGAAGGATACCAAGAAGCGTGAGGCCGTCGGTCTCCGACTCCAGCGTTATGTCCACCACTGCAATGTCAGTTTCAGGGTGGGCGTTGAGGTAGGCCACGGCAGCCCCCGGAGAAGCCACGGATTCAATGCTCCCGAAGGAGGGATTGGCGCCAAGGGCAAGTTTAAGCCCCATTACAAATACGGCGGAATCTTCAATGAGAAGGACATTAATCATAGGTCGATGGTTATTTCAAGGCCTCCTTCGGGCCTGTTTTGCATTTTCATTCCGGCTCCAAGCTTGTCCAGAAGTTCCTTGGTTATCATAAGACCAAGGCCGTGGCCCCAGTGGGGATCCTCTTCCCTTATGCCCGGGCCGTTATCGGCAATAATTATCCTTTTCCCGCGGGCCTTGAGGGTTACTCCCTCCGGACTAGCCTTCAGGGCGTTTTCAAGGAGGTTCCGGAGGCAGGTGAGGAGCATATTCCGGTCCGTTTTCACGGTAAGGCCGGAAGGAATGTCAACGGAAATCACTTCCCCGTTCTGGAGAGTGCCGATAGCTTCCGCGGCAAGCGCCGTGAGGTCCTCTTCACGCATCACCGGCTCCAGCATCCCTTTCTGGTTCAGTGACCATAGGAGCAGGTTTTCCAGAAGGGAGGATGTGTTATCGGCCGATACCGCCAGTTTCTCAAGTCCTTCCCTGAGCTTCTCCGGAGGCAGTTCCGGAAGGCGTTCAAGGAGCTGGCGGGAAAGCAGCCTGCTTCCGGAAATGGGATTCCTCAGGTCGTGGGAAATGATGGAGAAAAGGCGGTTTCTCATCTCAAGTTCTTTCACAAGAAGACGCCTTTCCCTGAGGCGGAGAACCGTCCACACTATGCCGGTAAGAAGGAGCGCATAAAGAAGAAGGAATGGCCATCTGAGCCAGAGGGGCTGCGGAACGCGGAGAGTTTTCTCCTTAGTTTCGCCACGGTCCCATCGGCCAAAGATATCGGAACTCTGCTCCTGGAGGACGTAGCGCCCGGGACGGATGTTTTCCGGCAGGCCGATAAAACGCCCTTCCGTCCAGTCTCCGCCGTTCAGGCGGTACCTGTGGCGGATGAGGCTCTCCAGCGGGAGATTCCCTGAGGCCTTGATGGAAAGTAGGCTGTCGGGGTGGAAAGAGGCCGCTCCGGCTGCGCCTCCAAAGGCCAGGAAGCCGCCGGAAAGGTGGCAGGAAACTCTCTCTCCATATATGTCTGAGGGGAATCCCAGTTCTTTTGGAACACGTCCCGTGCTGCCGTCCGTGTCCACAAACCACAGCCCGTCCTCCGTCCCGGCCCAGAGACGGCCTTTTTCATCGGCCTCCACGCACTGCACCAGCATCCCGTCAAGGAAATGGTTGCCGGAAGGGCTCCACAGCCCGCTGCGGGTGGCGGCCCAGATGGCACCGCTAGGGGTTAGACAGAGGTCCGTGACGTAGTCGTCGGGGATGGAGGAATTGCCTTTGTAGTACTTTGTGACAAGGCCTGTTTTACGGTCTATGACATTGAGCCCGGCCTCGGTGGTGGCGTAGACAAGGTTGCCGCGAGCATCCTCTATGAGCCTGCTTCCAAGCCTTGAACTCAGATAAATGTTGGAATCTGCCTGTGCCGATGGATAGCGGAACGGGCTCAGCCAGTGAGGCGGAAGGCTCCGGCGGGCTTTCCGGTCCCATTCATTGAGGCCCACGCCTTCCCAGGTGACAACCCAGAATCGGCCTTCATTGTCTTCCAGGAAGTCCGATATCCAGTTGGCTCCGTCAAGGTGCCGGGCTTCCGTCTGCTCCTTGGGAAGCTCACCTGTGAGGCGGTCCTTGTACGCCTTTTTCCCGTCCTTCCACACCTCCCAGCCGGTGTTGTTCCAAAGGCCCACGTAAACGGTGCCGGCGCTGTCTTCGTAGAGGGCCGATACCCTTTCCTGGGCCGTCCCAATCCACAGTTTCCCGTTATGGTCTTCCATAAGGGCAGATACCTGGGCGGTGGAGACAACTCTCACATGTTGTAAGGCAGAAGATAGCACTGAGAGGCCGTTGTCGCCGCCCGCCCAGATATTGCCCTGGCGGTCTTCAAATATGCAGTAGAGTTCGTTGGATGCGGTTTTATAGACCTTTGTATCTTCCGGCTTCTTAGTGTTCACCAGCCCAAGGCCGTAGGACCCGGCTGCCCAAAGGTTTCCGCTGCGGTCCGTAAGAAGCCTTGCGTGAGATATGGGAAGGCGGCCGATGGGAATAGGCACTCCCGCTTCATAGGTGTGAAGGAGTGAGGTGTGATCTTCGAAGGAGTAGAGTTTCCCGCCCTTTTCCGCGTAACTGCCGTTGCAGAGCAATCCTTCCCAATGGGTGAGTGTGACCTGAGGGTTCTTCCGGTCTTCAACGTATTGGTTGTGGACCAGGCGTCCGGCAATCCAGAGTTTCCCGTCAGATGCCTCGTAAATCTGGAAATAGGGATAATCTCCTTCGTGGTCCCTTTTGTCGTAGAAGCAGCGGGCTTCCTCACGGATGCCGCCGTGGTAGGATAGTTTCAGAAGGAGCGTGTCTCCCACCGTGGCCCATACAAACCCCTCTTTGTCGGCGTAAAGGGCGCGGACCGGCCCTCCGTCTTGCCCGACCGCACTACCGTCATGCCCGACTTGATCGGGCATCACCGTCAGCCCTTCCGTGGTCCCAACCCATAATCGGCCTTCCATATCCACCGCAAGGGCATTCACCCTTCCGTATTCCTTGTGGCTTTTGAAGCGGGAGCCGTCAAAACTGGCCAGGCCGTTCCGGGTGCCTACCCATAGTACTCCGTCAGTGTCCTGCGTTATAGCATAGACGGTGTTGGACGGCAAGCCGTCTGCCGCGGAGTAGTTTACAAATCGCGGCACGGCCGTCAGCAGACACAGTATGATGGTAAGGCATATCATTCCTTTGCAAAGATATCATTTCCTCCCGAAATATCCTTGCAAATCAGCACTTTGTGGCGGATTCCGCCACGGAGCTATTGAGGATAACTTTGTTTCTCTTCTTCCTTATATCTCTTGAAGTCCTCTTCGGTAATATTTTCCAGCATATATTTACGGATTTCATCCTCTGACGGAAGTTGCAGACGGTATTTGCTGACAAATATGTTTTGCGAAAGTCCCTCGATAGCGTATTGTACGGTAGTTTCGCCATAATCCGTACATAGCAATATGCCGATGGGCGGATTGTCATCCTGCTGCATTACCTCGTGCTTGTAATAGTTCATATAGAGGTTCAGTTGCGAGGCGTACTCGTGGCGGAAACGGTCAATCTTCAGATCAATTATGACGTGACACTTCAGAATACGATGATAGAAGATTAGATCGGCCTTGAAATAATCCTGGTCAACAAGGATGCGCTTCTGCCTATATTCGAAACAGAATCCACGCCCCATTTCCAGCAGGAAACGCTGGAGATTGTTAAGAATTGCGTTTTCAAGTTTAGTTTCAGTATTGTTTTCATATGGCTTTATGTCCAGAAACTCCAGTGTAACAGGATTATGGATAATTTCTTTTGGTGAAATCTGCAGGGCATTCTTGGTGGTCAGCTTTTGCAGGGCATTTTTGTCCTTGGACATCCCCATACGCTCGTAGTAGAGTGAGGAAACTTGTCGGTCAAGTTCCGTGTATGTCCAGCAGCCACGGATAGTTTCTTGTTCATAAAAGGCTCGTTTGAAGGAGTCTTCAATACTTGACAAGTATAGTAGGCACGAATAATTGAGTCTGTTGAATAGCCGATCGGGTGGGGTTTCCCATTCTTCTAATTTGGCGGATGGCATCCGCCATTTTTTATCTAACTGATAATCAATGCCTTGTAAATTGGCGGATGACAACCGCCAAATTGATGACTCAGATTCCAGAAACAAGGCTTGGTTTGTTTTGATGTATTTTGCAATCTCTGCAGCCAGAATGGGATATACAAGATACAATTGCCTATATTCTCTAAGCCTTCTTGGCTCAAACCCTCTTTGGTTAATCTTTTCAGACAATTTATTGATTAGTTTATCACCATACTTAGCCCTGTCTTTCCCATTTTGCTCGAATTCCACAATGTAATAACCAACAAGCCAGTTGCGTGCTGTCAGTGATAGGTTGATGGCGTGTGCCGCCTGTGCCTGCAAGGCATCTTGTATATAATTGATGCGTCCTACCAGTGATTCAAAGGTCAGATTCTCTTCGTTCTTATCCGAGAATGCAATGTCATCCTCATGCGGCACGACAGGAATCTCGCTCAAGTCCGGCTCCTCTATGTACCCAACAAGAAACTCAAATGGCACCCCAAGTACCTCAGAGGCCTTGTAAATGGTTTCCAAATTTCTGGTCTTGAAAAGAGCCTTAACGTTTTGTTTCCGGATTCCCATCCGCCTGGCAAATTCGCTCTTGCTCATCCCGATCCGCTTCAGTAGCGCTTCTCCTTTTGCTTCGAAATAAATCTTATTCATAGTTGCATCTTTTTGCAAAGGTAATATTTTACAATTACTATTTATAAATAAAAGCAAAGAATTATTCTCACGAGGCTCGCCTTGAGGCGGATTCCGCCACAAGGCAATCATTCCTATGGGTTACCTTTGCGAAAAACACTGAAACTTATGAAAAAGATACTTCTTCTCTTCTTGGCGTTCCTGCTTTTATCGGCCCCAAAAACATCAGCCCAGTTGGGTTTTGACTTCGGGATGAACTTTGAATTCCTGAGCCGCAAGGTTCCGGAAGGATTCAAATCGGGGGGATTCGGTATGGGCCCATATGCCGGAATAATATACGGCATTCCCCTGAGTATGTCCAGTATGGTAAATGTCGGACTCAATTACAAATACGATATTCTCTGGGGCGCGATGGGTGCCTGGGACGATGAGAGCAAACTGGATGTGATTACTCTGGGGAACTACGACACCTCCATCCAGGAACATCATCTCCAGCTTCCGGTTTCATTCAACTACGGCACTACGAGAGGATGGAATCTCTTTGCCGGGCCCGTATTTGACTACTGTCTGGCCTCTACAACCTCCAGCACGGACAAGGACTGGCCGTTCAAAGATGGGAACGGCAAGAATATGAAGATGAATACCATTAAAGACCTTGGAATCAAACCCTTCAATGTCTATCTCAAGGCCGGTGCCGGGGTGGGCAGAAAAGGATTTTCCTTCAAGATTACCGCAGCATACGGGCTTTTGAATCTTGCTCAGGACAACGGGAGCCCTCTGCATCGCTGGACTGTCGGCATGGACTTCCACATCAATCTGTAATGCCACATGCGTAGTTTTATTCTGACTATATTCCTTCTTGCTGTGGGCATTTTGCCCCTGGCCGCCCAGGATGTGATCGTGAGCGGGAATGCGGACTTCAAGCGCCTCTGCGAAGGCAACACGCTCCCCGCCGAGGAAGGATGGACCGTAGTTAAAAAGAATGTGGCCATTCCGGGCGTTACACCCGAAATCTGGTGCGGAATAGTCCGGATCAGGAAAGCGGAAAAGAGCTACATCGCAACGCTTGCCTATGGTCCGGTACACTGCGACGATATGTGGAGGCTCTCCGAAGGGCTGGTCATCTACAACAAAGGAAACAAGTATTCCGCCCTCTGCCTGGTGGGTGAGAAATGGAAGCAGACCCTCAGCAGCTATAACTGCCGTATCATCGCCTGCGGGCATGCCGATGGTGCCAAAGCCCAGATGCTGGTACGGGACAAGAATGGTTTCTTCAGTTGGATTGATGAGGGCGGAAAACATATCGAAGGCACGCCGGAGCATTATGACGATGCTGTCATCTACCGGGCCCACGGCGATGTGGTTGCAGTCAAGACCGGCGGGAAGTGGGGCGCTATGGCCTCGGATGCCAGCGTTGTGGTCCCCATCCAGTACGATACCCTTTTCCTGACAGCTCCACTCCGGCAATGGGGTGGGGAATGGGCCGATGCTAATTGGCTTTATGTGAATAAAGGGGGCCTCTGGGGCGTAAGGGGCGACAACGGCATGGAAGCCCTGCCTCCAGTCTATGACGGATTGTCATATTGGCCCACAGCCCCGGACACCTGGTGCTACCGCAAGTCCGGGAGTAAGTGGGGGATGATGGAAACCGGCGGTCGACAAACCCTTCCGGAAGAGTACGACGGTCTGTCGCCTTACAGTTTCAACGCTTACGTGAGCGGGAACCTGCGCCTTCCCTTTGCCATTGTCGCAGGACGTGGAAACGAGCGTGCTTTGCTTAATCACAAAGGTCACGAACTGATCCCCTTTATGAAAGATAAGGATATGTTCGACCTGCTGGTGATGTTCTATCCCCGGAATTCATTCTCCGTCTTTGTCTGGAATAATTATAAGCTATGGGCCAAGGGAGAGTTTGAATCCAAGGCCGATTTCGAGGCCCGCCGGAGGGATCCGTCCAAGACTGAAGGTTATGTCGCCTCGCTGATTCCGGCGGCAGAGAAGGCCTTCGTATCGGCCATAATCGGGAAGGACGCCAAACTAATCCTGAGCCGATACGACGCCGAAGAGGAAACCTTCGTCTTCTCCGTGGACAAAATCCTGCAGGACACCTACAAAATCAGCGTTCCCCGCACCGACGCACCGCTTTTCAAAGCGGAATTCGACAGCATCTTCCCCGATGCCTTAGCAACGGCCAAGTACTTCATCCTTAACGACATGCTTTCACTCAGAAGCATTACTTTCACTACGGCGGAAGGGAAGACTTTCCGCTTTGACAACCCTGCCGCCGAGGGCTATTCACAGCCTTTGCTCAGGGACCTTGACCTCATACAATGATGAAAAAGAATATCGCCATCGTGCTGCTTGCCGGCCTGTCCCTTGCCGCAGGAGCACAGTCCAAGTTTGACACCGGCACCCATGCCACGTCTGCCCTCGGCCAGCTGGAGGAAATCAGCGGACAGAAGTTCTCAAAGCCAAGCGGGGACCATCGCATTGTGATTCCGGCCGCCAGGGCAGTCAGTGCGGCCAGTTCCGTATCCAGGGGCGGCAGCAGCAGTGCGTTGGGCCTTGCCATAGGAATACTTACCCCAATGCTCTTCAGCGCCCTGGACTATCTGGAAGACAGCCGCCAGAGTGCCTCCGAGCCAGCCTCGGCCTATGCACAGCCGGCCAATCCCGTTGCACCGGACATCTATGTCGAGTGCGATGCGGACATAGTGAATAAATTTCCTCCAGGCTGCAAGTTCGAGCGCCATTATCCAGTTCCCGGGGACAAAGACTGGTACCTGGAATTCAAGATGACCAACGAAAGTTCCGTGGACCACGATTTCACCGTCATCTACTGGGAGAAGGAGGGGAAGTATGGTACTCCCCGGCTGAAAGTGCTTCGCAGCGGGATGCCCGGAAACAGGATCCACGATCCCCTTTTTGGCATCAGCGTTAACGGTCATTACGACACCGGTACCCTTTCCACCCGTTACAAAATTGAGAAGATTATCTACAACGACTGAAATAATGCAATTCACAATTATGAAAAAGATTCTATTTGCAGCAGCGCTGCTTGCGGCTCTCCTGACAGTCTCCTGCAACAAGGACGGCTTCGACGGCAATGCCAATGTCACGTTCCGCAAAGCCAATATAGGAGGAGCGCCCATGCTGGCCATCGCCCAGGGAGGCGCCTCAACAAAGGCCGAAGGAGACATCACCGTGGGCCCGAAGGCCCTTTATACTGTTTCTGAAGACGGCACCATGGTGCAGGTAAGCTATAATGTGGATGTAGAAGGGGCCGACGGTGAGGTGGCCGAAACCATCCGGGCGAACCTTATTATCTCCCCGAATTTCATCTTCCCCGTGGATGAGGGATGGCTGTGGATGGCCAACTGCTCCCTGGACGTCAAGGACGGCTGGTCCAACGGGACCATTCCCCAGGGGCCGGCCCGAAGTGCGCTCAGCAAGATCATCAACGGGCACAACGAGAAATACCACGACCGCCACGGCGCCCACTATCTCATCCGCAAGAGCGACGGCGCCCTGTTCGAATGGACCCTGGAGGCCGGTGCGCCGGACGGGATGGACGACGGCTTCAAGCAGCCCACCTTCCTCAACGGCTGGTTCCACCAGCTGGGAGGGGACCTGTTCGTGAAGACCGGCGGCTGGAATTATGACGGCATAAACGGAGGCCTTCCGTCACTTATCTGCCTGAAGGATAAGGGCAACACGCTGGATGCCGTCAATGTGCTGGGAGACAATATCTCCTGCGGGAAAATTTATCCGGCTGGAGGATCCTGTATGGGCGGAGATTTCTATTACCCGGGACTGGATGGGAAAGCGCTTGGAATCATCGCACCTCCTTCCTTTGAACCGGTGCTTCTCCAAATGGAAGCAAAAAAGGATGCCTTCCTTCTTTCCATCGGCGGGAAGCTGTATCTGGGGAACAGCTATGAGACTGAAATCCAGGAAGGTGACGGTAAGGATTCCGGGACAAGGACCGTGGCCCGCACGGATTTCTACAATCTGAACGTCTCCGGAAATGCCGTCTCTCTTGGAAACATTATCTGCAGCATTGACGGGAGGATGAATGCAGACGGCGTTTATATCTCCACGTCGGAAAAACTCAGCTGGTGGGATGGCAATGATTATGACGGAGTCACGATCCGGACCCTGGATCCCAGGGCAGGCACCGTTTCCTCCAAGAAGCTTCCGGAGCATTATCCTTCATTGGAGGGTTCATACGTGAACGGTGTCGCATACACCATTGACGGCACTTCCGGCTTCTGGGAGTGCGACCTTTCCAAGGATGCGGCGGAATATGTGACGCTTGACTGGTCCAGTGCCGCAGATTATCAGAGCAAGATTGTTCCCGGGACCCTGAGGCTGGAGCACTTTGAAGCGGCGTCACTTACCCTCAAGTTCGTGGCATACATGACCAATGGCACCCAGCTTAATTTCTACACTTCCGTCACCGGGGCCGATAGAGGCGTCATCAAGACCAACGTAGGCTCTGACGGCAATGCCGGTATGGTTGTCACCACAATGGTAAGGCTCAATTAAAGTTATCGCGTATGAAAAAGATACTATGGATTGTGCTGGCGCTGATGGTCATATCGGCCTGCGAAAAAGATCCCACGTTGAACGATAAATTCTGGGAAGAGGCTCCGCTTGAGATGGAGCAGCACCAGTTCCAGATAGAGACGGAAATTCTGGCGGGTCTGTACTGGCACTGGAACAATGCCTACGCCTCCTTTGTGGAAGACTGGACTCCATATAACGGCGAGAAAAAAGAGCCGGAACTGGTATTCAGCAACCGCCGCTGGTTTCCGGCCGATTACGGCCCCCGGTTCTGGAGCGACTTTGACCTGGACAATAAAATGGTACCAGGCACACCTGCCGTATCCTATTATGACTGTGACAGCCATCCGTATGAGAAAACGGACCTTGGAGACGGCAGTTACAGGATAGAGGTGGGCTTCCTTGGCTATGAATGGTCCGGTATCCTCCGCCCTGGAGAAGACTGCATCCTGAGTGCCGGTGACTACGACGAGTTCCGTCTCCGCCTTCTCCCGGCCGATGCCGTCTACGACCACTCCCTGGATGAACTCCTTCTGGTTGCCCGCGAGTTCGGTAGGCAGCGGAAGAAGTAGGACAATGACCAAAAGTGGAAAAAAGGTGATGTTTTTCCGAAAATAATGTATTTTTGCACAAATAATATTCAGCATTTATCAGTTAACCAATTATTTGTCAGAAAAACATGAAAACAATCAAACTTGTTGCAATGGCAGTACTAGCCTGCATGGCCCTCTGCTTCACTTCCTGTTCCATTAACGACCCCGGTGATTCCGGCTCATACACCGCCACCTGCGATGTCGCTGTCTCTGCCAGCGAAGGTTCCGGTATCATTTTCAACAAAATCAGGGATGCTGTCATCCTGGCCGGCAGAGGCTTGGATTTCCGCACTGAGGCCAATAACAAGGTCGTCATCGACGCCGCCGACAAAGTGGCTGCTGAATATAAGGATCAGGCCAACAAACCTATTGTTGTTTCCGTGGTTTTCCGCCCCGGCAACGCCATGGGAGAAGCCGAAAAAGCGGATATCGTAATCAAGAAATATACGTTTACTCCCGTAAACTAGATATCATAATTTTGCCTTGAGCCGCTGGCGGGCCTTGGTGACGGAGGTGGGTGAGATTCCCAGCAGGATGGCCTGCTCCGATACCGAGAACTGCAGATGCGAGAGAATATAGGCACGGATATCGCCTTTTGTCAGGCCCGGATGCTCTTCACGGAGAGATTCGGGCCTGAAGTCTGATGAATTTCGGAGCATGCGTTCCAATTCGGCCCATTCTTCATCCTGGATATAGCGGGGCTTGGTGCGGAGCTGCTGAAGCAGGTGATTCTGCCCCACCAGCGCCTGCATCAGCACATAGGAATCTACCTCTCCGGAAGGCCCCCCGCCGGCGTTGGGGATGAATCCCTCCCGCACATCCTTTCCGGCGTGGATGACCATCAGGAAGGCCCTGACATTTTTCCCCAGGATTTCGCTCACCTGCTGGATAGTGAGCGGGCTTGAGCCCACGGTACAGGTTGAGGCAAGTCCCAGGGCCACCAGTACAAGTTGATAATAAAGCATTTCGGCCTCATTCTCCTGCAGGCCGAAGGTCTCTTCTATGGCACAAAGGCTCTCCGCCTTGAAGCCCACATAGGAATCTATGTATTCCCTGTATGAAGCATGCTGAGTCTCAGATTCCATAACAAGGGAGAACAGCTCAGGCTCGTCCATCGCAAACCAGATAAGGGCAATCCCGAAACCCTTGAAGGGGGGATTGAGCGCAAATCCGTCTCCAACGCGCTTCCTGTACAGTTTCCGGGCTTCTTCGCGGACGGCATCCCGTACCCCTTTGATTGATCCGAAGCAGGAGAAGATGGCGCTGGCGCCGCAGCCAAGCCGGGCGCAGAGGTTTCTGGCCGTCAGGAGCGGGAGGCCTCCGGATCTCACCAGATCAAGGGAAGCGGAAAGGATTCTTTCTTTTGTGACAGTAACAGGTCTTGCCATAACGGTTGTTCCGTGATTATTTATGGCAAAGGTAAGGATTGTTCCCCTGTTGTCCAATAGCACCTACGCCAAAATCGGCCAATTGTCCACTTCATTGTCCACATGGTTTTTTATTTCGGAACATAATATACTATAACTTTGCAGGTGAAAAAACATGGACAGACAATGAAACGCTTTATTTTGATTCTGATGCTTGCAGTGGTCTCCTTCCCTCTATTCTCAAAAGAGGACTGGAGGGGAAAAGTGGTGGATGAAAATGGGGAACCGGTCCCTTATGCCAACGTAGCCGTGCTTTCAAAGGCCGATTCTACCGTAGTATGCGGCGTGGTAACTCAGGAGGACGGCACCTTCAATATAGTGACCAGTGAGACTGACGGCATTATGATGGTGGCCATGCTGGGCTACAAGACGCTCTATCTTGCGCCCGTAGACGGCGCGGTGATAACCCTCTCCGATGATACTCAGATGCTGGAGGGGGCCGTTGCAAGCGCCGTCATGCCCAAAACAAAACTGACGGGTGAAGGATTGCAGACAAATGTACGCGGTTCCGTGCTGGAGAACGCGGGATCGGCCAGCGACGTCCTTGCGAAGACCCCCGGCATAATCAAGGGACAGAATGGTCTGGAGGTAATAGGGAAGGGCTCCCCGATGGTATATATTAATGGAAGAAGAGTCACGGACAGCTCGGAACTTGACCGTCTCCAGAGTAATGAAATCCAGAGCGTGGAGGTCATCACCAACCCTGGTGCCCAGTACGACGCCACGGTGAAGTCGGTGGTGCGCATCAGGACCATAAAACGCCAGGGCGACGGCTTCGGCTTTAATCTGAATGCTTCTGACGCCCAGTCACTGCGTTGGGCTAAGGGCAACGACCCCTTCGGCGCCATCAATGTGAACTACCGTACGGGCGGTCTGGACTTCTTCGGCGGAATCAACTATGCCCGCAACACTTCCCGGCAGGAAAGTTATTTGGAGAAGCAGACCTTCGGCATAAAGGCCGATGGCTCCGACTGGCTTTTCGAGAACAAGAGTACGCTCCTGAACGAATACATCGGCAGCACCCTCTATGGCAACGCCGGCGTGAACTGGCAGATGGCCGATAACCATTTCCTTGGAGGCAAGGTGGAGTGGGGCCGTCACCTGACCTACAACGTCCGTACTGAAGTGAACGACAACGTCTTTGAAAACGGGACGCTGACAGACAAGCTGAATACGGTATCGGAGGACATAATAGGGGACAGGATCCCTTATAACCTTGGTGCCAACATCTACTATAACGGCGTCGTGGGAGGTAAACTTGGGATAGACGTGAACCTGGACTATTACGGTACGGACGACAGCTCAAAATCGGCCTCTGAGGAAACCAGCGAAATGACGCACGATGCCGCCATCCGGAGCAGCAGCAACAACGCGGGACGTATGTACGCCGCCAAGGCGGTGCTCTCATATCCCATCTGGATGGGCCAGCTGCAGGCGGGAACGGAGGAGACCTTCTCCCGCCGCACGGACAATTACTCAATTGCGGGCATTTCCATTCCGGCGTCAGAGGCAACGGTGAAGGAAGACAACATAGCCGGTTTTGCTTCATACGGCTGCTACATCCCCGCCGTGGGGCAGCTCAGCGCCGGAGTGCGTTACGAATACGTCCACTACGCCTATGAGGATGCCGTAACGCCTGCAAACAACATCACAAGGGACTACTGCAACTGGTTCCCCAACGTTTCCTATGCGGGGGTTATCGGCCAGAATACTCAGAACCCTGTTCAGGTGATGCTGAATTATAGCACCAAAACCAGCCGTCCTCATTATGGAAATCTGTCCAGCGCAATACGCTATAACAGCCGATATATCTGGCAGAGCGGCAATTCCCAGTTGCAGCCGGAACTGTCACATAACATCGGCCTTACCGCCGTGTGGAAATGGGTGACGTTCATGGTCAACTACACCCGTACCGACGATGCCATCGTAACCTGGTCGGCTCCGTACGGCGACGAAGGCGTGGTGCTGGTAAAGCCCCGTAACATTGAAACGCCTTTCCGCATGATGTCAGCCTATGTCAATCTGACCCCTACCGTGGGCCCCTGGAATATGAATTATACATTGGGTATCCTGCCCCAGTGGTTCACTATAAATGCTCCGGATCCGCGTGAAGAATCCGGCGTACGAGTGACCACGTTCAATAACAAGCCCATCTTCTTTGCCCAGCTTTTCAATACCTTCACCGTGAAGGGAGGATGGCAGTTTGAACTGGGAGGAGTGTTTATGAGTCCCGGTTATTCCCGGAACCTGTATATGACCAACTGGTTCGTTAACCTCACTGCCGCAGTGCAGAAGACGCTGCTCCGTGACGGTTCGCTTGTTTTGCGTCTTGAAGGACAAGACCTTACGCACAACGCATCTTTTAGCCCCTATTCGGACTTCGGCAGCCATACCATCATGCAGACCAACCTGCTGGATATGCAGAAAGTCAAACTCTCTGTCCGTTACAGTTTCAACACCGCCCAGAGCAAGTACCGCGGCACCGGCGCCGGTGCTGACAGTAAGGCCAGAATGTAAAAAAGTTCTTATATTTGAAACGCAAATTCAATCATATGGAAATGAAGTTTTGTCAAAGCTGCGGAATGCCGCTCACTCAGGAAATCCTTGGCACCAATGTCGATGGAACCAGGAATGAAGATTACTGCATCTACTGCTATAAGGACGGTAAGTTCCTGCAGGAGTGCACGATGGATGAGATGATAGAGCACTGCGCCCAGTTTGTGGACGAGGTGAACAAAGGGCTGCCCCAGCCCATCACAAGGGAAGAGTACATCGGCCAGATGAAGATGTATTTCCCGCATCTGAAGCGTTGGCGCAGGGAATTAATGGTCGGCAATGAGATGCCTGAGAACCCTGCTTTGGCAGGCATTAAGGAACTCATTGCCCAGATGGCCGACAAACTGCCCATCGCATACATCTCATCAGTGGACCAGGACGGGTTTCCCTGGACCAAGGCTATGTTGAAGCCACGTAAGCGTGAGGGTATCAAAACCTTCTACTTCACCACCAACACCTTCTCAATTCGTGTGGCTCAATACAAGGCAAACCCTAAGGCAAGCGTCTATTTTTGCGATGCCAGAGGATTCAAGGGCATGATGCTCAGAGGCACCATGGAGGTACTGACCGATGCCGCTTCGAAGGAAATGATCTGGCGCAAGGGCGACACGCAGTACTACCCCGGCGGCGTCACCGACCCAGGCTACTGTGTTCTAAAATTTACTGCCATCGACGGCCGCTTCTACAGCGATTTCTATCCGCGCAGTTTTGTAATAGAGTGACGAAACGTTCCATCGTTGCTGCTTTGGCTACTTTTGCCGCCGTCAAGGAGGGGCATCTTATCAGAACGGAGCAAGTTTTTTAACTTTTCTCTTGACTCGTACCCTACGTCATATATTATCTTTGTCGGCGAATAACAAAAGTGCACGAATTGTTATGGAAAAAAACAAGTTGAAAATCGGGGAGTTTTCCCGCCTGGGCAGAGTGACCGTGAGAGCACTGAGGCATTACGAGGAAATAGACCTGCTTACTCCGGAGATTGTGGACCGGGATACCGGGTATCGTTATTATTCCGTGGGCCAGTTGCAGAAGATCTTCAGCATCACCAAGCTCAAAAGCATGGGTTATTCGCTGGAAGAAATCCGGGACCTGTGGGACGATGACCAGCATTTCCCTACGGTGGAATCGTTGGAGAAGAAAATCCGCAAGTGTGAGGATGAGTTGGCGGTGCTCAAGGAGCGGAAACGGATGCTCAAGGCGGTGGTGGCTTCCCAAAAGAAATTGCACAAAATGGAAAAAGTTTACTTTGAATCGCTTCCGGCCATCACCGTGGCCAGCCATCGTACTGTCATTCCTTCATTCGAGGACCTCGGTCGCCTCTGCTATGAGGTGATTGGTCCGGAAATGGCTCGTCTAGGCTGCGAATGCCCGGAACCCGGCTACTGCTACACCATCGAGCATGGCGGCTACAGGCCGAAGGACATCGAGATCGAGTACTGCGAGAAGGTGACAAAAAAGGGAACAGACTCTGCTCTCATCAAGTTCAAGGACATCCCGGCTGTGCCGCAGGCTGCCTGTCTGAAGGTCTTCGGCCCGTATGAGAAACTCTATGACAACTATGTCGAGCTCTTCGCCTATCTGGAGAAGGAGGGCTACAAGATTGCCGATGCACCCCGTGCCGTTTACATTGACGGCATCTGGAACCAGGAGGACCCGGCCAAATGGCTCACCATCATCCAAGTGCCGGTGGAAAAGGCATAATGAAAAGACACGCCCTTGCGGAAATGGCTGCAAGGGCGTATCTTTGTAAGTATAAAATAAACTCAGAAAGATGCCCTTCGATTTTAAGAAAGAATACAAGGAGTTTTATCTCCCGCCTGCAAAACCGGTTATCGTGACTGTCCCGAAGGCGAATTACATCGCCGTGCGTGGCAAGGGCGATCCCAACGATGAAGGCGGCGCTTATCAGCAAGCAATCGGCGTTCTGTATGCCGTTGCCTATACCCTGAAGATGAGTTACAAGACGGACCATCGTATCGAAGGCTTTTATGATTATGTTGTGCCACCGCTGGAAGGATTCTGGTGGCAGGAAGGCATTGACGGTATCGAATACAGTGACAAATCAACCTTCTGCTGGATTTCTGTCATCCGCCTGCCAGATTTCATTACCCAGGCCGATTTTGACTGGGCGGTGGAAACCGCGTCCAAAAAGAAAAAGATCGATTGTTCCAGCACGGAGTTCCTGACGATAGACGAAGGTCTCTGCGTCCAGATCATGCATATCGGCCCTTATGACAACGAACCGGCTTCGGTTGCGCTAATGGACCGTTTTCTGGAGGAAAATGGTTATGAAAACGACCTTTCGGTTACCCGCCTTCATCACGAGATCTATCTCTCCGACGCTCGGAAGGTCGCGCCGGAGAACTGGAAGACGGTCATCCGGCACCCGATAAAGAAGAAATAAGGTCAGACAATTTATCGCTCACTTCGGTGGGCGATTATTGTTTTCCGGACGGCATTTTCCGCATTGCATGGTGCGTTTTACGTAAGTGGCTAATTGTCAAGCGCTTGGTTTAAGATGCATGGAAATATAGACCACCCACTATTGTTCAAGATACTGTAAATCAGCGACTTCTGCAAAACGGTCGCTTATAAGTCGCATTGACATTAGAGCACAGATGCTTTTTGAAGATTTCCTATCTTTGTGTCAGACAAATCGGGATTTACCATCATGAGCAAGATCCCCAACAGGCCCGATCCGAACGCTGCCTTCCCGAATCCGAATCTTCCAAGGCTTTGCTTCATCAAGAATGTGGTGAAGAATCCCCGTATTATCATCGGGGATTACACCTACTATGATGACGTGGACGGTGCGGATCAGTTTGAGAAGCACGTCACCCACTTCTACGATTTCATCGGCGACAAACTGATTATCGGGAAGTTCTGCGCTATTGCCAAGGGTATCGAGTTCGTGATGAACGGTGCGAATCACAGAATGGACGGTGTGACAACCTATCCGTTCTACATCATGGGCGGAGATTGGGGTTCTGCTATCGCTCCGGTGAAGGACGAACTTCCCCTGAAGGGTGATACAGTTGTCGGAAATGACGTCTGGATCGGTCAGAACGTGACCGTGATGCCTGGTGTCCATATCGGAGATGGAGCCATTATTGGAGCCAACTCGGTAGTTGCTTCCGACATCCCTCCGTATGCCGTTGCCGCAGGTAATCCCTGCCGGGTAATCCGGAAACGTTTTGATGACGAGTTCATTGCCTACCTTCTGGAACTGAAGTGGTGGGACTGGGACATCGAAATGATTGAGGCCAACTTCGAGGCGCTGTCCAGTGGTGATTTGACGCTTATCAAGAAGATCGGGGTGTAGCATATGGTTATTCTGATTACAGGTGCATCCCACACGGGAAAGACGCTTCTGGC
>JAEESO010000046.1 GCA_016286385.1 Bacteroidales bacterium | reverse complement strand
GCTGGGATACGGAGGTTTTGTATGAAGTAGGACGCGCGATGGGCGAAGAGATCCGGGAATATGGCGTGGATGTCATCCTGGGCCCGGCTACCAATATCATGCGTAACCCTTTGTGCGGTCGCAATTTCGAATATTACAGTGAAGATCCCGTTCTGGCCGGTAAGATGACGGCCGCCATGGTCAATGGTGTACAATCACAGGGCGTCGGTACTTCCGTAAAACATTTTGCCGCCAACAATCAGGAGACCAACCGGAGTGAGAACGATTCCCGCGTTAGTCAGCGCGCTCTCAGGGAAATCTACCTGAAGCCTTTTGAAATTGCCGTCAAGGAGGCGCAGCCCTGGACCATCATGTCTTCCTATAACAAGGTCAACGGGGAGTATTCCCAGTCCAATTACGATTTGCTTACGAAGGTTCTCAGGGAAGACTGGGGATTCAAAGGCATCGTGATGACGGACTGGACGGCTCCGCGCGAAAGCGAGAAGCAGATTGCTGCCGGAAATGACCTGCTGATGCCAGGCCGCAGGGCCCAGATCGAGCAGATTGTGGCAGCGGTGAATGACGGTCGGTTAAGCATCAAAGAGTTGGATGCCTGCGTCCGCAGGATGCTTCAGTATATTGTCAAGACTCCTCGTTTCCAGGGGTACAAGTATTCAGAAAAACCGGATTTGAAGGCGCATGCCGCTGTCTCCCGCAAAGCGGCCGAAGAAGGCGTTGTCCTTCTGAAAAATGACGGCGTGCTACCGCTCAAGGCGGGTAGTGTGGCCCTTTTCGGCATCCAGTCTTACGAATTCCTGCACGACGGAATCGGCAGCGGCCATGTAAATACGCCCTACGTAGTCAATATGGTGGATGCACTGAAAGCACAGGGCTTTACATGCAACGAATCCCTGGCAGAAGCCTATCGGCTACATATTCTGGCCGACAAAGCCAAGTGGCAGTTCCATCCCTACGGCAAATGGTCCCTGATGGAGGCCATCGGCGTAGGCGCTCCTGTCTATGAGGAGGATTTTCCGGATTATGTATACACGGCAACGGCCAAGGAAAGCGATGTGGCGCTGGTTACCATCGGCCGTAAACCCGGTGAAGGATTTGACCGGGACATCGAGGACGATTTCAACCTTTCAGATGTTGAGATGCGACTTCTCAAAGGTGTTTGCGACGCCTTCCACGCCGCCGGGAAGAAGGTGATTGTGGTGCTCAACGTAGGCGGTGTCGTGGAGACCGCCTCTTGGAAAGAATGGCCGGATGCCATTCTTCTGCCTTGGATGCCCGGCCAGGAAGGAGGTAATGTGGTGGCCGATGTTCTCACCGGCAAGGTGAACCCCTCCGGCCGACTTCCCATCACATTCCCTGTCCGTTATGAGGATGTCCCTGGGGCCGATGATTTCCCGACAACATTCGGAACCGGCGATCGCTACGATATAGTAGGCGCTCTGCTGCATCCTGCAAAATCGCCCGACGGAAACACCCGGAACTATGATTATACTGAGTATAACGAGGGTATTTATGTGGGTTACAGGTACTATCAGACCAGGGGTGCGGAAGTATCCTATCCCTTTGGATACGGCCTCAGCTATACTTCATTCGCCTACAGCGAGCCTTCTGTAAAGCGCCGCGGAAATACTTATACCGCCAGCATCCGTGTGACGAATACCGGCTCCGTGGCCGGCCGTGAGGTGGTTCAGCTTTATGTTACTGCGACCGCGGGTGCTCTTGACAAGCCGGAGCGGGAACTAAAGGCTTTTGCCAAGACAGGCAAACTGGCTCCCGGCGAGTCCCAGACTGTAGAAATGACTTTCACGACCTATGACCTGGCTTCCTTTGACGAAAGCGCATCGGCCTTTGTGACGGAGAAGGGCACTTACACCGCCAGATTCTGCACGGATGTCTGCTCCGAGCAGGTGGCAAGTGAATTTACGGTTCCTGCCCGAAAGACGTTCCGTGTCAATCAAGCTTTATAACGTAAGAAATGAAAAAAGTATTTGTTATCCTTTCTGTCATCCTTTCTCTGCCGGCGTTGGCTGCGGAGAGTAGTTTCAACAGTGGATGGACCTTCTGGTCTGAACGAGATCAGAAGCACATCGTTGTTGACCTTCCTCACGATGCCATGCTGCATGAAGAGCGTAATCCGGAACTTCCTGACGGAGATGCTTCCGCCTATTATCCAGGCGGCTTCTATCATTATGAAAAGGTTCTGAATGTGCCAAATAGTTGGCTGGGGAAACACGTTACGCTCAATTTTGGTGGAGCCTATCGCCGTACAAAAGTGTTTGTTAACGGGAAGGAAGCCGGCGGCTGCAAAAACGGCTTTACTCCTTTTCAGGTATGCCTGGACGGCTTTCTTCGAAGCGGAGAGAATACCATCCGTGTGGATGTGGACAATTCGGCCATGCCCAACTGCCGATGGTACAGCGGGGCGGGCCTCTATCGCGATGTGGCCTTATCTGTTCAGGAAAAAGAGTACATTGAAGACGTAAGGATATCTACTGTGGATATCCATCCGGCAAAAGTGCTTGTCCGTACGCGTCATAGTGGAGGAAAAGTGCAGGTGAAAATATGCCGGGGCAGGCGCACGCTTGTATCCGCCAAAGGTGATTCCCTGGAATTGACCATCCCGAACGCCGATTTATGGACGGCGGAAACTCCGTCTCTTTATACGGCCGTTATCACCTTGAAAAAGGGTTGGAGGACGATGGAACGCCGGGAAGTGGAGTTTGGAATTCGTAAGATCACCTATGGACCGGACGGACTGAAAATCAATGGAGAGCCGCTGCTGCTTAGAGGCGGCGCCATCCACAGCGACAATGGCGTCCTGGGAGCCTGTGACTATGAAGATGCGGCGCTGCGCCGTATATCCATCCTCAAGTCTTATGGCTTCAACGCTATCCGTTCCGCCCATAATCCTGCATCGGAGCACATTCTCAGGGCTTGTGACCGGCTGGGAATGTATGTCATGGACGAACTGTTCGACGGCTGGTTCCTGCCCAAGAACGAGCACGATTATTCAGAAGACTTTATGGACAACTACCGCTCTGACGCGGCTGCCGTTGTGAACAAGGACTTCAATCATCCTTCCGTCCTGATGTATTCCATCGGCAATGAAATCAGCGAGCCGGTGCTGCCGGGAGGCATGGAGGTAGCCCATACCCTGATTGACGACCTGCATCGCCTGGATCCCGGGCGTATCGTCACAGGAGGCATCAACATAATGATACTCAGCGGAACGGCCAAGGGATCAGGGCTGTATTACAAGAATGAATCGGCCCCGAAGAATGAAACGGCGGAAAAGTATCAGGCGGTGAACTTGAAAGCCATGTCCAGCCAGGAGTTCAACGAATTGATGCTGAAACTTAACAAACTCATTTATAATCAGGTATTGACGGATTTTGCAGATTCTGTATGTACGCCCATCCTGGATGCGCTGGACATCGCCGGCTACAACTACGGCAATCTGCGGTATTCCATTGAAGGGGAGAAACATCCAGGGCGTGTGATTGTGGGGAGTGAGACCTTCCCGCAGGATGTCGTGAAGAACTGGCGGGATTCCCAGCGTCTGCCATATCTGGTGGGCGATTTCCTGTGGTCTGCTTGGGACTATATCGGTGAAGCCGGCATCGGCGCCTGGGCCTATGGAGGCGGAGAGATCGCCCTTTCCAAACCTTATCCCTGGTTGCTGGCCGATATCGGCATTCTGGATATACTGGGGAACCCCACGGGTGAAGCGCTTCTTGTGAAGGCACTTTGGAATGAAGGGCCGATGGATCCGCTCATCGCCGTCCGTCCCGTTCGGGAGGATATCCCGGCCAAATCCTCCTGGCGGGGAACCAATAGCATTCCGTCATGGGGCTGGAAAGGACAGGACGGGATTACGGCAACGGTAGAGGTATATAGCAATGCGCCCTCGGTGGAACTGCTCCTGAACGGGAAGTCGCTGGGTAAGAGGGCGGTCGAGGATTATACGGCCGTCTGGGAAGTTCCCTATGAAAGCGGAACGTTGGAGGCAGTGGCTATCTATCCGGAAGGGGAACGTCGTTCCTTCCTTTCTTCCGCCGAGGGCACTTTGAAACTCGATGCCCGCATCGATCCTCATGGGAAGCTCATCTATATTCCCATTTCACTCATCGGAGAGAATGGTGCATTGGAATCCCATTCCGACATCCCGGTAAGCATTGAGGTGACCGGGGGACGTCTTCTGGGATTCGGAAGTGCCAATCCTGTCTCCGAAGAAAGCTTCCTTTCATCCACGGCTACTACTTATTATGGAAAAGCGCAGGCCGTCGTTGAAAAGGGGAAAGGACCGTTGAACATCAAAATATCGGCTCCCGGACTTGAACCGGTTGTCCTAGAGTCATTTTGAACGGAACGTCGAACTAAAAAAACAAATTGTCCAGCGCTTAAGGAAATCCCAAAGTACTTTTGCAGCGTGATTAATGGCACAAAACTGTTCTAAAAATATGCACTTGATGAAAAAAACTGTTTCGCTTCTTCTGGCAGCCTTCCTGGGTGTCTTCACCCTCGCTGCCCAGGAGAGAATCACCGTGTCCGGCCATGTGACGGATGCGGAGACGGGAGAACCGCTTATTGCGGTGGGTATCCTGCAGCAAGGCACTTCCAACGGCGTCATTTCCGCCATGGAAGGTGACTACGCTATTACTGTGCCCAAAGGGGCTGTTCTGGTATTTGCCAGCGTCGGCTATGAAGCCGTTGAGGTGGTCGCAGACCGGAGCGTCATAGACGTTGCACTCAAAGTGGACACCAATTTGCTGGATGAAGTGGTGGTTGTCGGCTACGGCGTGCAGAAGAAGAGTTCCCTCACGGGTGCCGTGTCTTCTGTGAAATCTGTCGACCTTCAGGCCCGCGGCGTTACCAACATCAACGAAGCGCTCTCCGGAAAGACTTCCGGCGTGCAGTCATACAGTACATCGGCCCGTCCGGGTGCTGCACCTAACATCCAGGTGCGTGGTATCGGCTCCAACGGATCTTCAGCTCCTCTCTATGTCATTGATGGCCGTATCGCTTCCGGCACCGGTTCCATCAATCCCAATGACATCGAGAGCATTGAAGTGCTTAAAGATGCGGCTTCCGCAGCCATTTATGGCGCATCGGCAGGTAACGGTGTTATTCTCATTACCACCAAAAAGGGTCAGGGCAACGGGCATCTGAGCTATGATATGCAGATTGCTTCCCAGAGTCTGGCCTTCAAACCGCATGTGATGAATTCCGAGCAGTTCATCGACTACTGGACCGAAGTGGGTTCCGTGAGTCTGGAGACCATCATGAAAAACTGGGACGGCCGCACCAATACCGACTGGATGGATGCCACCTTCGAACCTTCCCTTATGCATAAGCATAGCCTGACTTTCCAGGGTGGCAACGATAAGGGACAGTTCTACCTCTCTGGTTCCTATCTGAGCAACAATGGTATGATCAAGGGTGATTCAGACATTTACAAGGCATATACGGGTATGATCAATGCCTCCTATAAGATCAAACCCTGGCTGGAGGTGGGCACCAACAATGTGATCGAGTACACCCAAACCAAGTCTGTGGGCGAAGGCGGACAGGGACTGAATATCTTCCAGTCTGCCCTGGGCATGTACCCTACAACAAAGCCTACCTATACCTTGGAAGAACTGCCGGACGACATGTTGAAAGTGCTTGCTCCGGGGGCCAACCTCGGTGCCCTGCTTGGAGACGGTAACGGGAACTACTGGGGCGCCACGGTTTATGGCATGACCAACCGTATCAGTCCGTTGATTTTCCGTGACAAGACCCTGAATGACAGCCGCTCAATGGCTGTTTCCGGCACCACCTATGTCAATCTGACACCTTGGCCGTGGCTCACGGTAACTTCCCGCCTGTCCTACACGTTGATGGCAGGAGAGAACTATTCTGCGGACCGCCGGTATTTCAACAGCCTGCCCTCCGGCGACTACCGGAACAATATGGCCGTTACCTCCATCAGCAGCAACATGACTTATCTGCAGTGGGAGAATTTCGCCACGGCAATGAAACTATTTGGCAAGCATCTGCTTACCGGAATGATCGGCACCTCTTTCAGTACAAGCCGAACCTACAGCACGACGGCCGGCGCATCCGGGACGCTGGATAATCCCGGATGGGCATACGACGACCCCAACTTCCTGTATCTGGCTTATGCCAATAACGGTGTAATCAAGACCATCGGTGGCGGTGAACCCGGTCTAGGCCGTAAACTGGCTTATTTCGGCCGTTTCAATTACGCTTACGCCGACAAATACCTTTTCCAGGCTTCCCTTCGTGCCGATGCCGCCGATTCTTCCATCCTTCCCAAGGATAACCGCTGGGGCTTCTTCCCGGCCGTTTCCGCCGGCTGGGTGGTATCCAAGGAACCTTTCATGGAGTGGAGCAAGGGCTGGCTGGATCAGTTGAAATTTCGTGTGAGCTGGGGCCAGAACGGTTCCCTGGCATCCCTGGGTGGCTATATGTATGCCCGCACTATCGGCCGGACCGGAAGGTACAGTTTCTCCGATGATCTGAACTATTCATACGGCTACGCCCCATCTGTGATGGGCAATGACAAGCTTAAGTGGGAAACATCCGAGCAGCTGGACCTTGGCGTTGACCTTGCCTTCTTCGGCAACCGCCTTACGCTGGGTTTCGACTGGTATGACAAAAAAACCAAGGACCTCCTGATCAGTGGTGTTAAACTGTCCAATACCACAGGCTTTTCACCGTCTCCCATCAATGCCGGTTCCCTGTCCAACAGAGGCGTGGAACTGGAACTGGGCTGGCAGGACCATGTGGGTGATTTCAGCTATGGAATCCGTGGGAACCTAACAACCCTTCGCAATGAGGTAACGGCGGTTCACGAGAACCTGAGTGTGGTTCCCGGTGCCGGACTTGTAAACGGAACGGTGTTTACCCGCTTTGAAAAAGGATATCCGGCCTGGTACTTCTATGGTTATAAATATACGGGCGTTGATCCGCTGACAGGAGACCCTGTCTTTGAAGACATCAATGGCGGCGGCATCAGCGATTCCGACAAGACAATGATCGGTAAAGGCATTCCTGACCTTACTTACGGTATTACCCTGAATGCCGCCTGGAAGGGCATTGACCTGGTTGTCTTCGGCAGCGGTGTACAGGGCGTGGACATCTACAATGTTTATGATCCTAACACCGAATACCTGTTCAACCGTCTGACCTGCTTCACGGAGAATCGTTGGAGTGTCGCCAACCCGAATGGAACGAATCCTCGCGCATATGCCGATATCACCAGGCTCAACAACTCATCGTATATGGTGTTCGACGGATCCTTCTTCAAGATCAAGCAGATCCAGCTGGGTTATACATTCCCGAAATCCCTGCTTGAAAAGATTCATCTGGAGAACTTGAGACTGTATGCTTCCCTGGAGAATTTCTTCACCTTTACCAAGTACCCCGGATGGGATCCGGAGGTGACCGGTTTCGGCAATGCCATGGGACTTGATTATGGCGCCTATCCCAACTCCCGAAAAGTGCTTTTCGGTCTCAGTATCACCTTCTAAGACTTAGGGAATCATGAAAAAAATCTTTGCAACTTTAGCCGCTGCTTCCCTGATCCTGGGAAGCGTGACCTCCTGCTCCAAAATGCTGGACATTCCTCAGCACGGAGTATTGAATACAGACAATTACTATCAGACAGACGAAGACGCACTCAGCGCTGTAACCGCCATTTACGCGGAATTTGAAGACCTTTTCATCTTCAAGGAATTTGAAATGGGTTACAATTATCTCAACAGCTACCTTTCAGATGAATTCTGGCATGGCTACAGCGAACGGGCAGTTGACCTGGAAATGCTGGAAAGCTTCACATTTGATGCCGATTATTCTACGATTGAGACGGTATTTACCACCCTTTACAATGTAATTGGCAAATGCAATGTTGTCTTGGACAATGTCAAGGGAGAAAGCGATGTCCAACAGCGGGCAAGGGCCGAAGCAAAAGTCTTCCGTGCCTGGATGTACTTTGAACTGACCACCCTTTGGGGCAATCCGCCGCTGGTGGACCACGTACTGAATCCGGAAGAGGCTTCTGTTTCCAATGCCGATCCGGCAGACCTGTGGAAACTGATGGAAACGGACCTCACGGATGCCGTCAACTCCGGCAAGCTGGTCTCCAAGTCAGGTATCTATGACAAGACCAATTACCGTGTTACCAAGGAATATGCCCAGGCTCTTCTAGGGAAGGTCTATCTCTGGCAGGGCAAGAACGAGGAAGCTGCCAAAACACTGCAGAAGGTGATTGACAGCCAGAAATACGACCTCTTCCGTGGCCAGTATGGCGACATGTTCATCGGTGTCAACCAAAACAATGAGGAAGTCGTGTTCTCTACCCATTTCATGGAAGATTTGCAGAATCCGGTAGTTCGCTTGTGGCCCTCTTCCACAGGACTCTCCGCCTATTCCCGTGATGGATTGAACTTCACGGCAGGGGAACCCAACGAACTGAATCTCTTTGCCAATGCCTGGGGAGGTATTGTACCTCGTGGAAGTGCCTATGATGCGTTTGTGGCCGAAGAAGGTGCAGACGGCTACCGCCTGAACGAGACCATCAAGGATTACGATTTCATGGCTTCGCACGGCTATACCATCCGTTCCGGTTACAAGGAAGTGTCGGAAGGCTACTATTTTTGGAAAGGCCGTTTTGTCGGTGATGATATCAATTACAACGCCTCCTTCCCGACCGTATTCCGGGATATCTGCTGGATGCGGTACGCGGAAGTTCTCCTGCTGGCCGCCGAGGCTTACATCGGCGTAGATCAGACCAAGGCCGACTGGTGCCTGAACGAGGTCCGCCACCGTGCCGGGCTGGGAGACAAAACTTGTACGCTGGAGGCCGTCAAGACCGAAAAGCGTCTGGAGCTCTATGGCGAGAATATCCGCTACAAAGATCTTCTCCGTTGGGGAGATGCCGCGACGGTTCTTGCCGATGCTGGCAAGCAGTTCCCGCAGTTCTCTACCGAAGGACTGGAATGGATTTCTCCTTTTACCAGTTACGGTTTCAAGAAAGGAAAGCATGAAAGGCTTCCTTATCCTGCCACCGAAATCATGGCAAACAAGAACATCGTCCAGAATGAAGGCTGGAATTAATCGAACAATCAAATGTTTATGAAAAAGATATTAAATATGCTCGCAGTTGCCTTTCTGGCATTGTCCGGGGCATCGTGCGTGAAAAGTGCGCTGGATCCGCTGGAGAATAAGTATCCGGAGGTGCAGCAAGTAAATCTGGGCGCCACATTGGTAAATGGTGGTGTTGAGGAGATTGATGGTTTCAACGTTTTTACGCTGAAAGCCGAAGGCCTTTCCCTCAGGCTTGTGGGGAAGAACTGGTATCCGGAAGCTGGAGACTATGTATACGGTACAGAGCTCAAAAACAGAGCTATCCTTTCTCCTTCAACCGTAAACGGTAAAGCCATTACCGAAGGCTCCGTAACCCTTACGAAAAATGGAAATGACTACGCCATTTCCGGCCTTGTTCGGCTGGGCGAAGAAGCCGTAAAAGTAAAGGCTTCGGGAACGTTAGTGTATGAGTATCAGGAAATTGAGGCTAGTTACACTTATACTGCCACTCCTTACGAAGACCGTGGCTACAACCTGACACTGAATAACCTGGATGGTACCTTTGCCGCCAACTTCCTGCTTATTACCTCGGGCGAAGTTGCCGGCACCTATACGATGAACGCTGACTCTGAGACGCTCAAGGACGGAGACGCTTTCATCGGCATTGACCTCAGCTTCCTTGGTCTGGGCGTCCTGGGCAGCTATTTCGATGTGGACGGGACCCGCTGGTTTGTCCGGGAAGGAACAATCACCGTCTCCGGAGACGAAAGCATGTATTCGGTGGACATTACGGGTCTGGTTGCCATCAATGTCCTGGAGCAGACTTATCCGGAAAGCAGCATTTCCTTCTCCAACGCCAAGAAAGAGGAGCCCAAGCCGCTGGTCATCGAAGGGTACAGCTTCACGCACTCCGAGGCCGTTGCCGATGGTGTGAACGAGCATACCCTCACGCTAAAGGACGCCTCCGGCAAGCCTGCCGGCCGAATTCTGATTGACACGGCTCCGCTGGGTGGCGTAGTCGGCACCTTCGAAGGCGCATCTCCTCTGGATGCTGACAAGATGGGCAAGTATATTATCGGTTTTGATGGTTCTGCCTTCGGAATGGGCGTTCTGGGCTCATACCTCATCATCGACGGAAAACAGTACCTGATTGGCGGAGGTACCCTCACGGTCGGCAGCCAGGGAGAGACATTCTCCATCACCTTTACCGACCCGGTTGTGAGCGGTCTCAACGCTTCTTCCATCGAGTTTACCGGCCTGACGCTGGAAACTGAGCCAGAGCAGCCCAAGGAAGACGTGGTCTTTGAAGTGAAGGGTGGTACCTATACCTACGCAACTGCTCCCAAGGCCGATGCGGAAGGCATCATCGAACATACCTTCTCCTTCAAGGATGCCGAAGGAAATGCCGTCGGACAGATCCTGATTTGGTCGGCCAATGAAACCTATACCGGTGTATGGCCGTTCCTGGCAGCTACCGGAACTCCCGCCCCCGGCAACTTCGTCGGCGGCATGGAACTAGATCTCTCCGCCTTCGGCATGGGTGTGAGCACGCTGGGCTCTTACTTCATCAAGGACGGCAAGACCTACCTGCTTAACGCCGGTACCGCTATTGTCGCTGAAGAAGACGGTAAGCTGGGTGTGTTGATTTCTGGAGTTGAGGCGGCTACCGGCGCTTCTGCCGGCAGCGAGGCTTCCGATGTGACGGTCCTCTCCTTCTCCGAAATGGAGGCCTATGTTCCTCCGGTGGTGAGCGATGCTTTCACCGTGGAAGGCGGCACTTATACCGTAAGTTCCGAGGACAAGGAATCCGTGACTGAATACACTATCCAGTTCTCTGACAGTGAGGGGAATCTGGTCGCACAGACCGTCCTCCGTACCGCCAAGGGTGCCGCTCTCGAAAGTGGAACATTCACCGTGGCGGGCGCCGATGAGCAGCCCGGGACTTACGTC
>JAEESO010000076.1 GCA_016286385.1 Bacteroidales bacterium | reverse complement strand
GTCTATGACGGAACCGTGGCCGATATTCCATATCTGATTGGATCCGTTACGGCCGATGGCGAAATGCTCGGCGGAGAGGCTGTGCGCCGTTTCTGCAGGTATCGGAATGCTCACAGCGCCTATAAGGCCTATTCCTACCAGTTCACCCGTAACCTGCCTGGCGATGATGAAGACCCCTCCAAAGACTCCGGCGCTTTCCATTCCGCCGAACTTTGGTATATGTTTGGAACCCTGGACCGTTCCTGGCGTCCTTTCACCAAGGCAGATTACAAACTCAGCAAGCAGATGCTGGAGGCATGGACCCGTTTCTGCAAAACCGGAACTCCCGGCTGGGCTCCTGATATAGAGTCCGCTCCTAGTATGAAAGTATTTGATATTCAATAAGAAAAATGAGAAGATTATTCTTTTTTGCGGCAATTGCCCTAATGACTTCCTGCCACTCCAAGGCTCAGAATACGGGATTCTATAAGAATGTGGAAACTACGGCTGTTCTGGAATCAAAGTATCAGGCCTCCGGACCTGAAACGGTCAAAGTGACCGAGTTTCCTTCTGATGACGCGACCATCGGCAAGATCGTCGTCGTGTACCCTGAATCTTTGGAAACTACCGATGCGAAGTGGCCTGTTGTGAATATCGGCAACCCGTCCAACACTGATGCCAATGGCATGATGGACCTGCTCCGGCATTTGGCTTCCTGGGGCTACATCGTGATTGACAATATGGACAAGCAGACCGGGACCGGGGCCTCCGTTTCCAAGACGCTGGATGAGTTCCTGGCCGTTTCTGAGCAGGATGGGAACCTCTTCTACGGCAAGGTGGATACGGACAAGATTGCCATTGCCGGCTATTCCCAGGGCGCTTGCGCCGTTGCCCTGGCAGCGACGCAGTATCCCAGTGCGGGATTGTATAAGGCCATATATCTTTGCAGCTGCCCTCAGCCGCAGTTGGGAATCAATTTCAAATGGGGCGAATACCATTTTGCCGATTTCAAGGCGCCCGTCCTCACTTTCGCAGGTACCGGAGAATGGGATTCCAAGATTATTGCTCCTTTCGAGGTGTTTACGCAAACCTTTGATGAGATTCATGAGGGTGTCCCTGCCGTGCAGGCTCGCAGGAGTGGCAAAGACCATGAACAGATGGGCGGAGAAGGCGACCCATACATGACTGCCTGGTTTGAATACTGGCTCAAGAATGACCAGAAAGCCGGTAAGGTATTCATCGGCGAAGATGCTGAACTGCTGCACAATGACCGCTGGCAGGATGTAAGAATAAAGAACTTTTAGTATGAAAAAAATACTCATCGCCCTTGCTCTTGTAGCCATGGGCTGTAGCGCAAAAGCGCAGGATATCGTCAAGGAAACCGTCGTTTTCCGGGACACGCTCAAAATGGATGTCTATACCCGGGCCGATGTCCCGACGGATGCGCTCCGTCCCGCGTTCATCTGGTCCTTCGGCGGCGGCTGGGAGTCCGGTGACCGCAGGATCGACCCGTCCAAGGGCGTTTACAAGCAGATGTTGGATGAAGGGATGGCGGTGGTCTCGATCGACTATCGGCTGGGCGTGCTAGAGGCCCGTAAGAGCGGAGCCATGGCTGATGCCAGCATCTCCGAGATTGATGCCGACAAGCAGTGGAACCATCCGGCTGTGGCCGGTGCCATCCGCAGGGCCATCCGTCTTGCCGTGGAAGACCTCTACGATGCCACTTCGTGTCTGGTTTCCCAGGCGGAGCGCTGGCAGATCGATACTTCCAAGATTATAATCGGCGGCGGCAGCGCCGGTGCCATCAACAGCATCAATGCCGAGTATCTCCGCTGCAACAGGGATGAACTGGCGGTCAAACACTTGCCGTCGGGTTTCCGCTATGCCGGTGTAGTCGGCGGAGCCTGCTCGGTATGGGTGGATGGCATGGGAGAACTCTCCTGGGCATCCAAGCCTTGCCCGGTGGCTATGTTCCATGGCAGTGCCGACCCTACCGTCAAGTATGGCTGGCTGGATCTGGACAAAGCCAACTGCCGGATGGCGGGTGCTTCTGTGATAGCCGAAAGCCTCAAGGAGCAGCAGGTTCCTTATCTCCTGTACACTGGCCAGGGGTATGACCATGTCCTTTCGGGCATCCCGTTCGAGAGCTATGGCTACGAAATCCTGGGCTTTATCCATCGGGTAATCCTGGGAGGCGAAAGACT
>JAEESO010000045.1 GCA_016286385.1 Bacteroidales bacterium | reverse complement strand
GCCTGCAAGAATGTAAAGGACTCACAGAAGAACCTCATTGTGTCTTCCCTGATGCAGACGGTTGTGATTGCGCTGTTCCTCCTTCTTGGAGTATATCTCTATCAGTTCGCCGGGCTTCACGGCCTTAGCGTGGAACGCTCGGATGAACTGTTCCCCACAGTGGCTTGGAGCGGTCTTATGCCCGCAGGAGGCCTTGTGGCGGCACTTTTCATCATCGGCCTTGTAATGGCCGGGTTCCCCGCTGGTGGTTCCGCACTCACGGCGCTCACCACATCCTTTACGGTAGATATCCTGAGGAACGACAACCGTAGAACGCTTATCCATACCGCTATGGCCATTATTATGGCGGCATGTATCCTTATCTTTGCGGCGCTCAATTCCACCAGCGTGATAGATGCGGTTTACAGGCTGGCCAGTTATACCTACGGGCCCATCCTGGGCCTGTTCGCCTTCGGCCTTTGCTGCAAAAACAAGGTCAGGGACCGCTGGGTGCCACTTGTAGCCGTTGCCGCCCCGCTTATCTGCCTTTTGCTGGACCTTAACTCGGTTGCCTGGTTCCACGGCTACCACTTCTCCTATGAGATCCTGCCTCTAAACGCCCTCCTCACCATGGCCGGCCTCAGGCTACTTAAACGCTAAAAATCAATAAAAATCAATTATATGCCGCAGACCTTTGATATCACCCCGGACCGCAATTTCCTTCAACATTTCCTTACCGGCTGGCGCGTTAAGAGCCTTGCCCCGGAAATGGTTGAAAAACTTAAGGCAGAAAGCCAGAGTAACCCCTACGCCGCCTATGGTTATGGCCGATGGCTGTCGCTTGTGAATCCCGGCGGAAAATGTCTCAAAGAGGCCGAAGTCCTTCTCACCTGGGCAGGCAGTAACGGCGTGCAGGACGCCAATGCCGCCCTGGCGCAGATGTACTTTGACGGCCGCACTGAGGCCGATAAAGCAATGCCCCAGATGCACGCCTTCCTTATGGACACCTCCTATAAGATAGGCAGCGAGCTGGCTCAGGTTTTGACTCTGGAAAACACCATTTTCGGGGACTACGGATTCCCCAATGACCCTGCTATGGTTGCCGATATCCTCCAGAAGCACATAGAGAAACACCCGGAGTGTGATACGCTCTACTATGATTTGCTGGGTCAGGCGCTGGAAGAAACGGACCCGGAGGCTGCTGAAAAGGCTTTTCGGGTGAGTATAGACCGCGGAGACAAGGAGAGCTATTACTCGCTGGCTTCGCTTTACGAATCGGCCGGAGACTGGGGCCGTGCCTGCTTGGTTGCGGATGAAGGCGCCCGCAATGGGGCTGTAAACTGCCGCCGCTTCAAGGCCAGGATGAGTCAGGAGGATTTCCTGGCACTTTCCCTGGAGGAGCAGGAAGCCCTTCACAAGGAAATATCAGAAGGTCTGGATTACGCCATTTCCCATCACGACCGCTATGCCTGTTTTCTCAAGGCGATGTGTCTGTATTATGGCAATCTTGGCTATACCGAAGACCTTATCCAGGCCCTGGTGCCGCTTGAGCGAGGCTGTGAGATGGGCCACAGTAACTGTTTTTGGCTCAAGTCGGTTATCCTGCATGAACTTGACAGGGGCGGAGTGGCAAAAGCCAGCCTGCAGGCTGTACGCCTTGGAGACAGGGAACAGTTTACCCTGGAGCAGGTGGCCAGGGGCTATGTTTCAAGAGAACTTTCCAACCACGCGGAAGAGATAGAGGAGCTGTGGCTCAAGGAGTATCTGAAAGCCAACCCCGAGGATGAGGACTCAAAAGACAGCCGGGGCGTAGTAGCCGTGTATCCCCAGGGCTTTTATTACGCCATGGACGTGGACGAAGGCAGAGAACTGGACCTGGAACGCCTGGCTCAGAAGGTGGACGCCAGGGGTTTTGACGTGGTGCACTTTTCACCCGTTCTCTCCCGCATAACCAAGGCGCTTTCCCTTGAAGGCAGCCACGTGGCTATGCTAGTAGATAAAGACGGCTATATGAAGGACCTTCCGGACAATATGGCCGGAACCCTAATTTACGGGCATGCCCAGGAGATCCGCGGCACGGTAATCTTCGTCCTGGAAGATGACAAGACCTATTCCCTTATGCCGATGGTGGGCCTCCAGCGGGTCTATATGTTCATCCAACTCCTGAATGCCGCTACGGGCGGGCTTGTAAGGCTGCCGTCATCCGAAGAACTGGAATCCATAGGCGCGGAAGACCCCGGCGGCTTTGAGGAGTACGATGATTTTGAGGAGAAATTCGACGACCCCGATATCTTTGACGGCTATGAGCCGGAGCAGGAGATAGAGGAAGATATGGTGAGCGTAGATACTTCCACGGACGCAGAGCCAAAAGAAATCACCGTACCAGTAGAGAAGGTAATGGAGGGCATTTCGCAGTGCAACCTTTGCATCGACACCCTCTATATCAGCCTTAAGGGCCATCCTGAATACGATTTCGCGTCAACGGAGGACCTCTTTTACCGCCTTGGCATTATGGAGGCTATCGAGGAGAACATCAAGCAGCACGGCGGCTATATGATAGACGAGTGGCAGTACGTGGACGCCCGCCAGGTTCCCCAGGACATCCGCTCCCGCGTCCGTTTCAAATAACCGCATTTTGCGGCCACATTGCATTTTTTTCTTACCTTCGCATAATCTTTGTAACGAAAAGATTTAATAATTAAATATTTAATTCGATGAAAGCATTGAAATCCATTCTTGCCGTGGCCCTGGGGCTCATCTGCACCGGTGCCCTTGCTCAGACAACCCTCAAGGAAGCGGTTGCTCCCGGCAATAAAGTCTACGTTCAGATTGTAAACGACGACGATCACCCCATCCCCCAGGATGAGATTGAGGACGTCACCAGGGAATTTGCAGCCGCAGGCGCCTGGGTGTGCGTTTCAGAGGCTTCAGAGGCCGATTTCACCCTCCGCGTTGAGGCCAAGAAGAAGATGGTCTTCAACAGCCCCCGTACCTGGCTCACCCCCTCTGTCCTGGACAAGGAAGGCAACGAGCTCTGGGAGAGCAAAACCTACAAGGCCGATGCAACCATGTTCAACGGTTTCCGCTGCACAAACGCCTGCATCAGCACGGTAATAGAGAAAGGCTTCCAGAAAGATCTCTTCAAGAAGGCCGGAAGATAGGTTCCACCCGCAACCTCCTCCGGGATTTCGTCGGACTTCGTCCGCCGACATCCCCTGCCGCCTGCGGCGGGCAGGCCATAATGCCAAAAAAGTCTGCGCTCAAGCAAGCTTGGCGCAGACTTTTCCGTCATTAGGCGGAGGAGGGGGGATTCGAACCCCCGGTACAGAATGACCCGTACGGCAGTTTAGCAAACTGCTGGTTTCAGCCACTCACCCACCCCTCCGGGCTTAAAGCGTTTGAAACTCCCGCAGTGAAGCGGGACTGCAAAGATACGAATTTTTACTCAAACAGCAAGTTTTTGAAAAATAATTTGTATGTTTAGCCAAAATTTGACCTTGAATATGAAAAAGTCCTGGATCATCCCCGCCGTAGCGCTTCTTGTAGCCGCTCTTGTGAACTTTGTGGCCCGCTGGTTTGGTAACGCCCCAATTGCAGCAATCGTAAAGCCCGCCCTTCTTCCACTTATCGCCCTCACAACCGTGGCGGCAGCAGGCGGGATGGAATCAAGGACCATACGGATCCTTGTCATAGCACAGCTTCTTGGCGCTGCCGGAGACATCCTCCTCATCCCTGACGGCTTCCCCACCTTTGCATGCGGCCTGGTGTGCTTCCTCGTAGGCCATATTTTCTACTGCATCAACTTCGGCGGCCGCAGCTGGAAGGGCCTGAAACCCGCCCAGTGGATTCTGGCAATAGTTGTCATGGTAGCTGCTACCGCCGGGCTTCTTATGGCAATCGGCGTTGAAGGAACCTTCCTTGTGCCGTTCGCAGTGTACGGAATGATGCTCATGCTTCTTATCTGGAGCGCCCTTGCGGGAGTTATCCGTGAGAAGAACAAGGCCACCTGGATCATCCTCACCGTGGGTGCCGTTCTCTTTGCTCTGTCCGACAGCCTCATCGCCGTCCAGACCTTCCACGGGGCAAAAGTAATCCTGGAATTCCTGGTGATGGTAACTTACGTAGCGGCCCAGTGCCTCCTTGCCTGGGGCGGCGTTCGCCTTTTCAAGGCCGATAAAAAGTAGCATATGTTCAAAAGAACCGTCATCCTTATATCGGCCCTACTGGCCTTTGTTGCACCCGTAAAGGCGCAGCCACAAGACCCCGTGACGTGGGAAGTGAGCGCCAAAAAGGTGAAAAAGAACGTCTATGAGATAAAGGCCGTGGCTTCCATCCAGGCCGGCTGGCACATCTACGACCTTCAGGAATACGAACTGGGGCCCAACCCTACGGTGTTTTCCGTGACAGGAGATGCCGTTGAGGCCGTCTCTCCCGCAGAAATCACCTCAAAGGTGCATAAGGAGTACGACGACATCTTCCGTATGGAGATAGGCACCTGCGAGTCCCCCGTGGTCATTGTCCAGCGCATTCAGACCCTCCGGGAGGGCCCCTGCGACGTGAATGTTGCCATCGAATGGCAGGCCTGCAATAAGGGCAACTGCCTTCCTCCTGCAGACTTTGAGACAACCCTTCAGGTAGAAGGGGCATCGGCCTCATCCTCCGGCGGCAGCCTCTGGAGCCTTGTCCTTGAAGCCATCCTCTGGGGCTTCCTGATGCTCCTGACGCCCTGCGTTTTCCCCATGGTCCCCATGACCGTGTCCTTCTTCCTGAAACGGAGTGGATCGGCCGCCAAAGGGCGCTTCAACGCCGCCATGTACGGCCTTTTCATAGTGCTTCTGTACACCGTTCCCATCTGCATCATCATCGGCCTCACATGGGCCCTTGGCGGAGAAACCGTCACGGCCGATATCTTCAACTGGCTGGCAACCCACTGGCTCCCCAACATCATATTCTTTGTGATCTTCATGGTGTTTGCGGCGTCCTTCTTTGGGGCGTTTGAGATAACGCTTCCTTCAAGTTGGACCACCAAGGCCGATTCAAAAAGCGGCCAGGGCGGCCTTCTGGGCGTGTTTTTCCTTGCGCTCACCCTGGTCCTTGTGAGTTTCAGCTGCACCGGCCCCATTGTGGGAACCGTCCTCATCAAGAGCACCCAGGGAGAATTCTGGGCACCCATGGTCACAATGCTGGCCTTCAGCATTGCCTTTGCCCTGCCCTTTGCGCTTCTAGCACTGTTTCCGTCAATCCTTACCAAGCTTCCAAAGAGCGGTGGCTGGCTCAACAGCGTGAAGGTGGTGCTGGGCTTCGTGGAGATAGCCCTCGGCCTCAAATTCCTCTCCGTGGCGGACCAGACCTACCACTGGCACATCCTTGACAGGGAGGTTTACCTTGCAATCTGGATAGTGGTATTCACCCTCCTCGGCCTGTACCTCCTTGGCAAGATCCGCTTCAAGCACGACTCCCCCCTGGAATACATTTCCGTGGGCCGTCTGGCGCTTGTAATTGCCGATTTCGCCTTTGTGGTGTATCTGATTCCCGGAATGTGGGGCGCGCCCCTCAAGGCCCTCAGCGGCTATCTTCCGCCCATCCAGACCCAGGACTTTGTGCTGGGCCAGATCCCCGGTCAAGCCGGGGATGACGGCACGTACGTCATTGCCGGGGACCGTTCCGTCATTGCCGGCCCCGACCGGCAATCTCTGGTTGCCCTTCCTCACGGCCTCACGGGCTATGACAACCTTGAAGACGGCATTGCCGCCGCGGCAGCACAGGGGAAGAAGGTGTTTGTGGACATCACCGGTCACGGCTGCGTGAACTGCCGTGAGATGGAGGCCCGCGTATGGAGCGACCCCCGTGTCCTGGAGCGCCTCAGAAGGGATTATGTGATTGTTTCACTCTATGTGGATGACAAAACTCCGCTCCCGGAGGACAAATGGGTCACAACCCCGGAAGGAAAGGTTCTGAAAGACGTTGGAAGGGTTAATTCCCACATGGTCCTGGAGCGCTTCGGGGTTAACGCACAACCCAACTATTTCATTCTTGATGCAGAGGGCAACACCCTCAAGGGCCCCCGAGGCTATAACCTTAGCACGGACGGCTTTGTGGAATTCCTGGAATAGGAGCTACCTCACCGGCACGGCGCGGCCGTCCTGCCAGGCCGTGATGCGGGCTTTAGGGAATCCCAGAAGGCGCACCACATTCAGCTCCTCAAGGGCGTCTTCGTAGGAAGAAAACATGCCCACATAGTAATTGTAGCGTAGATTCACGCCCAGTCTCTCGTAGACGGGCGTGAGTCCTTTTATGTCCTCAAGGTCTGCGTGGGTGGGGGAGTCAAACAGCATGATCTGATACACAAGACCCGGCGGCAGGGTGTTGTCCTGGGCAAATCGGCCCACGGGAGCAACGCGGAAAGACTGGGCGGCCTCCTTTACTGCAAACTTCGGCTTGAAATCAGGCCCCAGGGAGCCCCTGGCAAAGGTATAGCCCAGTTCCGCACCCGCCACTTCCTTATCCTCCTCAAAGCCCACGGCACCGTTCATAAGGAAGCTCATCTCCACCTCCCTGAGTTCGGCCGACACAAGTGCCAACTTGGCCCTGAATACATTGAGAAGCGTATCTCCCGGCATCATGTGGCGGCTTATGGAGTCCATCAGCGCGCGGGATTCCTCCATCTTTTTCATGTAGCGCTGGGTGGTGGCGTTGCCGGTTGTGAAGCCTTCCACGGCGGCGTCGTTATCGATGCGGGTGGGGTCTGAAACGGGCGTGAGTTCCATTAGTTTTTTAAGGGCCGATCCATCCCTTACGGCTCCCCGCGCAAAGGATTTCTCATAATCCAGCACGTATACCGTAACGCTGTCCGGGGCGCAGTCCCGGTTTGATGCAAAGAGCGTGTACTCTCCGTCGGCGGAATCTGCCATCAGGTAGTCGTCGGCGGGGGAATTGAACGGGAAGCCCATATTCACGGGATCCCCCCATCGGCCCGCCTCCGCGTCCCATGTTGATGAGAAAATGTCAAATCCGCCCAACCCCGCAAGGCCGTCGGAGGCAAAATAGAGCGTCTTTCCGTCGGCCCCCAACATTGGAAAAACCTCGCTGCCGGTGCTCACAAACGCCTCTCCAAGAAGCCTGGGGGCGCTCCAGAGACTGTCTTGGTCGCGGGAGGTGAAGATGCTGGGGCTGCCGGCCTTGTCCGGGGCGCTGAAAAACACCTCTTTTGAGCCACTTGGCACATAGGCAAGCCCCGCAGGCCCGTTTCTCCACGCATCGGCCTTCAGAGGATAGTACAGGAAAAAGTCCTTCCTTGAAAAACGTTTTTTTGCAACCACATGAGGCTCCGCGCAGAAATCGGCCATATTCAGGGCATACTGTGCGCGGTCCACGCCGGCGTCGTCACGGGCCTGCAAAAACGCCCACATGGCGGCTTCAAACCGGCACTCCCTCATGAGGCTGTCGCCCTTGGACAGGCTCTGCCCCCACAGGCTAAAGCCTGCGGTAAAAAGTAGGACAGATATGCCGATTCTCCTCAACGTCATTCAAATGTAGCCTGCAAAATTAAGAAATAGTTGTGAGAAAGCTGTTAATTCAGAAAAAAATCGTAAATTTGCAGCCTATTTTGCCGTGGTGTCTACTGACGCCAAGAAATATGCCAAAATATTAAACTAAAAATACAAAAACAATGCAAAGCAAAGGTTGGATCAGATTTGTAGCGATTATGCTTGCCATTGCCAGCATCTGGCAGCTCTCCTTCACCGTGGTAACACGCATCCAGGAGAAGAAAGCCGCCAAGTACGCTCAGGAGCAGGCACAGCTTTTCGTTGAAGCAAACAACACCGCCGCAGAGGTACGTGAATTCGTAGCAGACTCTGTGGCAAACATCAGGAATAGGGCATACATTGACTCTATCTCCAATGAGAAGGTATTCCTCGGTTACACCTACAAGAGCACCAAGGAAAAGGAAATCAACCTGGGTCTGGACCTCAAGGGCGGTATGAACGTCATGCTGCAGGTTCAGCTGGAAGACCTTGTGAAGGCTCTTTCCGGAAACAGCTCAGACCCTGATTTCGTGGCCGCTCTTGCACAGGCAAAGGCCAGTAACGTGAACTCCAGCGCAGACTTCATCGGCCTGTTCGCAGAGGCCTGGGAGCAGGTAGCCCCCGGCCGCCGTCTGGCAGAGGTCTTCGCAACCTATGAGCTCCGTGACAAGGTTGCCAATGACGCCACCAACGCCCAGGTAATCTCCGTTATCCGCGCAGAGGCCAAGAGCGCAGTTGACAACTCCTTCAACGTTCTCCGTAACCGTATTGACCGTTTCGGCGTAACCCAGCCCAACATCCAGCAGGTGGGTAATTCCGGCAAAATCCTCATCGAACTCCCCGGTGTCAAGGACCCTGAGCGTGTGCGTAAGCTCCTCCAGGGCACAGCATCCCTTGAGTTCTGGCCCACTTTCCAGGGCAATGAGGTAGACCTCTATGCCGTAGACGCCCGCGTGGCAGAGATCCTTGGAAACCTCAGCGACAGCACCGTGGTTGCCAATCCTCTGTTCCAGGTATTCTCCCCTTCAGGTTGGAACAACGCCTGCCTCGGTTTCGCAGCCGGCATCGACACCACCACCGTCAACAAGTACCTGGCAATGGCCTCCGACGTCCTTCCCCAGGGCTTCCGTGGCATGTGGTCAGTTAAGCCCACAGAGTTTGTGCAGGGTTCAAACCTGTATGAACTGGTAGCCATCAAGGCCACCTCCCGTGACGGCAAGGCTCCCCTTGACGGCGGCGTGGTCACAGACGCACGCGTTAACTTCAACGGTGCACAGAATGGCGGTAACGGCGCTCCTTCAGTGTCCATGACCATGAACGCAGAAGGCGCTTCCATCTGGGCCCGCCTCACCAAGGACAATATCGGCAAGCAGGTCGCTATCGTCCTGGATGGTCTTGTATATTCCTATCCTACCGTCAACACTGAGATCACCGGCGGTTCCTCAGAGATTACCGGTAACTTTGACGTCCAGGAAGCCGAAGACCTTGCAAACGTGCTCAAATCCGGTAAGCTCCCCGCCCCTGCAACCATCATCCAGGAGCAGGTGGTAGGTCCTTCACTCGGTAGCGCATCAATCCGTGCCGGTCTCATCAGCTTCCTCATCGCATTCTGCCTTGTGCTCATTTACATGGTATTCTTCTACCAGGGCGCAGGTCTCATCGCAGATGTTGCTCTTCTGTGCAACGTCCTCCTCCTCTTCGGTGTGCTCGTCAGCTTCGGCGCCGTCCTTACCCTGCCCGGTATCGCCGGTCTGGTCCTTACCCTCGGTATGGCCGTGGACGCCAACGTTATCATCTATGAGCGCATCAAGGAAGAGCTTGCAGCAGGCAAGGGCTTCTCACTTGCGGTACATGACGGTTACAAGAACGCTTACAGCGCAATTATCGACGGTCAGCTCACCACCCTCATCACCGGTATCATCCTCTACATCTTTGGTTCCGGTCCTGTCCAGGGCTTCGCTACCACCCTCATCATCGGTATTGTGACTTCCGTCCTTACCTCCATCTTCGTCACCCGCATCATCTTTGACGACCGTATCAAGGCCGGCAAGACCGTTGCCCTTTCCAACAAGCTCACCCAGAACATCCTCAAGAACACCAAGGTAGATTTCATCGGCCTCAAGAAGTGGTCTTACATGATTTCCGGCGCCCTCATCATCATCTCCATCGCTTCCATCGCCTTCAAGGGCTTCAGCTATGGTGTTGACTTCACCGGCGGCCGTACCTACATCGTGCGCTTCGACAAGAGCGTCACCGCCGAGGATGTCCGCGCTTCCGTTGAGGATGTGTTCAAGGCCGCCGCAGAGGCAGAAGGCATTGACCAGTACTCAGTTGAGGTGAAGCAGTTTGGTGGAGACGCCCAGATGAAGATCACCACCCAGTACAAGAACAGCTCAGAGAGCACAGAGGTAGACGCAGAGATCGAAGGCCTCCTCTATGAGGCTCTCAAGGGCTTCTACTCTGAGGATATCCAGCTGGCCGATTTCAACTCAACCCTGGAGAACCCCAACGGTATCATCTCCTCAGATAAGGTTGGTCCTACCATCGCCCGCGATATCACCCGCAGCGCATTCATCGCAGTGTTCCTCGCCCTCCTTGCAATCTTCGCATACATCGCGTTCAGGTTCAAGGGCTGGACCTGGGGTCTCGGCGGCGTCGTGTCACTTGCACACACCGCACTCATCGTGATCGGCTTCTTCTCCCTGTTCAACGGTATTCTGCCGTTCAACCTGGATGTAGACCAGACGTTCATCGCCGCTATCCTTACCATCATCGGTTACGCCATCAACGATAACGTGGTTATCTTCGACCGTATCCGTGAGCAGCGCGGCCTGCACCCCAAGGAAGACTTCCGCACCACCGTCAACACCGCTCTCAATGCAACCCTTACCCGTACGTTGAACACCTCGGTGTCAACCCTCCTCCCGATGCTTGCAATCGCAATCTTCGGCGGTGAGAGCATCCGCGGTCTTGCAGTTGCACTGTGCCTGGGCGTTATCATCGGTACCTATGCTTCAATCATGATCGGTACTCCTGTCATGTTTGACGCCACTGCCGCTGCAGCACGCAAGAAGGAGAACAAGTAGTTATTTTTACCTTATTATTATGAAAAAGATCATTGCAATCGCTGCCGTTATCGCAGCAATCGTTGGCTCCGCATTTGCTACATCTTCCTGCACCAAGCAGGAAGGAGACTTCATGTATGAGGTCAAGGTTGATTTCTTCGACAACATGGATGTCCTTAAGTCAAAGTTTGATGACGCTTTCAAGGAAGCAGGATGCGACAAACTTTCTCCCACTTCCAGCCTCTGGCACCTCAACGGCGAAAAGAACGCCTGCGACGCCAAGGTAAAGAACGCTTTCCTTGCAAAGGCAAAGGACATTGACAACAACCGCAGCAAATACGGCCTGGCCGGCGCTCTCGCCATCAAGGGCCAGAAGGTCACCCTGGAGGCTCAGTACGGTAACGAGAAATACACCCTCGCCACCTACACCTTCCAGCAGGACGACGCAAAATAGTCTGCGTCAGCGTCTCTAAAGGTTCCGTCCGGAAAAACACCCCGTTTTCTGATGTGACCCCCAAAAGTTGGACGGTTTAACATTAGTTACGAGGCCTTAGATTGGAACAGAGCTCGGTATTGCACCGGGCTCTTTCCTTTTAGCCTCAGTTTGATTCTATCGTTGTTGTAGTAC
>JAEESO010000075.1 GCA_016286385.1 Bacteroidales bacterium | reverse complement strand
CTTCTCCCTTGGCGTGAATGCGCTGTATCTTGCAATCACCAAGGCCTCTGAGATTCTGAAGGGCGCCGGCTACACCCCTGAGATTGAGGAAATCCATCATATTCACAAACTTGACGCCCCTTCCGGAACAGCAAAATCTATGGGTGAACTGGTGGAGAAATGCCTTGGGGTAAAGCCAGAGATCACTTCCATCAGGGAAGGCGAGGTCCCGGGCATCCACACTCTCACCCTCACTTCCGGCTGCGACAAGCTAACCCTGAGGCACGAGGCCTTCTCCCGCGAAGGCTTTGCCAAGGGCGCAGTGGTGGCCGCCCTCAAAACCGAAGGCCTCAAAGGCGTACACGAATTCTCAGAGCTGCTATGAGTTACAGGGTCTTAAAGTTTGGCGGCAGTTCCGTAGCCAGCGCAACGGCTATGTCCAGGGTCCTGGATATAGTTGAAAAGGAGGCCGATAAAGGTACGGTGATACTTGTTTCCAGCGCCATCAGCGGCTGTACGGATGCGTTTCTGGACGGAAGTCCAAAGGCCATCAAGGAGATGCAAAAACGCCACCAGGACATAGTGAAACGCCTTTTTACCGGCGAAGAGCGTGAAGAAATCCAGGCCCGCGTAGATGGACTTTTCCGTGAGCTTGCCGTCACGCCAAAGGATGAGCAGGTTACCTTCGGAGAGCTTCTCTCAACAACCATCCTTGCCGCTAAACTCCAGCAGGAAGGCTACAATGCCAAGTGGCTTGACTCCCGTAAACTGGTTGTTAAAGACAATAAGGAGGAGACATACAGGCGCATACAGAAAGCCGTAGAAGGCGCAGAGATTTACATCGCTCCCGGCTTCATCTGCCAGGACGGGGAAGGCAAAGTCTGCACCCTTGGCCGTGGCGGTTCTGACTTCAGCGCCGCCCTCTATGCCGCTGCTGTCAAGGCGGAATCCCTCCAGATCTGGACGGATGTCCCCGGCATAATGACCGCCAACCCAAAACAGGTTCCGCAGGCCCGAACCATCCCCACAATGACCTACAATGCCGCCCTCCAGATGGCCTCCCACGGCGCCAAGGTGCTATACGCGCCCACCGTGGCCCCCGCAATGGAAGCCGGCATAGACATAGAAATCAAGAACACATTCGCCCCTGAAGGGAAGTATACCGTCATCGGAAAGGAAGGCCCAAAAGGCTGGATTGGCGTTGCTTCTCAGGCCGATACCATCACGGTTGTGGGCCAGGGCGAGGACGGCATCCCCAGGGCGGAAAAGGCTCTTCTCACGGAAGGGATATCGGCCCTAAGCATCAGGGAAGCGGAGGCGGGCGTAGAACTAAAGGTGCGCCAGAAAGTGCTGGAGCAGGCTCTGAGAGCCCTTCACAGGGCGTTTTTCCAGGAGCTGCCTACAGCTGAAATCGGCCTTTTCATTGCCGGAGACGGCGCCGTTGCCCACGCTCTTTACAATATGATTAAGAGCGCCTCAGAGAACGTTGAGGCCCGCACCGGGAAACGTCTCACAATCGTGGGTAAGGCCAACAGCAAATGTTACGGTATTGACCTCACCGGCCACCCTGTTATAAACACTCAGGGCTCCTATGTGGACGCCATTATCAACGTTGCACCAAAGGGCTCCGTCTTTGTAGACTGCACCAATTCAGAAACCCTTTACAAACGCTACACAGACCTCCTTGAGGCCGGAATTGGGGTGGTATCATCCAATCGCCGCTCCTTTGCCGTGCCGTATCCGGAGTTTGCCGCAATGCACGCTGCCGCCCGCGAGAACGGCGTTCCGCTGCGCTATGAAACCACGGTTGGCGCCGCCCTGCCCATCCTGGAATCCATCTCCCGCGGGGCCAATAGCTCAGACGAAGTAACCTCCATCGAAGCCGTTGTCTCCTGCACCCTCAACCAGATCCTGGGGGACTATCTCCCCGGCCGGGAGTCCTTTGCAAGTATGGTCAGACGTGCCCAGGAGGCCGGTCTTACAGAGGCCGATCCCCGTATGGACCTTGGCGGCAAGGATGCGCTCAGGAAACTTCTTATCCTCTCCCGTGAGGCCGGTGTACGGCTGGAAGAAAAAGATGTAAAAGTGGAACCAGTCATTCCCGCCGATGCGTTCAAAAGCACTGTAGAGGACTTCTACGCCGCCCTTGAAGCCTATGAGCCGGAGTTGGCAAAGAAGGCTGATCAAGCCAACGCCAAAGGCGAGCGCCTCCGCTTTGTAGCGTATCTGAGGAAAAACGGCAAGGCCTACGAGGCAGGAATC
>JAEESO010000044.1 GCA_016286385.1 Bacteroidales bacterium | reverse complement strand
GGAGACAATGTGGCCGCTTACCGTAGCCTGAACGCTGCTGTACTCAAACGCAAGGTCTGCGTCCGGCTCAAAGGTGCAGTCTTCAAGGACAAGATTCTCACAGTAGCAAAGCGGCTGGGTTCCGCCAATACGGCAGCGCACCAGCCTGAGGTTCTTGGAGTACCAGGCAAGGAACTCTCCGTTGATCACGGAATCATAGACCGTGATGTTTTCGCTTTCCCAGAAGGCGTCCTTGGTCTGGAGATTGGCGTTGCGGATAATGGCATTCTTCACATACTGGAAGGAGTAGTTGCCATACAGCGTGTATCCGTCAATATCTATATTCTCAGAGTGCATGAAGATGTAGTTGGCGTCAGAAGTTTCAACGTTCCGGAGCCTGATATCTGAACAGTCCCAGAATGTTTCCTGGGCCATGGGCATCTTCACATTCTCAAGGTACACATCAGAGATGCGACGGAACATCTTGGGGGCCTCCACCAGGGTGTCATACATACGGCAGCCGCGGGTGTACCAGAGAGCAGCGCGGGCGCCTTCCCGGAAAACGCAGTTCCGGATGGTGAAGCCGTCACATTCCCAGAAAGGGTATTTGCCTGCAAACTCACAGTTAACTGCCTCAATGTTTGCACATTCCTTAAGGCTTGATTCTCCGGGGCCTATCTTTACGCCCTCCAGTCTTAGTCCGTCCCGCCTGCAATACAGCGGGCGCTCACCTTCAAAGTATTGGTTTTTGATTGTCTCCATAACACTACAAATATACTAAACCTTTTCGGAAAAAGTAAGTATATTTGCACTAATGAAACGTGTGTTTTTCATATTGTGCGTGGTGCTGGCGGCAGCTTGCAATAAGCCGGAAATCATCCCCGGTCCGGATCAGGAGAGACCGGGCAGGGCCAGTGACTCCACTCCCGGATCAGACCCAACCCCCGGCAGGCAGGACACTCCACGTCTCATCCCCGTCCTTCCTGAAAGCGGTGAAATCCCTGAGGTCCATATTGCAATTACGGACAAGGACTGGAAAACCCTTCTTGACGCATTCAACAAAAACAGCAACACTCAGGATTACATCCCGGTAAACGTTCAGTACAAGGAAGGATCCAGGACGGAGGAAGTCATTAATGCTGGCCTGCGCCTCAAAGGCAATACTTCCCGCCGTTACCCTGGAGAGGCCGGAAACCTCCACCACGTCCACTTCGGCCTCCATTTCAGCGAATATGTAGAGGATCAGAAGCTCCTTGGCACCTCCCGCCTGGATCTCAAGTGGTTCAAGGATGACCCTGCATATTGCCGTGAGGTTTTCTGCTACGACCTTTTTCACCGCGCAGGCGTATGGACGGCCATCAGCTCCGGCTATACCCGCCTCTGGATAAAAATCGGCACCAAAGAAACTTATATGGGCGTTTATGAGCTCATGGAGCACGTGAAGGGAGATTACATCAAACGCCGTCAAAATGCCTTCGGCGGCAAGGGCGGCCATCTCTGGAAGGCCCGCTGGGGCGCAGACCTCAAGGATCCCAATGCCAATATTGGGGCCGATGACAACAAGACAGATTTCACCTATGAGCTTAAGTCGGATGCAACGGATTTTGCCGCCGCCAAGTCTCAGCTCCAGGCCTTCATCCGCAACCTTAACAATAAGTCGGGAGAAGAGTTCTATACATGGGCAGAAAACGCAATGGATGTCCCGCTTCTCCTTAAGACATACGCGGTAAACGTGGCTGTAGGTATGTGGGACGACTATTGGAATAACTCCAACAATTACTATTTCTATTTCAATCCGGAGGGTAAGTTCTTCTTCATTCCCTACGATTACGACAACACCCTTGGCACCAGCCAGAACTGTGGGGCTCAGTCCGATGCCGGTCGTCAGGATCCTCTCAAATGGGGACATCAGAGCTATCCTCTGATCATGAAGCTTCTTGCAAAGCCGGAATGGAAAGCCCTATATGTTTCATATTTGAAAGAGCTCTGCGCCGGTGATTTCAAGGCCGATGTCTCTATGGCGCGCATCAAGGAGTGGCACAAGGTTATCGGCCCGTATGTCTCCAACGATACTGGAGAGGACATGAAGATAGAGGACCGCCCGGCCCCTTGGGGCAATCATAATGAATACCGTATTCTCTCTGACGGCACCAATAATTTCTTCAAAGTGAAGGCCGCCAGCATTAATTAGGGAAGTGTAATCTGATATTCTCTTTTTCCGTATCCGGCAAAGTAACCTATGGCTCCGTCTACATTCCCGGGAAGGTTTGTATCCAGTGTGAAAAACGCTGTCCTGTCAAGGTAAATGAGGTTATCCAGTGTTTTCCACATCTGATAGATATCATCTTCCATAGTACATACTTTCACAGATACGGTTTCCCCGCTCTTGAATGACGGACGGTTGTCAAGGTGATTCAACGTGCTTCCTGGCCTTATTGTAATCTCTGTTCCGGTTTTTCCGGCATCTGCAAGTGAAGTGATGGACGGGATGTAGGACTCGTCCCTGCCCTCAATTCTAGTGAAAAACTTATAGTGACCATTCCCGGAGACGGTGGCTTTTATGAGAAACTGGTCTCCATCATCTCCAAAAGGCACAGGCTCAAGCCTTATTAAATCCTGTGGAGGGGGGATTGTGGCATACGCAGTAGCACGACGTCCCTTTGTTTCTACAGTTAGACGATAAGTCTTCCCAACTTCCCCGGTCATCCTTCCTGTAGTATAATAGTAGGGTGGGAAATAGCGGCTGGTAATATAGCCAGTAAGAATAATCTCACTTTCTCCGTCAGAAACAGACACTTTGGCCCAGCGCTCCACATGATTTGAAAGGGAAGAGATTGCCTGTGGCTCCCTGGTAGGTGTTACAGATGTGGTTACCATTACTACAGGAGCGCCGTCAGACTCTATCCAAGCTTCCACTACAAGACGCGGCTCCACTTCATCGGCATTATCTGCAGAGCACGCACAGGCCGCCATCAGGGCCGATAGTATAAAAAAACGCTTTTGCATCAGAACCTGTGAAAATAGGAGATCGAAGGGAGAAAACGGAGAGTGATGTCAACGGGAGCATAAGAAAAAGATTCTTTCAGTCCGTCCTCTTTACCATAATAAAGTCTGTAGTACAGCTCGTTTTTGCTGCCGGTGGCATTGTAAAGTGACAGGTTGAGACCGTTTTCCAGGCGCGGCCCTTTGTGGAAATAGAAGCTGGCACTCAGATCCACCCTGAAATATGGTGCCATACGTCTGCCGTTATGAGGTCCGTACTGGGCCACAAGCTGCTGCCCCATAAGGTACAGATGCTCAGGGGCGGTATATGGATTCCCGGATGCAAAAACCATGGTGCCGCTGAACGACCACCGGCCGGTCTCATAGGAAACTACGGCATCGGCCTCATGTATGCGCTCATGGGAAGATGGGTATTCTCCCGGATAATCCGGATTGTCAAAACTCCTGAGGGATCGGCCCCAGGCATAGGAAACCCAGCCTGTCAGGGCGCCAAAGTTCTTATGGATGGAAATATTGAGTCCGAAAGCACGTCCACGGCCCTTTAGAAGCGCTGTCTCAAGATCATATGAGCCATTGATTATGTCCAGCAAGGTTCCCTTGTATTCTACCTGGTTCCATAATTGCCGATAATAAGCCTCGGCCTTGAGAGAGAACTCCCCTTCAAAACAATCCAATTGATAAGTAACGCTGCCCCCCAGCGATGTCTGAGGGGAGCTGAGGCTACCTGCGAGGAACCAGAATTCCAGCGGGAATCCAAGGTCTGTCATACCTGTTTGGAAAAGGTACTGGTGCTGGATTCCAACTCTTGCCTCTACCCGTCCTCCGGGGTGGACATCGGCCCTAATGCAAATATCCGGGTCTGCTCCGGCATATAATTTCCGTTCAGGGCTAAGGTAAAGGCTCCCCTTAAGGCCGATATCAGCGTTTACCGGTCCCAGCGGAAGGTCGTAACGTACCAGAAGAGTATTCTCCCAGCCGATCTGCCTTGGCTGTGGTTTGAATGTGAGGGTATAGCCTCCCTCAACTTCCGGGCTCTGAGGCCTTGCAAAATGAAGGGCGCTCTCTAGCCCTGCGGTCCATCGGCCCTTCTTCCATCCGGCCTTGTAAGCCCCGGTTATTAGCCTTGAGGGCATGATGGCGTGGAGGTCTGACCACAAGGCATCCAGCCTTGTCTGATACCCCGTCACGTAGAAGTGCTGGTCCAGCGTCCCGAAATCTTTCAATATGTGCTCCCAGTGGACGGCAGCCATGGCATTCCCCCAGTTCCAGGTTGCGTCAAGGTCATACATGGGGGATCCGCCATCCATGGAATCGTTTCCAAAATAAGCATCCAGCCATATCCTGTCACGTTTCCCGGGCGTCCAGTAAGCGGTGACATTGGCGTCTGTAAAGCCGTAATGGATAGGATTTCCTTCAACCTTAAGGAAAGGCCCGTAAAGAAGATTGATATATGATCTTCGGGCCGATATAAAGACTCCGCCCTTTTTCCCCAGAGGCACTCTCAGGGTCCCCTGGGCGCTAAGGAGCCCTGCCGACAATTCCCCTTCGAAAGCCTCGGGGACAGTCTCGGGAAGAACCATGTCTATGTTGCCTCCCAACCGGTTCCTTCCAGGAACACCTGTTGTAAAACGAAGGCGGGAATAATGCGTGGGATTAAAAACGGAAAAGATGCCAAGCAGGTGAGTCACTCCGTAAAGGGGCACTCCGTATGCCGATACCAGATTATGTCCCTGGTCATTTCCCTGGATATGGATTCCTGCGTCCAGCTCACTTCTTATGCTCATTGCCGGCAGGTACTGGATAAAACCAAGGGGGTCGGCGCTTCCAAGCAGCATAGGCATGGACTTAAGTTTCCCCATATCCAGTACAACGGCATCACCGGACAATGCGCTTAGCCCTTCCTGTCGACGGGCGGTAACAGTAGTGGCATTTATATGCTCATATAGTGTATCAACTTGTGCTCCTGCTTCCGGGGATGGAAACAGGAGCACAGTCAATAAAATGATTACTGGTTTAGAGAACGTCACTGAAAAGACCAGAAATGTATTTCTGGATACCGTCAAACCAGCTGTTGGCGTAGGTGATGGTATTTCCGAATCTTTCCTCTGTGAAGTATTCTTCTATGCCGTAGCTTGTGCCGTCAGAGAAGCGGAGAACGGGATTGCAGTACCAGTAACTGCTTCCCTGGGACTGAAGCGCTTCAAGGCCAAGGGTAGCACGTGGAGTGGATGAACCGTTGAAGTACATTGCGGCGGTGAATGTCTTCTCAAGTTCAGCTACGATGGCTTTGAAAGCATTGCCGTCCTGGTTCTTCTCATTCATGGAACTTCCGGTATCATAGAACTTGGTGAAATCTGGGATATCGCCCTTTACCTGGATACGGCCCATGACATCTACGCTTGCATTTACGGCACCGCTCTTTACAGGGACAGGCTGATTTGATTTGGGATCAAGCTCATAGGTTCCATTTGCGTCTATGGTAATGAGGCTTGCCTGGCCACTCAGGAGTTTGATTTTGGCCGATGCTCCGGTAGGGGAATATGCAACCTTTTGTAGGGAGAGGGTGTAGACTCCAATCTTGAAAGTGGCATCAATGCTTGCGCTGTCAGTGTAGGGGTTAACCTGCTGAGGGTCCTTGACATCAGCGGTCATGCGTATATCGAGGGTTGCAAATTCGCTGGTTCCGCGGAGTATTTTGGCAGAGGCTCTCTCCGGTACATAGATATACGTATTCCTAGATTCTTCATACTGCTGCTGGGTCTCATAGTCATAGTTGATGTAATTTCTGGAGTTTATGCGGACAGGGACCTTGCTGTCAGAGCAGGCAAAAGTTGCCGATACCTTTTCTCCGTCTACGAGGAATGTGATCTGGAAATCATTGGCATCTGTCTGGGTGAAGGAGCCGTCCGGCTGTTCCTCAAAATGACCCTTTGCGTCGGAAAGGCGGACATAGCTATCGTAGATGGTGCTGTTACCCTCTTTGCGAGGATCAAGATTCCAGGAATCTTCCAGAGCTTCCGCCCACTTTTCAAGTTTGTCATCATCTATATGCTTGTCCTGGAGGGTTGCGATGACTTTGTGGATGAATTCGGCTTCGGAGCTCCATTTGTTGTAGTTGAGCTCATCCATGAGGGCTTTGGCAGTTTCCTCAATGTACTGCTCAGGAGAGACAGTTACATCATCCTTTCCGCTGGGGCGGTTAGGATCATTATTTTCGTTGTAGCCGGGGATTCCAGAGTTTGAGGGCGCTGCCGGCTTCTGGCAACTTGCCGCAGCAATTACGGCAACAGCTGCAAAAAATAAATACAGTTTTTTCATATATAAAGATATTGGTTTCCTTTTGAAAGGTCAAAGATAGGAATCTTTCTGTTTAATAGCAAATGCCTGCCATTTTGTCAGTGACCGGGCCGTTGGCACGGGCGTTGATTATATATCGGCACAAACGAACAAACTAAAAACACAATAAACTATGCTTAGACCATTAGGAACAAGAGTGGTAATTGAGCCCAAAGAGGCCGAAACCATGACCGCCGGGGGCCTCTACATCCCGGACAACGCCAAGGAAAAACCCCAGCAGGGTGTGATTGTAGCCGTGGGTCCCGGCAGCAAGGATGAGCCCATGGAAGTAAAGGTTGGTGAAACCGTCCTTTACGGAAAGTACGCCGGCACAGAGGTCACCGTAGACACTAAGAAGTACCTCATCGTCAAGCAGTCTGATATTCTGGCAATTCTTTAAGGAGAGAGATACCCGGTCATAGCCGGGTATGACAAATTATTATGGCAAAGGAAATTAAATTCAATACAGACGTCCGCGCCGCCATGAAGGAAGGCGCAGATGCACTTGCAAATGCAGTTAAGGTAACGCTTGGCCCTAAAGGCCGTAACGTTGTTATCGCCAAGAAGTTCGGTGCCCCCCAGATTACCAAGGACGGCGTAACCGTGGCAAAGGAAGTGGAGCTTGAAGACCAGTTCCAGAACATGGGTGCCCAGATGGTGAAGGAGGTTGCCTCCAAAACCAACGACCAAGCAGGTGACGGCACCACAACCGCTACCGTACTTGCACAGGCCATCATCAACGTGGGCCTCAAGAACGTAGCCGCCGGCGCCAACCCTATGGACCTCAAGAAGGGCATAGACAAGGCCGTTGCTGCCGTCGTGGCAGACCTCAAGAAGCAGAGCCAGCCGGTAGGCGAGGACTACTCCAAGGTGGAGCAGGTTGGTACAGTATCGGCCAACAATGATGCCCAGATCGGTAAGCTCATTGCCGATGCAATGGCAAAGGTAAAGAAAGACGGCGTCATCACCGTAGAGGAAGCCAAGGGCACTGAGACAGAGGTGAAAGTGGTTGAGGGAATGCAGTTTGACCGCGGCTACATCAGCCCCTACTTCATGACCAACGGAGACAAGATGGAAGCAGTCCTTGACGACGCCTACATCCTCCTCACGGACAAGAAGATCTCCAACATGGAGGACCTTATGCCAGTTCTTGAGCCCGTTGCTAGGGAAGGCCGAAGCCTCCTTATCATCGCAGAGGACGTTGAGGGTCAGGCCCTCACCACCCTTGTTGTGAACCGCCTCCGTGGCACCCTCAAGGTTGCTGCAGTGAAGGCTCCCGGCTTTGGAGACCGCCGCAAGGAAATGCTTCAGGACATTGCCACCCTCACCGGTGCAGTAGTGATCTCAGAGGAACGCGGCTTCACCCTCCAGAACGCCAACGTCCAGATGCTTGGCAAGGCAGAGAAAGTGACCATCACCAAGGAGAACACCACAATCGTGGGCGGCGCCGGAGACCAGGCTGCCATCAAGGACAGGGCCGATCAAATCCGTGCCCAGATTGAGACCACTAAGTCCGACTACGACCGCGAGAAACTCCAGGAGCGTCTTGGAAAGCTTGCCGGCGGCGTAGCTGTCATCTACGTTGGCGCTACCACTGAGGTTGAGATGAAGGAGAAGAAAGACCGTGTGGACGACGCCCTTAACGCCACCCGTGCAGCAGTTGAGGAAGGTTACCTTCCCGGCGGCGGCGTAGCATACATCCGCGCCGCAGAGGCCCTGAAGGGACTCAAGGGTGAGAACGATGACCAGACCACCGGTATCCACATCATCGAGCGCGCAATTGAGGAGCCCCTCCGTCAGATTGCAGCCAACGCAGGTGTAGAGGCATCCGTCATCATCAACAAGATCCGTGAAGGAAAGGGTGACTTCGGTTACAACGCCCGCACGGACGAATACGTGAAGATGTATGAGGCAGGTGTGATAGATCCTACCAAGGTGGCCCGTGTTGCTCTTGAGAACGCCGCTTCCGTAGCCGGCATGTTCCTCACCACTGAGTGCGGCATTGTGGATATCCCGGAGCCCGCTCCCGCAGCTCCCGCAATGCCCGCCGGCGGAATGATGTAATCATTTCCCCATATCAGAAAGCGCCTGCCAAAATCGTGGCAGGCGCTTTTGTTTGTGCTAAAAAAGTGCTATCTTTGAGAAAACTAATAACCAATGAGAAAAGCACTTGTTCTTGCCGTTATGGCACTTGCCGTAGCGTCCTGCTGCGGCAAAAAAGCCGTGAAATCCACTGATCCCCGTGTGGATGAGCTCATGAAGAAGATGACCCTTGAAGAGAAGGTGGGCCAGACCGTCCTTTTCACCAGTGACTGGACTGTTACCGGCCCCAGCATGAGAAGCGGTTATCTTGAGGATATAAAAGCTGGCCGATGCGGAGCCCTCCTCAACGCCTATACAGCAGATTTCACAAGGGAAGTGCAGCGCGTTGCCGTTGAGGAAACCCGTCTTGGCATCCCCATTCTCTTTGGTTATGACGTAATCCACGGATTCCGCACAATCTTCCCCATAAACCTTGGAATGTCCTGCTCTTGGAACATCCCAGCAATTGAGGAAAGCGCCCGCATTGCCGCCGAAGAAGCGGCCGCAGCCGGTCTCCAGTGGACCTACAGCCCCATGTGCGACATATCCGTTGAACCCCGCTGGGGCCGTATAAGTGAGGGCTCCGGTGAGGATCCCTACCTTGGCAGCCTCATATCGGCCGCAATGACAAGGGGCTATCAGGGCGATGACCTTTCAAAGGACAATACCATTCTTGCCTGCGTGAAGCATTTTGCCGCGTACGGTGCCCCCCAGGCCGGAAGGGACTACAACACCGTGGATATGAGCGAGCGCTGGTTCAGGGAATTCTATCTCCCTCCCTACAAGGCCGCAATTGACGCCGGCGCACTCAGCGTAATGGCTTCCTTCAATGAACTTGACGGCGTTCCCGCCCACGCTTCAAACCACCTCATGAATGAAATCCTCAAGGATGAGTGGGGCTTTGAAGGCTTTGTGGTAAGCGACTACACCGGCATCAACGAGATGATAATGCACGGTTATGCGGCCGATGAATCCCACGCCGCAGAGCTTTCCATGAACGCCGGCCTTGACATGGACATGATGAGCGCCGCCTATATGAATCATCTCACAGACCTTGTGAAAAGCGGCAAGGTCAGCGAAAAAACCCTTGACAATGCCGTCAGGCGCATCCTTAACATAAAGGCAGCCCTTGGCCTTCTGGACGATCCCTATAAATACTGTGACTCTCAGCGTGAGAAGGAGCGCACCCTCACACCGGAGAATAAGGCCTTTGCCCGCCAGATTGCCGCAGAGAGCATGGTGCTCCTCAAAAACAACGGCGTCCTTCCCCTCAAGAAGGGAGAGAAAGTTGCTGTTTTAGGGCCGATGGCAACAACAAAGGATGACTTCCTTGGCTCCTGGAGGGGCGCCGGGCAGGTGGAATCCGTTCCCGCCAGCATAGAGGACGCAATAAAGGAAGTGACTCCCGTGGCATCATCGGCCTCCAAGGTGGTCCTTGTGCTTGGAGAGCCCTGGAGCTGGACCGGGGAAGCCGCTTCCCGCACCTCAATCAACCTCCCCAAAGAGCAGACAGAACTCCTCAAATCCCTCAAGAAGCAGGGAAAAACCGTTGCCCTGGTGCTCCTCAACGGCCGTCCTCTGGACCTCAGCGAAGAGTCCGAGTGGGCCGATGCAATCCTTGAAGCCTGGTATCCCGGCACCATGGGCGGCTACGCTGTAGCAGATGTCCTATTCGGAGATTACAACCCTTCCGGAAAACTCTCCGTCACCTTCCCCCGCAACCTTGGTCAGGTGCCCATCTACCACTACGCCAAGAACACCGGCCGCCCCTACATCCACCCGGATGCAAAGTATGAATCCAGGTATCTTGACTGCCCCAACGAGCCCCTCTACGCCTTCGGCCACGGCCTAAGCTACACCACTTTTGAGTATTCAGACATAGCCCTTGACGCCTCTTCATTCAAGGCCGGCGGCAAACTTGTTGCAGAAGTTAAAGTAACCAACACCGGAAAAGTTGCCGGCACTGAAACCGTCCAGCTGTACATCCGTGACCTCGTGGGCAGCGTAACCCGTCCCGTAAAGCAACTCAAGGGCTTTGAGCGCATCACCCTCCAGCCCGGAGAATGTAGGGAGGTGAGCTTCACAATAGATAAGGAAATGCTTTCCTTCTACCGCCAGGACATGACCTGGGGGCCGGAACCCGGAGACTTCAAGGTGTTCATTGGCGGCGCATCGGATAACGTAAAAGAAGCCTCTTTCAGATATGAGATTTAAACTTCTCATTATACTATCGGCCATAATCCTTCTGGCCTCCTGCAAGCCGTATCTCAACGATGATGCCCTTCTGGATAAGATAGAGCGCCTCACAATAAGGTATTTCACTGATTTTGCCGATCCCACAACCGGAATGGCCCGGGAGCGCAGCAATAACGATAACCCCATAGTGACCACCGGCGGCACCGGCTTTGGCATAATGGCCATAATAGCCGGGGCGGAGCGCGGATACTTCCCCCGTGAGGATGGCGTTGCCAGGATAGAAAAGATTGTTTCCTCCCTTGAGAAACTGGAGCGCTTCCATGGCGCCTGGGCCCACTGGTACAACGCTGAAACCGGTGAGGCTTTCCATTTCTCAGAGTTTGACGACGGCGGGGACCTTGTGGAAACCGCCTTCCTGGTGCAGGGCCTTCTGGCGGCCCGCCACTGGCTGGAGGCCGATAATTTTGACCTCGCAGAGCGTATTCATGACCTTTGGCTTGGCGTAGAATGGAGCTGGTACACACAGGGGCAGCCGGACGCCATCTACTGGCACTGGTCCAAGAACTACGGTTTCAAGATGAACCACCGCATAACCGGTTATGACGAGACCCTCATAACCTACATCCTGGCGGCTTCTTCTCCTTCTTATCCCATCTCCAAGGAACTCTATGAGGCCTCCTACAAGAATTCCTCATATTATTATAACGGCAAGGAATACTACGGGATAACCCTTCCGCTTGGAATGGAAATGGGCGGTCCTCTGTTCTTCTGCCACTACTCCTTCCTGGGCCTAGACCCACGCGGCCTTACGGACGGAACCACCAACTACTTTGAGCGCAATAAGGCACACACCCTTATCCAGCGTGCCTACGCCATAGACAATCCCAAGAACCACAAAGGCTACTCAGAGTATCTCTGGGGCTTCACCTCTTCCGACGACCCTGACGTGGG
>JAEESO010000043.1 GCA_016286385.1 Bacteroidales bacterium | reverse complement strand
CTGATTACGCCCCGTGCTTCCCGCGAAGGCAGGGAACTGGTCCGCAACATCGATTATACGGACTACGAAGAAGGCATCTACGTAGGATACCGCTACTTTACTACTTCCATGGCGGATGTCGCCTATCCCTTTGGATATGGCCTTTCGTATACTTTCTTCAACTATGAAAAAGCCTCGGTGGAGGCTTCTGCAAACGGCTTCGTGGCCCGGGTGAGTGTCCGGAATACCGGCTCCAGGCCGGGCCGCGAAGTGGTGCAGTTATATGTATCGGCCCCGAAGGGAGGGCTGGACAAGCCCGCGCGGGAACTCAAAGGCTTTGCCAAAACCCGCATACTGGCTCCCGGGGAAAGTGAAACGGTGGAAATCCCTGTCTCCCTCTATGACCTTGCCTCCTGGAATGAAAGGAAAGGCCGCTGGGAAACCGCTGGAGGCATTTATCGCTTCTGCTTCGGCATGTCAGCGGATAAACTGCAGACAGAATATCCAGTCAAGGTCAACAAGAAACACATTTATTAGAGCACTCATGCAAGTAATATGAACAGACGACAAAAAACTACCACCAGGATACTGGGCATCGTTGCAATCTTGGAGTGTGTTGCAGGGTGCATTATTATCAAGATGGCGTCAGGCCAGAGGACAGTTAAAGGGAATGCCATAGAAGGCCTGGAAGGCACCTTTCTTTCCTCTACGGCTGTTATCGGTGCGGAATATCCACGCATTGACGACAACGGCTGCGCCTATTTCCGTTTAGAGGCTCCGGATGCACAGTCCGTAAAACTGAAAATTGCGCCTCTGACTGAATTGATTGCCATGCAGAAGGATGAAGACAGCGTGTGGACGGTAAAGACAGAACCACTTGCAAAGGGCTTTCATTACTATACTTTCATTATTGACGGGGCCGAAATCAAAGACAGTGCTACGCAGGGCTATTTTTCCGGCTTTTGGCAAAGTGGCATCGAAATCCCTGAGGGACCGGAAGGAGATTATTATCGCTTCCATGCAGATATTCCCCATGGCCAGGTTCGCTGGGTGCCCTACTGGTCAAGCGCCAAGAATGAACTTCGCCGGGCGGTAGTATATACTCCGGCTGAATATGAAACGGACCTTCAGAAACGTTATCCTGTTCTGTACCTGCAGCATGGCCTCGGAGAAAACGAAACGGCCTGGACAAATCAGGGCTGTGCGCAGCATATTTTGGACAATCTTATCGCCGCCGGCGAATGTGTCCCTATGATTGTGGTGATGGACAGTGGAGATGTATCCAATCCTACTGTCCAGACTGAGGGCGACAATCTTATAGAGAAGTACGCCAATTTGGGAAAAAGCTTCTGTAAAGTGATGCTGGATGATTTGATCCCGATGGTAGATAAAACATTCCGCACAACTGCGGATCGGAACCACAGGGCTATGGCAGGCCTTTCCTGGGGAGGTCATCAGACTTTTGACATGACCATGAACCATCCGGAACTCTTTTCCTATGTGGGAGCCTTCAGTGGCGCGGTGTTTCTCCATAACCTGAAAAAGGACTACGGGGGCGCTTTGTCGGACGCCTCGGCCGTGAATAAGCGCTATCATTACATGTTTTTGAGCACAGGCTCCGAGGAAAACATCGGAACGGCCAAGGACCATGAACTGCTCAACAAGGCCGGCATCCGGCACGACTATTATGTATCGGAGGGAACCACACATGAATTTCTGACGTGGAGACGTAGTCTAAAGGAATTTTTGCCACACCTGTTTCGCTAATCGACATTATGAAAAGAATAACCTTGATGGCTTGCTTATGGGCCAGTCTGCCGTTGATTGCCTCCGGGCAGGACTTTGCGAATAATTTCAAGAACCCTCCACAGGAGGCGCGGATCCGGGTCTGGTGGCACTGGATGGACGGGAATATCACCAAGGAGGGCATCAAGGCCGACCTGGACTGGATGAAGGTCGCCGGCATCGCCGGGGTACAGCAGTTCGATGCGGGAGGGGACCTCATGATGGGCATGAAGCCCATCGTGGAACGGAAGCCTTACATGCAGGAGAGTTGGAAGGACGCCTTCCGTTATGCCGTCCATTATGCCGATTCCATCGGGATGGAGTTCGCCATTGCCTCGGCCCCTGGCTGGAGCTCTACGGGCGGGCCGTGGGTAAAGCCGGAGAATGCGATGAAAAAACTGACCTGGCGAACGGTGGAAGTGACAGGAGGCTCCAAAAAGCCGCAGGCTATCGTTTTGCCGGAACCGTTCACGACCATCGGCAAGTTCCAGAACAGCATTTCGGAGGAAGTGCTGGACGAGGGGGCAAAAATTACTCCCTGGTATCAGGATGTGGCGGTGGTGGCCATCCGCGTCCCTCAGGAAGAAAGGTCACTGGCTGAACTGGGGGCCGAGGTGACTTCCAGCGGTGGAACATTCACCGTGGAAATGCTCTCCAATGGAGATTTAGCCGATGGAGCTGCACTCCCGAGAAATCCTTCCGGGACCCATTCCTGGATCCAATATGCTTTCCCGGAGGCAGTGACGGTGCGTGCCATGTCGCTGGTAGGCGGAGAAGTCCGTGACCAATGGGCAGCCGTTGCGCCCTCCTATAACAATTCATTGGAATGCAGCGATGACGGCATTTCCTGGCGGGAAGTCTGCCGGATTCCTTCCGGCTGTCTGCCTCAGCAGACCTTTGCTATTCCCGTGACAAAAGCGCGTTTCTTTCGCATTAAGATAGCTAATCCTGTTGGAAATCATCTACTTTCCGTACTGGGCCGTGGCGGAGACGCTGCGGAGAGTACGCCCGTGCATGAGTGGGTGCTTCATACGGTCAGCAAAATAAACCATGCCGAAGAAAAGGCCGGTTTTGCTTCTCCGCATGACCTTCTTGAGTATCCTACTCCGCAGTGCGACGCTCCAGTTCAGGAGACCATCGACCTTACTTCCTTTGTCAGGGACGGTGTCCTTATCTGGAAGGTTCCGGCAGGCCGATGGCGCATCTACCGCTTCGGTGCATCTCTCACCGGCAAGCAGAACCATCCTGCTCCGCCGGAAGCAACAGGCCTGGAAGTGGACAAACTGGACAAAGAGGCCTGGCTGGATTATTTCCGTCAGTACATGGACATGTACAAGGACGCGGCCGACGGACTTGTAGGGCAGCACGGTATCCAGTATATTCTTACGGACAGCTATGAGGCCGGACTGATGACTTGGACCAAGACACTTGCACAGGAGTTCAAGGCACGCCGGGGGTATGACCTCATTCCATGGCTTCCCGTGCTTACCGGCGAAATTGTGCGGAGCAGCGAGGAGAGCGAGAAGTTCCTCTTCGACTGGCGGGAAACCATCGGCGAACTCTTTGCGGCCAATTACGACCATATCAACGATATCGTGAAGGAATACGGCATGAAAGGCCGATACACGGAGTCCCATGAGAACGGTCGTGTGTTCGTGGGCGACGGCATGGACGTAAAGATGACGGCCGATGTCCCCATGAGTGCCTTCTGGATTCCTGGAACCGGAGGTGGCTCCTCTTTGGAGATGGCCCAGGCCGACATCCGGGAATCAGCCTCCGTGGCCCATGTCTATGGACAGAATATCGCTGCTGCTGAATCTTTTACCGCCGCAGGGCTCTCCGGCAACGCCTGGAGTTACTATCCCGGCAATCTGAAATTTATGGCCGATATGGCCCTCTATAGCGGTGTTACCCGTTTCGTCATCCACGAGAGCGCCCATCAGCCGTCGGATGCTCACAAGCCCGGCCTGGGTCTGATGATCTTCGGCCAGTGGTTCAACCGCCACGATACCTGGGCCCCTTATGCCCGTTACTGGGCGGACTATCTGGCGCGGAGCTGCTACATGCTCCAGCAAGGCCGCTATGTGGCCGATATTCTGTGGTACTATGGTGAAGATACCAATATTGCCGGTATCTATGGGCACGAACTGCCGGGCATTCCGGAGGGCTATTCCTTTGATTTCATTAACCCTTACGGAGTCAAGAACCTGCTGTCCGTGAAGGATGGCTCCATCGTCACGCCTTCCGGCATGGAGTACAAGGTGCTTGTGCTGGGAGAGCATTGCAAGGTGATGTCCCTGGAAGTGCTCCGGAAGCTGGATCAGCTGGTACGCGACGGCGCAGTCATCTGCGGCACCATTCCGGAAAAACCGGCAGGCCTTACTGATGACGCGGCCGAATTTGACCGTCTGGTGGCCGACATCTGGCGTTCCGGACGTCCGAACGTCTTTACCGGACAGTTAGTTAATGTTTTGAAGGCGACCGGCACAGAACCGGATTTCAGCTATGTGGCTCATGCAGACCTGAAGTTCGTTCATCGGTACGACGGCAACAGGGAAATATACTGGATTCGCAATTTCAGCGACCAAGCCGTGACGGCTCAGTTGAAGCTCCGCGATGCGGAAGGACCCATGAGGGTCTATGACCCGGAGACCGGCGATGTTCTCCGCGGCGTACTGGATGGCAACCGACTTCGGTTGGAGGCCAATCAGGCACTCTTCGTGGTCTCTGACAAGAGGGAAGTACCCGCACCGGCGTATGTGGCTCCCGTCCATGCCGGAAGCATTGTCCTGGACGGCCCCTGGACCGTTACTTTCGACGGCCTGACTGCTCCGGAAGGCCCCCGCACTTTTACGGAATTAACCTCCTATACAGAGTCCGATGATCCGGCCCTGAAATACTTCTCCGGCATCGCTACCTATCGTAATACGTTCACTATCTGCAAGAAAGAAAAGGCCGACGGTCTTCTCATCGACCTTGGAAACGTTGGCCAGATGGCCGATGTCTTTGTGAACGGCGAGCACGTGCGCTTCCTCTGGAAAGCCCCTTACAAAGTGGAGTGGACCGGCAAACTGAACCCCGGCAAGAATACCATTGAGGTAAAAGTGGTGAACACCTGGCCCAACCGCCTCATCGGCGATGCCCAGCCCGGCGCGAAGAAAGTGACCTATACCACCATTCCGTTCTACCACGCCGACACGCCCCTGACCCCTTCCGGCCTCATGGGACCGGTAGTTTTGGAGAAATTGAGATATGAATAATTTCCTTGCTTTTGACTGTGGCGCCACTTCCGGCCGCGCTGTTCTGGCCACCTTTGAGGATGGAGCCTTCAGGACGGAAGAAGTTTACCGTTTCCCCTCGGAAATGGTGGAACGGGGTGGACGCCTTTACTGGGATGTCCGGGCCATGTACCGCCATTTCGTGGTCTGCCTGGATGCGTTGGAAGCCAAAGGCGTCAGGCTGGATTCCATCGGCATAGACACCTGGGGCGTAGACTTTGGCTGCATCGGGGCCGATGGCTCCCTGCTGGGCCTTCCGCGCTGCTACCGCGACCCTTATACCGTGGGCGTTCCGGAGCAGGTTTTTGCGCGGATCCCGCGGGCGCAGTTGTACGCCCGCACCGGCATCCAGCTCATGAACTTCAACACCATTTTCCAGCTGTATGCGCAGACGGAAAGTGGAGATGAAGCGCTTTGGAAAGCTTCCAGCATCCTCTTTATGCCGGATTTACTCTCCTATATGCTTACAGGAAACAAGGTGTGCGAGTACACGGACGCTTCCACTTCCGGAATGATGGACCAGTCAACTCGTCAGTTTAACAAAGAACTGTTGGAGGAACTGGGCATCCGGACCGACTTCCTGATCCCGATTGTCCAGCCCGGCACTAAAGTCGGTGAATACAAGGGCATTCCCGTCATTGCCGTTGCAGGCCATGACACCGCGTCGGCCATCGCAGCCGTTCCGGCGGCCGATGAGCATTTCGCCTACCTTTCCAGCGGCACCTGGAGCCTGATGGGCATAGAGGTGCCGGAGCCCATCATCAATGAGGAATCGGCCCGGCTGAACTTCACCAATGAGGGCGGAATAGAGGGGACCACGCGTTTCCTGAAGAACATCACCGGCATGTGGCTCCTGGAGCAGTGCCGCAAGGTCTGGAAGGCCCAGGGCAAGGACTACAGCTACCCGGAACTGGTTGCCATGGCGCAGTCAGAGGCCTCTTTCCCCGGCCGCATCAACCCCGACGACCCTCGCTTCGCCGCCCCGGAGAATATGGTTCAGGAGATTGCCGATCAGGTCGGCAATGACGTGTCCGACGCCCAGATTGTCTCCTGCATCTACCATTCCCTCGCAGACCGCTACAAGGAGGTGCTTGACATGCTCCAGCGCTTTGCTCCGTTCAAGATAGAAAAGCTTCACATCATCGGCGGCGGCAGCGCCAACGATCTCCTGAACCAGTGGACGGCCGATTCCATCGGCATCCCCGTTGTGGCCGGCCCCACGGAAGCCACGGCCATCGGCAATGTGATGATGCAGGCCAAGGCCGCCGGGCTTGTAAAAGACCGCTGGGAAATGCGCCGCATGATTGCTCAGACAGTAAAAGTAAAAACCTTTATACCATGAAAGAATCCCAAATCCTTCAGTCCTACGAGATAGCCAGGGAGCGCTATGCCGCCCTTGGCGTAGACACCGACAAAGCCGTTGCAGAACTTGAGAAGCAGCAGATATCCCTTCACTGCTGGCAGACCGACGACGTAGTTGGCTTCGAGCGCAACGAGGCCCTCTCCGGCGGCATCCAGACCACAGGTAACTATCCCGGCCGCGCCCGTAATATAGACGAAGTCCGCAAGGACCTTGAGTTTGTGAAGACCCTCCTTGCCGGCAACCACCGCGTGAACCTGCATGAGATATATGGTGACTTCGGAGGCAAGTTCGTGGACCGTGACGAGGTGGGCGTAGAGCACTTCCAGAGCTGGATAGACTGGGCCAAGGCCAACAATTTCAAGCTGGATTTCAACTCCACTTCCTTCTCCCATCCAAAGAGCGGTGACCTGAGCCTGAGCAATCCCGACAAATCCATCCGCGAGTTCTGGATTGAGCACACCAAGCGCTGCCGCCGCATTGCGGACGCCATGGGCAAGGCCCAGGGAGACCCCTGCATCATGAACATCTGGGTTCACGACGGTTCCAAGGACCTCACCGTGAACCGCAAATACTACCGTGAACTCCTTGCTGCGGCCCTGGATGAAATCCTGGCCGAAGACCTTCCCGGCATGAAAAGCTGCGTGGAGGCCAAGCTCTTCGGTATCGGCCTGGAAAGCTATACCGTGGGTTCCATGGACTTCTTTGAGGGCTACTGCGCTACCCGCAAAGTGATGTACACACTGGACACCGGCCATTATGAACAGACGGAGAATGTGGCCGATAAAGTTGCTGCCCTGCTGCTTTATGTTCCGGAACTGATGCTTCACGTTTCACGCCCCGTCCGCTGGGACTCCGACCACGTGACCATCATGAATGACCAGACACAGGACCTCTTCAAGGAACTGGTCCGTGCCGATGGTCTGAACCGCGCCCACGTAGGCCTTGATTACTTCGACGCCAGCATCAACCGCATCGGCGCTTACATCATCGGCACCCGTGCCACGCAGAAATGCATTCTGAGCGCCCTTCTGGAGCCGCTTTCAAAGCTTCGTGAATACGAGGCTGCCGGCCAGGGCTTCCAGCGTCTTGCCCTACTGGAAGAGGCCAAGACCCTTCCTTTCGGCGCCGTGTTCGACTACTTCAACCACAAGAACGGCGTTCCGGTAGGAGAGGAGTTCATCCCTGCCATTGAACAGTACGAAAAAGAAGTGACATCCAAACGATGAATTTAGTTTTTGGTTTATTAATAATTGGTTTTGGAGCGTTCTGTCAGTCCAGTAGCTACGTTCCCATTAACAAGATAAAGTCTTGGAGCTGGGAAAGCTACTGGGTTGTCCAGGGCGTTTTTGCCTGGCTGCTGTTCCCGCTTTTCGGGACCCTTCTGTCCCTGAGCGGCACCGGCGGCAGTTTCGGTGACCTGATGGCCCTCATGCAGGCCGATCCTAAATCTACCTGGCTCACCATCCTGTTTGGTGTGCTCTGGGGCATAGGCGGCCTTACCTTCGGTCTTAGCATGCGCTATCTTGGCGTAGCCCTTGGACAGAGCATCGCACTTGGTACCTGCAGTGGCCTTGGCGCCATCCTTGGCCCGGTTTTCACCGGACATGCGGCCGATTTAACCACTTCCGTAATTATTGGTGTTGTGGTTACGCTTGTGGGCATTGCAATCATCGGCGTTGCCGGAGCCATGAAGTCTGCAGCCCTTCCGGAGGAAGAGAAGAAGAAGGCCGTAAAGGACTTCAACTTTGGGAAAGGCCTCTTCGTGGCTGTCCTTGCGGGCTTTATGAGCGCATGCTTCAATATCGGCCTCAGTTTTGGCCAGAACCTGTTTCTGGAGGGCACCAAGCCCATCTTCCAGACCCTTCCGGCTACAATGCTGGTAACCTTCGGCGGCTTCCTCACCAACGCCTGCTACTGCCTGTATCAGAACGGCAAGAACAAGACCTGGGGAGACTACGGCCAGAAGGCCCTCTGGGGCAACAACCTCGTGTTCTGTTGCCTTGCAGGCCTCCTTTGGTACAGCCAGTTCTTCGGCCTGTCCCTTGGCAAGGGCTTCCTCACGGATTATCCCGTCCTCATTACCTTCAGTTGGTGCATCCTCATGAGCCTGAACGTAGTGTTCAGCAATGTCTGGGGCATCATCCTCAAGGAGTGGAAAGGCGTTTTCCGTAAGACCATTGCGGTCCTGGTGGCCGGAATCATAGTTTTGATTGTAAGTACATTCTTGCCTCAGTTGATATGAGCATACTAGATAACAGACCGGCCCTGAAGGCCGAAATTGACAAGGTGGCGGAGGTAGCCGGATACCTTTGGACCAAAGGTTGGGCGGAGCGTAACGGCGGCAATATCACCATCAACATCACGGAATGGGTGGATGATAAGATGAAGGCCATGCCGGCAATCAGCCAGCCAAAGCCAATCGGCACCGTCCTTCCAGATCTTAACGGCTGCTGGTTCTATTGCAAGGGCACCCAGAAACGTATGCGTGACCTTGCCAGGGATCCTATGGCAAACGGCTCCATCATCCGCATCCTTCCAGACTGCGCCCATTATGAGATAGTGGCCGATTCCCCGGTGGCGCCCACCTCAGAACTGCCTTCCCACCTCAGTGTTCACAATTATCTTTTAGCCAAAGGTTCCCCTTACCGCGCCAGCCTTCATACGCATCCAATTGAACTGGTTGCCCTTACCCACAGCAAGAAGTGGATGGAAAAGGATGCGGCCACCCGTATGCTCTGGTCCATGATTCCGGAAACCAAGGCATTCTGCCCCCGCGGTCTTGGGATGGTTCCCTACATGCTTCCTTCCAGCGTTGAACTGGCCGATGCCACCATCAAGGCCATCAATGAGGACTACGACGTAGTGATGTGGGAAAAGCACGGAGTCTTTGCCGTGGACACAGACATCATGAGCGCCTTTGACCAGGTGGATGTCCTGAACAAAGCCGCTCAGATTTACATATCGGCCCGTAACATGGGCTTTGAACCGGATGGCATGTCAGACGCCCAGATGCAGGAACTTACCGACGTTTTTGGTTTGCCCAAATAGCATTCGACGGCAATATTATCTCCGGCTTTAGTCGAAGAAACGTCGCGTGAAATACCCGTTTTTAGATGCTTGAAGAGTCCGCTTGCAGCCTAGTAATGATAACGTTAGCGTCCTGAGCTTCCATGAGGGACACGGCAAACCACTTCTTGCCAAGGTCTTTGATCGAGGCCCCCACATGATATACCCGATCATCAATGATGAGGAATCTGTCATGGGACATCTTGAAGATCCAAACCGGAATAGGCGGATACTGGGCATCATGTTTAGCAATGTCCAGTTTAAATTGGGCGCCCGCTTTTTGCGTGTAGATGGTTGCGTTCACGCCAGGCTCCCGTTTGTCCAGCATAGTAAGAACGGTATAATCTACATAGTTATCGATGAGGACGATACGTGTAGTGGCGCTTTTTATCAGATTACAGATAAACTCGTAAGCATCATATACCTGTCCGTCAAAAAAGATGCACTGCTTATTGTCTTCGGCCCCTTCGTCAAGCTTAGCAAAGACCTGTTCAATCTTGTGCTCTGTTTCCAATTGGCGAATCTCAAGTCTGTCCAGACGTTGAAAGACCTGGGCATTTGACATTAAGAAATGACGCATAGCAACAAATGCCCGCATGATGTCAATGCTCACAGCCCTTGCCTTTGGACTTTTTAAGACGGTGGCAAGCATGGCTACACCCTGTTCTGTAAAGGCATACATTTCTGCCCCACCAGTATTGTAACCTGGGGGTATCACAGATTGTGACACCCCTCTGGCTATCAGGTCGTTAGCCTCATTTTGTGAAAGCCGGAACATACAAAGAAAGAAGCCGACCCAAAAGATTCTTCACTTCGTTCAGAATGACATGCTCGTGTCATTCTAAGGCAGGCTTACCTGCCGGAGAATCTACTTTTTGGTCGGCCCCTTTGCTGTTTTTGTCAATCTTCATCACCGTTCGTGATGAATAAATTCCATTGCCATAAGAGAAGATCATCGGCCAGGTTCTCCTTCGTTTTGCCCCACATCCTCAAAATGACTTGACCGGTATATTCATTGTCTGTTGGCGAATACTGAATTATATGCTGATGGGAGTAGGAATCCCCTTCCAGGACAAAGGAACCGGCCTGGAGGAGCTCTCCTACGGCCTCATCGCCTTCTTTCTTTTCGGCAATCCTTTTATTGATGGTGAAACTGTATTCCTTATGGTTGGGGCCCTCTATTGTGATGGTCAAGTTTCCGCCGGGCGTCAGATAAAACTTTCCGTCCTTGTCGAATTGGTCAGTAGAGAAAGTTACGTAGCCGGCTGGAGCAGGGTCATAACACATGACTCTGCCATCAATAGCTCCTCCGACATTAGACAAAGGTCCCTTCTCGCAAGAAGCCGTAGCAATAATAGACCAGGCGATGAGCATAATCCCGCCCAGTTTATACTTGGCATTGATTGCTTTGGGATTATTGCCCCTTGAAAGCAGTACCCAGAGGGATACGGCAAGGAACGCTGCGCCTGCAACCGCATAAATAAGGAAATACTTGATTCTCATAGCTGTTCCTCCAGGCTATTTGCCAGAATATACTCCTTCAAAAAGGATGGTGCCGGATGTCGATTCGCCGATGAGATAAACAAAAGGATGGTCGGCAAAGAAATTGATGCGCTTGGGTTCCTTTCCGGGACCGGGAGCGGTTGCGCCCTCCATTTCAACCACAGTGACGGCGGCGGCTTCTGTACCCCATTCGGCAACTGCGATGCGCGCTTTCTGGATTACTTTCCCTATCCAGTAAAAATAACCCGGCTTGGGCTCGAACATCCCGTTGAATTCGGCAGCTCCCGCGTTAAAAGCTTTCTTTACGCCAAGTGCCTGTAAGGCATCATTCAGATTGAACTTGTTCTCGATATCGAACTTGGGAAGTTTCAGGGAGACTTCCGCGTCCTGTTTGAAACTGCTTTGGATGTCCGACCAGGAAACGGTTTGCAGCTTGTTCAAAAGACCATCCAGATTATTTTCATCCGGCAGAAGAATGTACATATAGTACTTGTAGTTGGCATAAGGCAAGGCCAGAACCTTGAAGCCATCCATCTCGGCATAGCTGTGATACTGCACGTTGCGCATCATCTTCACGGTAGTGGAGCTGCCGTCGGCCAGCGTGAACCGGTCGTCGATGGTGG
>JAEESO010000042.1 GCA_016286385.1 Bacteroidales bacterium | reverse complement strand
TGAACTTGTCCTTGAGGGAGTTCAGGATGTCTATCTGCTTCTTACCCATGGCCTTGCGGAGTTTATCGGCCTCACCTTTAGTGAAGCCCGCAAGTCTCTGGGACAGAAGCATCACCTGCTCCTGGTACACCGTGACGCCGTAGGTGTCCTGGAGGAATTCCTCCATTTCCGGAAGGTCATACTCTATCTTCTGCTCTCCCTGCTTACGGGCCACAAAGTCCGGGATATAGTCCATGGGGCCGGGCCGATAAAGGGCGTTCATGGCGATGAGGTCCTCAAAGCGCTCCGGCTTGAGCCTCTGGAGCCAGGATTTCATGCCTTCCGATTCAAACTGGAACACGGAGGTGGTGTCGCCGCGGCCGTAGAGTTCAAGGGTGGGTTTGTCGTCAATGGGGATGGCCTCAATGTCAATATCCTCCCCGTGGTGCTCCTTTATGAGGTCCAGGCAGTTGTGGATGATCTGGAGGGTGATAAGGCCCAGGAAGTCCATCTTGAGCATACCCACATCCTCAATGTAGTGGCCGTCGTACTGGGACGTGCGCACATAAAGGCCCGTATCCTTATCCTGGGAAAGGGTGATGGGGAGATATTCCGTAAGGTCTCCGCGGCCGATAATGGTGGCGCAGGCGTGCATTCCAACCTGCCTTACGCACCCTTCAAGGGCCTGGGCGTATTTCAGGACCTCCTTGTTGATTTCCGGACCGTTCTTAAGTTCCTCTATGAACTCCGGAACAAGGCGGTAGCAGTTCTTCAGGTTAATCTTGACGTCTACGTCTTCCATACCTTTCTGGAAGGTCTTTTTAACGCCGTCAACCTCCTTTTCAACCACCTTGAAACCGGGCTTAAGCTCATCCAGCTTGGGGTTGAAGGGGTATTCCTTTTCTTTTTTCTCAGACAGGCGGTCCGGAACCATCTTGGTGAGACGGTTACTCTCATCTATGCTCACGTGGGAGATACGCGCAACGTCCTTGATGGCGCTTTTGGCGGCCATTGTACCAAAGGTGATAACGCGGGACACGTGGGAGGCTCCGTACTTGTCCTCAACGTACTGGTGGGCCTTTGTGAGGTCTTCAAAGTCTACGTCAATATCCGGCATACTGATACGGTCCGGATTGAGGAAACGCTCAAACAGGAGCTGATACTTGATGGGGTCCAGGTTGGTGATCCTGAGGCAGTAGGCCACAACGGAACCTGCGGCACTTCCACGGCCAGGGCCCACCATTGAACCCATTGCGCGGGATGCGGCAATGTAGTCCTGAACTATGAGGAAATAGTCCGGGAAGCCCATACGGCAGATGGTCTTGAGCTCAAAGTCTATGCGCTCCTTCTGTTCGTCCGTGAGGGTTTCTCCGTAACGCTCATGCGCACCTTTATATGTAAGGTGGCAGAGGTAGGCTACGGAATGGCAGAAGCCGTCTCCGCGGTAGGTACCGTGTTTGTCACACCTGCCGGAATCTATGATGTCTTTATACTGCTCCAGATACTTGTCAATATCGGCCATGAAGGCCGGGTCAATCTCATAGACCGGCAGCACTGGGTCCCTGTCGATGGAATAGGTCTCTATTTTGTCTGCAACCTCAAGGGTGTTGGCAAGGGCCTCAGGGTGGTCCGGGAACAGGGCGGCCATCTCCTCCTCTGTCTTGATGTACTCCTGCTGGGTGTAGCGGAGGCGCTGGGGGTCATCGATGAAGGAGTTGGTGGTAAGGCATATGAGGCGGTCGTGGACCGGGCCGTCTTCCTTACGCACAAAGTGGGCATCGTTGGTGGCAATGACCTTGACGCCGTGTTTATCGGCCAGTTTAAAAATCTCCTCCGTGTAGTAGCACTGCTGCTCATAGAGGTCATTGGAAAGGCCCGGAACCTCAGTGGGGTGCTTCATTACCTCCAGGTAATAGTCTTCCCCAAACACTCTCTTGTGCCACTCTATGGCCTTTTCTACGCCGGCATCGTCATGAGCCATGATAAGGCGCGGAATCTCACCGGCAAGGCAGGCCGATGAACAGATGAGCCCTTCATGGTACTTCTCCACAATCTCATGGCTCACGCGGGGCCGGTAGTACATGCCGTTGATGTGGCCCTCCGACACAATCTTCACAAGATTGAGGTAACCGGTGTAGTTCTTTGCCAGGAGGATGAGGTGGTAATAGCCCTTTTCCTTGAGCCTGTGGTCACCTTTGGAAACATAGATCTCACAGCCGATGATGGGCTTCACATTGGGGTGCTTCTTTGCAAATTTGAAGAACTCCTTGACGCCGTACATGTTGCCATGGTCCGTTATGGCAAGGGCCGGCATACCCAGTTCATCGGCCCGGTTGAAGAGGTTTTCTATGGAAGATTGTCCGTCCAGAATGGAGTACTGGGTGTGGACATGAAGGTGCACAAAACTCATAGGAACAAAGATAACTTTTTTCAGTGGAATTCACCGAAAAAAGTTATCAACAGTTTAGTATGATATGAACTTTACTCTACACCCACGGAGTGAAGCTCATATATATAAAAAACATGCTCTCCTTTGGGGTCCTTGACATATGGAGTTATCGGTCCACCATCAGGGAACTCTTCCTTCTTCCATATAAGAACACCAGGATGAACATCCACAACTTCATACCCATAATATCCGCCATAAATGGTTTTCCATAAGATGCAATTATGGGTATATATCCATTTCCACCCAGGAAACATAGTATGATCTTCACGGAAGGTATATTCATCGTTTGTTCCAATGTAACTGGTGGCATCCTCAGAGCTTACATATTCCCCATCAATATATGTTTGTATTGTCACTTTGGCCACCGCCCAGTGGTATAAGAACTGCGACTCGTTAAACTTGTTGCTGCTAGACGTGTCAAGGCCATAAGCAGCTCCGGAGAAATCCCCAAAAGGCACATCAGGTGTGGGCTCTAAATCCTGCTTAACCTCACGATTACAAGAAGCGCATAGAACGATGATTAATAGAAATAAAATCTTTTTCATAGGAACAAAGATAACTTTTTTCTGTGGGATTATCCGAAAAAAGTTATCAACAGGGGAAGCTATTCTCCATCGATGGGCATCTCTCCAATAGATGGGTCATAGTAATAGCACCTTTTAAGGAGGATTGTCCTGTCATAAACATTCTCTATGCCGAAAAAGCCCAGCCCGCCGGAAACATTGTATGGCAATACTACCGGCTCTGCCATAGGATCCGCAAAAGATGCGGTTGCGGCATTTGCTGCCACAAGGTACAAATATTCTTCACGCGACAGCGATGCCAGGCGGAAACGCATACTGATATCACAGTACCTCTTGTGCCAGATTGAGAGGTCATATTTATCCTGGCTCAGTTCAAAAAAGAGGCTATGTGAATTATCGGCGAATAGTTCGTCGGAGAAAACATGCGTAGCATTGACGGTTCCGGAAAGGAAGGGAAACTCCAGCATGATTTCAAAAGGAAACTCCACGGTGACATTTTTAAAAACAGGGTCTTTCTCATCAAAAGGGAACCATAGCCAATCCTTCTTTTCAACCAGAGAATCATCTTTTACCCGGTGCACCTCCGAATGAACATTCGGCGAATAAAGCCTGTAGAATGTCGCCTTACCCGGATTGTCATCTAGAGTCATTGTGATACTGTAGTCTCTCCTGTTTTCTACAACCACAGGTCCTCCATAGTAAAAATCATCGGCAACGGATGTGGTGTCTATTCTTACGCAAGGTGCCGGCGGAACTACGGCTTCGGCCGACAGTTCCTTGTCCGGGAAACGCGCTATAATCCTGACGTGGTCACCGGCAGACAAATCGGTCTTTATTATGTACTCCTGCAAATCTATTTTGCTGCTGGTTTGCCTTATGGTATAATCCTCGGTTTCGGCTGCAATTTTTCCGTTCACATAACAATAAATGTGGGCGGTTTCCTCCGTCTCCGACACATTATATGCATTGCTCGTACATATATACACAGCATGCTCGCTATCCGCAGCGCTCCATAACGCATTCAGTACCGGAACGGGGTCGGCCGAAGAAATATCATAATCAAGCGTACTTTGACAGGAGATTATCAATAACGCTGGGAATATTGACAGCAATATGTATTTGACCGTGCTCATTATTAAAACTTGAAGGTATAACTGACCGACGGCAAGATGGGAAGGTAAGTCATTTTTGTTACGGTGATCGGCGTCCTGTCATTGATTCCATAATGATCCTGCTTCATGAAAACCAAATTGGGATTCATGGCGTTATATAAATTGTAAATGCTGAAAGCCCAGTGGTTTACTCCATGCCTTATTTTCTTCCGTAGGTTTACGCTTATGTTCAGTGTATGGCTTGGGGGAAGGTGATAGTTGTTTCTTGAAGGGTAATAGAAGGTGACATATGCCAGTTCCCGGCCTATAATATCGTCCATCTTGCTTTCGGCCACATTTAGATATGCTGCTGTCCTCTCCGGAAGGGTGAGCCAAGCCCCGCTCATTATTGACCATGTGGCCGATATATCCAAATTCCGGCCGATTGCCCAGTCGGCATATATATGGAAAACGTGACGACGGTCATACTTGTACGGAAACCAATTGCCATTGTTTATGTATCCGCTTGGGAACCTGCGGTCTGTCTTGGATAGGGTATAAGAGAACCACCCCGTTACAGGGCCTATGGTTCTCTCGGCATAAAACTCCACGCCAAAAGAGCGGGAAACCCCCATTTCCACCAGGGATTCCCAGTTCTCAGTTGAGCTGTACATAGACGCACCGTCCCGGTAATCAATGACATTCCGGGACCATTTGAAATATGCCTCGACGGAGAACTGCCACCCTTCAAGACCATCATAGTACGCGCCAAGGGAGCCGATGTCACTTGTTACCGGCTTGATAGAAGCGGTAACTGGCACCCAGATGTCGGAAGGAAGCGCTATACTGGATGCGGACAACTGATGCACATACTGCCCCATCCTGGCATAACCACCCTTGAAGGCCAGTCCGAAAGGGAGCCCGAACCTTGTTGACAGGCGAGGCTGCAGACTATGATAGGCGGCGCCTGAAGACGCCATGAGAACATATCTCAGGCCAGGCAGGATAGTCCAGCCGGGAAACAAGGTAATCTCGTCTTCCGCAAACAACGCCACTTCCCCGCCGTTGTACAAGGGGTTGTTTACAAGGTCAGCTAGCACTTTGCCGTCCTCATCATTCTCTGTTGTCACGAAACGGGTGGAGGGCGCGAAGTGATGATAGGTCGCCGATATGCCTCCACGGAAATGATGGCGTGGCGACAGTCGGCCGTCCACATCCGAGGATACAGACCAATCGCGGATAAGTGATGAATAAGACGAATCGTAAATAGCCTTTTCGTTACTCGCGCCGTACTTGGCAGTAGAGCCAAAACGGTTGAAGGACGCCCGGGTGTTAATTGACCATCTGCCGTCAAAGACATGATGCCAGCGAAGCGCGGCCATGGCGTTGCCCCAGTCCATTGCCTGCCGCTCTCCGTTTCTGTCATAATCAAAGTCGTCCTGGCCGATAAACGCGCTCGCCGAGAGTTTGTCCCTGTCGGAAAACCTGTGCGTAACTTTGGCTGTGACATCGTAAAACCCGTAACCGAGCCCCACTTTGGCAATTTTGAGAGCTGGCGTTAGAAGCGCGGTATGCATGAGCCGTCCTGAAACGGAAAAAGTTGTCTTTTCTTTGATTATCGGCCCCTCCAAATGCAACTTGCTGGAAAGTAGCCCGGCCCCCACCGCACCATGCAACCTATACCAATCTCCTTCGTTGGTCCGTATATCCACGACGCCGGACACCCTGCCGCCATACCTGGCCGGGAAGGCGCCCTTGTAGATTGTTGTTGCTTTAACTGATTCTGGCGTAAAGGCCGAAAAAAGCCCCAGCATATGGGAGACGTTATAGAGTGGAACGCCGTCCAGCAGGAACATATTCTCATCGGCCCCTCCGCCGCGGACGAAAAAACTTGAAAAGCCGTCCATTCCCTGCTGCACGCCGGGAAGAAGCTGAACCGCCTTAAGGACATCCGGCTCGCCAAAAATGACAGGGGCCCTTTGAAGCACCGCCGTGGGCATTTGCATTGCGCTCATCTGGGTGGCTCGGATACCCGTTCCCGAAACCGCGACAACTCGGGACTCCGTTATTGATTCGCTGCGCTCCAAAGCTATGTTTATGGAGGTGTCCTTTTGCAGCACTATGGTTATTGACTCGCTTTTATAGCCTGTATAATAGTACGCCAGGGCGATTTCTCCCTCCGGAAGGGTTATTGAGTACCGGCCCTCATTATCGGCCACGGTACCGTTTTTTCCGGAAATAACCTCCGCGGCTATCAGCGTCTCCCCGCTTATCTTGTCGGTTATATAGCCGCTCACGGTCACCTGCTGGGCGGCAGCGGAGACCGTGAGGAGCAAAAGTGTTATTACGCCTTTAATTTTTTTCACGAACAAAATGGTAAATAACGGGAATCAACAAGACTTTGCGGCTGTTGAAGTCGTAAACCGGGAACTCCTCAATCTGAATATCCAAGTGCTTTTCATCAAACGACGTCAATTTCGGCGCACTCATTAAAACTACAGCTATATCATCTTCTTTGTACTCTTTATAGTCTCCCTTCGGCTCACCCCATAGAAGAGATCCGTCGGGCTGTACCGAAAAGGGGAATTCTTCTGCCGTGGTTCCTCCGAAACCGTTAGAGCCCCACACCGGCGTGTCTATTGTATATGGAGGCCTGGCATCATTTGTCTCCAGGCTCAAATAAGAAAACATGAATCTTAATCTCCCTTCTCCGTCATGTTCATCTAACATCACGTCTGCATAGCCAGGTCTCATACTATGATTAAGAAAACATAATTGATGATAAAAATCCAGCTGGGAATTTTCCTCGGTTTTCAATAGGTCGTTTATTATAAAAACACCAGCCGTAGACGTTTCAACGTCGGTTAAGGAATATGAACCCTGATACCTATCCTGGGCATTTCTGTACACATCTGAAAGATTTGGATTGGAACACGCAACGATTGATAAAAGAACAAATAAAGAGAATACTTTTTTCATACTTTTATATTTTTACTAATTCGTCTTTCTTGGGACAACCTGGAATAATATGCTCCCTGTATTATATGTTTTCAATTGTGCTACCGGTGTTGTACCTGAAATATTGAGAACGACGGCATCACTAAACGTAACCCATGCATTTCCAAGGTCATCGTTAGTCTCTTTCTGAGTTATAGTAACCGATACAGTTCTTGAAACTTGAGATGAAGAGCCTGCACCGAAACCAACCTTAACATTGTATGCGGAACCGTCGCCGGAAGTATTTATGTTTGACGCATAGGAATATGTCTCCGACTCACTTGTCGTCGTCGTTGTTTCAGAATCCTTCTCTTCAAATTCCACAAGGTATGAGAATGGTTTGGACGATAAATCCCACGGAAAGAGTTCACAATTCATTGTTATCCAGCGCGGGACGAGTTCTTCCTGCGTCACCCAATACTTACGGAAAGTAACCGTTCCGAAAATATCCTGATACCACTGAAAGTGAACTTTATCAACCACAAATGCATCCTTAACCATCAATGAAGGTAACGGCTTTCGAGTTTGATATTCTCCGGCCTTAACGGTATAAACAATCTCAAAATTTCCATCAAGCCAGCCATACTGCTTCAACGCATCTTCGGATATACTAGTTCCGTAATTATACTGAATAGTATTAATAGACATGCTATCCGAGTGTATATCATCGGTTAGACCGGGAATATTTGAATTGACAAAGCGAAACCTGTACAGCACTTCCGTATAATGAAAATCCACGGCACCAGTATCTCTGACGGCTGTCATGTTATAATATATATGATCCCGCTGCTTCATGTTATAGTTTTGCCGAGACTGAGTGTATGCTGCCCTAACCTTTTCCGGAAGGGTCATAGCATGAACGGTATTGCTTGGCAAGGCGACATCAAAATCGTACACATGATCGTACCAAGTCCCTTTTGTCTCCACTTGGCGGCTCTTGTCGTAAACGGGATCATAGAAATCATACCGGACAGGACCGGATTTGGTAGGGTTATATACCATGCGTTCATTCCTCTTGACCACCAGCACCGGCATCGAAGTGAATTCTCCGCTTTTCATAGAACCCAGTAGCTGTCCTTTGCCATAAAGAGGGATTTCCGCTCCGGTACAATCGTATGTCACAGCTACTTCACGAAGGGACGTGTCCCATGTCTTGACGCTGAAACAACCTTCGTCCACCCAACTCCAATCCGGGACAAGAATATTAAGAAGCGGTTCATGAGCTTCTATTTCTTCCAACACGCCTTCTGTGTCGTATTTATCAAGAATGTCTCCGAATGTCTTCCCCCCAGAAACAACTTCATCTTTAACAAAAGGATAAAAGACGTCATGGTCCATATCAAACTCAGCAAGAGCTTCTTTTTTGATATAATCCCTTAATTCCGGTTCATTGTAGACTGCCGCAGAAAGGATTTGAGCAAAAGAACTCAAGTATTGGCTATCCTCATTGACAATAGCAGCAGCATCAACACTAGCGTTCTCTATTGACTCTTTTGCGCAACTTGAGAACAGCGCAGCAATCATGATCAGTATAATATTGGAATACTTTTTCATAGTTTTGTGGGTACAAATTTAGTGAAAATATATTTATAGAACAAAGGAGCCCTCATATCCAAGACTGCCGAGAGATATGGTCAGGGTGTAACTATCCCCGGCATCTCCGTTTATCGGCAACAGAATAGATCCCTCGGACATTTCGAATGTTGTCTGATAGTAGTCTCCCTCAATGGAGGAAAGCGTTACCGTGGCATCACCCCAGTCGCTATCTGTGACAAGAAGGACCCCAAGCTCCGTCAGCTCCGCGTAAAAAGGATTATATGCCGGAGTACGGGGTTGTGTTGGATGTGAAATAGGCTTGGGATTAATAACAATAATAACCCCACCATCTGCTAATGGGGCACCATTTACATAATAGTTAAAACCCAAAAGCAAAGATGTGGCCGCGGCCAAAATGATAAGTTTTCTTTTCATGATATTTTTGTTTGAATTAGCGCCGCAAAGATAAGGAGCGAGGCTGTCTCTCCGCATATTTTTCAGTAACAGTTTTGACATAGAAACATCTTCAACATCAAGCGATTAGTCTAATACAACAGTAACAAATACTGCCAAGAGGATTGTTATTCATAGTTTTTTGTTATTTTTGAAAAATGCATTAACAATGAAAAGACTTTTATTCTGCTTTTGGGTTTTAACTCTTCTTTCATCTTGTTCCGGCGGAAAGATTGTCCGCGATGCTCTTGACAAAGCCGAAAAGTCAATGCAGATTAGCCCGGAGCAATCTTTGGTCATTCTGCAATCAATACCTCAAACAAAAATTACCGATACTCGGCAGAGAGCCAGGTATGCTTTACTAATGAGCCAGGCTTTGGACAAGAATTATATTGATATTGATTCTGACTCATTGACAAGAAAGGCCGTGGAGTATTATGATTGTACCCGTGACCGTAAATCCAGAATGCTTGCATATTATTATAATGGCCTCGTAATGTCTAATGCGCATCGATACACAGAATCGGCAATATCTTTTGAAAAAGCCATATTTGAAGCCTCACTGTTATCCGACTATTTATATCTTGGTTTGTCCAACAGATCCCTGGCCGAAATCATGAACCTGACTCTTAACTTTTCGGGAGCAATTCAGTACGAAAAAAAAGCAATTAATTATTTTCAACAAGCAGGAGCTTCTTTATACGAATTATATGGATGGTTGTCACTTGCCACAGCCTATTCAAATAACAAACAGTATGATAAGGCCATCGCTCTTTCAGACTCCCTTTTTTATCTCTCGGGAACAAAAGTTCTCCAAGATAGTTTTGAACAAATTAAAGCCGTATCAATCATAGAATCCAGAACAAGAGATTATCTCGGCCCCGTTGATATTTACAGACGAGTTGACAAACAGTACTTTCACTTGTCAGACTATGGTTATTATGCCTACGCTCTTGATATGATTGGCCAGCATGATTCGGCCGATTGGTATCTAAAAAAGGCTTTTGAATTAAGCACAAACAGAGTGGATTCTGCCGCGGTAAAAGTGTTTCAAGCCAGAATTAACAACCATCGAGGCAATTATAAACTGGCATATCAACTACTTGACAAAGCAACCATGGTACAAGATTCCATAGTAAGGAATACGCTTCGGCAATCTGTGAGCATGGCCCAGAAAGATTTCTTTAACAAGGAAGCACAATATCAAAAACTCAAGGCTCATAATGCAAAGGTCACTACTGTTATGATTAGTTTAACCTTTTTACTATTACTCATATCCGGCGGGTTAATCGTAATGCAAATAAAGAAGGAAAAAGACACACAGTTAAAAGAACAGATGGTACGGCTCGTAATGGAAAAAGAAAAAACGAGTATCCTGTTTTCAGACAATGCTAGTCTTCTTGGGTCTTTGTTCAGTGAGAGGCTTGGCCATATTGACAGGTTGGCGTACGACTATCTGTCGGCTAGAACAGTTGAGGAGAAGGAAAGGATTTTTAAAGAATACAAACGTAATTGTACTTATCTTTTAAAAGACAATAGCGTTTTTGACTCTTTAGAGGCAGATTTAAATAAATATTGCTCTGATATAATGGAAAAGCTTCGACTTGAAGTCCCTTCAATAAAGGGAGAGCACCGAATAATAATCTCACTGTTTTTTGCAGGCATTCCAACTATCGCCATTCAAGCCATAACCGGAAAGCAATCCCGCAAAGCGGTTGAAATGGAACGTTCGCGCCTGAGAAAGATAATTCGGGCATCTGGTGCGGAACACTCCGATTTGTTTCTAGAAATGATGGAAACAAAAAAGCGGCAACCAGAAGAATAATGATATGTTTTTTGCTAATTCAAACCTCTCACGGCTGCCGCTATATATAAAAAGGGTGGACTACCGGGTCCACGCAACGACGATACGGGTATATCGTAAGAGGCAGGAATCAATAGTCCACTTTTTCGTGAACTATTCCTGTTTCTTGGACACAATCCTGCCTCTTTAAAATTTACCCGTATTTCGTTGCTGCAGGAATGTTCTATGTCTTTCCAGTGCCAAAGGTAGCGGATTATTTTTACAATTACAAATGAGATTCTTCGCTCCGCTCAGAATGACAGGGAAGATGCCCGATCGGGTCGAGCATGACGAGGGGGAAGGTCGGGCGGGGAGGGCTGGACCTGGTCCACCTGGGTTTTTTCCGAAACTTAAACAGCACTACCCCAGCCCAGAAGGGCTTCTGACAGGGGGTAGTGTCGTTTACCCCCTGTTGCAGAAGTAGGGGAAAAGACAAAATCGGCCTTACACGGCCCAAACTGCTGTTTAAGTTTCGGATGCCAGGCCTTGTGCGTGGGAAGATGCCCGATCAGGTCGGGCATGACGGAGGGAAGGGTCGGGCATGACGCCACCCCATCCGGGATTTCGGCCTTTTTCCCGGATGGAGGGGGCAAAAAAGAAGTTCCGTCCGGGAAATGACATGACCCCCGAAAGTTAGACAAAAAACTTTCGGGGTTTTGTTATGCGCAAAAAACACACTTATGAAGACCGCCTCAAGTATATGAAGTTGCTTGAGGATGGTTATTCCGTCAAACACATCGCC
>JAEESO010000004.1 GCA_016286385.1 Bacteroidales bacterium | reverse complement strand
CTTTTACTGGGCCGTTTTTGGCAGAGATGTGGCCGCCGCAAAGCATAGCTGCGGCCACAATAACCAAAAGCTTTCGCATTTTATTCCTTATTTGCCCTCATATGCACCGGGCCAGCAACCTTCCGTATTCCTGGTAGTACCAAGGGCATCTTTCAGATATGCTCCGTTCAGCCAAGTCTCTACGCCGGCAGTAGTATTTGCCGTGTCAAATTTCCGTATTGCTTCCAGAACCTTGGCCGGTGTTCCCTTAGGCATTGGATCCGGGTTTTCAGCCGTTTTGTTTGGTCCGTAAGGAAACATATTGTTAGACTTCCACAAAATCTTATCTGTATCATTCCATCCCAGTAGGTAGTTTTTGTGTACGCGAAAATCTCCATCAACAGCAATGCCAGTACTCATTGATCGATAATATGCATTATATCCGTAGGATGATACCTCACCAGGAGAAACATTGACAATTGCAGGTTGTGCAGTTGCAGCATATTTATTTAGAATGATATTGTTTGCAATTATTGATTTCGCGGTTGTACCAGTATTATAGATTATTCCTCTATTCGTGTTATACTGTCCTTGTAAAGAACTGTTTACCAATAGCATTTTTGACTGGTTATAAATTGCAGGAATAGTCCTTATTTCAGTTTCTTCTTCTGGATCGGAAGAGAATGAACAATTATTAATGGCAAGTATTCCTTTTAACACACTTATGTCTGTGCATATTTCATCGGAAGTATTATCCAAGAAAGAGCTATTTTTCATCTTTACTATCGCAGAATTTGCCGCAAGTCTGATGGTGCCCTTGGATCCAGAATGGTTCTTTTCAAAATGACATCCGTTTAATATTATTGTACCTCCGTTTGCATAGATTGCTCCTCCAGCTGATGTGACTTTGTTGTTTTTGAATGTGCAATGATTAAACGTTATATTCCCAACGGTAGTATAGACAATACCTCCAGCGGCATTTCCCGTAGCAGTATTCTCATTATTATCAAAAAGGCATGAATTAAAAACTGCCGTGCCCACCTTTTTGAGAATAAGAGCACTTCCGTTTCCGTTGTCAGTGCTGTTAGCTGCGTTCTTGAATGATACTCCGTCAAATACCGGGTTTATTGTTGAAGAAATAGTTGTGAAAATACTATACGCATTGTTCCCATCAAAAACAGTCTCGTTTGCTGTGATGTTTCTTCCGGCAAGGGAGGTGCCAGTAGCATCGGTAGGATAGCCGCCAAAGATTGAGAAGGATGTATTTGTTATGGTAACGGATTCGGTAGAAGTGTAGGTACCGGCAGCCATATAGATATTCTTTCCATTAACGGTGTCCTGTTTAAGATGGGTTACCAGTGCGGCGTAATCAGCGGCATTATCCCAACTGGAGCCATCTTTTGTGCCATTTCCTGCAACGGTTACAAAGAACTTGTTTGTGATAGGAGTGACGGACAATGTGTTCAGGTTGCGGATCTGGCGGCGTGCAACCGCAAGAGTTTTCCCGGTCATTGTTTCTCCAATCACAGCGTCAGAGCTGTTCTGGAACTCAATGTAAATACCGGCTTTCTGCTGGCAGGGAAGAACGGCCACATAGTAGGTGCCGGCTCCAGATACGTTGACGGTTATTGTGGTTGAACCGTTCTCTACAGCGGCCACGGTGGGAATTCCGGCAGAGAAAGTGACTGTGGCGTTGCCGGCGAGAGGGGTGCCGTCATTGGATGAGAAGATAACCTTGCTCACAGCTGCGTCAGTAATTTCAAATTTCAGAAGGCCTCCAAGATTTTTGAAGGATAAGGAGGCTCCTGACACAGGTGCAACTTCAATTGCGGCATTTGCAAATGTTCCGTCCTGTGCCGATGGTACCGTCACTTTGAAATCTGTACCGTCATAGGTGCTGACAATAGATGAGGGATAGACTGCAAATGCGGCGTCTCCGCCCATGCCGTTCACAATGAACTGTTTGTTTCCGGCGCCACCTTCGGTCAAGGCTTCGGATGCTTTGCTGCCACCGTTCCATACGGCAAGAATCTTGTCTCCCACAGACCAGTTGACGGACTTGTCAGACTGAATTTCCGTCTTTGTTACATCATCGTCTTTTTCAAGTGTTGCGGTGAATACCTTTGAGATGCTCTTTCCGGTGTTGTCCTGATTTACATCCATTTCTTTTGCACACGACAAGGCCAGCACACCCAGTGCGGCAATTGTCAAAACAGAGATATACTTTTTCATGGTGCCGAAAGGATTATAATACAAAAGGTTCTTCATCCCAACCTTCGTTTTGGGCTTCAGCGTTAAATAAGCCAATGAGAATTGACTCCTCACTGCCAATGAGAATTGACTCCTCACTGCCAAGGGAAAGCACCTCTGCAAGTGGAGATGTATAAGCGGCCCTTGATTCCGCGTCAGTTAGTGGTTTCATATTGTTGCGTTATTGATTATTTCTTGAAAATGTATGTCTTGATGAACCTGACGGATTTTTTCCAGACTTCGGCATTCTTGTCGGAGAACCGGGCAAAGCCGTGGGTGTAATAAGGATAGTATTCCAACTGGACAGTTTGCCCCGCCTCTTCAAGTGCTGCAGCGAAAGTGCGCGGCTGGTCCTGAAGGACAACATTGTCTCCGCTTCCGAAGAACAGGATGCAGGGAATCTGCCTGTCCGTGGGGACAAGCTTTACCGGGAGGTAGGGGGCCAGCTTTTCCTGGTCTCCGTTGTAAAAGTACTCACGGAGGTTGTGTTTGTCTGCACCGGGCCAGTACTCCAGCATGCGGTCCGGCATGTATGCTCCAACCCATCCCACAAGGACTTTCGCTTCAGGCTCTGTCATGGCCAGGACAGCGGCAAGGTGCCCGCCGGCCGACGACCCTGAGAATCCCATCCTTCCGGGATCGATATTGTACTCGGCCGCATGGTCCCTGATAAACTGGACGGCGTCACGGCAGTCCTGCACGGCCGCCGCAATGTCTATCCCCTTCTGGCCGCACAGTGAGTACTGGATGCTCACGCCTGCCATTCCGGAATTCTGCGCAACATACTTTGCCTGCGGCAACATGGATTCAGGTCTTCCGCCATACCATCCTCCGCCGTGAATGAAAAACATTACCGGCGTGGGTTTCTTGGTAATGGCCGACTTGTGAATGAAGAGTTTAAGGTCATGGTCCGGATATGACTTATAGACCACCTCTATGGTTTCTGCTTCCGTGGTGAACTTTGCCGGAATGGCCGGGCCTATCTTGCACGGGACCAGCAGGTCGTCCGGGATATCATCACCAAGGATTTCCATCATGGGCTTGCTTACCTTGTAAGAGCCATCCTTTTTCTCGTAAAGAGGCATACCGTAGCGGTTCCTGGTTTTCTGCTCCTGAGCATAGCCGGAGAAGGAGAGAAAAAGGGCAATAGTTGAAATGATTATTAGTGTGTTTTTCATGGCTACAAATTTATTCCCCTCCGATTTCAGTTTTGAGAATTAAAATCCCAAAACATGCAACAAAAATCTCTTCACACACAATTTTTCCCCATTTTACCTACAAAAGCGTGGAACCGCAGGAAAGCCCCGGGGTTCAGGAAAGGGATGGACAGATAGAAAAGTTTTGCCCTGATCTATAGCATAAAGTGTTATATTTGTGTGTTAACCAGTGGAATAGTTCTTTGTCATTCTGGTGGCACTAATGCCAAATTGAAAAGTAGTTATTCTCCTCGCAAGGGGAACAATATAGAAGCCGGAGTCTCCTCACGTGGGAGGCTCGAACCGAGTGTTTAACTGATTTTATTAAACATTATGATTATTAACAATACTTCGGTAAATTTTAATGTTTAGGAGCCGCATCTAAACCAAAACAAGAAGTAAACAACCCAAAATAACCGGGACAAGGAGGAACCTCCCGGGAACGCTGAAGCGCATACCGCGGGCCATCAAAAATGCGAGGGCAGCCCCTATCTTGGAGCCGCCCTCTCTTTCATATCCGGAGATTTTTTGCGATATTTGCGATGCGGAAAGTAACGGTAAAGTTAGTCCGTTTTAGTGACAAGTGTTACCTGTTTTTTCTGAACCATATTTGAACCACACTGCCACTAACTCACTGATTATCAATATTTATCACTTTCTGCATCGGAAAGTAATTAGCAGAACAACACCTGTTTGACGCTCACCGGTTAATAATGGCATCTAATTCCTGAAGCTGAGCCTCAGTTGTGCACCAACTGGTGCAGAAGCGGGTGACGTATCGGCCATCCGGGAGTTTGGCCCAGATTTCAAAAAGGGCCTTCCCTTCCAGGGCATCCATCTGCTCCTTGGTAAGGATTGGGAACTGCTGGTTGGTGGGAGAATCGATATAGAAAGGGATACCTCTGGAAGCAAAGATGTCTTTCAGCCGACGGGCCATTTCAATGGCGTGGCGGCTGATTTGCATATAAAGACCGTCAGTGAAGAGAGTCTGGAACTGGATACCCAGGAGCCGTCCCTTGGCAAGAAGGGCGCCGTGCTGCTTAACTATGGTGAAAAAGTGCTCCGGGGCATCACCGCCGGGGAAAACCACGGCTTCCCCGCAGAGGGCGCCTACTTTGGTTCCGCCGATATAAAAAACGTCGCAGAGGCCGGCAAGTTCCTTAAGGGTTACATCGGCCTGAGGACTGGCAAGGCCATATCCAAGGCGGGCACCATCTATGAAGAACTTCATCCCGTATTCATGGCAAATAGCCTGCAGTTCAGACAGTTCCGCCTTGGAATAAATGGTACCGTACTCCGTAGGGAAAGAGATATACACCATATCCGGATGGGCCATATGCGGCCAGGCGGCATCCTCATAAAAAGACTCAAGATAGGAGCGGAGTTCCCCTGCCTTCATCTTTCCGCTATGGGACGGAAGAGTTATAACCTTGTGACCGCTCAGTTCCACAGCCCCGGACTCATGCACGGCAATATGGCCTGTATCGGCCGCAATGACGGCACCATAATGCGGGATAACGGCATCAATTACCGTAGAATTGGTCTGCGTGCCACCTACCAGGAAGAAAACTGACGCTTCAGGACGGCCGATAGCCTCACGGATAAGCCTTTTGGCATCCTCAGAGAAAGAATCCTCCCCGTAACCGGGTTCCTGGAGAAAATTTGTCTTTGAGAGGCGCTCCAAAATGGCTGGATGCGCGCCTTCATTATAGTCACAAGTAAACGAAATCATAACGCAAATATACTTGATTTTCATTATATTTGCCATATGAAAACAAAACTTGCAATAGTATTTGCCCTGTGTATCGGCCTTATTGGCTGCAACTCTGCCTGGACCTCCAGGGAGCGGGAGATTATCCGCACATCAGACTCGCTGATGTACGTCACAACCATTCCGGCCGATAGCGCCATCCTCCGTGCACAGTCCGTGGACCTTGGGCCCCGGGAGCTGGAATCTCCGGAACTTAAGGCCCTTATTGCCAAGATGCTCTACACAGTCACAGACCCTTCTCAGGACGGCGTGGGCATTGCCGCACCACAGGTTGGCATTAACCGACGCATAATCCTTGTGCAGCGCTTCGATAAAGACGGGGAGCCCTTTGAGGCCTTTGTCAACGTAAGGGTGGACTCACTCGCGGGTGAGATAGTAACCGGCCCGGAAGGATGCCTCTCCGTACCCGGGCTCCGCGGTCTTGTGAAGCGCCACAGTAAAATCGGCATAAGTTACACGGACATTTCCTCCAAGGAGAGAGTGGCTGAAGAAGTGGAGGGCTTTACCGCCGTCATCTTCCAGCACGAATGCGACCACCTTGACGGCATCCTGTATATAGATAAGGCCGATTCAGTTTACGTTTCCGACTAAACTTTTTTTGCGTTTTTAAGGGGAATGGATTAATTTTGTATCCCGTATTGAAAATAGCAATCGGCATTATGAAATACGGGTTCGACAACAACAAATACCTTAAAATCCAGTCAGAGCACATCAAGGAGCGCATCCAGCACTTCGGGGACAAACTGTATATGGAATTTGGCGGCAAACTCTTTGACGACTACCATGCAAGCCGCGTCCTCCCCGGCTTTGAGCCCGATTCCAAGCTTCAGATGCTCATGCAGCTGAAGGACGACCTTGAAATCATCATCGTAATATCGGCCGTAGACATAGAGAAGAACAAGATCCGCACAGACCTTGGCATCACCTACGACATGGACGTCCTGCGCCTGAGGGATGAATTCCTGGCCCGTGACCTTAACGTAAACAGTGTTGTCATCACCCATTTCAACGGCCAGGCCAGTGCCGAAGCCTACCGTAAGCGCCTTGAGAACATGGACATCCGCGTGTATTACCACCACACCATTGAAGGATATCCCAACAACGTTGCCCTCATAGACTCAGATGAAGGTTTTGGCAAGAACGATTACGTTGAAACCTCCAAGCCCCTTGTGGTTGTAACGGCCCCCGGCCCCGGCAGCGGCAAGATGGCCGTATGCCTGAGCCAGCTCTATCAGGAGAACAAGCGCGGCATCAAGGCAGGATACGCAAAGTTTGAGACCTTCCCGGTCTGGAATCTTCCCCTGAGCCACCCCGTAAACATGGCCTACGAAAGCGCCACCGCAGATCTGGACGACGTCAACATGCTTGACCCCTATCACCTGGAAGCCTACGGTGAAACAGCCGTAAACTACAACAGGGACATAGAGATCTTCCCCGTCATGAACACTCTCTTCGAGGATATCTACGGAGAATCCCCCTACAAGTCACCCACGGATATGGGTGTGAACATGATAGGCTACTGCATCAGTGACGACGAAGTGTGCCAGGAGGCCTCCAAACAGGAAATCATCAGGCGCTACTACACCGCCCTCTGCAATTTTGCCGACGGCAAGGCCACGGAAGCGGAAGTAAACAAGAACAGCCTTGTGATGAAGAAGGCCAAGCTTACCACGGCCGATAGAAAAACAACCGTGGCTGCACATGAGCGCCTTGAAAAGGCCGGCGTTGCCACCGCAGCCATAGAACTGGAAGACGGCACTATCCTCACCGGTGAGACCTCTCCCCTTCTGGGTCCCTGCAGCGCACTTCTCCTAAACGCCATAAAGCACCTTGCCGGCATAGCCCACAACGTGAAGCTCATTCCCCAGCAGATGATTGCCCCTATCCAGAAAACAAAGGTAACCTACCTCCACGGCCATAATCCCCGTCTCCACACAGACGAAGTCCTTGTAGCCATCTCCATGATGAGCCTCATCGATGAGAACTGTAAACTGGCCCTGGACCAGCTTCCCGGCCTCAAGGGCGCCCAGGTCCACTCCACCGTCATGCTGTCTGAGGTAGACCGCAAAACCTTCAACAAACTCGGTATCGGCCTCACCTGCGACCCTATCCGCAAAATCAAAAAAAGATAGCTCCTGGCCAGGAACGCCCTGACCCTCAGCCATTTACAAGAAGTCGGGTGCACCTCACGGTGCACCCGACTTTTCATAAGCGACTAACTATCAGACAATTAGTCCACAACGGCACGGGCCATTGCATCCTTGTAGTACTTCTGATCCACGAAGACGTCTTCCTTGTAAGGATTGATGTGACGCTTCTTGGCCTGTACAAAGATGTAGCCAAGTGCAACTGCGTTGGTAAGGAGGGCAAGGGCGCTGATCACAACCATCATTGTGGGATTTGCAGCCACAACTGAAGGATCTACGGTTGTGCCAACCACTGCGGCCTCACCGCCGGCTGCTGCATAGAGCTGCTCGATGGTAGCGGTACCCTGGGGATAAAGCACGGGAAGGGTTGCCCAGCTGAACCACTGCTGACCATTCTTGAAGGTCTCCTGGAACAGAGGGAATACCTGTGCGAACATGCACCAGATTGCAAGGGTGTTTGCACGGTTCTGGATCCAGCCGCCACGGTTCCACAGCAGAGCTGCGATGGTGGGAGCAAGAAGCAGAGCGATACCGCAGTACCAGCTGTGAGTAGGCAGGCAGTTGTAGGTGTATGCAAAGTTCCAGATGTCATAGACAAGGATGTAAACCCAGGTCATATCGGCCCAGATCATGTCCTTCTTGTCCTTGGAAGGATACACATTCCACCATGCGGTCATACAGAAGATGTTCAGAAGACCTGCAACGCCGTTCATGACATTGTGCCAGCCGCCATACTGCCATACGCCTTCAGAGGTGAGCCACCACTTGTTCCAGCCCATCACTGCGCTCTCGAAGTCGGAGACACATGCAATGAGGATGTTGATGGCAACGATGATGAACGGGAAGGGCTTGAACCAGTGCTTTGCACCGATACCCCATTTGTACTTGATCATCATGAAGCCGATACAGCCGGCCGTTGCTGCATACAGTTTGGCATAGTGGAACCAGCCCTGCATGTATACGTGGGTCTGATTCTCAAGTGCCCACTGTGCACCGGTCTTTACACCAACCCAGATAGCCAGGAAATAGGCTGTGAGGGCCAGAGGAATGGCCAGGAAGGTGATGATGCCACCAAGTTTTGTCCTGCGGGCAAACTCATTGAAGAGGATAAGGCCCAGAAGGACCACGATCAGCATTCCCCACTGTGAAAGGGCATGCTCTCCATAAACTTGAAAAAACATAATTAAAGGTTTAAGTTAAAAAAAATTGGTTATTGGTTTGGAACTTCTATTTCTTTGATCTCAACTTCATTTCCACGAAGAAGATAAGTCTTCTCACTCCCGCAGTGCGGACAGGTTTTGCCAAACCGCACGGTCTCATACTCCATCCCGCAGTCCTCACAGTAGGACACCGCCGGCAGCGTATTGATCTTAAGTTCGGCGCCCCTCAGAAGGTCCTCTTTATCGGCCGCCCATCTCCAGCAGTCCATGATGTACTCCGGAACGATGGTACTCACCTCCCCTATGTTCATCACTACGGCCGATACCTTCTGAACACCATTCTCCTGAGCCGCCTTCTTGACGTCCCTGATAATATAGAAGACTATACCTAGTTCGTGCATATTACTATTGAATAGGAGGTATATGTTCAAAACCGTAGCCGCCCGCGGCTTCGTGATGACACCCCAAAAATCAAAGATTTTCGGGGGCCCCGTTTTGCCCGCCCGAGGGATAGTCCCGAAGGGACGTAGTTTTGAACATATACCCTCCTATTCATCATTTCTGCTTCTTACTGAAAAGTATTCTGCCTGTACGTTTGATCATGTAAGGAAGGATGCCGCCGAACTTGTCCTCAGAGGTACGCATGTGGGATGCCTCGGGGTGGACACGGTGCAGATGGATGGCGTCAAAGCCGCACTTTGTGGTGCAGATGCCGCAGCCGATGCACTTGTTCTCATCAACGACGGACGCGCCGCACTTGAGGCAGCGGGCGGTTTCCTTACGGACCTGCTCCTCAGTGAGAGTGCCGTGGTACTCTGCGAACTTGGACTTCACAGGCACTACGCCGGGATCCTGACGGGAAGAGTTGTCGTAGGACTCTACAACAATGTTATCCTTGTCAAACTCTATGAAATCCCTGCGGTTACGGCCGATAGTCATATGGCCGTGCTGCACAAAGCGGTGCAGGGACTCTGCAGCCTCCTTGCCGGCAGCGATGGCGTCAATGGCAAACTTGGGACCGGTGAAGCAGTCACCGCCGACAAAGATATCGGGCTCTGCGGTCTGGTAAGTAAGTTTATCGGCCACAGGATAGACGCCGCGGAAGAATTCCACCTTGGTGTCCTTCAGGAGATCCTTCAGGATAACGGTCTGGCCGATAGCGAAGATGACCATATCGGCATCCAGAGTTATGAGCTCAGACTCATCATAGGTAGGATTGAAGCGGTGATCTTTGTCAAAGACAGAGGTGCACTTCTTAAACACGATGCCCGTGACCTTGCCGTCTCCAAGCACTTCCTTGGGACCCCAGCCGGGATTGAGCACAACGCCGTCTTCGCGGGCCTCTGTGCGCTCCTCAAGGGATGCGGGCATGATGTCCTCTGTCTCAAGGGAGAGCATGGTAACCTCCGATGCGCCGCTGCGCATCGCTACGCGGGCTGCGTCGATGGCAACGTTGCCGCCGCCAACCACGACCACCTTGCCGGAAACCTTCTTCTTGCCGCAGTTGGCGTCATGGAGGAACTCAATGGCGGTGGTGGTGCCGGGTAGGGTTTCTCCGGGGATGCCGGGAAGACGCCCGCCCTGGCAGCCGATAGCAACGTAGAAGCCCTTATAGCCCTGATCGCGGAGCTGCTGGATGGTTACGTCCTTACCTACCTCTACGCCGGTGCGGACTTCCACGCCGATCTCCTTCATGATGTCAATCTCAGCCTTGATGACGTCCTTGTCCAACTTGTATGAAGGAATGCCGTAGCGGAGCATACCGCCGGGTTCCTCGTTCTTTTCAAATACGGTTGGCCTGTAACCCATGGTGGCCAGGTAATTGGCGCAGGACATACCTGCAGGGCCGCCACCGATGATTGCTATCTTCTCCTCCCAGTGGTCCTGGACATTGGAGCAGCAGTTCACCTCAGGGACAAAACGGGTATCGGCCTTGAGGTCAAGCTCTGCGAGGAACTTCTTGACGGCATCAATTGCAACGGGCTGGTCTATGGTGCCACGGGTGCAGGCATCCTCGCAGCGGCGGTTACATACGCGACCGCAAACTGCCGGGAACGGATTCTCGCGTTTGATAAGCTCCAGGGCCTCTTTGTACTCTCCAAGGGCAGCCTTGCGGAGATATCCCTGAACGGCGATATGGGCAGGGCAGGCGGTCTTACAGGGGGAAGTACCGGTATCGTAGCAGTTGATGCGGTTCTTGTCCCTATAATCCTCAGTCCAGTCTTTCTTACCCCAGGGAAGAGCATCCGGTAGCGGGTGCTTGGGATACTTCACGGGGCCGTCCTTGGTGCAGAGTTTCTGGCCAAGTTTCACGGCGCCGGCGGGGCAGTATTCAACGCAGCGGCCGCAGGCGACGCACTTTTCAGGCTCAACCTCAGCCACATAGGCGCTACGGCTCATGTTGGGCGTATTGAACAGCTGGGATGTACGCAGGGCATTGCAGATCTTGACGTTGCAGTTACAGATAGCAAAGATCTTTCCTTCGCCGTCAATGTTTGTCACCTGGTGCACAAAACCGTGGTCCTCTGCTTTCTTGAGGATAGCCATGGCCTCATCATAAGTGATATCATGGCCGCGGCCTGTTTCACGGAGGTAATCGGCCATGTCTCCTACGCCGATACACCAGTCACGGTAGTCATCTGCGCAGCCTTCGTCCAGCTTCTTACGGCCGTAACGGCAGGAGCAGATGCCCACGCCAAGGTGCCCCTCATATTTCTTAAGCCAGTATGAGATGTGCTCAATGTCTATTGACTGGTTCTCCATGGAAATGGCCTTCTCTACGGGTATGACATGCATGCCGATACCGCTGCCGCCCATGGGGACGAACGGAGTCACCTTCTCCAGAGGGAGGAAGGTCATGCGCTCGAAGAACATGGCAAGCTCAGGGTGCTTGTCCATGAGGGTAACGCTCATGTTGGTGTACTCTGCGCTGCCGGGAACAAACATGGGAACCCAGTAGATGCGGTCTTCACGGTTAAAAGTGGTGCCGGGATCCGGGCCCTGGCCGTTTGTGTAATGGTCTCCGTAGTCGTACTCCAGCATGCCGAAGACGGCAAGTTTATCCAGGAGCTCATCCAGGGATTTGTCGTCCGGGGTGAAGTGCTTTTTAGCGTTAAGCTCATGGAGCTGGGCATAGCTCCAGTGCTTCCTCACCTTGAAGGTGCTGCCGGGAAGCATGGCAAGGAGAAGGTCCAGGGAGGCTTCACGGGTTACGGCATCCATCTCATCCTCGAAGATGCAGGCTAGGCCCCAGTACTCCGGGGCTTCCGTTGTCATCTTGATCTTGCCGGGAATGCGGTCTGTGACGTGACGGACGAATTTAATGAGCTTGGGATTGGGATTCTTGTCACCAAAGTGCTTAGGGACAAACTTTTTTGACATCTCAGGCATATAGCAGTATAAGTTTTAGTGTTTTTTCCAGTTTTTCACAGCTTCCAGTAGCCAGGAGGCAAATTCATCCACGCCCTCTCCCGTTTTGGCCGATATAGGGATTACACGTGCCTTGGGGTTACGCATGTGGACGTACTCACGGCATTTTTCCATATCAAAGTCAAAGTAAGGAAGGACATCAATCTTATTGACCACAACTACGTCGCAGATGGAGAACATGAGCGGGTACTTGAGTGGTTTGTCATGGCCTTCCGGGACGGAGAGAATCATGGCGTTGCAGGAGCTGCCTGTGTCAAACTCTGCAGGGCACACAAGGTTCCCAACGTTCTCAAGGATAACCAGGTCCACATCCTCCATGGGCATGTTGTCAAGGCCCTGGCGCGTCATTTCAGCGTCCAGATGACACATTCCCCCAGTGTGGAGCTGGATGGAAGGGATGCCGGTAGCTTCCTTTATCTTGACGGCATCTACGTCGGAGTCTATATCGGCCTCCATTACCGCAACGCGGATCTTGTCCTTGATGCGGTTAATGGTCTGAATAAGGGTGGTGGTTTTGCCGCTGCCGGGCGACGACATCAGGTTGAGCAAAAAAACGCCTTTGAGTTTCAACTCCTTACGCAGGGCATCTGCATCAAGGTTGTTGTCCTCAAAGACGCTTTTTTTTATTTCGATAATCTTTACCGAATCCATTATTATGCGGTTAGCTTCTAAAAGTGAGTAAATTTACGTAAAAAAGCGCTATTTACCAAATTCCAGAAGCTCTTTCGCAATTTCACAGGCAGCGGTTGCCTCCGGTACTCCAGATGCTTTGGCCGATGTGAAGAACATCACCGCACCTTCCCAGTCTTCCTGCAGAGCGCACAGCACGCCTTTGGTGTAGCATGCTACGGGGCTGTCCCCTGCTCTCTTCATGTAGGCCTCGGCGGCGGAAAGGTTGCCAAGGCTCATTGCGGCGTTTGCCGCATTGATATTGACAACGGGGTCATAGGGGTATATCCTTGCCGCAATCTTGAAGACCTCGTCAAACTCATAGGTTCCCATCTCATAACCCTGGGCAGCCAGGAAGAATTCCGTGATGCTCAGATTTGCGGGTGCGGTATGGAGGATGCGCCTTGCATCTTCTGCGGTGGTGTAGCTCTTTACGGTGTAGCTTACGCGGTAATCGGTGCGCCTGAGGAGCGGGAAGATATCCTTCACCATTGCAGCCCACTGCTTGGGGTAAGAAGCCTTGATCTTGGCCTCTTTCTTATCCGGGGCGATGTCGGAGTCAATTATCTCAAGGAGCTTTTCCTTGGCCGATAATTCCGATGCTTCCACGGCAGAGCGCAGTCCATCCCAGTTTTCGGCCACGGATTCCGCCTTGAAGACGTTGTCTTCCAGGAGGGTGTCCAGCTTACTCACATAGTCCTTGATGGCCTGAGTACGAGCCTTGGAGAGTTTCTCATTGGTGGCAAGCTTGCCATCCGGGGATGAGAAGCCCTTCAGGACAACATCTGTGATGGTGACATCTATATCGGCCCTGACGGAATCAATGGTGGCGCGAATCTTCTCCAGTTCTGCGGCGTTGTCCTTGTAGGAGGGGTCAACGGCGGTTTTGCCGGAAGCGAACACCACATATGCCTCACCGGAGATGTCACGCTGCTTGACGGTGGTCTCTGCGGGCGGGAGCACATAGATGAACTGAGGCCGATAAACGGGCTTAACGGGTTCCGGTTCAATGTAGGGCATCTTTGCACTGAGGACCGGGACGCCTTTCACGTACTCCCCTTCCTTGCCGCAGCAGCCGTCAACCTCCGCGTCAATGCGGATTTTGGCAGTTTCCATCCACGGCTGATACGGGGTTACCGCTATGAAGTGGAATGGTTTGGGGGCATCTTTCCAGTACCAGATATGCTGGTCGGTAGCGAAGGGGTCATTGCTTCTGCGCTCACGGGCGTAATGATAATACCATCTCCTTCCAAGGAGACTTGCTATGGGAAGGGTTACATAATTCTCCCCTGAATAAATTACAAGGGAAAAGTTACGCTGCTCTGTGGATGAAGGGTCAATATAGGAGAAATCCAGGTCCATCTGACCAAGGAGGTCTTCCCCGTCCAGGACAAAATCCACATTGCTTACGGCTACATCGTTGGAATACTCCTGCGCGTAGGCTACGGCACTACCAAAAAGCGCTGCAAAAAGTAATATAACTGTCTTTTTCATAGCCTAGAACAGATAAGAGATTGTAACTGCAAGCCTTGTGGGGCCAAGATAGTCAAACTGGGAGCCCTTGAGCACAAGCACACCATCTGAATACTCGTCTCCGGTCACGTACATATAGCCAAGTCCCAGTTCAAGTTCCAGGTTGAGGTGTCTGGAGAGGATAAAGTCATATCCAAATCCTACGCCTCCGCCCATCATCCAGGCCTTCTGGAGAAAGAATGTCTTGAGGTTGGGGAATTTTTCATAGTACTGGCTGAAATCCCAGAAACCGCCAAACTTGGGGGTGTAACCTCCAATGAGGTGGGCGTCTACGAACCATCCGGAGAAACGGTCACAGAACCAGTAGCGGAGTTCCGGCTGCACAATGGCGTGCTTCAGGCTAAGGCCTTCTGGCAACTGCCACTTGTTCAGGCTGCCGCTCACTTCCGCGCTCCAATGCGGTGCAAAGCCCCATTCTACGGCCAGGTTCACGGATGCCGTAGCATCGTGAAGCAGGTTGGTCTTGAGAGCCCAGCGGTTCTGGGCTCCCAGGGTTCCAACGGATATGAGAGCCGCAATCAATATTGCTATAATTCTTGCTTTCATATTCAGTACCGTTTATTTAATAGGTATTTCGCCGTCATCGGCCCAGTCTGTTACACTGAGAATGAAGGTACCGGTAAGTCCGACAGTAGCCTTATACGCAATTCCCGGTTCAAGGGAAGTGGCAGTTTCAGGTTTAGCATCAATGACCAGGCCTTCTTTCAGAGTGACTTTAAGGCCGATTGAACCATTCTGGGGCACCATAATGGCCGTGTAGCCAGTGCCACCGTTTGCCTCAACGGCTTTGCCAAAAGTAACCTGACCTTTCAGGAGGGCCTCGGGCTCTACATTACCGTCTACAAGGTTCAGTCTCAGGCCCGTCACCACATCTTCGGCAACCACTGATTGCACCTCAATGTCCGGAACCTCCATAACCACCACAAGCTTACTCAGCGCGTGCTGGAATTTGAGGTCCACAGCATTACCAGGCCTGGCATCCACAACGGCGTAGCGAAGGTCAGAGGCCTGATACGCCGCGTAGGTGCTTTGATCGGTCTGAACGCTGAAGGAGTAATCTATGGCTCCCAGATTTGCATTATAAGGCAGGTATGCGGCAAAACGCGTTGGCTTTGTCTGGTTCAGTTCCCATTTCACACGATAATCCGTAGACACCTTGCTACCTGTCACCGTACCCTTCACATTGTAAGCGTTGATGGGTTCCAGGGCAAAGATGCCAATGGCGTCACCGTCTTCAAGGGCAGAGTCGGAGGCTTTGGTGAGATAGCCTGAGGCCGATGCGGTAAACACCACATCCTCCCTCATATTATACTTCACCTCCTCCGGGTTCTCCTTGCCCCTTCGGCAAGAGCATACACCCAAGGCGAGAATACCTATTGTGAGTATTACAATGTATTTTCTCATAATGGGTGAATAACCTAACTATTTTTGGGTTACATAAAGTTCACCCTTCTTGTCCCCGTCTACATAGAGTTTGAACTCATACTGGTGGGCAAAGGGCTTGATAATGATATTGGCCGAGGCTTGGTTATTGGGCACAAGATCAATCTTCTGATTGGCCTCAGTGATCTCAAACTCATTGTTGGGAGCGTCGGGAGCGCCAAACTGTGTATCCCAGCCCTGACCCTTGAGTTTGAACTTGAAGCCGACTTTCTCGGCATCTTCTGCACCAAGGGTTACATTAATAGTCCAGAGATTTGCATCCTCAGTATCCTGAGTCATAGCGTGCTCTGTGTTCCAGTCATTTGCAAGACCTATCACTGCCCATACATCTCCTTGAGGTTCCGGAGCTACGGTGGGAGTGAATGTGGCAGGATTCTCAATCACTGCTACGCTCTTGTCTGACTTCAGCTCCAGATAGACTGTGGTCTCTGCTGCCGTAAGGGTTACAGGGAACTTGAGGTTCAAGGTCTTCTTGTCATCGTTACCGTTTGAGTTAAGGATATAATAGAGGTTATCCTTGTTAAGCGGAGCGGCATCAAACACGAATGACTTATAGGTCACCTCATTTACAACAACGTCAGTTGCTGCAGGAGCAGCACCGGGCCATTCAGTAAGGCTCTGGGAGTCTACTCCTGCCTCAAGCCACATATGAAGGTTAAGGCTTTCCCAACCTGCGCCATTATAGACGTTTACAGTAAGTTTGCCGGTTTCTGCGGGCTGGGGATCTTCACCGCCACCGTTGGCAGTTACTACAAACCACTTGGTATCAGGAGCAAAGAAGAGGTGATACTCGCCAGCGGCAGCAAGGACAATGTTCTTAGCACTGGGATCATCAGATAGATAATTGCTATTATCACCAAAATCACCTAATCCATATGTATCACCCCAATCGGGTTTCATACCTACCCAGGTATCACCGCATTTGAGCTTGAATTCATCTCCGGCAGCGTATGTGATGTCTGCGCTCCAGTTATGATACTCATCTTCAATCATATTGATAACTGCGGGATTATCCCAGGTGTTTCCGTTAAGTTTACCGATTACAATCCAGGAGTTCTCCGGATCTACGGGAGCATCCTCAATTTCGGGATCGCCAAATACAAGGGCTTCGTCGTCAACCTCCCAGTCAGATACGGTGAAGCTGAATTCAACCTGACCTTCCTCTGCTTCAGGAGCAACGGTAAGGTTTGCAGTAGCCTTCTTGCCAGCCTTGAATTCAAAGGCCGATGCAAGTGCGAATACGTATGCCTTGCCGTTGGAAAGGCTCACGCGCACCTTGGGACTGGCAGTCTGAGGCACAAGAATGAGCTTGTAGTCATTTCCGTCCTTGGCAGCCTTGATGTTTGCCATAGAGTTATCCAGGCCGGAAATGGCGGCTGTCTTGAGATCGATGGTAGCGCCAAGGGCCACACCTTCAAATGCTACGGAATTGACCGTAGTGTTCTCTACGGTGTTGGTGACCTTGAATACAACCTTTGAAAGGGCGTGCTTGAAAGCAAGCTCCACGGCATTCTCTGTAGGGGCAGTTGATTTGGCAGCCAGCATAAGGTCACTCTTTGCGTAACCGGTGCTCTGGTCGGCCTGGACTGCAAAATTATAGGATTGTGCTACATTATCGGCATAAGGATAATATGCAAAGAAGTCTACTACGCCGTTGTCACCTTCCTTCCATTTGATAGGAGTTGAAGGGATAAGGCTGGTGCCGGAAACGGTAGCCTGAACGTTTGTCTTACTGATGGGGGTACCGGCAAAGATACCAACCTTGTCACCGTTATCAAAAGCGGTGTCAGTAGCCTTAACGGTATAGGTCTGGATGTTGGTGGTAAACCTCACCTCACCGGGCCGTGCCGAGCGAACTGTTTCCTGCTTGGCGCAGGCTGCAAGAGCCAGAGCCGCTACAAGTATTATTGATAATTTTTTCATAATTATTCAGTTGTTGCTGATGTTACATCTCCAAGACGGGTTGCAGTAAGATCATCATCAGTCAGGACAAGACGCCACTGACCCTTGGATGCAAGACGGATATTCTTGCTGGACTGTTCAGAAGACAGATTCTGATAAGTGTCCTCGCTAGTAAGAGTCCAGTCGTCAGCAGTTGATGTCTGGAAGCCAAACTGGGTAGCCCACCTGTCATCTCCGGTAACGCCATTGGTGAAACGACGGAGTTTAAGGCCCTTGCCGGTATCAGACATAGCCTCATCATAGTTGATGTCGATAGTCCAGCTGCCGTTTTGCAGAAGGGCCATAGGATAGTCATAATTCCAGGCGGGATATGAGCCAAGGCTCTTGTGGTCGTCATCATAGACGCAGCCCACTACGTGCCAGTAGTTGCCCAGAGTCTGAGATGTGCTGCTGTTCACAGGATTTGAAGCAGCATTTCCCCAATCAGTGGTTGAATAGGACATAGAGACGGACTGAAGGTCTCCACCGCCGCCTGATCCTCCGATGGGAGCAAGAGTAACAGCCGCTGTGGCTACCTTACCGGCAGTGAATGTATAACTGGCAGTAAGGCTGAATGTGTAAACGGAGCCAAGGGTGGTTGTAACCACAATGTTGGGCTGGGCAGCCTGAGGCATAACAATGAGCTGATAGACACCTTCTGCCGAGTTGTATGCCAACATATCCTTTGTGTCTTCTGCTTCGGCAGAAAGGGCTGTAACAGGGCTTTCTTCAGCCACGTTGAATGTTGAAGCCTTGCACTTCATACCGGTGAGTTTCACGGAAGCGATGCCGTCTCCACCCAACTGGTTTGTGACATTGATAACAACCTTGGCGAAGGGGTGTTTGAAGTTGAAAACTACACCGCCAACTGTGCTGGGAGAAGCTGTAGCCACGGCAGTCACAATATTGTTCTGATAGGTGAATGCGTCTTCATTTGTCTGGTCTGCGGGAATATCATATTCACCGGAAGCGTTTGCCGCAACGTAAGGATAACGTGCGCAGAACGTTGTGCTGGCCGTCTGACCCAGACCCCAATAAATAGTAGTGCTTACAGGAGTAAGGGTGTTGCTCTGGCCAACAGCGTACTCCACGTGATTTGCACCAAGGTCTGAGGCATAGATTGCCACGTTGTCACAATTCTCTTCACCGATTGCGACTGACTTGAATTCGTAAACGTTAAGGTTGTTCATTGAGAACGATACCTCACGCGGTCCCTGATCCATTGTAGGGGCCGCCTGCTTCTGGCAAGCCACAAGTGTTGCGGCAGCTGCCAAAACAATTAATAGTGTTTTTCTCATAACGATTTGAGTTTTAGTGATATATTGAATTTGTTTAGTTCAATGCAAATACTACGGAGCTGTAACCGGGCATAGTGACATTGTAGCCGCTCACGGTCACCTTGCCGGAGGAAACCAGAATGTGGCTAAGGTCATTGCCGTGGGCGCTGCGGTCTACGGTTATGGTGTAGCTGGAGAGGTTGTGGAGCACCAGCACTACCTTGTCTCCGCCGTTCTGATGCATATACCAGCCGGCGATACGACCGTCGTAACCACCTGTGGTTGAATCATCGGGTTCCGGCCAGCCGTCTGCCAGGGCGGGATTAACGCTTCTGGCGTAAGCAAAGTGGCGGTAGAGGTTAAGCAGGGATGCATCATCGGCCTCTTGCCTCTCAACGCTGATTTCTGGCTTGAGCATTGTCCAGTCCACCTTGTTGGATACGCCCTTGGAAGCCGCACTTGACTTCTGGGGAGTCCAGAGGATAGGCGTACGTACATACTCGTCACCAAACTGCTTGGTGCCCCAGTAGCCCAGTTCTTCACCCTGATAGATATAGGGACGACCGGCCGATGTAAGCAGAACGCACGCAGCCAGACGGACCTTGGGCTTATAGTTGCCAAGGGTGGAAGCCGTACGGTCTTCGTCGTGATTGGCCAGCTTGGGCGTTGAGATTGCATCGGCCCTTACGCCCTTGTGATTGTCCCAGCGGTACCTGAGGGAGCCAGGGAAATTCTGGCCGTAGCCGGCGCGATAGATTGTTTCTGCGTTCAGGCATTCGCGGAGATCCCACCAGAACTGGAACTCGAACAGGGCGGGAAGGCCCTCGTAGAACGGGGTGCAGTCTCCATCTCCGGAGAGGACCTCGCCTACCATGAAGATGTTTTCATCGGCCCAACCTGTAAGATCCTGGCGCGCCATGGTAGCAACGGAGCCCTTGTAAATCTCATTGCAGGCGCTGTAGAACTTCTTCCAGAAGGTCTTGTTTTCAGGACCGGTCTCATTCTGATAGATGTGCTTCACAGCATCCAGGCGGAAGCCGTCCACACCCATTTCCAGCCACTTCTTGGCGCTCTGGATGATAGCCTTGAAGGCATTGGAGTTCTGGCAGTTATCGGCCGGTCCATAGTTGAAGTCCACAAACATTCCGGTGCCGAACTCCGTGTAATAGTAGTACATGTCTCCGCCTGGCATCACAATGTTTTTGATGATGTCGTTGTTTTCCGTGGAGTTGTAGAGGACGTGAGGGACGCCAAGCTTAATCTGGTCTCCCATTGAGTTGAATCCCCACTTGCTGCCAAGCGGCCACTCGTCTCCCTTGTTGGTACGCACAAGGCATCCCCAGCTACTCTGGAAGTCAAGCACCAGGGTGTACTTGTTGGTTCCGTTGTCCTGGAAGCGGGTAGTTGATGTACCCCACTGGAGGTAGCGCTCCGGATTGGTACCGGAAGTGACTGTGGGCGTAACACTTGCGGTGGTTTCCGTCACTGTCATAGTAGGGGCGCTGGAATTGGTCCAATCGAGATCAATCTTAAAGCGATATTTACCTTCTCCGCCGATTAGCACGGGGAACCACTTGCCGGATTCGTAGTACTGTGTCTGGGCAATCTTGCCGGCGGCAACATCGGCCTCAGGATTCTTGGACAGGGAGAAATAATCCCAGTACTCGCTCTCCGGGCCCTTCTTTTTGATGTCATTAAACCATTCGCTGTCGTCTCCGGCGTGGTTGATCACGTAGTCCATATAGATACGGATATTGTGCTTGTGGGCCTCCTGGATGAGTTCCTGGAAGTCTTCCTCCGTACCGTATTTCTTGTTCAGGGAGAAGTAATCCTTGACATCGTATCCGTGGTAGGACTGTGCGGGCTGAAGCGGTGAGAGCCACAGGCCGGTTACACCCAGCTTGTCAAAGTAATCCAGGCTCTGGGTAAGGCCCTTGAGGTCTCCATAGCCGTCTCCGTTGGAATCCTTGAAGGAGAAGACGTTCACCTGATAAGTTATACCGGAAAGCTTATTTGCAGGGGCCAGGTTGGGGTCATAATCTCCTGAACCGGAGTATTCCGGCTTGCCCTCGGCCTCATGGGTCCAGGCCGATCCTGCAGGGAGAATGTAGCAGATCTTGTTCTCTGCTGCAAGGTAGATGTCATAGCTGCCGGGTGCCACAGAGATGTTTGCGCCGCCGGGCTGCATATCAAGCTTGGCGCCGGGAGTTGCCTCGCGGGCATTATCTCCCATATTGTCTCCGTAGCCGTAGTTATTGCCCCAGCTGCGGTTCTGGCGGAACTTGAACATATCCCCTGACGCAACGGTGACATCCTTTGCAACTTCCCAGTAGCCTTCCGTATCCATTGCAAGGTCCATATCCCAACTGGAACCTTCAATTATGCCGATTATGGTCCAGGAACTGGTGCCAAACTTTACAAAATCCGGGGTAATACCCTTGCCTTCCACGCCGGGCTTCGAAGGATCATCAACCTGGGTCAACTTATTGCCGTCCCACACATAGAAGAGGTTGTTATGGATGGTAAGGTTGCTCCAGAGGGGATCCTTTTCATCTTTAGCGGGATATTGATCCTTGCCGTTATTGTTCAGGATGAGGTTGATTGAACCCACGCCACTGAAACCGGAAGCCTCCCAGTATGTCCAGGTGTAGCCGTTAAATTCCTTGGTGCCGGCAGAGTAGGTGCCGGGCCACTGGCCGTAGGGCTGCATTTCGCCTGAACCTACGTACGCATACATATAGGGTTTTGTCCAAGTGGAGTTGTTGAGGACGTAGATACGGACGTTCTCGTCCTCGTGGCTTTCTGCCTGGGCGTCTCCGTGGGCGAATTCATCTCCGGCATTCTCCACATACATCATCATAAACTGAGGATGCAGATATATGTCATATGTGCCTACAGGAAGTGCGAAGTTGTTGTCCATACCGTCATCGGCCACATAATACCTGCGGTCTATGGAAGGCTGACCGGCGCCAGTACCAAGGTTCACGGCCCAGCTGTTGTCCTGGCGGAACTTGAACTGCTCCCCTTCTGCGGCCACCACCACGTCAAATGCTGCAAGCCAGCCGCTGCCGCCAACATCTTCCTTCATTGGAATGTCAGTTGCGCCTGAGTTGCCCCAGTTAAGACTCATAATGGAGCCCGTGATGCCCCAGCTGGATTCAACGGAGAAGTTTTCCCTGGGAATTACCTCACCGGGTTCTTCCGGTTCATCCGACCCTCCTTCTCCTTTGGCCGATTGTTTTATGTCAATTGTGGCCTTTACGTCCGGATAAGCGGTGAGGATAAAGTCTACCGTGCCGGTACGCTCCTGGTCTGTGGTGTTGGGATCCACCTTCATTGTGACCGTCTTATTGCCGGCCGCACTTTCCGGGGATATAGTTATCCACTTTTCCGACACCTGGACAGTCCATGCGCCGTTTGCGGTGATTTCAATGGTTCTGTCACCGCCATTGCCGGCAAAAGTAATATAGTCTCTTGAAGATTGAATCTTTGGCATTTCTTCTTCGGGTGTTTCCGGTCTTACGCAGGAATACAACGGTAGAAGCATCAAGAATGCCATCACAGTAGCATAGAAGCCACATTTCCTTCTCAAACAGTCTCTCATTTGGTTCTGTTTTGGTTGTTACATAATTATGGTTTACAAAGTTACTCAATACAAAGTATTGTTTCTATCCCGTTCATCCCTTAAAAGTATACCTTTGCTCCCAAAACTCACCCATTCGTCATATGTGTGCCCGTATGCAGGCGCGGCCGCGGGATGGTGGAACGTAAGTGCCTGATTATTAGTGAATTGCAAATTGTTTTACCAAAACCGGTAATGGTAAAACATTCTGTAAAAGGCTGGCAGTCTGATAGTTACGCCACACCAACGGGGGAAAACGCCAGATGGGGGTTGCAGGGGTGAGGGAAATTGATTAAATTTGCGTGATAGTAACACTTCAAACTATGAAGCCAAACGAATTTGACGTAATTATCATAGGCGGTGGCATCACCGGGGCCGGAACGCAGAGAGACTGCGCCATGAGAGGCCTCAGGACCCTGCTTATTGAGCGTTCAGACATTGCCACAGGCGCTACGGGCCGTAACCACGGCCTCCTTCACAGCGGCGCGCGCTATGCGGTGAATGATGCTGAATCGGCCCGGGAATGCATAGAGGAAAATATGATCCTGAGGCGCATCGCGGCCCACTGCATAGATGAGACCGACGGCCTTTTCATCACCCTCCCGGAAGATGACCTTGCATACCAGCAAACCTTTGTCCAGGCATGCCAGAACGCGGGTATCAACGCAGAAATAATTGACCCGGACCTTGCCAGAAGGCTTGAGCCTTCCGTGAATCCCGCCCTCATAGGCGCCGTACGCGTCCCGGACGGCAGCGTGGATCCATTCCGCCTCTGCGCCGCCAACATGCTGGACGCAAAGCTTCACGGCGGCCAGGTGCGCCTCCAGACAGAGGTCACAGGCTTTATCCGTGAGGGAGACGCCATCATCGGCGTGCATACCCGCAATATTACAGGAGAGGAGGCCGATTATTACGCTCCCGTCACCGTCAACGCCTGCGGAATCTGGGGCCACGGCATTGCCTCCCTTGCCGGCGTAAACGTGGGAATGTACCCCGCAAAGGGCGCGCTCCTCATCTTTGCGCACAGGGTGAACAATATGGTGATAAACCGCTGCAGGAAGCCTTCCAATGCCGATATCCTTGTGCCAGGAGACACTGTCTGCGTCATTGGAACAACGTCCACCCGCATCCCCTTTGAGGAATGCGACCACGTTGCCGTAACGCCGGATGAAGTGACCCTCCTCATAACGGAAGGCGCAAAGCTTGCGCCGTCGCTTTCATCCACCAGGATACTTCGCGCATATGCCGGTGTCCGGCCGCTTGTCAGTGCCGATGACGACCCTACCGGCCGAAACATCTCCCGCGGTATCGTGTGCCTGGATCATGAGGTCCGTGACGGACTTAAAGGATTCATCACAATCACTGGCGGTAAGCTCATGACTTACAGGCTTATGGCAGAGATCGCAACCAATGCGGTTTGCCAGAAGCTTGGCATTGACAAGCCCTGCGAAACCGCCACCACTCCCCTTCCCGGAAGTGAGGAAAAATCCTATGAAGCGGTGGCCCAGAAAATATGGGAAGCCCCTTCATCGGCCCAGAAGGCTGCGGCCTCCAGGATGGGCACAAGGGCGTCACGCCTCCGCACCGGAGACCGCCGTGACGACGCCCTCATCTGCGAATGCGAGGAAGTGTCCGTTGGTGAGATCAACGCCGCAATAGACCGCCTGGAGGTAAGCACCCTTACTGATCTTCGCCGGCGCACGCGCGTTGGGATGGGCACCTGCCAGGGAGAGTTCTGCGCCTGCCGGGCAGCCGGCCTCCTTGCTAAGGCCCACGGCTGCATAGAGAGGGAGAGGAAAGACCTTGCCGATTTCCTCCAGGAGCGCTGGAAGGGCAACTTCCCCATCGGCTGGGGAGACACTCTCCGTGAAGCGGAATACACTCAGTGGGTTTATAAACATGTACTAGGCCTATGAAATTTGACGTCGTTATCGTAGGTGGCGGCCTTGCCGGAATGGTGGCGGGCATAAGCCTTCAGAAAGCCGGTCTTTCTACGGCCATAATATCGGGCGGCCAGAACGCCCTGCACTTCTTCTCCGGATCGTTTGAGAGCCTCAAGTCACCTGATGCCAGGCTTTCCACCCTTTTCCAGGAAGCCGGAATCCACGTACATTACAAGGAGGGCGTACGCCTTATGCCCCTTGGCACCTTCCGCCCAAGCGCCCTGTCACTTGAAGACATAAGTCTTTTTGACGGCCCAAAAATCGGCCGCAAAGCCCTTGTAGTCAATTTCCTCGGCTATCACGACTTCTTCTCCTCCTTCCTTGCCGATGGCCTTGAAAAGGAGGGTATGGAATGCCGCATACGCTTTATATCACTGCCGGAGCTGGAGCAGCTACAGCTCTCTCCCTCAGAGATGCGCTCTGTCCAGATTGCCCGCAAGATGGACCGCGTGTGGGAGAAAGTGGTTCAGGAGGTTCGCGTGCTCCTGAAGGATGAAGACACAGTGGTCCTGCCGCAGGTCTTCGGCCTTCTGGACCCTTCCGTTCCCAGCCGCATCCGCCAGGGCATTCCCGCCCAGGTGGTATTTGCCGGAACCATGCCTCCGTCCGTCCCTGGAATTCGCACCCAGATGCTCCTCAAACGCCGTTTTGAGGTGCTTGGAGGCACTTTCCTGGCAGGTGATGAGGCCCTTGAGGCCCACATCCATCAGGGCGTTGTCCACAGCATAGTCACACGCAATCTGGACTCCCATTACATTGAGGGCAAATGGTTTATCCTGGCAACTGGCGGATACTTCTCCAAGGGCCTCAGGACTAATCCTTTTGAGGTGTCAGAACCCGTGTTCGGCCTGGATGTGGAAAGCGCCCCGGACCGCAACGACTGGTACAATCCATCCTTTGCCGGAGACCAGCCCTATATGGGTTACGGCGTAAAAACAGATGATAATCTTCACGGTTTCCGTGAGGGTGCTCCCCTTCAGAATCTCTTTGCAATAGGCTCCGTCCTTGGCGCCACCCGTACGGAATTCGGATCGGCCGCCGGAATGGCAATCAACAGCGCTTTCGCAGCCGTAGATCAAATCTTGAAATAGACATGGCAAAACTCCAGGAATATACTTCCAGCTCCCACAATTTTGAGGAATGCATGAAGTGCACGGTGTGCACGGCATACTGCCCGGTGCTGCAGGTGAATCCCCTCTACCCCGGTCCCAAGCAGGCCGGGCCTGACGGAGAGCGCCTGCGCCTAAAGGACCCCTACTTCTTCAATTATGCCCTCAAGTACTGCCTCAATTGCAAACGTTGCGAGGTAGCCTGCCCGTCAGGGGTGGATGTGGCCGATCTTATACAGAGCGCGCGCATAAAGTATGAGAAACAGCCTCCAAAGCTCCGTGACGTGATGCTTGCCAATACTGATTTCATGGGCACAATGGCGCGTCCGTTTGCCCCCATTGTGAACGGCGTCACGGGCCTTGGCGTCACCAAGCAGGCCCTTGACTGGACGTTTGCAATTGACCGTCACCGCACCTTCCCAAAATACAGCGCCCGCAGCTTCGAGGGCTGGCTTAAGCGCCGCCGCAAGGAGCAGGCCGCTTTCCCTGAGCAGGTGGCATATTTCCACGGCTGCTTTGTGAATTACAACTATCCCCAGCTGGGAAAGGACCTTGTGAAGGTTCTCAATGCCCTTGGCGTTGGCGTACAGCTTCTTGACAAGGAAAAATGCTGCGGAATAGCCCTCATCACAAACGGCCTTTCAAAGCAGGCCACAAAGCAGGCTACGCATAATGTTGAGGTTCTTAAAAAAGCCGTTGACGCCGGCCTTAAAGTCATCACTACATCATCCACCTGCACGCTCACCCTCAGGGATGAATACCCCAATCTACTTGGAGTGGACAATTCAGAGGTGAGGGACGCCATCCAGATGGCCGTCCGCTTCATCTTCGAAAAGCTTGAAAAAGGCGCTACACTTAAGTTCAAGGCCGATTACCACAAGAAGGTAGCCTACCACGTCCCCTGCCATATGGAAAAGCTTGGATGGGGCGTTTTCACGGAGAAACTCCTGAGGATGATTCCCGGCGTGGAGTTCACGCTACTTGAATCGGCCTGCTGCGGCATAGCCGGCACCTACGGCTTCAAAAAGGAGAACTATGAGGCCTCCCAGGCCATTGGTGCCGCCCTTTTTGACCAGATAAAGAACGTCAACCCTGACGTCGTTGCCTGCGACTGCGAAACCTGCAAATGGCAGATAGAGATGAGCACAGGCTACACGGTTATGAATCCAATATCAATTTTAGCAGAAGCTCTTGAGTAATATGAAAAAACTTCTTCTTCCCATTGTGATTGTGGCTGCAGTATCATGCGGCACATCGGCCCCTCACGGCCCCATTGACGTACAGGCCCACCGCGGAGGCGCCGGACTGTATCCGGAGAACACCATCCCCGCAATGAAAAACGCCCTGGACATGGACGTGAATACCCTGGAGTTCGACCTCCATCTGTCATCAGACCTCCAGGTGGTGGTTTCCCATGATCCTTACTTCCATGAGCGTTATTCCACACGCCCGGACGGTTCACTTGTAAAGAAGGGAGATCCCAAGGAATACCTCTTCACAATGCCCTACGACAGCATTGCCAGGTACGATGTAGGCCTGAGGCACGTAGACCGCTGGCCAGACCAGGTGAAGCTTGCAGTGTCAAAGCCCCTGGCATCGGAGCTCATAGATTTCACGGAAAGCTACGCCAAGAGCCCCGTGAACTACAACATTGAGATAAAGTCCGTAGATGATGAAGGAGAAGGCACGCTGTGGCCGGATTACAAGACTTTCTGCGACGTCTGCATTCCCCTCCTCCTTTCAAAGAACCTTGGAGACAGGCTCACAGTCCAGAGTTTTGACACCCGCGCCCTCAACTACATCCATGAGAAATGGCCTGAGGTAACCCTTTCCTACCTCACTGAGCCCTTTGACGGCGGCAACATTGAAAAGCTCCTCCAGAACCTTGACTTCGTGCCTCAGTGGTGGAGCCCGGAATCCCACGTTGTCACCAAGAAAAACGTTGCCTGGTGCCATTCTCACGGCATTGGAGTAGTTCCCTGGACCGTAGACAGCAAGGCCGAGATGCGCCGTATGGTAAAGTGCGGCGTGGAAGCCATCATCTCCAACTATCCGGACCGTCTGATTGAAGTAGTAAGATAATGCTCAGTTTCCTTCGTCAACCCGCCTACCTCCCCGCCCAGACCGGCCCGGAAGCAGATGCAAAATACAAACGCATGCGCCTTCAGGTATTCCTTGGCGCATTCATCGGCTATGCCGGTTTTTACCTGGTGCGTAAGAACCTTTCCCTGGCCATCCCCTTCATGGCGCCCCTGGGGTTCCAGAAGGCGGAGCTTGGCTTTGTGCTTGGTATCAACGCTGCCGCATACGCCCTTTCAAAATTCCTGATGGGAAGCGTCAGCGACCGCTCAAACGCACGTGTTTTCCTTCCCCTCGGCCTTATCCTCAGCGCCCTGTCAATGGCCTTCATGATAATCCCCATCAAGTATTTAGGGGCCGATAACAAGGCCCTTGCAATTGTTGTGATGGGTATCCTGAATGCCTGCGTGGGCTGGTTCAACGGCATGGGCTGGCCTCCCTGCGGCCGCGTCATGACTCACTGGTTCTCTCCCGGGGAGCGCGGCACCATGATGAGCATCTGGAACTGCGCCCATAACGTTGGCGGCGGCCTGGTGGGCCTTATGGCCACATACGGCGCCATCTGGTTCGGAAGCTGGTTCTACGGCGCCCACACGGAACTTTACTTCCTCATCGGCACATTTGCTTTCCCGGCAGCAGTGGCGCTTCTGATTGCCGTGCTTGCCTTCATGCTTCTGCGTGATACCCCTCAGTCCTGCGGCCTGCAGTCCGTGGAGGCCTGGCGCAATGACTACCCCAAGAACTATTCAGAAAAGCATGAAGAGACGTTATCGGCAAAAGATATCTTCTTCAAGTACGTCCTTAACAACAAGTTCCTCTGGTTCATAGCCCTTGCCAACGCCTTTGTGTATATGGTACGCTACGGCTGCCTTGACTGGGCCCCTACCCTCCTTACGGAAAAAGGCATAGACATCAAGTCCATGGGCTGGGCATATTCCGCCTATGAATTTGCCGCCATCCCCGGGACTATCATCTGCGGATGGCTCTCAGACAAGGTTTTCCATGGCCGCCGCGCCCTTCCCACCATCATCTTCATGGCGCTTGTGCTGGTGTTCGTGGTGCTCTACTGGCAGTTCATGGACAACATCACAGTGGTTATGATCTGCCTTATCGGCATTGGATTCTTCATCTACGGCCCCGTGATGCTCATTGGCGTACAGGCGCTGGATCTGGCTCCAAAGAACGCCGCAGGCACTGCCGCGGGCCTTACGGGCTTTTTCGGCTACTTCTTCGGGACCTTCCTCCTTGCCAACTGGATCCTTGGCCTTGTGGCTCAGTCCATGGGCTGGAACTCCACGTTTGTGCTGCTCATCGCCGCCTGCATCCTCTCCATGCTCTTCATGGGCCTCACCCTTAAGGAAGAGAGAAAAAGCTAACGCTTGCCGCTGGCACGTAACTCGCTAAATACAAGCCACTTACACAAAGTCGGGTGCACCTGCAGGTGCACCCGATGTTTCATAAACAACTCACTATCAGTGAGATATGCGCCAGGGCTAGAAAACCAGAAGGAAGAGGCCTGCAGCCAGGGCGGCGCCGGTCATAGGGCCACAGACGGGAACCCAGCTGTACCACCAGCCGCTTGCGCCCTTGCCCTCGATGGGAAGGATGGCGTGAGCGCAGCGGGGACTGAGGTCACGGGCGGGGTTAAGTGCATAACCCGTGGTTGCGCCTAGGGACATACCCAGGGACATGATGAGGCAGGTTACGGGCCATGAGCCGATAGCGCCAGTTGAAGCGCTCACGGGGCCCACCTGGAAGGCATTGCCCTGAGTGCCGATGGCAAGGATAACAAACACCAGAACGCAGGTTGCAATGACCTCAGAGAGGAAGTTCCTCCAGGGATTTGCAATTGCAGGCATGGTGCAGAATGTGCCAAGCATGGTGTCAGGCTCAGAAGCGGTGGCCTTGTAGTGGTCCTTGTAGAACAGCCACACAAGCACTGCGCCCACAAAACCGCCCAGCATCTGGGCTACGATATAGCCAAGCACAAGGTCCCAGCCAAACTTGCCGGCAATGGCAAGACCAAGGGTTACGGCGGGGTTGAGGTGAGCGCCGGAAGAGGGACCTGCAATGAGGACACCCATCATCACGGCAAGGCCCCAGCCAAGGGTAATCACCACCCAGCCGGCGCCTTTTGCCTTACTCTTATTGAGGGAACATGCTGCGCAGACGCCGTCGCCCAGCAGCACCAGCACCAGTGTGCCGATAAATTCAAATATAAATGCGGGATTCATAGTTATTGTTTGCTGATAGTTCTTGAAATAGCATCGGCCCAGCCTTCACGCGCAGCGGTCATGTCGGAGCCGGTGGGAGTGAATGTACGGTCCGCCTGCCACTGCTGCTTGATCTCCTCCAGGGAGCCCCAGAAGCCCACTGCAAGGCCTGCAAGGTATGCGGCGCCCATAGCGGTGGTTTCAACCACGCGGGGACGCACTACGGTGGTGTCAAGGACATCGGCCTGGAACTGCATCATGAGGTTATTGGCCGATGCACCGCCGTCCACCTTGAGTTCTGCCAACTTTACGCCTGCGTCACGTTCCATAGCACGGACGATGTCCATTGTCTGGAATGCGATGCCCTCAAGGGCCGCACGTGCAATGTGTGCTGCCGTTGTGCCGCGGGTGATTCCGCAGATGACGCCATGTGCGTACTGGTCCCAGTAAGGGGCGCCCATACCGGTGAGAGCGGGCACAAAGTATACGCCGCCGTTGTCCGGGACGGATGCTGCAAGGGCTTCAACCTCAGATGAGCTCTTGATTACGCCAAGGCCGTCACGGAGCCACTGCACTACGCTTCCGCCCACGAAGATAGAGCCTTCCAGGGCGTAATTCACGGTGTCCCCTATCTTCCAGGCAACCGTAGTAAGGAGGTTGTTCATGGAAAGGATGGGCTCCTTGCCGGTATTCATAAGGAGGAAGCATCCGGTGCCATAGGTGTTCTTGACGGAACCGGGAGCGGTGCACATCTGGCCGAAGAGAGCGGCCTGCTGGTCACCGGCGATACCGGAAATGGGGACCTCGTGGGCAAAGATGGTGGTTTTGGTGTAACCATAAACTTCTGACGATGAGCACACCTTGGGCATCATGGAAAGCGGAACGTCCAGAAGGTCCAGAAGTTCAGGGTCCCACTCAAGGGTGTTTATGTTGAAGAGCATGGTACGGGAGGCATTGGACACATCGGTGATGTGCACCTCTCCCCTTGTGAGCTGCCACACAAGCCAGGAATCCACGGTGCCAAAACGGAGCTTGCCGGCACTTGCCTTCTCACGTGCACCTGGAACGTTGTCAAGAATCCATTTGATCTTGGTGCCGGAGAAATAGGCGTCTATGATAAGGCCGGTCTTACGGCGGATCTTCTCCACAAGGCCCTGTGCCTTGAGGGTGTCGCAGAACTCAGATGTGCGGCGGTCCTGCCACACTATGGCGTTATAGACGGGAAGGCCGGTCTCTGCGTCCCACACAATTGTGGTTTCCCTTTGGTTTGTAATGCCGATACCCGCAATGTCAAGGCCGTTGATACCTATCTTGGAGATAGCCTGGGCAATGACTGCGGCCTCTGATGACCATATCTCCATAGGGTCATGCTCCACCCAGCCGGGTTTGGGGAAATGCTGGGTAAACTCCTGCTGGGCGCTGGAGCAGATGTTTCCGTTGTGGTCAAAGACGATAGCCCTGGAGGAACTGGTTCCCTGGTCAAGGGCAAGGACGTATTTCTTACTCATAATGCAAAAAACAGAGACCCCTCTGGCAGAGGGGCCTCAGTAGAACTATTTGTTAACGATATAACCTCTGTTTGTGCCGTCCGGATAGATTCCGAGGGAAATCATGTTCCTGACGGTCTTGAGGAAGTTCAGTACCCTTGCCTTGTAAGCGGCAGGATCCTTCTGGAAGGAGTTTGCGTGAACTGCGCCGGGACACACGTACATTTCCTTGTAACCGTGCTTCTTTGCGTCGTAGTTCTTCTGAAGGTGGCTGAACGGGACAAAGTCGTCGGCGTCACCGTGGATGAAGAGCATGGGGACGGTGCTCTTTTTGAGCTGCTCAACTGAAGAAGCCTCCCAGAAGCCCCAGCCGTATTTCTTCTTGGCCACGAGGGATGCGCTCTGGAGTACATCCGGAGGGATGAAACCGAAGCTGTCCTTACGGTTCTTGTTGAACTGGGATACAACGGAAGTGTAGCCGCAGTCTTCAACAATTGCCTTCACATACTCAGGGAGCTCATCTCCGGAAGCCATCATGACGGTTGCACCGCCCATTGATACGCCGTGGAACACCATGAAGTCGTCGTTGAAGATCTTGTGGGCTTCCTTTGCCCAGATTTCAAGGTCAAGGCGGTCGAACCAGCCCATCTGGATCTCATCACCCTCTGAATAACCGTGATACTGAAGATCCGGGAACAGGACATTGTAGTTGAATTCATCCCTGTACATGCGTACAAGATAGAGGAATACAAAGTGGTTGTCGCCATAACCGTGAACCACGATTGCGGTGCCCTGGGCATTTGCGGGGTCCTTTGCAGGTACGTAGCAGGCGTGGATGTTCTTGTTGTCCCAGCTGGTGGTCCAGACGTCCTTAAGGATGCCCTGGGCCTTGAGGCCGTCGTACCAGGCCGTTGAGCCGGGAAGGAGGGAATCCGCCTTTTCGCGGGTGCGGTCTATATCGGCCACGCCGTGCACTGAAGGTGTAAGCGCATAGCTGGACATGAACTTACCGGCAAGGCAGCCGCTGAGGGAAAGGGCCATCAGGCCGATGGCCATAGCGTTGAAAATCCTTTTCATATGGCTTAGAACTGATAGTTAATGCCGATACCGATCCAGAGGCCAGCGTCAAGGCCAGGGGTGAAGCACTTTGCAAATTCTGCAGAGACGATGAAGTTCTGGTTCATGGCGATCTTCAGGCCAGCACCAGCGCTATAGATAAACTCCTTGATATGGGAGTCATCATAAATAGTACCGTTGTAGTTGGCGTCATGGAGTGCTTCAAACCTTGCCTTATTTGCAGCTTCTTTAGGATTGTTTGCAAGGTAATCCCTATAAGCGCTAAAGTCATAGTCCTTAAGATTCTCATCCGTGATAATACCTTTCATAACGTCTGTCCTATAAGGCTTAGTTATGATACCGGCATCAAAGAAGGGGTTCAACGCCACATAGAAATACTGGTTGAAGAGTTTGAAATTCACGAGTTTAACACGCAATTCAGTGTTTGCCCATGCCATGCCCTCTGCAAGAATGCGGTTTTCGCGAAGACCACGGATGGTATTGGAAGAACCGAAGCCTTCGGAGATCATATTACGCTGGACCAGCAGCGGAACGTTCTGGATCATATAGATAGGAGTCTCTCCAAGAAGGGTCTGCTGCCAGGCAAGGCGATATGCAAATACTGGATTGCCGGCAGGAATGGGAATGGGAATGCTTACATAGTGACGGAAATAGACACAGGCCTTGAGGTATTGGTGCTGGAGAACGTTACCATTGAGGTATGCCTCTGCCCAGATACCCTTGTTAGGAGCAGCCTCCATATCACGGGTGTCAAATACAACACCGGCATTCAGCTCAAGTGCAAGACCTCCGTTTTTCTCATCTTCATGAATTGCGCCCAGCTGAACGTACTTGTTATAAAGGGTAACATCAGTGTTGTATTTCTGAGCTTCATCAAATGTCTCATTACCAACCTTCTTAACGCCATTGTCACGCATAGCGCCCATCTTCCAGTACCAGAAGTTAACGCCGGCTGCCCAGTTGAGATGAGGGACAATTTGACCCTGGAAATTTGCAAGGACACGGAGCATATCACGGCTCATGCCATAGTAATTGAGATGATTTCCAGCGCCAGTGTGGCGGTTTGACCAAATGTCATAATCCTGAACTGCCGCAGGACCGTTGAAGCCCCAGAAGCTGTACAGAGGGTCTGTAACATATGTAACTGATGCGTTCACCCTCATTTTGGGGATAAGGTACTTGGAGTCATAGGCCAGGTACAGACGCATACGGTGACTGTGGGTGAAGTAGGAGCCTTCCCAGCTGATCTTATGAACGGGATCCGGATAGGTGGAGCCGTCACCATAATAATACACGTCTCCGAAAAGTCCTGCCTGGAAACCGTTATCTACGGAATACGTGGCAGTAGGCAGCACGCCGAAGCTCCAGCCTTTCTTCATTTCCTTCTCTTCTTCCTGTGCAACTGCGGACAGGCCAAAAGCTAACAAAAGTGCAGTTAAAAGTAGTTTTTTCATAATTAATGATTAGTGTTGTGGTTTAGTTTCTGTCAAATAATTACGCAAATATACGTAAAAAAACGATGCCGTCACTCTTTATCCCATGTTTTTATGCCAGTGAAGAGAGGCTGGGGCTGAAGTAGCGCTGAACCATGCCTGCGAAAATCCGGGAGATTTCCTTGGGGTCAAGGCCCAGTTTCCGGCCGATATCGTAGATGAAATTCACCTCTTTTTCATGGATGTCCTTGTCTGCGATCACAATCTCTATCATATATTGAAGGAGTCCCGGACGGATTGAAGGATCGGCCTCTATCAGGGCATTGACGGCATCCTGGAACAGTTTGTCCACGTTCTCGTGGGAAATGTTTTCCACAAACTGTGAAGGGAACAGGTGGGAAGATGCAAGGGTACGCACAATATGCTCATATTCCTCCTTGGACACCTGTCCGTCTATGCTGGCGGCTATGATGCCGGCGGTGGCTATGAAAACTGACATAGGCGGGTCCATGGGGTTGCTCCCGCTCTTGAGGAGCACCTGTATAAGCTGGTTCATTCCCTCTTCAAGCTCCTTTTCCGAACCGGCCCTTGCAAAGAGTTTTATTGCCTGGGTGCGGATGGGGTGCACTGGGTGGTCCTCAAAGCTAAGGCCTCCGCCGTTGAGGAAAAAGTCAAGCGATTTGTCGTTCTTCTCAAGGAGTTCTTCAATACTTACTCCAAGCTTTGTGAGATCAATTCCCGAAGACAGTTTGAAAAAACCCGTCACACATGCCTCCAGCTTGCCACAGGCAAGGTATCCGTAGCGGTCGGCCACAAGTTCTGCAAGTTGGTCGTGAAGGTTGATCTTAAACTGCAGGGCAACGGGAATCTGGGTTCCCTGTGGATAGATAAAGCCGATAAGGCGCCTCAGGGAAGTGTCGTGGTTTATGAGGTGCCCAAGCTCATGGCCCACGATGAAGCGCAGCTCATCCTCATTCATGAGATTGTACAGACCTGAGTATACGTTCACTATATGGGCGTTACCCTCTGTCTTTGCAGCAAGGGACCAGGCGTTTACCTGCTGGCTGCCGGTGATGTAGAAGTCTACGGGATCCTTGAATCCAAGACGTGCCTTCACGTCCATGCAAAGTCTGTAAAAATCCCCCATCACGTCCTTGTCCACCTTCATGCTCTGGCCCTCCATCTCACTTCTGTGATAAATGTCGTCCGGGGTATCTCCGGCGCGGGAAAGGATGAAGTTCACCACGTCTCCTTCAAGGGCGTTGTAAATCTGCGCCTGAAGCTGCTTCTCAAGCTTAATCTCAGGATTAAATAGGTTCATATTGTGATTGTTATATGGTTCGTTATTGCAAATATATTAAAATCGGCCTGCGCTTCCAAAAAAATTTTCTAACTTTGCAGTCCCTTGCCTCTGTAGTTTAAAGGATAGAATAACGGATTCCGGTTCCGTTGGTCCCGGTTCGATTCCGAGCAGAGGTACCTTCCAGATGACTGCCTCCCGGGCGGTCATCTGTTTTTATGCCCGAACAATTGTTTTCAAATGCCAAAAATAATTGTTATCTTTGTATGCTTATACGTATTTAATGAAGACAGCATATATTTTCCCCGGCCAGGGTTCCCAATTTCCGGGAATGGCCAAAGATCTCTACCCCTCCCGCAAGGAGCTTTTTGAAAAGGCCAATGAAATCCTTGGCTTCCGTATTACGGACATCATGTTTGAGGGGGAGGCCGATGCCCTCAAGGCCACAAAAGTAACCCAGCCGGCAATCTTCATCCACTCCACCATCCTTGCAATGGAACAGGCACAGCAGCCGGATATGGTTGCAGGCCACTCCCTTGGAGAATTCAGCGCACTTGTTGCCGCCGGCGCCCTCAGCTTTGAGGACGGCCTCAGGCTTGTTGCCGCCCGCGCAGCCGCAATGCAGAAATGCTGCGAGAAAGTTCCCGGCACCATGGCTGCCGTCATAAAACTGGACGATGAAACAATTGAGAGAATATGTGCCCATATCCCCGGCGTAGTTCCCGCAAATTACAACTCCCCCGGGCAGGTAGTCATCTCCGGAGAATTATCGGCCGTGGAAGAGGCCTGTGCAAAGCTTAAGGAAGCCGGTGCAAAGCGCGCCCTGGTGCTTCCTGTGAGCGGTGCCTTCCACTCCCCTCTTATGGAGCCCGCACGCATAGAGCTTGCCAAGGCCATTGAGGCCACACCTTTCAAGACACCCCGCTGCCCCATCTATCAGAACGTCACTGCAGCTCCCACAACGGATCCCGGCCTCATTAAGGAAAACTGCCTGAAGCAGCTCACAAGTCCCGTCCGCTGGACCAAGACCGTCCAGAACATGATTGCAGACGGCGCTTCCCGCTTTGTGGAAATCGGCCCTGGAACAGTACTGCAGGGCCTCGTGTCTAGGATTGCCGCAGATCCTGAGCTCATAATTGAAGGAATTCAATAGTAAACAATAAATATTAACCACATTTCAAACTATGGCAAAAGAAAAGAAATTCATCACCTGTGATGGTAACTATGCCGCCAGTAACATCGCTTACCTGTTCAGCGAGCACGCAGCCATCTACCCTATCACGCCCTCCTCAACTATGGCAGAGAACATTGATGAGTGGGCTGCCCACGGTAAGAAAAACCTGTGGGGTGAGACAGTGAAAGTAACTGAGATGCAGAGTGAGGCCGGTGCCGCAGGCGCCGTTCACGGCTCTCTCCAGGCCGGTGCCCTCACCTCCACCTTCACCGCCTCCCAGGGACTTCTTCTGATGATTCCCAATATGTACAAGATTGCCGGCGAAATGCTGCCCACCGTATTCCATGTGAGCGCCCGCGCCCTTGCAAGCCACGCCCTTTCCATATTCGGAGACCACCAGGACGTAATGGCATGCCGCCAGACCGGCTTCTGCATGCTGGCATCCGGTTCCGTCCAGGAAGCCCAGGACCTTGCAGCCGTTGCACATCTTGCATCAATCAAGTCAAGCCTCCCGTTCCTCCACTTCTTTGACGGTTTCCGTACTTCCCATGAAATCCAGAAGATCGAGGCCCTGGATGAGGACGCCCTCCGCCAGATGGTATCCGAAAAGGCCCTCCGCCGTTTCCGCGAGCGCGCCCTCAACCCTGACGCTCCCGTAACCCGCGGTACAGCCCAGAACGGTGACGTCTACTTCCAGGCAGTTGAAACCCGCAACCAGTTCTACGATGCAGTTCCGGATATCGTAGCCCGCTACATGGGTGAAATCTCTGAACTCACCGGCCGCAGTTACCGTCCCTTCGAGTACTACGGTGACCCCACCGCAGAGAACATCATCGTTGCAATGGGTTCCGTAACAGAAACCATCAAGGAAACCATAGATTACCTCGCAGGCCGCGGCCGCAAGTACGGTCTCATCACCTGCCACCTCTACAGGCCCTTCAGTGAGAAATACTTCTTCTCTGTGCTTCCCAAGAGCGTCCGCCGCATCGCCGTGCTTGACCGCACCAAGGAACCCGGCGCAGTTGGAGAGCCCCTCTTCACGGATGTCAGGGCCCTCTTCCAGGGCAAGGACAACGTCCTTATCATCGGCGGCCGTTACGGCCTGTCCTCAAAGGACACCACTCCCGCCCAGATCGTGGCCGTCTATGACAACCTTGACGCAAAGGAGCCCAAGGCCGATTTCACCATCGGCATTGTGGATGATGTCACATTCAAGAGCCTTCCTATCAAGAGCGAAGTTTCAATCGTGAAGCCCGGCACCACCGAGTGCAAGTTCTACGGCCTTGGCAGTGACGGTACCGTAGGTGCCAACAAGAACACCATTAAGATCATCGGCTCCCACACGGATCTCTACAGCCAGGCATACTTCGACTATGACTCCAAGAAGTCCGGCGGCTACACCTGCTCCCACCTCCGCTTCGGCGTAAGCCCCATCAAGGCCCCGTACCTTGTGAACACCCCGGATTTCGTGGCCTGCCACGTTCCTTCCTACCTTAAGAAATATGATGTCCTGAAGGGCATCAAGGAAGGCGGCACCCTCCTTCTCAACTCCCTCTGGGATGAGGAAGAGACCATCAAGAACATCCCTGACAATGTGAAGGCTACCATCGGCCGCAAGCACATCAAGGTCTATATCATCAACGCCACCAAGATTGCCGCAGAAATCGGCCTTGGCGGACGTACCAACACCATCCTCCAGAGCGCATTTTTCCGCATCACCGGCATCATCCCCGCAGAGGACGCCGTGAAGTACATGAAAGATGCAATCGTGAAGTCCTACGGCAAGAAGGGTGAGAACGTTGTGAACATGAACTACGCTGCAGTAGACCGCGGTGGAGAATACACAGAGATCAAGGTTCCCGCAGAGTGGGCAAACATCTCCGCCAAGTTCGAGAACCCGGGCAAGGGCCGTCTGGCCCCCGCATTCGTAAAGGATATTGCCGATATAGTGAACGCCCAGGCCGGCGACACCCTCCCCGTAAGCGCATTCCTGCCTTACGCAGACGGTACAATGCCCAACGGCACCGCTGCCTTTGAGAAGCGCGGCGTAGCCGTGAACGTTCCCACCTGGGACGCTGAAAAGTGTATCCAGTGTAACAACTGCGCCTTCGTCTGCCCTCACGCTGCAATCCGCCCGTTCCTCCTCACTGAGGAAGAGGCCGCAAAGGTTCCCGCAGGTCTCAAGCTTGCCCAGGGCAAGGCCAACCTCAAGGACTTCAAGTACGCCCTTGCAGTTTCAGTTGACGACTGCACCGGTTGCGGCAACTGCGTGGATGTCTGTCTTGCAAAGCCTGAAAAGGCCCTCAAGATGGTTCCTTACATTGACGACACAGCAGAGCAGGTAAACTTCGACTACCTCAACAAGCATGTAGGTTACAAGGAATATGTTGACAAGAAGGCCAACATGAAGAACGCCCAGTTTGCACAGCCTCTGTTTGAGTACAGCGGCGCCTGCGCAGGTTGCGGTGAAACCCCTTACGTAAAAAACATCACCCAGCTCTTCGGAGACCATATGATGATTGCAAACGCAACGGGTTGCTCCTCCATCTACGGCGCTTCCTTCCCCGCCTCCCCTTACTGCACCAACGCCCAGGGTCACGGCCCCGCATGGCAGAACTCCCTCTTTGAGGACTTCTGCGAATTCGGCCTTGGCATGAAGCTTGGCTCCGACCGAGCCCGTGAAACTGTTACCGGTCTGATGAAGCAGGCTCTTGAGTGCGATTGCTGCAGCCAGGAGATCAAGGCCCTCGCAGCCAAGTGGCTTGAGGCTCCCCAGGATCCCGCTGTAACCCGCGAGGTAGCAGACAAGATTGTCCCTCTTGCAAAGGAATGCAGCTGCGACACCTGCAAGAAGCTTGTAGAGTACCAGCACTTCATCGTTGCCCGCAGCCAGTGGATAATCGGCGGTGACGGTGCTTCCTATGATATCGGTTACGGCGGCCTGGACCACGTCCTTGCCAGCGGTGAGAACGTGAACATCCTTGTCCTTGACACGGAAGTTTACTCCAACACCGGCGGTCAGAGCTCAAAGGCCACCCCCGTTGGCGCAATCGCCAAGTTTGCCGCCTCTGGTAAGAAGATCCGCAAGAAGGACCTTGGTATGATGGCCATCTCCTACGGCTACGTTTACGTTGCCCAGGTGGCAATGGGTGCATCTCCCGTCCAGTTCTTCAATGCAATCAAGGAAGCCGAGGCCTACAACGGACCTTCCCTCATCATCGCCTACAGCCCTTGTATCAACCACGGCCTCAAAGCCGGTATGGGTCTGAGCCAGAAGGAAGAGAAACTGGCCGTAGAGTGCGGTTACTGGCACCTCTACCGCTACAACCCCGCCCTAGAAGGCACGGACAAGAATCCGTTCACCCTTGACTCCAAGGAACCCGACTGGACCAAGTTCCAGGACTTCCTGAAGGGTGAGGTACGCTTCGCATCCCTCTACAAGATGTTCCCGGACCAGGCCGATGAACTCCTCTCCAAGACCGAGGAATTCGCAAAAGTCCGTCTGAACACCTACAAACGCCTTGCAGGCAAATAATAACAATTAATATTTCAGAGCTAATGAAAAGGTTAGTTAGTTTTCTTGCTCTGTCAGTTATGGCCGCCTCTCTGCTCGCGCAGGAACCTTCCCGCGAGCAGATGGAGGCCATGATTGCACAGATGCCAAAGCTTCCCAATTCCGCAGAGGTCACTATCGGCCATCTGGAGAATGGACTCACCTACTACATCCGCCACAATGAGCTCCCCAAGGGCCGTGCGGAATTCTATCTTGCAACTGACGTAGGAGCTATCCAGGAGGAATATCCTTCCCAGGACGGCCTTGCCCACTTCTTGGAGCACATGTGCTTCAACGGCACGGAGCATTTCCCTGGAAAGAGCATCCTCAACTACCTGCGTTCCATCGGCGCGGAATTCGGCCGCAACATCAACGCTTCCACCGGCTTTGAAGAGACCAAGTACATGCTCAACAACATTCCAGTAGAGCGTGAGAGCGTTGTTGACAGTTGCCTGATGATCCTTGCCGATTACTCCCACTATGTGCTCAACGAACCCTCTGAGATTGACGCAGAGCGTGGAGTCATCATCGAGGAGCGCCGTACCCGCCGCAACGCCAGCTGGCGTTCCATGGAGCGTTCTTTACCATACTACTTCGGAGAAGGCACCCAGCCCGCCCTGCACACCCTTATCGGCACTCAGGAGCATCTGGAGACATTCCTCCCCGAATCCCTTGACGCTTTTTACGATAAATGGTATCACCCCGGCAACCAGGCAGTGGTTGTGGTTGGAGACGTGGACGTGGAGCGCACCAAGGCAAAGATCGAGGAAATCTTCGGAGCCATCCCTGCTAAGGAGAATCCCGCACCCATCGCCATCGTTTCCATCGAGGACCATGCAGTTCCCCGCGTAGGCATCATCACGGATCCCGAGGCTACTTCCCCGGAACTGAGCGTCATCTGGCACAGCCCTGCTGCCCCTGAGGCCATCAACGCCACCGTCTATGGTCAGGTCAATGACATCATCAAAGATGTCATCACATTGGTCATGAGGGAAAGGTTCCAGGACATCACCTCCAAACCGGATTCACCATACCTCGGCGGCAGTTTCTATTTCTCAAGCCTCATCTACGAGGACATTGACGCAGTCATGGGAGACGTTACCCTCAGGGAGAACAATATCCTTGGCGGTTTCCAGGACTTCTACACTGAGCTTGTACGCCTTCAGCGCTACGGTATCACTGACGCAGAGTTCGGCCGTGTAAAGGCCGATTACCTCTCCATGATGGAGACCCGCGCGAACAAGGCCGAGACCCGCAAGAACCCGGAGTTCGTACGCCCCATCCTCGACAACTTCTTTGACAAGGAGCCCATCTTTGAGCCCGCTGATGAAAAGCAGCTTGTAGAGATGCTGTTCTCACAGCTCAACGCTGCAGCGGTGAGCCAGGTAGTAGCCCAGATCTTCTCTGAGAACAACCTCGTCCTGGTTTACTCCGGTCCTGAGAAAGAAGGCATCGCCACTCCCAACGCCGAGCTGCTCCTGAAGGTCATGGCCGATGTAAATGCTTCAGAGATATCGGCCCCCGCCGGCGAGGATATCCCTGAATCCTTCCTTGATCCCGCAAAACTCAAAGGCTCTCCCGTCAGGAAAAACGCCGTCTCCATCTACGGTTCCACCAAGTGGACCCTCAAGAACGGCGTTGAAGTGTATGTCTATCCCACAGACCTTGCCAAGGACCAGATCCTGTTCAATTACTATAAGGACGGCGGCCTTAGCCTTGTCTCCACTGACGATATCGCTTCATTTGACCAGAACATCTTCAGCCTGTTCCTGAATAACAGCGGTGTTTCCTCCTTCTCCGGCACCACCGTATCCAAGATGCTCACCGGCAAGAACCTCAGCGTTACCCCGTACTTTGACCAGCTTGAGAACGGTATCAACGGAAACAGCACAGTGAAGGATTTCGAGACAGCCCTCCAGCTTCTGTATCTGTTTGCCATGGATCCCAGGTTCGACCCCGAGGAATGGCACAACAGCATTGACCAGATAAGCGCCATCCTCCCCAACCTTGTCAACCAGCCCAACTACAAACTCCAGAAGGAACTATACAAGACCATCTACGGCGGAAACGCCCGTAAGGAAGCCCTCTCCGAGGAAACCCTTAAGCGCGCAAGCCTTGAGGTTGTCGAAAAGAACTGGAAGAGGCTCTTTGCCGATGCAGCAGGCGCAAAGTTCGTGATCGTGGGTGACGTGAACCCCGAATCCGTGAAGCCGCTCGTGGAGAAATACATAGGCTCGCTGCCCAAAGGTAAGAAAGCCCTCAAATGGGTAGATCCCCGTGAGGACATCGTGAAGGGTAAGGTTGAGAATGTGTTTGAGGTAGACATGCAGACTCCAAAGAGCACAGTCCTCCAGGTGTACAGCGCAGACCTTGACTACTCCTACGACAAAGATGCAGCTATGGAAGCCATCTCTTATATCATGGATATGCGCTACACCGAGAGCCTCCGTGAGGAAGAAGGCGGCACCTATGGCGCCAGAGCTTCCGGTAACCTTGTCCGCCGTCCCAAGCAGACCGCAGTCTATGAGGTTTACTTCGACTGCAAGCCCGCCCTCTGCGACCGCCTCCGCGAACTGGCCATCGAAGGCTTCAGGAAGCTGGCGGCTGAAGGCCCCACAGAGGAAGAACTGGCTGCAGCCAAGCTCAACCTCCAGAAGAACCTCCCGGAAAGCCGTCAGAGGAACAACTGGTGGCTCAATTCCATTGAGCTCTACCTCACCTACGGAGTAGACCGTGACGCCGCATACGAGGCAGCCATAGGTAACCTCTCCGCCGCTTCCATCAAGGCCCTTGCTCAGGAGATCCTCTCACAGGAAAACTTCATCGAGCTTGTGATGAAGCCTGCCGCCACGGCCGAGGCCGAATAATCGGCCTGGCCCGCAACTGACTCTCCGTCAGTCACTTACGCAAAGTCGGGTGCACCTGCAGGTGCACCCGACTTTTATTAAATCGCTATGCGTCAATTACTTACTAGCCAACCACACAGGTGACAAAGAGATTGATGAGGGGCCGCTGGGGAGAATTTGTGGTAAGAGTAATCATTATCACGTTGTCTCCTTCCGGAAGGGAGGAAGTATCAAGCGTAAAGACCAGTTTCCCCTTTCCTTTGGGGCCGATATCAGGAAGGGACTCTGCGGCAAGCGCCGGGGAATCGGGATCGGCCTTGAAGATATGCAAAACAGACTTACCGTTATTTGTGAGGGGGAAGGAGGCCGATAATTTTGCTCCGGCCTTGACGGTGCCAATGCTGACTGTGCTCATCTCAAACGCCGGGATGGCCCCTTTCTCTACGGCTTCCCTGCTCCAGAGGGCAAAGTTTTCCTGCGTCCAGGTGGCCACTTCAATTGAGCCCGCGGCCGGAACCCCGTTAAGAACCGGCGTGGCCTTATACACGTTGAGCCCGTAAAGTGAAGGATCCGAATTAACGGTAAAGGCAATCTGAGCGGTTTTTCCGGCAGGGACTGGATTGGGGCTAACGCTTACTTTAAGTTGCGGTGACACGTCTGTGAAAGTTACGTTGAGAGGCTTCTTTCCAAGGTTAGCCACATTTGCGGTTTCACTCACGGAAAGGCCCTGCTTGAGGTTACCGGTACTGAACTGCCGCGTCTTAAAACCCAAATCCCCGAGCCTCTCAGGGGAATAGAGCTGGCTCAGGGATTGTTTTTTGGGGTGAACCACGCCGCGAAGGCGGAGAATCACCGGACGCCTTATGCCGGAAATATACACCGTAAGGGTTTTGTCAAAGGCCGTGGGGCCGTCCTCATTTTTGTAAGTGGCCGATATCTTAGCGCTTTGTCCGGGCTCAATCTTAGTTTTGGGGAAATCCACTCCCGTACAGCCGCAGGAAGACACCACCTCAAATATTGCGATTGCCTCCGGGCCCTTGTTGGTCAGTGTGAAACTGCAGGTAAGAGGGCCGTCAGAGACGCTCACATCACCAAAATCGTGAACGGTCTTGTCCCATTCCACAACCACTTTGGGATCATCGGCCATATCCGCGGCATCAATCTCCACAAAGGAATCCACGGATGCAACGGCAGCCGCCTCAGACCTTCCGCTGCCGCAGGTAGAAAGCGCCAGGGAGGCTATTATTGAGATAAAGATCATTTTCATACGCACAAAGTTAGTCACAACTGTTTTCAAAATCAAATTTAATGCCTACCTTTGCCATCACGAAATAATCACATATAAATTATACAGTAGAAATGGCAAGAAAAATTAATCCCGAACTTTGTGTTTCCTGCGGTTCCTGCGCAGATGTTTGCCCCGTTGGAGCAATCACCGCCGGTGAGGCCGCCTATGAAATCAACGCAGACGAATGCATCGACTGCGGCGCCTGCGAAGGCACCTGCCCTAACGAAGCCATCTCTGAGGCATAAAGCCTCTGAGAGGCTTCGCAGTAAAACGGCCAGTGACTTATGTCTCTGGCCGTTTTACTATCTGCCTACGTTACCCCCCTCCCTAATCCCTCCCCCTCGGACAGTGTAACTACTCTTTGAGTTTTCGCGGAATTTTAGTAATTTTGTACGATTATGGCAGAGATTACTAATACCACCTACAACGACGACGCCATCCAGACCCTGGAATGGAACGAACATATCCGCAGACGTGCCGGCATGTATATCGGCCGCCTGGGAAACGGTGACCGTCAGGGAGACGGCATCTATGTGCTTCTGAAAGAAATTGTGGATAACTCCATTGATGAGTTCTCCATGGGCTTCGGTAAGCGCATAGACATCACCATAGAGGACCAGACCGTGAGCGTCCGAGACTACGGCCGCGGAATTCCCCTTAACAAGGTGGTAGACGCTACCTCAAAACTGAATACCGGCGGTAAGTTCGACGACACCAACTTCAAGAAGTCCGTAGGTATGAACGGCGTCGGTACCAAGGCCGTGAACGCCATGTCCATAGACTTCTACGTGGCATCCTACCGTGACGGGCAGTGCTCCTACGCCCGTTTCAGCCGCGGAGAACTCCTCGAAAGCGCCATAGTCCCCTCTAATGAGAAGAACGGCACCTACATCAAGTTCACCCCGGATGAAGAGATGTTCAACGGCTTCAGCTTCCACATGGAATTTGTGGAAACCATGGTCAAGAACTACTCCTACCTTAAGAAGGGTCTTACCCTGAACCTCAACGGTGTAGCCTACAAGAGCGAAAACGGCCTCCTGGACCTTGTCACGGAGAACATGAGCGAGACTCCCCTCTACCCTCTCATCCATCTGGAAGGAGAGGACATAGAGATAGTCCTCACCCACGGTAACAGCTATGGAGAAAACATATCCAGCTTCGTAAACGGCCAGAACACCCGTGACGGCGGCACCCACCTTGCCGCATACCGTGAAGCCATAGCAAAGACCTTCAAGGACTTCTACAAGAAGGACTACAAACCGGAGGATATCCGCCAGGGCATCGTGGGCGCCATCTCCATCCAGATCCAGGAACCCATTTTCGAGGGCCAGACCAAGACCAAGCTCGGTAGCACCTATATGTGGGAGAAGCAGGTGAAGGGGGCCGATGGCACCACTTCCACAGACCGCGGTCCCACCATCCGCACCTTCGTGAATGACTTTGTGGCCAAGAACCTCAACGACTACCTCCATATGCATATGGACATAGTCCCCACCATTGAGGACAAGATCAAGGCTTCACAGGCAGAACGTGAGGAGATTGCCGGCGTCCAGAAAAAAACCCGCGAAAGGGCAAAGAAAACGGCCGTCTACAACCGAAAACTCCGTGACTGCCGCTACCATTACTGCGACAAAGTGGCCAAGGGCAAGGAAGACCTCAGGGAAAAGACCTCCATCTTCATAACGGAGGGCGACTCCGCATCCGGAACCATCACAAAGGTAAGGGACGCCAACACCCAGGCCGTGTTCTCCCTCAGGGGAAAACCCATCAACTGCTTCAAGGAAAGCCGCAAGAAGGTAGCGGAAAATGAGGAGCTGAACCTCCTCATAGCCGCCCTGGACGTGGAGGAGGATCTTGACAACCTCCGCTACAACAACATCATTGTTGCAACTGATGCCGATGACGACGGAATGCACATCCGCATGCTGGTCCTCACCTTCATAATGAAGTACTACCCGGACCTTATCCGCCGCGGGCACGTGTATATCCTCCAGACTCCCCTTTTCCGCGTGAACAACAAGAAGGAGCGCATGTACTGCTACTCCCCGGAAGAGAGGGACGCCGCCGCCAAAAAACTCAAAAACGGCGTAGAAATCACCCGATTCAAAGGTCTTGGAGAAATCTCCTCCAACGAATTCGCAGATTTCATCGGGGAAAAGATGCGCCTTGACACCGTAAAGCTGGCCGATGAAGAGTCCATCCAGGACATCATGGAGTTCTACATGGGCATCAACACCTATGAGCGCCAGCATTTCATCATGGACAATCTCCGCTCTGAAAAGGAACTGGAAGACGTAAATATCTAAACTATGGCTAAGAAAACTAAAGTCAAAACCACTGTAGGCCCCCGCTGGGCAAAGTTCTGCGGCTGGCTCCTCAGGAAAATGGGCTGGGAAAGCGTAGGCGGTCCCATGAAGGAAGAAAAGGCAATCGTCCTTGGAGTCCCCCACACCACCGTATGGGACTTCCTTGTGAGTTACCTCTTCTACACCCAGTTTGGCAAAGTGGCCCACATCATGGTCAAGAAGAGTTTCTTCGTGTGGCCCCTTGGTCCCATCCTCAAGGCCTGCGGCGCCGTCCCCACAGACCTCTCAAGCCCCGCCACCACGGTAAAGAGCCTCATAGAAGTCATGGAAGACGTCCCGGAGTTCCACCTTGCGCTGGCTCCGGAAGGTTCCCGCTCCCTTGTAAAGAGATGGAAGAGCGGCTACCACCTCATTGCACGTGAAACCGGCGCCACCGTATATCTTGGATACTACGACTGGGGCCGGAAGAAAATATCGGTCGGCGAACCATTCCAGCTCACCGATGACCCTAAAGCGGATATGGAACGTATCTACGACCACTACCGTCCCATGGGCATCCAGGGCTATCACAAGGACCAGTTCGCCGTCCCTGAGAAGAAATCCTAAAACCCAAAACCCTTATGGCCAAGAAAATCAAGAGCCCGTACAAGGCATGGCGTAAGTACCGCTCCCGCGAGAACACGTGCACTACCCTGCACAAGGTCTTTGACTACGCCACAACCACTTACGCAAAAAGAGTCGCCTACCAGTACGTGGACGGCGGCCAGCAGTACACCTACGAGGACTTCCGCCGCAAGGTGAACCAGCTTTCCATGCGCCTCACGCGCTTTGGGATCAAGCACGGGGATCGCGTGGCCATCCTCTCCCAGAATATGCCCAACTGGGTGGTTGCCTTCTTTGCCGCCACCGCCTACGGCCGTATAGTTGTCCCCATGCTGGCCGATGTCTCCGAGAACGAGGTAACCAACATCCTCACCCACTCTGAGTCAAAGGTGCTGTTCATCTCCCAGCGCATGATGGGGAAACTGAGCGAGGAATGCAGGAAGAAGCTCACACTTGTCATTGACATAGAGACCTTCGAGTTCATCAAGAAGGACGACCAGGACTTCAAGTGCAACGGATGGGTGAAAGACCCTCAACCCGACGACCTCGCAGCCATAATCTACACTTCCGGCACCACCGGAAAGGCAAAGGGCGTTATGCTCAGCCATCGCAACATCTGCGCAAACCTTGCGGCATCTTTCAAGGCAGAGCCCGCGTTCAAGAAGGACCGCTTCCTCAGTATCCTTCCCGCCGCTCACGTATATGAGATGAACGTTTCAACGCTGTACTCATTCTACGTTGGCGCAACGTGCTACACCCTCCAGAAACCGCCCACACCAACCATCCTTCTGGCGGCCATGAAGAAGGTGCACCCCACAATCGTGTGCTCCGTACCTCTTATCATAGAGAAGGTCATCAAGAACAGCGTGTGGCCCACCATCCAGAAGAGCCGCGTCCTCTCCTGGGCCGATAAACACCTCCCGCACATCCTGCACTGGTTCATCGGCCAGCGTATCGTAAAAACCTTCGGCGGCAAGCTCAAGTTCTTCGGAATCGGAGGCGCCAAGCTGGATCCCGCAGTGGAGCAGTTCCTCATAGACTGCCACTTCCCTTACGCAGTAGGTTACGGCCTCACGGAAACTGCCCCGCTGGTGTGCAACGTGATGGTGAATAAGAAAAAGCACATCGGCTCAATCGGCCCTGCTTCTTATAAGGTGGAGATAAGGCTTGACAACGTGAATCCCGCAAACGGAGAGGGAGAGATTGTGGTGCGCGGAGACAACGTCATGCTTGGCTACTACAAGGACCCCGAGCGCACCCTCCAGGTGATGGACGACAAAGGCTGGTTCCACACCAACGACGTAGCCTGCATGGACGAAAACGGCCTCTACTACATCAAGGGCCGCCTCAACAACACTATCCTTGGGCCTTCCGGAGAGAATATATATCCCGAGGAGATTGAGCAGGTGATCAATAACATCGAGGGCGTCGAGGAGTCCCTTGTGATGGAACGTGACGGCAAGCTGGTTGCCCTTGTGAAGTTCCAGGACAATGCAATTGACTGGAACCAGGCCACTGAAGACAAGTGGTTCGAGGAACTGGAAGCCCGAAAGAAAGCCATCCTTGACTGGGTGAACAAGAAGGTTGGCAAAAACGCCAAGATCGGAGAGGTGGACGCCATGAAGGAACCCTTCGAGAAAACCGCCACCCAGAAGATCCGCCGGTTCAAGTACAAGGATTCCCACGGGGATGAACCCGAGAAGCCGGAAGAGAAAAAGGATTAATAACAACAAAAAAATCCCGCTCGGTGGAGCGGGATTTTTACGTCATTGCCGGCGTGACCGGCAATCTGGCTGATTACTCAGCAACTACATTGAACTTGAAGTTTGCTTTGATAGCCTTGTAAATCTTTACAGCGGCCTCGTACTCACCAACTTCCTTCACCTCACCGGCAAGGATGGTGATGTCCTTCTTGTCAATGTTCAGGCCCTTGGCGGCGAGTGCCTCTGCAAGGTCCATAGTGGTAACGCTGCCGTAGAGCTTGCCGCTCTCGGAGACCTTTACCTTCACTTCCAGAACCTGTGCGGAAACGGTGGCTGCAAGAGCCTCTGCATCTGCAACAAGCTTGGCCTCTTTGTGAGCGCGCTGACGAAGGGTCTCTGCGTGCTGCTTCTTCACGGACTCAGTTGCGGAAACTGCGAATCCCTGAGGAATGAGGTAGTTCATACCATAACCGGCCTTTACCTTTACAATTTCACCGGCATAGCCAAGGTTGGCTACATCTTTCTTGAGTAAAATTTCCATAAGGCAGATTATTTAAGAAGGTCAGTAACATACGGAAGAAGGGCCAGGGAGCGTGCACGCTTGATAGCCTGGGCAACCTTGCGCTGGAACTTCAGGGAAGTACCGGTGATGCGGCGGGGAAGGATCTTACCCTGCTCATTCAGGAACTTCTTGAGGAACTCAGGATCCTTGTAATCTACATACTTGATACCTGCCTTCTTGAAACGGCAGTATTTCTTCTTGCGAACCTCCACGGTAGGGGGATTCAGATAGCGGATTTCTTTGTTTTCGTTTGCCATAATTTTATCCTCCTAATTACTCTGCTGCGGGAGCCTCAGCTGCGGGAGCGGCTTTGGCGGCCTTGTTAGCGCGACGACGCTCTGCGTATGCAACTGCATCCTTGTCGAGGGCGACAGTGAGGAAGCGGATGATGCGCTCATCGCGGTGATACTGGGTTTCAAGAGTGGCAACGAACTGTGAGTCTGCCTTAAACTCGATCAGGTAATAAAAACCTGTGGTCTTGTGCTGGATGGGATAAGCGAGCTGACGCAGGCCCCAATCCTCCTGGTACACAACCTCACCACCGTTGTCCGTGATGAGCTTGACGTACTTGGCAACCGCTTCCTTCATCTGGGCATCAGACAAAACGGGAGTTGCAATGAAAACGGTTTCGTACTGGTTAACCATTGTTTGTTAATTAATTGTTAATAAATAAGTTAACTTGTTTGCGGCCCAAAAGGGGCCCAAAAAGGACTGCAAATATACGCATTAAATTCCTGAAAAACAAATTCTTTATTACATAAAATATGACTATATTTGTGGATACATATGGCTCAAGGAAAGACATTATGGCAGGGATTGGCTCAGGGATGGCTCCGGCTTCACGGACGCCTTCCCCTTTCATACCATCACGCCGTGGCCCGCTTCCTTGGCTGGCTCATTCGCTGCGTGGTCCGCTACAGGGTAGATGTTGTGAAGGATAACCTCAAGAAGAGTTTCCCTGAAAAATCGGCCAAAGAGCTGAAAGCCATTGAAAAGAAGTTCTACCATCACTTTGCCAACATCCTTACGGAAACCCTCTGGTTTGGCTCCTGCCGCGGAGACCACGGCCGTAAGCGCCTCCGTGACAGCCACATCGTGGAGATTACAAATCCGGAAGTTCTCAACCGCCTTTTCCGTGAGCGCAAGCAGGTTATGATAATGCAGTCCCACGCCGGAAACTGGGAACTCATTGGCGGCATCCTAAATTACACCTATACGGAGCCCCTGGAGATTACAACCCATACCTTTGCAATCACCTACCTCCCCCTCCACAACAAGTTCTGGGACAGCTTCATGGGGGAAAACAGGCAGGCACCCGTGGCCGATATGGACTTCACCGGATACGTCCCCTCACAGCAGATAGCAAGGACTATCTTCTCCAACAGGGACAAACACTTCTGCTACTCCTTCATAACGGACCAGTTCCCCTACGGCCCCAACCGCAAGTACAGCCTCCGCTTCATGAACCGTGACACCGTCATAATGCCGGGAGCCGCCACGGTGGCAGCAAGGACGGATATGGCCGTCATCTACCTCAGTTTCCAGTGCAGGGAGGAAGGCGGCTACACCATGACATTCGTTCCCATAACTGAACACGCCGGATCAATGGATCCGCTTGATATAACCCAGAAATACTTTAATCTCCTTGAAGAGGATATCAAGGCACAGCCATGGAACTACCTCTGGACACACAGAAGATGGAAAAAAGAATAATATCATCAATCCTTGCTTTGGCCGTTGCCTTCATAGCCGCGGCTCAGGAAAGCGTATATTACCTCCCCTCCACCACCATTACCGTGGAAGTGGAGGCAGAGCAGGAAACCTTCTTTGCGGGCCCATACGCAGCCTTTGCAAAGAAACTCCTCAACATAGACGTCAGGAGGGCCGATGAAGTGACCTCCCGCGTCCTCAGCGCCACCATAACCCCCAAGGTGGAAGCAGACCGGAAATCGGCCACACTTCTGGAGGCCGATGTCCCGGAACTGATGGTCCTGAGCACCCAGGGACTGGTTTCCTTTGGAGAAAAGGGTGAACTTGGCGTAACCTGGCGCTTTCTCCCACCCATGCGCTCCGATTTCACGGACAAGGGCCTCACCGGAGACAGCAAGGAGGTTAAACGCATAGTGTACAAGACCATCCCTACAGATACCGCCTTTGTACGCGTACCCGTTGAAGAGAAATTCATTGAGACCAAATCCCTGGAAGACAAGGCCAAGGAAGCAGCGGACCACATCCTTTCCCTCCGCGCCCAGCGCCTGGACATAGCAACCGGCAACACTGACGCCACGTTTTCCGGTGCTGCTATGGCCGATGCCCTCAAGGAAATACGTGAGATGGAGGAAGAGTACCTAACCCTTTTCCGTGGCTACAGCCAGGTAAGGACGCTCACGGCAAGCTTTGACGTGATTCCCCAGCCAAACCTCAAGAACCAACGTTACCTTGCATTCCGCACCGATCCCGAGCGCGGTCTTGTATCTAACGGCCGAGGCACTCCCTATTACATTGAGCTTGAGCCTGAAGGCCTTGTAAGGGAAGAGGCTTCTCAATCGGCCAAAAAGGCTGGTAAAACCACCCATATCAGATATCGTATCCCCATGATATGCAAACTGAGCCTTACGGAAGACGGACGTCCGCTGGTGGAAACGCGCGTCCCGGTGTATCAGCTTGGAAAGGAAGCTTCATATCCCGTAAAAACTAATTAATAACATTATAGTATGAGCATTAAAGAACTGGAGCCCAAGATTGTCTGGAATAACTTCTACAATCTTACCCAAATTCCCCGCCCTTCAAAGCATGAGGGCAAAGTAATTGAATACCTTTACAACTGGGGCGTCAGCCACGGTTTTGAGACCATCCGCGACAAAGGCGGCAACATCATCATCCGCGTTCCCGCCACCCCGGGCATGGAAAACCGCAGGGGTGTCATCATCCAGGGCCATATGGATATGGTCCCCCAGAAGACATCTGATTCTTCCCACGATTTCCTCAAGGACCCCATCAACGCATACATTGACGGAGAGTGGGTTACCGCAGACCGTACCACACTTGGTGCCGATAACGGCATGGGCGTAGCCCTTGGCCTCTCCGCAATTGAGGACAAGTCCGTAAAGCACGGCCCCATCGAGATTCTTGTAACTTATGACGAGGAAACCGGCATGACAGGCGCCAACACCCTTGAGCCCGGTGTCCTGAAGGGAGACATCCTCATGAATCTTGACAGTGAGCAGGAAGGAGAACTTTGCGTCGGCTGCGCAGGCGGCCTTGATGTATCGGCCTCCTTCAAATACCTCAAATACAATACGCCCGCAGATTATAAGGGCCTAAAAGTTACCGTCAAGGGCCTTCAGGGCGGCCATTCCGGAATGGACATCTCCCTTTACAGGGCAAACGCCAACAAGGCTGTTGCACGTATGATTCTCCCCGCCATTGAGCTTCTTGGCGTGAAGGTGGTCTCCTTCACCGGCGGTTCCCTGCGTAACGCCATCCCGTTTGAGGCAGAGGCAGAACTTGTGGTCCCTCAGGAGAACCTTGAGGCTGTGCGCCAGATGATAGAGAGCGAATTTGGCCGTATCAAGGCCGAATTCAAGGAGAGCGACCCCACCGCCACCCTCATTGTTGAGGAGTGCGCCGCCGCCCCCAAGCACATTCAGCCTTCAGTTATGCTGAGGGCCGTGAAGGCAATGCTTGCATGCCCTTCAGGAGTCATCCGCATGTCCCGCACCATGAAGGGACTCACGGAAACTTCCATCAACATGGCTATCGTACGCACAGAGAAGGGCAAAATCACCATCCACAGCCTCATGCGCAGTTCCGTCAACAGCGCCAAGGCAGCCCTTGCCAACCGCGTCCGCTGCATCTTCGAGCTTGCCGGTGCAGATGACATCCAGTTTGCCGGCGGCTACAGCGGCTGGACTCCCAAGCTGGACACTCCCATGAACAAGATCATGATGGAGCAGTACAAGAAAGTGACCGGAGAGGATATGGAGATAATGGCCACCCACGGCGGCCTTGAGTGCGCCCTCCTTGGAGCCAAATATCCCAACTGGGAGATGGTATCCGTAGGCCCCACCATCAAGTATCCCCACAGCCCGGATGAAAAAGTGAACATCGCCTCCGTAGCCCGTACCTGGGAGTATCTGAAGGCCGTTCTTGAAAATGTACCCGTAAAATAATTGCATATGTTCAAAGGACAACCCAAAGGCTTATTCGCCCTTGCACTTGCCAACACCGGCGAGCGCTTCGGTTACTATACCATGATTGCGGTGTTTGCCCTCTTCCTCAGGGCAAACTTCGGCCTCTCAGCCGGTACCGCAGGCACAATCTACTCCTCATTCCTCATGCTGGTGTACTTCTTCCCGCTCATCGGCGGTATCCTGGCCGATAAATTCGGCTTTGGAAAGATGGTCACAACCGGCATCCTGGTTATGTTTGCAGGATACCTCCTGCTCTCAGTTCCGCTTGGCGGAGGCACCGTAGCCCTTGTGGCAATGCTTGCGGCCCTGCTTCTGATAGGCTTCGGCACGGGTCTATTCAAGGGTAACCTCCAGGTTATGGTCGGTGACCTCTATAATGACCCTCAGTATGCCTCAAAGCGTGATTCCGGCTTCTCCCTCTTCTACATGGCCATCAATATCGGCGCCCTTTTTGCCCCTACAGCGGCCATCAGGATCAGGGAATGGGCAATGACCCTTGGATTTGACGGAAACGCCGCCTACCACTTCTCATTTGCAGTGGCCTGCGTATCCCTCATCGTGTCAATTGCCATCTACTACGCCTTCCGCAGCTGGTTCAAGCACGTTGAAGGCGGTCACGCAAAGGGAGAGAAGGCCCAGGTTGTGGACACCCTCACCCCGGAACAGACCAAAAAGCGCATGGTGGCTCTCTTCCTGGTGTTCGCCGTGGTTATCTTCTTCTGGATGAGCTTCCACCAGAATGGCCTCACGCTCACCTACTTTGCCGATGAATTCACTGAGCGCAGCTCTTCCGGCATCGCTTCAATGCCATTCAACGTATTCAATCTTGTGGCAGTGATTGCCATTGTGTATGCCCTCTTCTCCATCTTCGACAAGGAGGCATCCCAGAAGGGTAAATGGATCGGCGTTGGCGTAGTAGCCCTTGCCTGCGCATACCTTGTGTGGCAGTACACCCGCCTTTCCGGCAGCATAGAGATCAGCGCCCCTATCTTCCAGCACTTCAACCCGTTCTATGTGGTAGCCCTTACACCTGTCTCCATGGCCATTTTTGGTGCCCTGGCGGCAAAGGGCAAGGAGCCCAGCGCTCCCCGAAAGATTGCATACGGCATGCTGGTTGCGGCCGTGGCCTTCGGCCTTATGGCGTTTGCTTCTATCGGCCTTAATACCCCTGCATATCAGGCAACTGTGCGCGGCGGCGTGGAAGAGACCCTGGTTTCTCCCTACTGGCTTATCACCGTATACCTTATCCTCACCTTCGGAGAACTTCTCCTTAGCCCCATGGGCATCTCCTTCGTGTCCAAGGTTGCCCCGCCCAAGTACAAGGGTATGATGATGGGTATGTGGTTTGTTGCTACGGCCCTAGGTAACTTCCTTGTCCAGGTTGGCGGTCACCTCTGGGGTCCCCTGCCCCTGTGGGTTGTCTGGAGCGTATTCCTTGGCGTCTGCGTCATCTCCGCCATCTTCATGTTCGCCATGATGAAGAAGTTAGAGGCTGCCACTGAATAAAAGCACAAGCCCTCTCAAGTCCCTCCCCCGAGGGGAGGGGTTTCGGGAGGGGGTATTGTAAAGCAATTCGGCACGAAGTGCCACGCATGTACATCATATCAGGCCCAAACGGCTCCGGGAAGACCACCGCTTCTTACAGCATTCTCCCGGAGCTGCTGGACTGCAGTGAATTTGTGAACTCGGATGAATTTGCAAAGCACCTCTCGCCGTTTGCGCCGGAGGGTGCCTACATCACTGCAAGCCGCCTGATGCTGAAAAAGGTGCAGTACCTGTTTGACCGCAGGGAAGACTTCTGCATAGAAACCACCCTGGCTACGCGTGCCCTTATCAAGATGACGCGGAAGGCCCAGGAATTGGGGTATTATGTCACGGTGCTATACCTGTGGCTGGAGACCCCCGACATGGCGGTCCAGAGGGTAGCAAACAGGGTCCTGGCCGGCGGCCACGACGTCCCTGAGGAGACCATCCGCCGCCGCTACCGCATGGGCATCTACTACCTCTTCAACGGCTACATGCAAACCTGCGACAAATGGATTCTGGCCGATAATTCCCGCCCTCCGTTTGCCATAATAGCGGAAGGCTCCAAGAAGGGTTTCGCCATCCGTGACATGGAAAAGTACCAGAAGGTGAAAGCCGTTATCACAGACACCTCTGAGCCACTCCAGCACACGGAGAATACTGCAGAACTCATTATCAAGGAACTGTCAAAGGCCCCGCTGGCCCACGACGGAGTTCCCTACCAGAGCACGGATGATACAGAGTAAGAACTATTATCTGGACATATTCAAGGTGGATGTCCCGCTTCTTGAAGCCGTCATAGCAGAAGGGCTCAGAAGCGGCGGCAGCTACGCAGACCTCTATTTTGAGAACACCAGCTACGGGTCACTCCTTCTCAGGGACGGCGCCGTAACTTCCGGCGGCAGCCACATTGATTACGGCGTTGGGGTACGCGTCCTTTCCGGAGAAAAGACCGGCTACGCATACTCTGAGAGCACCCTCAAGGCCGATATCCTTGCCTGCGCCCGCGCCGCCGCCCAGATTGCCGACGGCCCGTGCGACGTTAACCCTTATGGCACCCGCAATCCAAGCCGCGGAGAGCCAAATCCTGCGGCCGACAGATATCCCGTCCTGAAGAACTGGCGGGAACTCCCCATGGCGGGCTTCCTCCCCTTCCTGCAGTCTCTTGATGCCGATGTCCGCGCTAGGGACTCCCGCATCCGCAAGGTAATAGTGAACCTTGCGTTCTCCGTCAGTGACATCCTCATGTACAACAGCGCCCGGGAGCTAAAATACGAGACCCGGCCCATGGGGAGCATCTCCGTAAGTGCCGTCTTTGAAAGCGGCGGCGCCGTGGAAAACAAGTCCACATCCCGCAGTTTCCGCTGCGGCGCAGAGATGCTTTCCCCCGCCCTTGCAGAAGAAATGGCCTCTGACATTGTTAAGGGCATAAACGACCGCTTTGCCGCCAGGCGCCCTGAAGGTGGCCGAATGCTCGTAGTGATGGGCGCCGGCGCTTCCGGCATCCTCCTCCATGAAGCCATGGGCCACGCCTTCGAGGCCGATTTCAACCGCAAGGGCACCTCCATCTTTGCCGACAAAATGGGCACCAGGATATGCCCCGAGGGCATAAACATCATTGACGACGGAACTCTCCAGGGTAACCGCGGCGCCATAAACTTTGACGACGAAGGCATCCCCGGACAGAAGACTTACATGGTGGAGGATGGCGTGCTTACGTCCTATCTCCATGACCGTATATCGGCCGCCCATTACGGGGTAAAGCCCACGGGGAACGGCCGCCGTGAAAGCTTCCGCTACGCTCCCCTTCCAAGGATGAGGGCAACCTATATGGAAAGCGGCACGGCAAAGGCCGATGACCTAATTGCAGAGGTCTCCAAGGGCATTTTTGTAGACGAGTTTTCCAACGGCCAGGTACAGATTGGGGAAGGAGATTTCACCTTCTACGTAAAGTCCGGCTATATGATAGAAAACGGCCGCCTCACAATGCCAGTGAAGGATATCAACATAATAGGCAACGGCCCTGCCGCCCTTGCCGATATCCGCGGCGTGGCCGATGACCTTGTGGTGGATCCCGGTGCCTGGACCTGCGGCAAAGAGCAGTCCGTGCCCGTAAGCTGCGGCATACCAACGGTTCTTATCGGCAACCTAACTGTAGGAGGTCAGTGATGATGGATATCAAGGAGTTAAATAAAACGCTGGAATTTGCACTGGAGGAGGGTGCCCAGCAGGTGCGCCTCACATACAGCAAATCCGTGATGAATCTTACGGGGATACTGAACGGGGAGGTGGACAAAACCGCCTATGCCCTGGACCAGAGCCTGCAGCTCCAGCTGTTTGTGGACGGCCGGTTTGGGACCTTCTCAAGTAACCGCCTGGAAGAGAAAGAGCTCAAGGCCTTCATCAGCAGTTCCATAGATACGGTGAGGATGTTGGAGCCGGATGAAAACCGGAGTCTTCCGGATCCCGCACGCCTTGTAAAGGATGCCGTCACTGGAATGGAACTGGGGCTCTATGACCCTTCCTATGAGGAGCTCACATCGGCCCGGAGGAAAGAAATGGCGCTATCCTCCTCCTTCTGGTCAAGGAAGGAAGAGGTGGAAAACGGTTTTACCGTGATTGCCGAGGAAGGAGAGTACTCCGACAGCCTCTTTGACAGCATCACCATAGACTCCCAGGGCCTGATGGCCCGCCATACGGAAACTTCATTCGAGATTGGCTATGAAGCCACCGTGGAGGACGCACACGGCAACCACTACTCAAATTTCTGGTGGGATGCAGCTCCACATCTAAAGGACCTCAAACTGGACACCTGCTCAAAAACCGCCATCAAGCGCGCATCGGCCGCCCTTTTCCCCGTTGAGATTGACAGCTGCCGCACAAACCTCATAGTGGACTCCGAGTGCGCCGGAAAACTGGTCACTCCCCTTCTGAATGCCCTTGGAGGGTTTTCAGTGCAGCAGAAAAATTCTTTCCTTGCCGATAAACTGGGGAAGAAGATCTTCCCGGAGAGTCTCTCCATCATTGATCTTCCCCGCGTTCACGGAGAAACCGGCTGCCGCCTCTTTGACAGCGAGGGCGTTGCAACAAGGGACCTTCCCGTCATTGAGAACGGCGTTGTGAAAACCTTCTTCATAAACACGTATATCGGCCATAAGATGGGCATGGAGCCCACCATAGAAGATGCCACAAGGGTGAAACTGATGCCTGTTGGAGACTGCATTACCCAGGAGGAACTCCTCCGGAAGATTGGAGACGGCATCCTTGTCACGGGCTTCAACGGAGGCAATTCCAATGCCGCTACCGGAAACTTCTCCTACGGCATCGAGGGCTTCCTCATCCGCGGCGGAAAGAAGGTGCATCCTGTAAGGGAAATGCTCATAACCGGAGATTTCATATCCCTGTGGAACAACCTTGTAGCTACGGCCCAGGACGCCCGCCCCTGCATGTCCAAACTAATCCCTACCCTGGCCTTCAAAGACGTTTCTTTCAGTGCTTAAAACTGCGGTTGTCATACTGAATTACAACACCAGGGAGTACCTGAAGCGCTTCCTGCCGGGGCTCATTGCATCCTGCGATGGCCTTGACGCAGAGGTAATTGTGGCCGACAACGCATCCCATGACGGCTCCCTTGAGATGATGGCCGGGGAGTTTCCTTCCATCCGCACAATTGCACTTTCAGAGAACTACGGCTTCACGGGAGGATACAACCGCGCCCTGGAGCAGGTCCAGGCCCAGTATTACGTCCTGATAAACTCGGACGTAGAGGTTCCTTCCCACTGGCTCAGAGTGCTCCAGGAGTGGATGGACAGCCATCCGGATTGCGGCGCCTGCGGGCCCAAGCTAATATCCTTCAATGAGCGTGACACCTTTGAGTACGCCGGCGCGGCGGGCGGCCTTCTTGACCGTTACGGCTATCCTTTCTGCCGCGGCCGCATAATGCAGAAGGTGGAGAAGGACCACGGGCAGTATGACTCTCCGGCCGATGTCCTCTGGTGCTCCGGCGCCTGCCTTATGGTCCGGGCCGATGTATGGAATGCCCTTGGAGGCCTGGACGACCGCTTCTTTGCCCATATGGAGGAGATAGACCTTTGCTGGAGGATGCAGCTGAGGGGCTGGAAAGTGACCATGGTGCCTCAGTCCTTCGTCTATCACATTGGTGGCGGCACCCTCCCCAACGAGTCCCCTTTCAAGTTAAGGCTGAATTTCCGCAATAACCTGTTGTTGCTGGAGAACAACCTTCCCGCAACGCTCAATTCGCGTTTCAGGGCCCGCCTTCGCATACTTACGCGTATGTGCCTTGACGGATTATCGGCCCTTGTATATCTATTTACGGGAAGGAAGAGTTTCTTTGACGCGGTTGTCCAGGCTCACAGGGAGTACCGAAAACTAAGACGCCCCGGGGAGATTCCCGCGGAGCGTCATAAACCTATAGGCCTATATAAAGGCTGGATTGTTCCTAAAGGCCTGTTCTAGGGGCGTTTGAAGCCGTCTGCTTCACATTTTGCCGATATTGTCTTTATGCGGGTTGCAACATCCGGATGAGTAGAGAAGAGGTTGCTCACCGGGCCGCTCACAGATCCTCCTGATGATTTCTGAAGCTTCTCAAAGGCCTGAACCATGGTCCAGGGATTGCGCTTTGCTGCAACAAGGAAGGAATAGCTGAATTCATCGGCCTCACTCTCCTGCTTCTTTGAATAATGGGCCTCAATCATGGCCTGGCCGATGGCGCCAAGCTGGGAGTCCGTGAGGGCTGCAACCTTGTCTGATGTTGCGGCAAGGCCCTCGAAGGCGGCGCTTGTAAGGAGACTCCGGCGCATCTGCTGATAAGTGTGCTCCAGTGCAACGTGACCAATTTCATGGCCGATAACCGTGAGAAGTTCTTCATCCGTCATGAGGTCCATGATGCCCGTATAAACGCGTACAGAACCGTCTGCGCAGGCAAATGCGTTAACCTCCGGGTTCCTGTAAACCTTGTAGTTGAGGGGCTGGTCTCCGATGTGGGTGAGCTTTCCAACAAGGTTATTAAGCCTCTTGGTATAAGGGTCCGTTGCCGGGAGCACTGCGCTCTGGGCGTCCAGCTGGGTGATGTACTGGGACACATAAGCCTGGACATCGGCCTTTGGAAGCGTAAGTGCCTGGGCGGCATATGCTCCGCTCTGGAGAAGCCTCTGGGAGTTAACATTCTGGAGTGCGGCGCAGGAAACCATTGAAAGGGCCGCGGCAACAATGACAAGTAAGCGTTTCATACTAAGAATCAATTTGCACAAATTTACAAAAAAATCTGTCTTTACGCACTTTCCGGCAAGGGAAAGTGTTATATTTGCGTTATGAAACGGTTAATAATCATTTTATCGGCACTTTTTGCCGCAAACATATTAAGCGCCCAAACTCCAATTGTGGCCCCAGATTTCTCGGAGCCCACTATGGTTTCTCCGGAATACTTCGGCCCCAACGCATTCCCCGTGCCGGATATGTCGGACGGCCGCATCAAGCCCTACATCTACGCTGAGCTTGCTGCCGATTACTGGAAAGGCCGCGTGGCAGACGGCAATGACCACACCTGGGACGGCTTTATCCGCCTTCACTTCCCCCTCTGGACCAAGCGCGCCAGCATTGAAGTATGGGGGCCATTCGTGGAACACTGGTCATACTCAGATGCAGTAGCAGATTACAGGCGCATAGGAGATGCCAGAAGCCAGAAAAAGAGTTGGGACTCTGGGGATCTTTATGTTGGTACAAACATCCAGGTGCTGGTCGGAAAGCCCAACACCCTGAAACCGGATATCCTCCTGAGGGCCGTCCTTAAATCGGCCATGGGAAATACGTTTGAGCAGGCGCGCTACTATGACTGCGGCGGCTATTTCTTTGACGGCACCATTGCCTGGTCAAGGGCCTTCCAGTATAGCTATGTGATGGAAATCAGGGCTGGCCTAAGCGGCGGTTTCCTCTGCTGGCAGGACGGAACGGCAAGGCAGAACGACGCTGTCCAGTACGGCCTTTTTGCAAGCATCTCCACCTGGGGCTTCACATTTATGGCCGATTATTCCGGCTACATCGGCTGGGAGAATGACGGGGACCGCCCCCGCCGCATCCGCATGAGGCTGGACGGCAACGCCGGCCGCTGGCGTCCGTTTGTCCAGTACACCCACGGCTTCAAGAACTATCCCTTCGACGGAATCCGGATTGGAACCGGTTACTGCTTCTGAGAAAACCTATCTGAAGAACTTGTCAACTTCCTTTACGGCATCCGGGAGGGCGAATACCGCAACGCGGTCGTAGGCCTCTATGTGGGTGCTTCCCACGGCGATGAAACTGTCTCCGCCGCGGATTATGCCGCCGATGATTGCATCGGCCGGGAATTCTATGTCCTTGAGGGGCTTTTTGGTGATGCGGGAACCGGGGGCGGCGGTGTACTCAAGCACCTCCGCATCAGTGCCGCTCACGTAGCGCACGGAACGCACCTTGTCACTGAGGGTGAACTTGAAGATGCGGCTTGCTGTTATGAGTTTTTTATTGATGACGCTGTCCACGCCCATATCCTCCGCCAGGCGTATGTACTCCAGGTTCTCAACCTGAGCGATGACGCGGGAAACGCCCATCTTCTTTGCAACCACGCAGGAGAGGATGTTTGTTTCGTCGCTGCCCGTGAATGCAAGGACAGCGTGATATGAATTCATTCCCTCTTCCTTCAGGAAATCTGCATTGCGGACGTCTCCGCAGGCAACGGAAACGCTGTCCGGGAGAACCTCCGAAAGATGCCTGCAGTGCTTGGGGTCTATGTCAATTATCTTGATGTCGTCAATCTTCCTTGCGGCAAGGCGGGCTGCTACCATCTGGCCGATTTCACTTCCTCCGAGTATGAGTACGCGGCGGATCTCAAGCTTGTCCTTGCCAAGATACTTCATGAGGGCCGGCATGCCGTCACGGCAGCTGATAATGTAAAGGTAATCTCCGGGCTTGAAGGTGGAATCAAACTTTGGAATGATTGTGGAATTACCCCTGGAGATAGCTACAATGCGGAATTCGGCCCCGTTGGGAAGTTCGGTTATGGCCTGGGAGAATTCCGCCACCGTCATATCCAGAAGCGGGGAATCGTCGTCCAGTTTGAATACGCCAAGCTGGAGTTTTCCGCGTGCAAAATCAAGAGTGTCCGTGGAGGCCGTGGAGCGGAGCATATCGTCAACTTCGTCGGAGGCGCTCTTTTCCGGGAAGAACATCATATCAAGGCCCATATCCTTGAAAAGAAGTTTGTTTTCCGGGGACAGGAAGTCTTCGTCGTCCACGCGGGCCACAACGCGCCTGGTGCCCAGTTTCTTGGCCAGAAGGGCGCTCACTATGTTCACGCTCTGGGGCTGGAGAGGGTTCACGGCTATGAAAAGATCGGCCGATGCCGCTCCGGCTTCTTTCAGATCCGGAATTGACGACGGTCCGCCAAGGATGGTGGCTACGTCGGCGGTCTGGCTCAGGGAACGGATGCGCTCCGGATCCGGGTCTATGACCGTTATTTCGTTGGACTCGTTGGAGAGCATCTTTGCAAGGTGCGCTCCCACCTGTCCGGCTCCTTCGATGATGATTTTCATACCGTTAAGCTATATATTTGATGCAAATATACGCTTTTTTGGTGAAAACCGTACTAACGGAACAGAGTTGGGGCCAGAGTTTGAAGATCTTCACGCCATGTGGTCCAGCTGTGGCCGGCCTCAGAGTTTTCAATATAACTGAACCGTACACCCGCTTCCATGAGATACCCGAGGGCTTCCTGGCAGTTACGGTAGGCAATATCCGCCGGGCCGCCCTGGGTAAAACAGAGAACCTTGAAATTGCGGTTGAGGTCAGGGGCTATCTCCTTGAGCCTTATATCGGCCACATATTCCTTCTGCCTGCCGGGAGAGAAACTGGAACTGAGCACCCAAACATAGGAGAAGAGTTCCGGATTCCTGAAGCAGGTCTCGATGGTTTCCATACCGCCCATCGAAAGACCGGCCATGGCGCGGTGGTCACGGTCCGTGAGAACCCTGTAATTGGCTTCCACAAAGGGTATGATGCTGGAAACCATATCCTCTCCGAATAGCGGCACCTCCCCCATCATATCATCGGTCTGGATGGTTCCGTTGGGCATTACAACCACCATAGGGAGCATTTTCCCTTCGGAGAGGAGATTATCCAGGATCCAGCCTGCGGCACCTACGCCCGGCCAGGAGGCGTCATTGTCTCCGCCACCGTGGATGAGATAGAGGACGGGCAGTTCCTGGGCCGATTTTTCATATCCGGCAGGAGTCCACACGTGCATACGGCGCATGCATCCAAGGGTCTTGGACCAGTACCAGCGCTGCGCCACTGCCCCGTGAGGAACATCCTTGATGTAGCCGGGGCCCTTGGTCAGGACCGACGCCTGTTCGGCCGACAGCGGGGCCTTGGGGTCCTGCACCCTCACTTCGTCCACAAGGAAACTGTAGCGGAAGCAGCCGTCACCAAGACCTTCCAGGAGGCCCTGCCAGACACCGTTTTCCTGCTTTACGAACTTCACCGGCCTGTCCCAGGGAAGGTCTCCGGTAACGGATACCTGCGAAGCCTTGGGGGCGTAAATCTGGAAAAGGACCTTTCCGTCCGGCTGTACGCGGACAGACTGGAGGGTGTCGTTGGGTGTGGGAGTGCGGAACCAGCCCTGGGCCTGGAGTGATAAGGCAGATGAGAGAAGAAGGGCTATGACGGCTGCTTTTTTCATAACTTGACGAATTACTGAATAACCGGGCTACTTGAAGAGTTTCCTGGCAAAGGTATTAAGGTACAGGCGCCAGTTGGACCACACGTGACCGCCTTCGGAGACAAAGTACTCGTGCTCCAGACCCTGCTCAAGCAGTTTGACGTGCATTTCCTCCGCACCCTTGAACAGGAAGTCGGTGTTGCCGCAGGCCAGGAAATAGAGCTTGACTCCGGCCTTCTTGAGGGCTGCAATCTGCTCAGGAGTGGCAGAACCGGCAGCTGACAGTGGGCAGATGTAGTCAAACATCTCCGGATACATGATGGATGCGGAAATGGTATGGCCGCCTCCCATTGAAAGACCGGCGATTGCGCGGGATGCGGGCTTAGCCACAGCGCGGAAGTTCTTCTCGATGAAAGGGACTATCTCCGTGCAGAGGCTCTTCACATAGAGGTCACGGTTTGCGGGATCACGCCAGTCATAGGGCTTCTCGGGGATATTGAGGGTGCGTGCAGCCGCCTGACCGGGGTTGCCGTTGGGCATAACCACGATCATGGGCTCTGCAAGGCCCTTCTCAATGAGGTTATCCAGAATCTGGGCGGTACGTCCCATGGAAATCCAGGCTTCCTCGTCACCGCCTGCGCCGTGAAGGAGGTAAAGCACTGGATACTTCTTTTTGGGATTGGCCTCATAGCCGTAAGGAGTGTAGACGGTAAGCCTCCGGCTCATTCCAAGGATCTTGCTGTCGTACCAGGGATGGCTTACCGTACCGTGCTGAGTGGCCTCACCGTAGTTTTCAGTGCGCTCTCCGGGAACAAGGAGCATTGGCAGGTAACGGGTACCGTCACGCTGTACAAGCACGTTCTGGGGGTCATTCACGGAAACTCCGTCCACAACGAAGTTGTAGGTGTAGATCTCAGGTGCGGGAAGAGGGATCTTGACTTCCCACACGCAGTTCTCACCACGCTTCATGTCAATGGTACCGGTCCAGGGATTGGGCATCCAGGATCCGCTGAGTTTTACGACCGTGGCATAATCGGCCTTGAGGCGGAAGGTCACGGAGTCGTTCTGGATCTCCGGGGAGATGATGGGTTTCTGGCCCCAGAAAGCAAAGTTTGTAAGTTCCTGGGCCTGAAGGGCGGCGGCAAACGCTACGCCAAGTACAATTACGGATAAAATTCTTTTCATATGTTAAATACTTACTTCTGCTGTTTGACGGATATCATCGGAGGCCGATCCTACAAGTAGTTCAAGCCTGCCGTGCTCAAGTGCCCAGGCACAGGCTCTCTCGTCCCAGTAACGGAGGTTGTCCAGCGCCACCTCAAGGGTGATGCTCCTGGACTCCCCTGCCCTGAGGCTCACACGCCTGAAGGCCTTGAGTTCCTTTACGGGCCATTCAACCTCCGAGTCCACGCGGCGGACATAGAGCTGAACTACTTCATCGGCCGGCATATTGCCTTCATTCTTCAGGTTGAAACTCACTTTCACGCCATTGGAACCGGCTTTTGCCTTCAGGGGGCCATAAGTAAAGTCTACATAGCTGAGGCCGTGGCCAAAGGCATACATAGGCTTTACTTCCTTGGTATCGAACCATCTGTAACCCACATAGAACTCTTCGGTGTAGCGGGACTCAGGCTGTGGCAGCGATGCTATGAAAGCCTGACGCTCCTCAGGGCTCATCGCCAGGACGTCCGGGCGGAACATAAGCGTGAAGAGGTCTCCGCCTACATTCTTGTCGGGGAAATTCCCAAGCGCAAATGCCGGGGAATCCTCAAGCTTCACGGGGAAGGTGAAGGGAAGCTTACCTGAAGGGGCGATGTCTCCAAACAGGACCTCGGCAAGGGCCGTACCGCCTTCAGTACCGTTCCACCAGCCCTGAACGATGGCCGGGGACACTTTCTCAAGCACCTGAAGGTCCGTGGGACCGCCGGAGATGAGAACGCTCACAAGAGAGGGATTGGCCTCATAAAGGGCCTGGACCAGTTCTTCCTGGCCGCAGGGAAGTTTGATGTCCTTACGGTCGCTTCCCTCGGTCTCGATGGTCTTGTTGGTACCTCCGAAGAAAATGACAAGATCGGCCGATGAAGCCAGTTCCACAGCCTGGGCAAGAAGTTCAGGGTCTGCGGGTTCGTCAATCCTGGAGGTCTCAAGGGGACCCAGTTCCTGGGGGCCCCACATACGGCGTGCATAGTTCCTGTAGCCGGGGGCGTAAACCACCTCGATATCGGCCCCGGCGCGCCTGGTGATGCCTTCAAGGGGTGTAACCTCATAGAGGGCCTTCACGCCTGCGCCCATTCCGCCGCTCTGAACCTTCAGGACGGCATTCTGGCCGATTACGGCTATCTTTTTCACATCCTTTGAGACAGGGAGGACGCCGTTCTCGTTCTTCAGAAGGACGACGGCCTTACGTGCTACGTCAAGGGCAATCTGCTGGCACTCGGGCTGGGAAGTCATAACTGTGTTTGCGACATCGGCCGGAACGGGCTTCACTGCAAAGCGGACCCTCAGGATCTGACGCACTTTCTCATCCACCATTTCCTCCGTGAGGGCGCCGGTTGCGATAGAGTCTATGACGGGCTGGCCAAGATAGTTTGAGCCGGTCATCTGGACGTTCAGGCCATGCAGCATTGCTCCCATAGTGCTGTGAGTGCCGCCCCAGTCCGAAACGGTCATACCCTTGAACCCCCACTCCCCGCGGAGAATCTCGTTGAGAAGGTGCTCGTTCTCCGAGCAGTAATCTCCGTTCACCTTGTTGTAGGCCGGCATCACGCTCATGGCGCCGCCTTCAATGATGGCGCGCTCGAAGGGCTTGAGGTATATCTCACGCAGGGTGCGCTCACTCAGGATGGCATTCACGCTGCCGCGGTTGGTCTCCTGGTTATTCACGGCAAAATGCTTGATGCATACCGCCGTTCCTTCATCCTGGCAGCCCTTTGTATACTCAAGGGCAAGCGCGGCGGAAAGGACAGGATCCTCGCTGAGGTATTCATATGTGCGGCCGCCGACGGGCAGGCGCTGGATATTCACCGCCGGGCCAAGGATTACGTCCTTGCCGCGGAGGCGTGCCTCCTTACCCATTCCGGAGCCGTATTTATAGGCCAATTCCTCACTCCAGGTGGCTGCAAGGGCGCTGCCGGTGGGAAAGAAAGTAGCGCTGTCAAGGGTCCAGCCGGCGCTCATGAAGCCGTCCGGCCGGCCTTCCTCGCGTATTCCGAAGGGACCGTCGGCATAATTGATATCGGCAATCCCAAGGCGCTCTACGCCTGCGGAAGACATGTTGGTCTTGCTGTGCAGCATCTCCACCTTCTCCTCCAGAGTCATCTGGGCGATGATGGCGTTGATGCGTGCATCATTGACCGTCAGCCTGTCCTGGGCCGATTTCGGAGTATTGCAAGCTGCCGCCAGGAGGGCGGCAGCAAGTATTACACAGCGTTTCATAAACTATTTGAAAAGAAGCGGTACAAACTCCGAGAGATAGATTCTCCAGTTCTTCCAGATGTGGCCGCCCTCAGTCTCCATGTAAGTGTACCTGAAACCGTTGTCGTCAAGCTTTTTCATGAAGTCCTTGTTGGCCTGATAGAGGAAGTCGGTCTTGCCGCAGCCGATCCACAGGAGGGCGGGCTTGAGAGCATAGTACTTTGCAAGCTTTGCGTCAAAGTCCTGATAGATGGGGCTGATGGAGGTGTCATTTACTCCGATAGCTGCGCTGAACATACCGCTGTAGTTGAACAGCTGGGGATAGTTCAGGGACAGGTACAGGGTGTGGAAACCGCCCATTGAGAGGCCGCAGACAGCACGGGAGGCCTTCTTGGCCACGGTGCGGTAACGGCTGTCGATGAACTTCACAATCTCCGGGAAGGAAGTCTCGAAGGTGCCTTCCATGGTGTTGGGGAGCTGCATGGTGGGACGGGTGTAGCCTGTTGAGTTCTCAAGCGGAGCGGCCTCCTGGGAGATGTTTCCGTTTGTGAACACAACAATCATGGGCTTGGCCTCGCCGCGGGCGATGAGGTTGTCCAGGATCTGGGTTGCACGGCCCTGGGTTACCCATGCATCCTCGTCACCGCCGATGCCGTGGAGCACGTACAGAACGGGATACTTGGTCTTGGAGGTCTCGTAACCTGCAGGAGTGTACACGGTGAGGCGGCGGTTCAGTCCGGCGACGTCTGAGTGGTACCATACCTTGGAAACTGTGCCGTGGGGAACGTCGTGAATGGCATACAGGTCGCTGCGGTAACCGGCCTCGGGGATCAGCAGGACGCTGGTGAGGGAGGCTATGTCACGGTTCACAAACACGTTGTTGTTGTCAATCACGGTGTTTCCGTCTACGCGGAAGGTGTAGGTGTACATGTCGGGTTCCACCTTGAAATCTGTGGTGTATTCCCAGACACCGCCCTTGCCTTCCTTGAGCTCGCGTACGCCGGGAGCGTCAAAGCTCATCTTGTTGCCACCCCAGTCCACTTCGACCTTCTGGGTGGGAAGGAAGTCACCGGTAACCTCCACCTTGATGGCCTTGGGGGCCTGGTAGCGGAAGGTAACGGTACCATCGGCATTGATAACGGGAGACTCTACTCCCTGGGGGCCGAACAGGGCCTGCTGTGCGTTGGCGCCCAGGCCAATGCACAGGGCTGCCGCTATGATGAAAAGTTTCTTCATAATCAATTACTTATTGAATGATTCACCTGCCTTTGCAAGGGCCTTGGGAAGGCACTCCTGCCAGAAATCCCAGTAATGGATGCCGTCGCGGGCAATGTATTCCACCGTAAGACCCTGCTCCTTCATATAATCGGCAAGGTTCATGGTTTCTCCATTGTTGACGGTGGTGTCCTGGTTACCCACCTCGAAGGTGAATGCCGGGAACACGCTCTTATCGGCCTGGGCATCAATGAAAACTCTCATATCACCGGAAACCGCCGGGCTCATTGCGTAGGCGTAAGTGAATTTTTGGGGATATTTGAGGGCGTGGAGCGTTGTTCCGTAACCTCCCATGGAAAGTCCGGCTATTGCACGCTTGCCGTTTCCGTGGAATGCTTCCTCCACAAAGGGCATAAGTTCTTCCTCAAAGTAAGGCTCATAGGAACCGCTGTAGAACATGGAAAGGCCGTTGGGCATCACTATGATCATGGGAACGCCGCCGTCCTTGACATATGCCTTGGCAATCTCGCGGGCGTTACCCTTTTCCACCCAGCAGCGGTCAAGATGGGCCTGGTCTCCCTGTTCGTAACCGTGAAGCAGGTACAGGAAGGGATATGTCTTGCTCTCGTCATAGCCGCCCGGAAGCCATACAGAGTATGTCATCTTGCGGCTCAGGTTCTTGCTTGTGATGGTAAGGTCCTGATACAGCTTATCCTCCCCTTTCAAAAGGTCCAGGATGGTCTGATTGGGATCCTTTCCTTCCTCTTTGGTTTTATCCTGCTTGCTGCAGGCACCGAGGGCCAGGGCCCCCAATGCCAGAGCAAGGATATAATGACGTATTCTCATTACTTGGACAGTTTACCTACGTACTTTGCGTTGAGGGCGGTAGACTTTACCTCAATGGTATAGACATCACCCTCCTTGGCTACGGTCACGCTGCCGTCGTTAATGACAGCATAAGTAGCAGCGCCTGAAGCAACAGTGTACCAGGCAGAACCGTTAGCACCACCCCATCCGTCAGAACCGGTCTTGAATTCACCGGCAGCCACGTTATTGGCGTCAACTGAAGGAGTGTATGTTCCGGGAGCAACCGTACCATCCTCAGAGAAGAATTCAATCTTGAGGAAGTTACCATCCACAGTATATGTAGGTGCGTAAGTGGTTACCCAGTCTGCAGGAGTATAGGTAAATCCGGTTGTTGCAAGTTCAAGGCCGACAAGCTTTGCGCCCATGCCATTGTAGTCGGTAAGGGACAGGAAATCGGTAAGGGTTACCACGTCTTCGTCGCCGGGCTGAGGATCGGGATCGGGAGTAGGATCTGCCGCATTGAGTTTTCCGGAGAATGCCCAACCGGTAGAGCCTTCAAACTTATAGGTATCGTCGGAAATCTTGGAAACCTCGATGGTCTCACCGGGTTCTACTATAACGATACCCTCTTCACCCACGTAGTAAGTGCCGATTACCATACTGCCTGCAGGCATTCCGAACATAGCGCCAAGGTCGAAGCCATTGCCTGCGGCAAAGTCTTCGTGTGCATACTCCTTAACGGTGTAGCTACCGGAGAGGTCGGTTGTGCCAAGGGCACGGATGAGCTTGATCTGAGCAACAAATGCATTGTCGGCATCGGTCAGGACAAGTGTGTGGGACTCAACATCCTCTACAGGGGTGGAGCCATCTTCCAGGGTGCAGTCCTTGGCCACGGTATCGGTCATGTCATAGACAGGGCCTGCGCCGGGGACATAACCCTCCGGAGCGGTAAGGAAGCTGAAGTCGGAGCCGTCGATGGAGTAGATTCCGTTGCCCATATCGGTTACGGTAATCTTTGCACCAGGTTCGACAATCACAAGAGCACCATCCACAAAGAAGTAGGTGCCGATTACAAATGAACCGGCAGGCATGCCGAACATTACGCCAAGGTCAAAGCCGTTGCCGGCAGAGAAGTCCTCATGCGCGTACTCCTTGACAGTGTACTCACCTTCAAGCTGGGAAGTCTTGGTACCGGTGGCACGGATGAGTTTGATCTGAGCAGCAAATTCGCCGGCGGCGTCTTTCAGTACCAGGGTGTGGGACTCAACTTCAGGAACAGGAGTTGATCCGTCCTCAAGGGTGCAGTCTGCAGCAATGGTGTCGGTGTAGAACAGGGTGGGAGCAAGAACGGCGTCTTTCTCGAAGGCAATCTTGCCGGTCCAGTTCACTTTGTAAGGTGCACCGTCCTCAAGGAAAATAACGGCAGCTATGGCATAGCTGTTCTCACAGCCGGCCTCTGTCTCTGTCTCTTCAAGAAGGGAAACGTTGATGTAACCCTGTTTGATGTTCTTGCCGCCAAGGGTGGTCTTTCCCTGGACGAAGTTACCGTTCTTGGCAACAGCGTCAAGAGCTTCGGTATACTGGTTGGCAGTAAGGAAATACTTATTGCCGATGAGAACCATATGGACGGGGGTGGTGCCGTCGGTCAGATCAAGGGTGAAGACCCTGCGGCCTTCGCCATCTTTCTCTGCAACACAGGAAGTGAGAGAGGTAGCCTCAATCACTGTAGATTCAGGGAAGACAGGATTATCCTTGCTGATAGGATCAAGCTCCGACTTCACGCAGGAGACCAGCGCAAGGGCCGCTGCAAATATTGAGAAAAATAAAGTCTTTTTCATAGGGCGGAACTATTAATAGTTGGGATTCTGCTGAATTACCTTGTTGAGCATAGTCTCCGTGTAAGGATAAGGGAGACGCTCGTGCTTGCCCTTCTTGAAGCCATACTCCGAACGGCCTGTAGGGACATATTTCACAACACCGTTGGTTTCCATGGTAGGATAAACCTTACCGGTCTCTTTCAGGAGATCATAGGCATCACCCCAACGGAGGATGTCCTGATAACGCTGACCTTCACCGCAGAGTTCAAGACGTTTTTCCATCTTGATGGCATCCAGGTTAAGTTCTCCGGCGCTGAGATCGGGAAGCTTGGCGCGCGTACGTATGCGGTTGATGTAAGTGAGGGCAAGATCGGTATTGCCGGCCTCGAAGTTAGCCTCGGCACCAAGGAGAAGGACCTCTGCGAAACGCATCCACAGCGGGTTCTTGTAGTTGATCATGGCATAGAAGGAGAGGTCCTCGGTGAGGAAACGGCCCTTCCAGTTAAAGATGCCGGTAGAAAGAGTTACGGTGTTCCACTGAACGCCCATGGCCTTGAGCTCGTCATAGGTCTTGAGAGTCTCGGTGCGGCGATAGCTGTTGGGACCTTTCTCCCATGTCTGGAAAGCTTCAAGGAGTTCCTCGGTGGGAACCATGAAGCCCCAGCCGCCGGTACCTGCGACGTTCTCGGGGATGGTCATTTCACCACCGGAGCTACGCCAGCTGACCATTGCGCCATAGAAGTCGAAGTTATCACCGGAGTTGTCGGGATCGTTAACACGGATGCTCTCGAACAGGTCTTCGCAGTTCATCTTGTAAGCCTGGTGACGCATATCACCGTAAGGGCCGCCGGTCCAAAGGTCGTAGAGATTGGAATTTACGACAGCGTCCAGCTGAGTGGCAGACTTCTGATAGTAAGATTTGTCATCGAGGGCCCATGCCATCCACAGGTATGCCTTGCCAAGGAGAGCCTTTGCAAATTCCTCGGTGACACGCCAGCAGGTGTTGTCATTAAGGGAAGTCTTGTGTGCAAGGGCGCCGGAATTGATGGCGTAGGTGAGGTCATCCTCCACCAGTTTCCAAAGATCCTCGGTTGAGCCGTTACCCTTAGCATACTCTGAAGGAGAAAGCTCATGGTCTACGATGGGAGGATTGCCCCATAGGGTGGTGAGCTCAAAGTAAGCCCAGCCACGGAAAAGGTGTGCCTCTGCAACAGCACGTGCTGCAGCTTTGCTCTGCTTGGGATTGATATGGCCGATAACGACGTTTGCGTGATAGATAAGGCCGTAGTAGCCGCTGAAGGAGCCCTGAATCTGCTCTGACTCAGAGTTGAAGCCGAATTCACCAAGGGCGTCCATCTGGGCGTTGTCACCGTGGGCTGCGCCGCCGGCGAAATAGTCGTCGGAGAGGATGTTCTTGACAAGCATCACATTGTAGTACCAGCCACGGACGTCGCTGTACATGGTGATGGCAGCAGACTCAATCTCTTCGTCTGTCTTGTAATAAGTATCGTAGTCGATGGCAGCCTTGCGGGGGATGTCCAGAAGTTTGGAGCAGGAAGAAAGGGCCAGGACTGCAGTCAGTATGGAAAGAATGAAATATTTAGTTTTCATAAGGCATCCAGATTAGAAAGTGAGATTAACACCGAATACAACCTTTCTGGAGGTAGGATAGTTCCCCTTGTCAACACCCATTCCGGCACCCTGGCCGATGATCTCGGGATCGAAGCCGGGATACTTGGTGAAGGTGAACCAGTCGTCAAGGGAAGCATAGATGCGGAGGTTCTCTACGAAAACCTTGCGGAGGAGCTTCTTGGGGAAGTTGTAACCAAGCTGGATCTGCTTGATCTTGAGGTAGCTGGCGTCGTAAACCACACCGTCAGAGATAAGGAACTGGGTGTAGTTGGCCGCTGTTGCAGCAGGCATCATGGCAGTGGTGTGGGTGGGAGTCCAGCGATCTTCGGTAAGGACTGCGAGACGGTTGGTAGGATAGTCAACGTTGCTGAGAGCATTGAGGATCTTGTTTCCGCCTGCGCCGGTGAAGAACATCAGGAAGTCGATTCCCTTCCAACCTGCGTTGAGGGTGACACCATAGTTATAGGTAGGGATACCGGAGCCGAGGTGACGCTTGTCGTCATCGTCGGGAGTGGTGGTAGGTTCGGGCTGAAGGTTGCCTTCTGCATCGTAAGCATTGAAGAGGGCCTCACCGGTCTCCGGCTTTACACCGGCATATTCATAACCATAGAGGTGCCATGCAGGATAACCAATCTCGAAACGGGTTACGGAGCCGTAGTTACGGACACCGGTGCCGTCGATACCGTTCTTAAGGGTGGGATGGAGATAGGTAACCTTGTTCTTAAGGGTAGAGAAATTGGCGCTTACGCCGTAGTTGAAATCACCAATTTGGTCTTTCCAGCGGATTTCAAGTTCAACACCCTGGTTGTCGATGTTACCGGCATTCATGGGAGATGCGCCGATACCCACGATGGTGGAAGTGGTGATACCGGTTACGATCAGGTCCTTGGTAGCCTTGTCAAACCAGTCGAAGGTTACGGCCAGGCGGTCCTGGAGGAAACGGAGGTCCAGACCTACGTTGAACTGCTCTGAGGTTTCCCACTTGAGCTCCTGGTTACCGGAAGCTGAAGGAGCGTAACCGATAATATACTGGAAGGAGCCGTCAGCGTTGACGAGGCCGGTAGGATACTGACCTGAAGAGGTGATGTCGTTGGCGTACTGATAGCCGCCCAGACCTGCGATGGAACCGTTCTGGCCCCAGCTTAGACGGAGCTTGGCGAAGTTGACGACAGACTTGATGCCTGAGAAGAAATCTTCCTCTGACATAGTCCAACCACCTGATACGGAGGGGAAGAAGCCCCAGCGCATGGGCTTGGGAAGGACGGAGAGGTCGGCAGCATCAGCACGAAGGGTAGCCTGAACGTTATAGCGGTTCATGAAGCCCCAGCCTACACGGCCGAAGTATGAGTACTTGCGGGTATAGCTTTCCTGGCCGCCGTTGATGTTCTTGGTAGCGGTAGGAGTAGCCTGGCTGATGTAGTAGAACAGAGGGTCGTCTCTCTTGAGACCAAAGTCAACTACGCCGCCGTTATCGGTACCGGTAACGCCGCCGGAGGTGCTGTAGCCGCGGTTCTGGCTGTAGGAGACACCGGCCATGGCGCTGACGCTGTGCTTGCCAAACTGGTGGAACCAGTTCACAAAGTTCTCCCACTGATAGTACATGCTGTTGGAAGTTGATGAGTTTACGCTCATGAAATACTGGTGGGCATAACCTTCATTCACAAAGTAGTCGTGGCTGTAGCTGTAGGAGTCACCGGAGCTGAGGCGATATCCCAGGCGGGAAGTGAAGGTGAGCTCGGGGATGGGGCGGAAATTGATGGCGGTGGCACCGTTGATATTGAAGCCCTTTGAAACGCCGTAGCTGCGGTCACGCTGGACCAGAGGGTTCACGTTCTCGGAGATAAGGAACTGGGAGATACCATAGACGCGGCCAAACTCGTCACGGAGGAGGACCTTGCCGTCGTTAAGGTACTGCTTGATGAAATCAGGCTCCTGGCCGATTTCATAGACTGCAGGAGTCATGGGGTCAAGCTGAAGGGCGCCCAGAACTGCAGAGCCGTAGTCGGAACCTTCAGATATCGAACGGGCCTTGTAGTACTCTACCTGGTTGTTGGTCTGGATGTCCAGCCAGGGCTTGAATTTCCAGGAAGCGTTGACCATACCGGTTACACGGTTGTAGACATCGGCATCGCCTTTGAACATACCGTTGTTGTCCAGGTAGGAGCCGGAGATGTAGAGGCTTCCGCGGTCGTTACCGGCCTGGAAGGTGAGGTTATGGTGATGCATGAAGGAATTCTCATAAGATTCCTTGATCCAGTCGGTATTGGTCTTCTGATCCCACTTGGTGTAGACATCGTTGAGGGTGAAGTTACCCTTCTCAAGGTAGAACTGGAGGTATTGCTCCGCGTTCATCACCTTGGGAGTCTTGCCAAGGCTCTGGGAAGAGAGCTGGTATGAGTAGCTGATCTTGCCATCGCCCTTACCGCGGCGGGTGGTGATCATCACAACACCGTTACCGGCCTCGGCACCGTAGATAGCAGCGGAAGCACCATCCTTGAGGACCTCCATGGACTCGATATCGTTAGGGTCGATACCTGCGATGGAAGAAGTGATACGGCCGTCAACTACGTACAGAGGGTTGGCGTCGTTGTTGGAGGAGATACCACGGACACGGATAGCCGGGGTGGATCCAGGAGCTGCAGATGATGCAAAAGCCTGGACACCGGCGGTCTTACCCTGGAGGGCAGCCTCGGGAGAAGTGATGGTACGGTTCAAGATGTCGTCGGACTTAACCTGGGAGATAGCTCCGGTGAGGTCTGACTTCTTCTGGACACCGTAACCCACAACCACAGTTTCTTCAATCATCTGGGTGTCTGTGGGCAGAGTGATGCTGATTTTTTCCGTTCTGGCAGCCACATACTCCTGGGTGGTGTAACCAACTGAGGAGAATTCAATGACTGAACCTGCGGGAACCGTGATTGTGAAGGATCCGTCCAAGTCCGTGATGGTGCCGTTGGTGGTGCCCTTCTGGACAACACCTGCAGCAATCATGGGCTGGTTCTGATCGTCAACAACCACACCTGAGACGGTCACCTGCTGCTGGGCGGCAAGTGTCCATCCCATTAGGATAGACAGCGTAAAGGCTGCCATTTTCCTGAACAAAGATTTACTCATGTGATCAGTTTTAATGGGTTAGTATTAATTGTTGTTTAGTATTGTAGATTCAATATCTATCTGAAGGATACCCTTCTGGGCGGGCACCCAGGTGGGTATTCCTGCAGCCGAAGGGACGCCGTTACGGGCGAAACTGGTCCAGAGGGCACTCACGCGATGGCCCAGCTGGATGGCGTCTTCCGCTCCGCCGGTGAAGGTGCGGTGAAGGAGGACGTTGTCAAACACAAAGGGGATCTCCAGGCAGTGGGTGCTGCCGAATGCTCCGTCAAGGACGGGAGAAGCCCAGTTGAATATATAATGGTATACCGGCGCGCAACCTGCGGCAATCCTGTCGGCCACCTGCCTGAAGGCCAGAGGCTTGAAGATAGGATCCTCCATATTGGGAGTAAACTCGTTATAGACGGTGCCGATAATGACGGGGACTTCCCTGGAAATGGCCAGAGCTTCGGGAGTGGATGGCTGGAAAGGTATGACAACGCCGTCTACAACGGGAGTCTGACCGAAGAGAATCTGGTCAAGGATATTCTCCGGCAGTTCACCATCGGCCTTTGCCTCTTCTCTTACGCGTGCGAGGGCGCCGTTGTACGCGGCAAGTAGTTTATCATACGGGACTTTCTCAATCTCTTCTATCCTGGAAGGGACGATGCCAAGGGCATCTACGGTGTAGGTGCCTATCCGGCGGGAATACTTGGGGCTGAGGAGGCTGGTGATGGAGCCGCTCTGGACTATGGCCTTGGAGAAAAGGCCCCTTGCCGAAGGCATTGCCATCAGAGTGCTCACCTTGCCGCCGCCGCCGCTCTGCCCGAAGACCGTGACGTTGGAAGGATCTCCGCCGAAGGCCGATATATTGTCACGTACCCACTCCAGGGCTTTCACTATGTCCAGCATTCCAAGATTGCCGGTCAGGGCATACCTGGCGCCGTACGCGCTGAGATCCAGGAAACCCAGGGCGTTGAGCCTGTGATTGAGCGTAACCACCACCACGCCGTGGCTGCGTGCGAGGTTACTGCCGTCGTAGGAAATGAGTTCCTGGCCTGAACCGGCGCGGAAACCGCCTCCGTGAAGCCACACCATGACAGGCATCTTGGCATCGGCCCTGATGGCGCTGGTCCAGACATTGACGCGGAGGCAGTCTTCGTCCGGGAAACCGTCGTCCCAGTGCATTGCGAAGGCCTGGTTGTCGTCATACCAGCCCATACGCTTGTCCTGGGGGCAGGTGGGACCGTAAGCGCGGCTGGCGCGGACATCGGCCCACGGCTCCGGACTTTCAGGAAGTTGGAAGCGGCCGGCTCTGGCATAAGGGATACCCTTGTAGATGTATACGCCGTCATCGATATAGCCGGCAACTGGGCCGCTCTGAGAGAGGACGGTTGTGGATTTTGCCGATGTTTCAACAGAGGAAAGGCATTCTCCGGCTGAACGGCGGACAGGCTGTCCGCAGGCGGCCAGAAGAAGGGAAATTCCAAAAATTGCGAAGCAGGGTCTGAGTGTCATAACAAATGCGGTTTTTACTGGTGCAAAGTTGGGGATTATGCCGCCCAAACTCTTTTTACCATTGTCAAATGCTTTCATTAGCGTTTTATTTAAAATTTTTATTTGTTCAAATGTCTTTCTATTTGTTCAAAATATGCCGATAATCACGTTTTCTTGTCTATATTTGTCATATGAGAATTAAACTGATAACCGCACTTTTGCTTCTGGCCTCCCTGGCCTGCAAAAGATATGAAGGGTCCTTCACGCCTTCCGTCCAGGATGGCAGCATGGTTGTAAGTGAACGCCTTTCCAACCAGAAGGTGAACGGATTCGCCCAGGACAAGGACGGCCACATATGGATAGCCACCGGCCGCGGTCTGGACAAATATACCGGAATGGAGTACCAGCAGTTCTTCTGCACGGAGGATTCCCTGGGGCTCCCGGACAACCAGATAAATGCCGTTCACGCCTCCCAGGACGGTTCGCTGTGGATAACCACGTTCTACGGAGTGGCCGTACATTCCGACAAAGGAGGTTTCAGGCGCATAAAGGTTCTTGGAGACAACAAGAATATGAGCCAGATACTGGAAAGCCGTTCCGGACTCCTCCTTTTCATCGGCGGAAATACCCTATACAAATACGACAGGGAGAATGACCTTATCCGTCCCGTCGTGAGGGAAGTCAACGCTTTCGGCGCACCACCTTCCGCGGTCCTGCAGCCAGACGGCCGGCTCTGGGTAATTTCGGAAGGAGGCTTCCGTCTCAACTGCTACTCCACAGAGAGTTTCGCCATCATTGAATCCCTGCCCATCCCCCACCAGGCATACCATATCTGTACATTTGGGACGGACCAGCTGTGGCTTTCCGGTATGGGCAGCCTGAGTATCCTGGACACAAGGAACCTTGCCTGGCAGCCTCTTCCCGCCGCAATATCGGCCGAAAAACGCCTCATGAGCGGAGACATAGACATTCTCTATCCCCTGAACGATTATTCCCTTCTCCTGAACGTAATCGGGAAGGGTTTCTTCCATTATTCTTCCACGCGTGGGCGCGTAACTTTTGAATCCGACACAGATTTCCCCTACGACATCCCCCAGGAGGACATAAGGTCCCTGTTCCTGGACAAAAGGGGCAATCTGTGGATGGGAACCACAGACCACGGCTACCACGTCTCCTACAGCGACAAAAGCCTGTTCGGTAGCAATAAATACCTCACATCGGCCCTGAAGGGGAAAAACGTCACGGCCCTCAGTACGGACAAAGACGGCGGCCTTTGGATATGCACCCAGAGGGACGGCCTCTTCCGATATGACATGGGGACAAAGGAATTACGCGAGGTTCCCATCGCACACCTCATCCCGGACGCCCAGGTTGGTTATACCCGTATTTCAAGAGTCTACTCAGACCTTGACGGGGACCTCTGGTTTGTGTTTATGGAGAAGAACCGCATCATACGCTGCGTATGGGACGGAAAGCATCTCACCGGGAAGGATGTGGTATTCGCCGCAACTCCCCTGACTGTCCTGGAAGACGACCGGGGCGCTATCTGGATAGGCGGATTCTCCCCCAGCCTTGTGCGCTATGACAAGAAGGACAAAACCACCAGAGAGGTTTCAGTGGCCCAGAATGGAGGATGGACGTTTGTCACAGACCTTGTTCTCAAGGAACCCGGCGTCCTTGTGGCCTCCTGCTTCGGCACAACTCCCGTCCACGTAAACACTTACTCCTACGAGTGCCGTCTGGCGCCTATCACCCCGGAGGAAAAGGCCGCCTGCCTGAAACGGTCCATTGTTATTCCCAACGTCCTTTTCAAAGACAGCAAAAATGATATCTGGATTGGGACATACGGTAACGGCCTCTTACTAAGCGAAAACGAAAGCGGACACAAACGCCCCATTCCGGGCACCCCCTGCCAGGACATCTGTTCCATCCAGGAAGACAGACAGGGCAATATATGGGTGGCAACCATGGCCGGCCTTGGCAAATATGACCGCACGGTGGGTTCATTCGTACACTATTATGAGGCCGATGGAATTGGCGGAGACCAGTTCAATGACCGCGCCTCATGCATCCTGCCTGACGGAACCCTGGTGTTCGGCGGCACTCACGGCATCACCTGGTTCAACCCCCTTGACCTTGGAGGCAAACGTACCGTGCCACTTGTCTTTGAATACCTCACCGTCCACGGCCATATTGTCGCTCCGACGAAAAACGGCCCCATAGACAAACTCCTGAGCGAGAAACCCACAGTCACCATAAGACACAACCAGAACGGATTCGGGATTAGTTTTGCGGCTCTTGACTACAGCGAGTATGAGCAGATCCGCTATGCCTACAAACTGGAAGGATTTGACAGGGACTGGGTGAAGATCGGCACCCGCCACGACGCTTATTTCGCAAACCTTCCTCCCGGGAAATACACCCTCCGCGTACGTATAGCAAACGGCAGTCATTCAGTAACGGAAACCGAAGAATCCCTCCGGATACACGTTCTCCCGCCCTGGCACCGCTCCTGGTGGGCTATACTTCTGTTTTCCCTGGCGGGATTACTGTTGCTGGCTATGATATACACCTTCTACCGCCACGTGCGCCGCGTGCGCAAGGAGGCCGCCAGACGCATCCGTGAGGTGCGCCGTGAAAGGGAGAAGGCAGAAGAGGCGGAGAAAGCGGAAAAGGCCCTGAACAAGATCCAGATGAACTATTTTTCCAATGTGGCCCATGAATTCCGCACCCCCCTCACCATGATAGCGGGGCCCGCGCAGCAGCTCAGCGTGTCGGAGGGCGTGAAGGGGCAGGACCGCCAGCTGGTGGACATCATAAACCGCAACGCCACCTGGATGCTTTCCCTTGTGAATCAGCTTCTGGACTTCAACCGCATAGGCAACAGCAAGCTCCAGATGAAGGTTGCCAAGATGGATGTAGTGAAACCGCTCCGTGACATAGCTGAGCTGTTCCGCTACAACGCCAGTTCCAAGGGAATAGAACTTGCCACATACGGCCTGGAAGACCCTTTCACCATGTGGGTAGATGCGGATAAAGTGCAGAAAGTGGTCATGAACCTCCTTTCAAACGCACTTAAGTTCACCCCCTCTGGAGGCAGGGTAACGCTTGGATTCGACGTAATTCCAAGGGGCGATGCCGCCGCCCGCTTCCCCCTCACCGAGAAAGACACCGACGGCCAGTACGCCTCAATCAGCGTATCTGACAACGGCCCGGGCATAGCTGAGGATGATCTGGAGAAGATATTCGAGCGTTTCTACCAGTCGTCCACCAGCCATAAACTGCAGGGATCCGGTATCGGCCTGTACTATGCGCGCGCCCTGTGCAACCTGCACCACGGATACATCAAGGCCTGGAACCTTGAGGGAGGAGGAGCCGAATTCTGCCTTATCCTGCCCGTTAGCGCCTCTTCCTACCCTGAGGAAGAACGCACGGACCAGAAGCCCCAGCTGCTCATATCGGCACAGCAGTCCCAGCCACAGGAAAGCACCCCCGACGAAGATGGGGCCAAGCGCCACATTGCCGTCGTGGACGACGACATAGACATCGCCAACTACCTTAAGATCCTGCTTAAACCGCAGTATAAGGTATCCCTGTACTTTGATGCGGCATCGGCCCTTAAGGGAATGGAAGAGAATTCCCCGGACCTTGTCATTTCAGACGTCGTGATGCCCGGAATGGACGGATACGCCCTTTGCGAGGCAGTCAAGGGCAATATCCAGCTGAGCCACATCCCCGTCATCCTTGTCACCGCCAAGGTGGCCGTGGAAAGCCAGGTACAGGGCCTGGACAAGGGGGCCGATGCATACGTGACCAAGCCCTTCCAGCCCGCCTACCTTACGGCCCTGGTGAAATCCCTCCTGGAGAACAGGGAAAAGCTGCACCGCCAGCTTGGCTCAGTCACTACCACCGAAGACATTGCCCCTGAGGCGCTTTCACCCCGCGACTCCGCCTTCATGAAGGAACTTTATGAACTTATGGAAAAGGAACTTGCCAACACGGACATTGACATCACCCGCATCACGGAGATGATGAAGATTTCCCGCACCAAGTTCTACTACAAGGTGAAGGGCCTTACCGGCGAGAATCCGTCCGTGTTCTTCAAGCGCTACAAACTGAACCGCGCCGCCGATCTCCTGAAGGAGGGCAAATTCAACATGAGTGAGATTGCCTACATGACGGGGTTCAACACCCTCTCCCACTTCTCCACCTCCTTCAAGAAACAGTTCGGCGTCCCCCCTTCAGAATACGGCGGGTAGTTGTCTGTTTGTTTAAATGTTAAGCGTGGCGTTCAATCTTGGGCGCCACGCTTTGCGCGTATGAAAAAAGAGACTATATTCGTCACTGGAAAAACCATACAATAACACAAATATGAGAAAAATCTTCCTCACGGGTGCAGCCGTTCTCTGCACACTCTCCCTTTTTGCACAGCCCAGGCTGAACAAGGACAACATTGAAGACGTCCTTAAGGCCATGACCCTTGAAGAGAAAGCCACCCTGGTAGTGGGCGGCGGCTGGGGCTCGATGACAGCCGGTTCACTTACGGCTTCCAATGAAACCCTTGTTTCCGGCGCCGCCGGTACAACCCGTGCCATCCCGCGCCTTGGAATCACCACCACGGTGCTGGCTGACGGCCCTGCCGGTCTCCGCATCAATCCCACCCGCCCCGGAACCAGCCAGACCTTCTACTGCACCGGTTTCCCTGTGGGCACGGTGCTGGCATCTACATGGAACACGGACCTTGTCCAGGAGCTCACCACCGCAATGGGTGAAGAGGTCAAGGAATATGGCGCCGATGTCCTCCTGGCTCCCGGCCTTAACCTTCACCGCAATCCCCTCTGCGGCCGCAACTTCGAGTATTTCTCCGAGGATCCGCTCCTTACCGGAAAGATGGCGGCGGCATATGTCCGCGGCATCCAGAGCAACGGCGTGGGCGTATCCATCAAGCATTTCGCCGCCAATGACCAGGAGGTGAACCGTATGAACAACGACTCCCGCGTGGATGTCCGTACGCTCCGTGAACTCTACCTCAAAGGCTTTGAGATTGCCGTGAAAGAGAGTGACCCCTGGACTGTAATGTCCTCATACAACCGCCTCAACGGCGTTTTCACCCAGCAGAGCTATGACCTCCTCACAACCATCCTCCGCGACGAATGGGGATTCAACGGCATCGTAATGACCGACTGGGGCTTCAAGGAAGGCACCGTAGCCGCCGTACACGCCGGGAATGACCTTATGGAACCAGGTATGGACCAGGAAATCCAGCGCATCATCGCCGCCGTCAAGGATGGTTCCCTCAGCGAATCCGACCTTGACCGCAACGTACGCAATATGCTCAGGTATATTGTTCGCACTCCCCGCTTTGCCGGATACAAGTTCAGCAACAAGCCCGACCTTGCCGCTCACGCAAAGCTTGTGCGCGCCGCCACCCCCGAAGGCCTCGTGCTCCTGGAGAATAACGGCGTCCTGCCGCTTCAGGACGTGAAGAAAGTCGCCCTCTACGGCATCGGCTCATATGATTTCATAGCCGGCGGTACCGGTTCCGGCAACGTGAACAAGGCTTATGTACGCAGTATTGCCCAAGGCCTCCGCGTAAATGGCTATGAGGTGGATCCCGACATTGAAAAATGGTACGGTCAGTACATCACCCTTTCAAAGACTGAGGCCGGCAACAACGCTTCCAGCAACTGGGGAATCCTCCTTGGAGACCCCGTAGTCCCGGAGATGAACGTTTCCCGCTCATTCATTGAAAAGAAGGAAGCAGCCTCAGACATCGCCATCCTCACCATCAGCCGCAACGCCGGTGAAGGAGACGACAGGAAGGCCGCCAACGGAGACTGGAACCTCACCGCCCTGGAGCGCGATCTCCTCCAGAACCTTGCCGACACCTATCACGCAGCAGGCAAGAAGCTGATTGTGGTCCTGAATATCGGCGGTGTCATTGAAACAGCCTCCTGGAAGCACATCCCGGATGCCATCCTCCTTGCCTGGACTCCCGGTCAGGAAGGCGGCTATGCCGTGGCCGATGTCCTTTCCGGCGCTGCAAATCCTTCCGGAAAGCTCCCCATGACTTTCCCCATGGCATACTATGACATCCCCTCATCCTCCAACTTCCCTGCAAACGTAAAGAGCGAACCCTCCTTCAACCCGTTCGCTTCATCGGCCCAGATGGCACGGCAGCCCAGGAAGAACGTTGACTATACGGATTACGCCGAGGGCCTGAATGTAGGCTACCGCTACTTCACCACTGCCGGGAAGGGTGTTTCCTATCCCTTCGGCTATGGCCTTAGCTATACTTCCTTCGAGTACGGCAAGCCTTCCGTGAAGGTGGCAAAGGACGGAACCGTGACTGCCACCATAATCGTGAAGAACACAGGTAAGGTGGCCGGCAAGGAAGCCGTCCAGCTTTATGTGAGCGCTCCCGCCGGCGGTCTTGAAAAACCCGCCTGTGAGCTCAAGGCATTCGCCAAGACAAAGGAACTCCAGCCCGGTGAGAGCCAGACCCTAACCATGACAATCACCCCTTACACCCTGGCTTCCTTCAACCCTTCCACAAGCGCATGGGAAACCGCAGCAGGTGCCTACAAGGCCTCCTTCGGCGCTTCCGTGGCCGATATCCGCGCAACAGCGGCCTTCAAACTGACCAAGGCCCAGTCCTGGCCCGCCCACGAAGCCTGCCTGCCTCAGAAGTAACAGACACTCAGTCAAATACGAATCCTCGGGTGCACCTGCAGGTGTACCCGATTTTGTATATATAGCTGAGAGGCAGGCAGTTATGCGCCAGGATACACAAATTTGCATAAGCCCTGCAAAAGTAGTATATTTGTGGGTTATTAAAGAGAATATATATCAATTATAATGAGTATACAGTCAGATAATATAGAAAAACTGGTTCAGCGCCGCGCAAAGGCACGCCTTGGCGGTGGTGAGAAAAGGATTGAGGCTCAGCACGCAAAGGGTAAACTCACTGCCCGGGAGCGCCTGGACCTCCTTCTGGATCCCGGCAGCTTTGAGGAGTTTGACATGTTTGTCCAGCACCGCTGCACAAACTTCGGGATGGACGCTTCCCACCCTGACGGAGACGGCGTTGTGACAGGCTGCGGCACCATTAACGGCCGGTTAGTCTACGTCTTCGCCCAGGATTTCACAGTAAGCGGCGGTTCCCTCTCCAAAACCATGAGTGAGAAGATCTGCAAGGTCCAGGATATGGCCCTCAGGGCCGGAGCGCCGTGCATCGGCCTCAATGATTCCGGTGGCGCACGTATCCAGGAAGGCATAGACGCCCTTGCAGGCTACGGAGAGATCTTCGAGCGCAACATCCTAGCAAGCGGCGTTGTTCCCCAGATAAGCTGCATCATGGGTCCCTGCGCAGGCGGTGCGGTTTACTCCCCCGCCCTCACGGACTTTACCCTCATGGTCAAGAACACCTCCTATATGTTCCTTACCGGCCCGGCCGTTGTAAAGAGCGTCACCGGTGAGGTTGTGGACCAGGAGCAGCTTGGCGGCGCATCCGTTCATGCCACCAAGAGCGGCGTAGCACATTTTGCCGCAGAGGATGAGAAGGAAGCAATTGCTACCATCAAGGAACTCCTTGGCTACATCCCCCAGAACAATATGGAGTGCGCCCCCTTCAAGGAAACATCAGATCCCCTTAACAGGGTGGACGACTCCCTCAACTCCATTGTGCCGGACAACCCCAACAAGGCCTACGACATGTACGGTGTCATAGAGAGCATAGTGGACAATGGAAAGTTCCTTGAGATCCATAAGGACTTTGCAAAGAACATCATAGTGGGCTTTGCACGCTTTAACGGCCGCAGCGTAGGCATTGTAGCCAACCAGCCCAAGGTACTTGCAGGCGTACTTGATATCAATGCCAGCCGAAAGGCCGCACGCTTTGTCCGCTTCTGCGACGCCTTCAACATCCCTCTTGTCACCCTTGTAGACGTTCCCGGCTTCCTTCCCGGCACCCAGCAGGAGTACGGCGCCATCATCACAAACGGCGCAAAGCTCCTCTACGCCTACGGTGAGGCCACGGTTCCCAAGGTCACCGTCACCCTCCGTAAAGGCTACGGCGGTGCCCATATTGTGATGAGCTGCAAGCAGCTTCGCGGAGACATCAACTACGCCTGGCCCAGCGCCCAGATTGCAGTCATGGGTGCCGACGGCGCAGTGAACGTCCTCTACGCCAAGGAAATCAAGGCAGACCCCGAAAACGCCAAGGCCATATTCGAGGAAAAGAAGAAAGAGTACGAAGACCTCTTCTCAAATCCCTATCAGGCCGCCCAGAAGGGCTATATTGATGACGTGATAGAGCCCCGCAACACCCGCTTCCGCGTAATCCGCGCCCTGGAGCAGCTTTCAACCAAACGTCAGGAAATCCCCGCAAAGAAACATGACAACCTGCCTCTGTAACATAGTTCTCACTGCGGGCGCAGACCGAATGGCCGCCACAGACCCCCACGGCTGGACTCTCACCATAATAAGCGTGGGCGTGGTATTCATTGCCCTCATCATACTGTACGGCCTGTACAGCCTCTCCGGAAGGGTTTTCTCCGGAGAACTTAAGGCCGATGCAAAAAAGGCCGCACGCGCAGGAAAACGCCTTACCCGTGCAGTCATTCCCGGCTCCTCAAATGAGGAATCCAATGAGATTGCTGCGGCAATAGCCATGGCCCTTGACATGGAAAAGGGCGGTGACACCTACGCAGCAATAGCCGCTGCCGTGCACCTTTATCTCTCCGACACTGTCCATGACATTGAGCCCGGTATTGTCACCATCATCAGAAAGGATTCGGCCTGGAATAGTAAGGAACTCACTTTTAGAAAATTACCAAGATAGATATGAAAGAATATAAATTCAAGATTAACGGAAAAGATTACGCCGTCAAAATAGGAGAGGCCAGCGGCCGCAGCCTTACGGTGAACGTTAATGGGGCCGATTATCAGGTGGAGTTATCGGAAGGAGATTTCTCCGCTGCGCCTTCGGCTCCGGTCGAAATGACAAAGACGCCTTCGGCTCCGGCGGAGGTGTCTCCTGCTGCCGCCCCTGCTGCACCCAAGGCAGCTCCTGCCGGCGCGGGAAAGACCATCAAGAGCCCGCTTCCCGGCATCATCATCAGCATCAACGTGAAGGAAGGCCAGGCCGTCACCCGCGGCCAGAAAGTAGCCGTCATAGAGGCCATGAAGATGGAAAACGACATCCTTGCCGAGTGTGACGGCACCATCACCGCCATCCACGCAGCCAAGGGAGATTCCGTCCTTGAAGGCGCAGACATAGTAACCATCGGCTGATGAATACAATCTTAGACAGCCTCCAGCAATTCTGGCAGTACACGGGATTCGCCAACTGCACCTGGCAGCATCTGGTGATGATCCTCATCGGCCTTGTTTTCATTACGCTGGGAATAGTAAAGAAATGGGAGCCGCTCCTTCTTGTGCCTATCGGCTTTGGCATGATTGTGGGCAACATTCCCCTTTTCTTTGACCCCGCAACCGGTGCAGGGCTCAGGATTGGCATCTATGAGGAGGGATCCGTTCTCAACATCCTCTACCACGGCGTAAGGAATGGCTGGTATCCTCCCCTTATCTTCCTTGGTATAGGCGCCATGACGGATTTCAGCGCGCTCATTTCCCAGCCCAGGCTCATCCTTATTGGTGCCGCGGCCCAGCTTGGTATATTCGGCGCTTATCTTCTGGCCCTTCTGTTCGGCTTCCTGCCCAACGAGGCCGGAGCCATTGGCATTATCGGCGGCGCAGATGGCCCTACGGCCATTTTCCTCAGCTCCAAACTTGCTCCGGAACTGATGGGTGCCATCGCTGTATCGGCCTACTCTTATATGGCCCTGGTACCGGTTATCCAGAAACCTATCATGCTGCTCCTCACCACCAAGAAGGAGCGCCTCATCCGTATGAAAAAGCCCCGTGAGGTAAGCCAGAGGGAAAAGATTGTGTTCCCAATCATTGGCTTCATCTGCACGGCCTTCATAGTTCCCAGCGGTCTTCCGCTGCTTGGGATGCTGTTCTTCGGTAACCTCCTGAAGGAAAGCGGAGTCACAAAGCGCCTTGCCGCAACCGCCGGCGGGTCACTGATAGACGTGGTGACAACGCTCATCGGCCTTACGGTTGGTGCGTCCACTCAGGCCGATGTATTCCTCACCGGCCGCTCAGTCCTCATCTTCGGCCTTGGCCTTGCGTCCTTTGTGATTGCAACCACATTTGGCGTTAGCTTCGCCAAGTTCATGAACCTTTTCCTGCCGGAGGGCAAGAAGATCAACCCTCTCATTGGCAATGCAGGCGTTTCTGCCGTGCCGGATGCAGCGCGCGTTTCTGAGACCGTGGGCCTGGAAGCAGATCCCTCCAACCACCTCCTCACCCACGCCATGGCTCCAAACGTAGCCGGCGTAATCGGTTCTGCGGTGGCAGCAGGTATCCTCCTTAGTTTCCTTGGATAATGAAAGGGCGTTCTCTCATACTGGTAGGCTTCATGCTCCTTATGGCATGTTCTGCAGCCAATGCCCAGAAAATGGACAAAGAAAGGCTGGAACTGATTGACAGCGTGATAGTTGATGCCATTCTGCAAAAGACCATACCCGGTGCGGTTGTGGGCATAGTCAAGGACGGAAAGATGGTTTATGAAAAGTGCTTCGGCAGCAAGACCCTCATTCCGGAAACAGAGCCCATGACCACCCAGACCATGTTCGACCTAGCCTCCCTCACCAAGTGCCTTGGCACCACCATAGCCGTCATGCAGCTTGTAGAGAAGGGCAAGATCCGCCTCATGGACCCCGTGGACTACTATCTCCCTCGTTTCAGAGACTGGCGTGATCCCAAGACCAGGAAACTGGAAAGGATAAGGGTAAAGCACCTTCTTACCCACTCATCCGGCCTGGAAGCATTCCTCAAGGACGTCCCCGGATTTGTCAAACAGTATGGAGAGGGTAATTCGGAGCGCCTTGTCCAGTACATAGAAGAAGAATCTCCAAGGGCATTTGCTCCCGGAACGGATGTACTCTACAGCTGTTTCAATTTCATCATGCTTCAGCAAATAGTGGAGAAAGTCACCGGGGAGCGCCTCTGTGACTATCTCCAGGAGAATGTCTTTGACGTCCTTGGCCTGGAGCACACCTGCTTCTTCCCGCTGGACGGCAAGCCCATAAAGCCGGAACTCGCAGAGCTATGCGCCCCCACTGAATTTGTGGGAGACACCCTCCTTCTGAAGGCGCAGGTCCATGACCCCACCGCACGCCTTGTGATGAAAGGCAATTCCGGTAATGCCGGCATGTTCTCCAACGTAGAAGACATAGCCGTCATCTGCTCTGCCCTTCTTAACGGCGGTGAGTGGAAGGGAAAACGCATCCTGGCGCCCCAGACGGTCAAAAAAATCTTCGAGGTCCCTTCAGAAAACGATCCAAAGGTGGCCCGCGCCCTTGGCTGGGACACCTACTACACCGATCCTTTCATGTCCGGTGACATATTTGAGACTCAGAACCTCAGGGGCCACTCCGGCTATACCGGCACGTCCGTGCTCATAGACCCGGACACCTCCACAATTCTGATAATCCTCACACACAGGGTTCACCCCAAGGATAAAGGTTCCGTCAGCCGTATGCGCGGAATTATAGCATCCATAACGGCATCGGCCATAATATAAAAGAATATAACTAAACAATAAAGATATGGATAAACTCCAGGAACTGACCCAGAAACTGTATGAAGAGGGTCTTTCAAAAGGAAAGCAGGAAGGAGAGGCCATCCTCTCCAAGGCCAAGGCAGACGCTGAGGCCATTGTGAAAAAGGCCACCCAAGAGGCAGAGGCTATCCTTGCCAAGGCCCGCAAGGAGGCCGATGACCTTCGCGTAAGGGTGGAGGGAGACGTCAAGACTGCATCGGCCCAGGCCCTCCAGGCCACAAAGGCCGATATAGAGTCCCTCATAGTCGCAAAGGCCGTGGAGCCCGCCGGTGCCGCCCTCAAGGACCCCGATTTCCTGAAGAGCGTAATCACTGAGGTTGCAAAGCGCTTCAGCGCAGAGGAGCCCCAGGACCTCTCACTCATCCTTCCTGAAAAGCTTCAGGGTGAGCTTGAGCCCTTCGTGAAGGGAGAGCTTGCAAAAGCCGTTGGAAAAGGCGTAGAGGCATCCTTCTCCAAGAAGGTTGCTGGCGGCTTCTCTATCGGCCCCAAGGACGGCAGCTATTTCATCAGCCTCACGGAAGAATCCTTCAAGGCCCTCATAGGGGAATACATGCGCCCCGCCACCAAGAAGATCCTCTTTGGCTAGTGTATGAGCAATTTCGAGTACATTATCGCCTCCCTGCCCTTCCTCACCATTGATTACAAGTATGAGGACGGCCATAAATGGGAAAGCGTGATAGAGGAGATAAAGGAGAACCTGAGTGAAAAGGACACCGAGGTTCTGGATGCGCTGCTGGCCGGATTTGAGGAGAAAAACCTGAATGCCGATTTTTACGCAAAGGCCCTCTCTCACCCCGTGAAGTTCATAAGGGAGTACTTCCGCTATGACCTAAACCTCCGTAACGCCAAGGTGAGCTATATCAATGACGCACTTGGCAGGGCTGCCGGCCAGGATATCCTTGACGGCAGGGGTGAAGACGCGGACGAAGGCCTGGACATTGACGGCTACCGCTTCACCGGCGGAGAATTCAAGGAAGAGGCCAAGGTCCAGACCGCCCTTGCCCTTTCAAGCCTTCTTGACAGGGAGCAGGCCCTTGACGACGTAACCTGGGAAGTCATAGACTCCCTTGGTACCTTCCACTATTTTGACATCACGGCAGTCCTCTGCTATGTTGCCAAGCTGCACATAGTGGACCGCTGGCTGGAACTGGATGAGGAAAGGGGACGTGAGAAGTTCCAGAAGCTTGTGCAGGAAGTCCGCGGCACATTCAAAGGAGTAGATTATAAAGAAAAGTAAACTTATATGAAAACGAAAGGTATTGTAAAGGGAATCGTCTCCAACCTTGTTACCGTAGAGGTAGACGGCCCGGTTTCCGAGAACGAGATCTGCTACATCACCTCCGAAGGCGTGAAGATGATGGCAGAGGTCATCAAGGTGAACGGAAACCTTGCATCCGTGCAGGTGTTCGAGAGCACCCGCGGCCTCAAGGGCGGAAATGAAGTGGAATTCGAGGGCAGGATGCTTGAAGTCACCCTTGGCCCAGGCCTTCTCTCCAGCACCTATGACGGTCTTCAGAACGACCTTACCACCATGACCGGCGTATTCCTTAAAAGAGGAGAATACACGGATCCCCTTAACCGCGAAAAACTTTGGGACTTCACCCCCATCGCAAAGCCCGGTGACAGCGTTATTGCGGCCGATTGGCTTGGCGAGGTGAAGGAAGGCTGGCTTCCCCACAAGATCATGGTCCCCTTCAGCTTCAAGGGCACATTCACCGTTGAATCCATCAAGGAGGCGGGCCAGTACAACGTAGACACCGTGATTGCCGTCCTCCGCAATGAGGAAGGTGAGAAGGTGAACGTCACCATGACACAGAAATGGCCTGTGAAAGTTGCCATCAAGGGATACAAGGAAAAGCCCCGTCCCAACAAGATCATGGAAACGGGCGTACGCGTGATAGACACCCTCAACCCAATCGCAGAAGGCGGTACGGGCTTCATTCCGGGCCCCTTCGGCTGCGGTAAAACCGTGCTTCAGCACGCCATTGCAAAGCAGGGTGATGCCGATGTAATTGTGATGGCAGCCTGCGGCGAGCGCGCCAACGAGGTTGTGGAAATCTTCACGGAATTCCCTGAGCTCATCGATCCCCACACCGGCCGTCACCTGATGGAGCGTACAACCATCATCTGCAACACGTCAAACATGCCCGTTGCAGCCCGTGAGGCATCCGTCTACACCGCCATGACCATCTGCGAGTACTACAGGGCCATGGGCCTCAAATGCCTCCTCCTTGCCGATTCCACCTCCCGCTGGGCACAGGCTCTCCGTGAGATGAGTAACCGAATGGAGGAACTCCCCGGTGCCGACGCCTTCCCCGTGGACCTGTCGGCCATCATCTCAAACTTCTACGCCCGCGCAGGTATGGTGGTCCTCAATAACGGACAGACCGGAGCCGTCACGTTTATCGGCACTGTCTCCCCTGCCGGCGGTAACCTCAAAGAGCCCGTTACGGAGAGCACCAAGAAGGCCGCTCGCTGCTTCTATGCACTGGAGCAGAACCGCGCCGACCAAAAGCGTTACCCCGCCGTAGGCCCCCTGGAGTCCTATTCCAAGTACCTGGATTACCCTGAAATCCGCCAGTATCTGGATGAGACAGTTGAGCCCGGATGGGTGGATAAAGTGCTCACCGCAAAGAACCTCATCCGCCGCGGAAAGGAAGCCTCTGAACAGATCAACATCCTTGGCGACGACGGAGTTCCCATGAGTTATCACGTTAACTTCTGGAAGAGTGAGCTTGTGGACTTTGTCATCCTGCAGCAGGACGCCTTTGACGCCATCGACGCCCTTTGCCCCATTGAACGCCAGCGCTATATGCTGGACCTTGTCCTTGAAATCTGCGCAAAGGACTATGACTTCGAAGACTTTGAGAAGTGCCGTGAGTTCTTCAAGACACTCATCAACGAGCTTCGCCAGATGAACTACTCCGCCTATGAGAGTGAGCAGTTCAAGGCCTACAATGACTCCGTTAAGAAAATGATCGCATAGCCTTATGAACAAAGCATACCAAAAAGTATATACAAAACTGGAAGGCATTACAAAGGCCACGGTTTCATTACGTGCAAAAGGCGTTTCCAACGATGAACTAGCCGTTGTGGGCGGCCGTCTTGCTCAGGTTGTACGCATCAAGGGAGACCTCATCACCCTGCAGGTATTCTCCGGCACGGAAGGTATCCCTTCAAACGCAGAGGTGACTTTCCTTGGAGAGCCCCCTACCCTGAAGGTGAGTGACCAGCTTGCCGGCCGATTCTTCGACGCCTACGGCCATCCCCTTGACGGAGGCCCTGAGATTGAAGGCGAAGATCGCCAGATCGGCGGCCCTTCCGTAAACCCTTACAAGCGCCGTCAGCCTTCACAGCTCATCCCCACCGGTATTGCCGGCATAGACCTTAACAACACCCTCGTCTCCGGCCAGAAGATCCCGTTCTTCGCAGACCCCGACCAACCCTACAACCAGGTCATGGCCGACGTAGCAATCCGCGCCGATGTAGACAAGATCATCCTGGGCGGAATGGGTCTTACCAACGACGACTACCTCTACTTCCGCCATCGCTTTGAGGAGGCAGGCGCCCTTGACAAGATCATCTGCTTCATCAACACCACGGAGAATCCCCCTGTGGAGCGCCTCCTGGTGCCGGATATGGCCCTCACCGCAGCAGAATACTTTGCCGTGGACAAGAATGAGAAAGTGCTGGTGCTCCTCACGGACATGACCCTTTATGCCGATGCCCTTTCCATCGTGTCCAACCGTATGGACCAGATTCCCTCCAAGGACTCCATGCCGGGCTCCCTCTACAGTGACCTTGCAAAGATCTACGAGAAAGCCGTGCAGCTCCCCACGGACGGATCCATCACCATCATTGCCGTCACCACCCTCAACGACGGAGACATCACACACGCCATCCCGGATAACACCGGTTATATTACGGAAGGTCAGCTCTTCCTCAGGGCCGATTCCGACACTGGCAAGGTAATCATCGATCCTTTCCGCAGCCTTTCCCGTCTGAAACAGCTGGTGCAGGGCAAGAAAACCAGGGAGGACCACTCCCAGGTGATGAACGCCTCCGTGCGTCTATATGCCGATGCCCAGAACGCCAAGACAAAGCTGGAGAACGGCTTTGACCTCTCCGACTACGACCACCGCTGCCTTGCATACGCAAAGGATTATGCACGTGAGCTCCTTGCAATTGACGTAAACATTACCATCACTGAAATGCTGGACACTGCCTGGAAGCTGTTCGCAAAGTACTTCTCCCCCGCAGAAACCGGTATCAAACAGGCCCTTATAGACAAATATTGGGTTAAATAATGGCAGTTAAATTCCAATATAACAAAACGTCGCTTACGGAACTGGGCAAGCAGCTGAAAGTCCGTCAGAGGGCTCTCCCTACCCTTCAGAACAAGGAGAGCGCCCTGAGGCTGGAGGTAAGGAAGGCCAAGGAAGAAAGTACGCGCCTTTTGGAGAGCCTGGATAAGGCCCTGAAGGACTACGACTACCTTGCCGCCCTCTGGAACGAATTTGAGCCAGGTCTCATAGCCATAACGGACGTGGACCTCTACACCAAGAAAGTGGCGGGAGTAAAAACCCCGGCCCTTGGTGAGATCCACTACGAGATAAGGCCTTTCAACGCCTTCGTGAAGCCCGCATGGTACCCCGACGGCGTGAGGATCCTTCAGGAGCTCAGCCGCCTTGGCATTGAGAGTGAGGTTTACCTTGAAAAGGCCCGCATCCTGGACTACAACCGCAAGAAGACCACCCAGAAGGTGAATCTTTATGAGAAAGTCCAGATTCCCGGCTATCAGGAAGCCATCCGTAAGATAAAGCGATATATGGAAGATGAGGAGAACCTCTCCAAGGCATCTTCCAAGATAGTTAAAAACAGGCACGCCCTTGAGGAAGAGGAGGCCTCGGCCCTATGATAGCACCCATGACCAAATACTCCTTCATTCTCCTTAGCGGAATGCAGGATACCCTGATGGACACCCTTCAGGAGACGGGCCTTGTGGACATCTCCCGCAGTTCTAAGCCCGTGGACGACCACTCCAGGGAGCTTGTCGCAGAGATTGAGCTTCTGGACGGCCTCATCAAGGGGCTTCAGAAAGCAGAAGTTCCGGAAGGAACCGAGCCGGAGTACATAGACGGAGACATAGAACGCCTTGCCGGCGGCATGCTCATGCGCTACACCGACGACGCCGTGGAAATAAACGGCATCCGGAAGCAGCTTCACCAGCTTAAGATCTGGGGCAATTTCAACCCCGAAATCCTCCATAAACTGGAAGAGGCCGGCGTGCCCATCCACTTCCACTCTCTCCCCACCAAGCAGTTCATGCCCAATTGGGCCGATGAATACCCTCTTTCCGTAATTGATACGGATAAGACACACACCTGGTTTGTAGTGGCAGGAGATGACACTCTCCCCGGAGAGATTCCACTCCCCACACAGAACGCAGCGCAGCTTGAGAAGGATCTCAGGGACCGTGAGAAGCACTATTCACACGTCCTCAGGCGCGTTGCAAGCGCCAAGGCCAGGATTCCTGAACTTGAGGAAAAAAGGGCACGGTGCTACTCTGAGCTTGACAAATACCTTGCAGGCTGCACCGCGGTTCCAGCAGCAGAAGATACCCTCCTCACATATGTGGGATACGCTCCTACGGAAAGTGAAGAGGAAATATCGGCCAAACTGGACCAGGCCGGATTCCTTTATATAAAGGAGAATGCAAAGGTTGAGGACAATCCTCCCATCTCCCTTAAGAACAACTGGTTTGTAAAGCAGTTTGAGACGCTTACAGATATGTACGGCCGCCCCGGCTACGACGGATTTGATCCTACGCCGTTCATAAGCATCTTCTTCATGCTGTTCTTCGCCTTCTGTATGGGCGACTGCGGCTACGGACTGGTGCTGTTAGCGGCGGGCCTTCTCCTGAAGAAAGTTGATTCCTTCAAGGATATGGCTCCCCTTGTGGTAATCCTTGGAGTGGCCACTATGGTGATTGGCTTCCTTTTCCACACCTTCTTCTCTATGGACATCTCGCAGTGGCAGGTCTTTGCCCCTATAAAGGGCATTTTCCTCCCGGCCAAGATAGCCGGCAACGATGCCACAATGGTGTTGGCACTGGTTGTGGGTATACTTCACATATGCCTTGCCATGGTGGTCAAAACCATCCATCAGACCCGCACAAAAGGCTTTTTTGCCTCGCTGGGAACCTGGGGATGGACGCTCCTGATTGTTGGCGGCGTCACCGTGGCAGCCTTTGCGCTGGCCGGCGTTATGGATGCAAATCTCACAAAATTGATAGTGATTGTCCTGGGTGTAGTAAGCGCCCTGGGAATCTTTGTGTTCAACGACCCCAAGCGCAACAAGTTTGCCAATATCGGCATGGGCCTCTGGGATACCTACAATATGATTACCGGTCTTATGGGAGATGTCCTCAGCTACCTCCGCCTGTATGCTCTGGGCCTTGCCGGCAGCATGCTTGGTATGGCCTTCAACGACATGGGCCTGATGGTTCTGGGAGACGGTTCCAACGCCATTTTATGGCTGCCGTTCATCCTGCTTGTTATTATCGGCCATACCCTTAACATTGCCATGTGCGCACTTGGTGCCTTTGTACACCCGCTGCGTCTTAACTTCCTGGAATTCTTCAAGAATTCCGGCTACGAGGCCTCCGGACGCAGTTACAACCCGCTAAAGAAATAATTTAAACAAAATAATAAACAAATTATGGAACAAATTCTTGGTTATCTTGGACTCGGACTCGTCCTTGCACTGGCGGGTATCGGATCATCCTATGGCACCACCATCGCCGGCAACGCAGCAGAAGGTGCTCTAAAGCGCAAACCTGAAGCATCCGGCAGCTACCTGCTCCTGAGTGCCCTCCCTTCAACCCAGGGCATCTACGGCTTCGTTGCCTTCTTCATCATGCTTGGTAAATTCACCGGCGGCACTATCAGCGGTATGCTCTGCTTCGGTATCGGCCTTTCCGTTGGTCTTGCCTGCATGATTTCCGGCATCCGTCAGGGCCAGGTATGCGCCAACGGTATTGTGGGCGTTTCCCAAGGTCATGACGTTGTCACCAACACCCTCATCTACGCCGCTCTCCCTGAGTTCTACGCAATTCTGGGCCTGGTTGGTGCCATTATGGCGCATTAATACAGGGGGCTCTGCCCCCTCATACACCCCCGCGGCTCTCGGGCTAGTATGTCTTTGCTCGACGTCGCGGTCCATAGGCAAAGACACGCCCTCCGCCGTGCGCCTGCAGGCGCATCGAAGCTGCAGCGTGGATGTAAAAGATTGACAATTAAGCGCTTACATAAAAACGTCTACCTGAAACATGGTAGACGTTTTTGTATAAATATCTGTAAATAAGCAAGTTAGCCCCACAGCTAATATTCCCGCGGGCCAAAGATATCGGTGCCGATACGAACCATTGTGGCGTGATGACGCACTGCCACGGGCCAGTCTCCGGACATGCCGATGGATAGCTCATCAAAACCAGGTATTCCCATCTCCCTGATCTCAAGAAACAGCCTCTCAATACGCTCAAAGTCCCTTTCCACCACAGCCATATCATCTGTATTGGTTGCCATCCCCATGAGCCCGCAGATTCTGACATTCTTCAGTTGGGCTGGCACACCCTCTGAAACCTCCTTCGCTTCGCTCAGGCCCCTCCCACAGCCTGCAGTGCCAGTGACCAAGCAAGCTTGCTCACTGGCCCTCCAGTCTGCGGGCCCCTCCCTCTTACACGGCCGAGGGTGGCCATGGGTTTCAGAGGGTGTGCCTGCCCAACTGACAACAGAGAGAATCTCCTCCGCGGAGAAGCCCTGCTTGGTGTCCTCCGCACCAAGGTGGAGTTCCAGAAGGACGTTGATGATGCGGCCGTTGGTGGCGCCCCAGGCGTTTATAGCCTGAAGGAGGTGAAGGGAATCCACGGACTGGACCAGGTCCACGTAAGGGAGGACCAGCTTCAGTTTATTGGTCTGGAGATGGCCGATAAAATGCCACTTGACGTCAGACGGCATCTGGGGCACCTTTGCGGCAAGTTCCTGGGGACGGCTCTCGGCAAAGACGCGCTGACCGGCGTCATATGCTTCCATAAGGCGCTCTACAGGATGGAACTTGGAAACGGCAACCAGTTCTACCCCGGCGGGGAGAGCGGCGCGAAGTGATTCAAGAGCCTTTGCTACCATTGCACAGCAAGAGTAAGTCCATAACTGGCACCAACTGGAGTTGATGCTGCATAAGGAAGAGCCTGCCACTGGTAGTGGGTGGCTCCGGCAAGCTTGGAATCCATGCTGAAGAGCTTCCTCTCCAGCGGAAGAAGCCAATATGCGGCGTTGGCGCTGAGGATGCCTACGCCTGCGCCTGCAATTACGTCAGAGGTCCAGTGCCAGTTGTTCCATACGCGGAGAAAGGCCGTGGCTCCAGCAACGGAATACGCAGCCAGACCCCACCAAATGCCATATTCAAGCCTTACAAGCTCCGCACCCATAAAGGCTGTTGCAGTGTGGCCTGAAGGGAAGGAACGGGGGTTGTCATTGGGGCGTGTGACGTGTGACGCATATTTTATGGCCTGGGTGCTGGCAAGCATCAGCCCAAATGCAGTAACCCCTGCAACAAATTGCTCCGGGAGGCTGTGCTTCCCCGCCCCACAGAGGGCCGCTATTCCGTAGGCAGCCGACGGCACATACTGAAGATATGTCTCCGGGCAGTCCATAATGGGAAGGTTGTATACTCCCCCGTTATTTGCAAGGGCCCATCCCCTTACCTCCATATCCATACCGCTGTGGATGGCCGGGGTAAAAGCACAGACTGCCCCCACGCCCATAAGGGACACGGGGGCAATCAGTTTTGTAACCTTAAACTGTTCAGATGAGGTGTAGACGGAATCTCTGCGCTGGGCATTCAGCGGCATAACGGCCACCATGAAGGCCACAAGCGCAAAGAGCCTTTTCATTACTTACGTTTCTTGTTCTTTTCCATCTCACGCTGCATCCTCTGGGCCTCTTCCAGACGCTGCTGCCACTTGCTCTTGGGAGCGGGCTTGTTCTCCTTCTGGGCAGCCTCAACCTTTGCCACAACTTCTTCCGGCTTCACAATCCACTTCTTGATGATGAAGGTCTCAAGCATGGTGATAAGGTTACTGAGGAGGTAGTAGTAGCTAAGGCCGGATGAGAGGTTGTTACAGATGAAGAACATCATGATGGGCATCATGTAGAGGCTCATCACCTGCATCATCTTGGCGTTAGGGTCATTGCCTGCGGAAGTCTGGGTCTGGAGAACCTTGGAGTAGAAGAACATGGACACCGCCATAAGGAGGGCGAACAGGGATATGTGGTCCATTCCAAGGATGCTGGTGCCCCAATGGATTACGTCGTCATAGGCGCTGAGGTCCTGAGCCCAAAGGAAGGGCTGCTGACGCAGTTCTATGGAAGCCGGGAAGAAGCGGAACATGGCCCACAGGATAGGCATCTGGAGAAGCATGGGGAGACAGCCTCCCATAGGAGATACACCTGCCTTCTTGTAAAGGTCCATGGTCTCCTGCTGCTTTTTCATGGCGTCTTCCTGCTTGGGATACTTGGCGTTGATCTTGTCCATGTAGGGCTTCAGGGCCTGCATCTTGGCACTTGAAGAGTAGCTCTTGTAGGCAAACGGCAGCACCACTATCTTGATGAAGATGGTCATCAGGAGGATGATTATGCCAAAGTTGGAGATGCCCTTGTGCAGCCAGTCGAACAGAGGGATGATAACCCACTTTGTGAAGTAGCCGATGATCTTACCGCCCAGAGGAATCACCTTCTCATAGGCGTGTCCGTAAGCCTTCAGGCCCTTGTAGTCGTTGGGGCCGAAGTAGAACTCGAAGGGAACGTCAACCCTTTCACCGGGGGTAATATCGGCCCTCAGGAGGGCGCTGCAGTTCATGAGGTCTCCGGACTCACTCTCCTTGGGGACGAAGTCAATCTTGAACTCTCCGTAGCTGAAGTTGCCGGGAGCGCGCATGATGGCGCTGAAGAACTGCTGCTGGAACGCAAACCACTCAATGTTATTGTTGAAGCGCTTCTCACCTTTACGGCCATTGCCGATATTTGCCGGCTTTTTGTCGTCCGGGAAATAATAGTTGAGGCGGGAGTACTGCGTCTCATTCTTATAGCCTTTCTCCATACGGCCGATAGTGGCGCTGAAGTCTACGTCGATGGAGGAGACGTTGCGGGGAATGAGGTGACCCATACCCACAAGGGAGAGGGTCTCATTCACGGAATAGGAGTCCGGGAGGAGGCTGTAGCGCTGCTCAATGTAACCGCCGCCGCTGAAAGGAAGCCTCATCACAACGGTGCTGTCCGTGGTTTCGGTGACCTGGAAGTTGAACTTCCGGGTATCTACCGCCGTAGGTGCATACACAATGTATCCAAGTTCCGACTTCCCTTCCTGAAGAAGGTAGAGCGGCTCCTTGCCGTAGGTGAGGTAATCCTTCACAAGCACGGAATAAGGCTGGGCGCCGCGCGTTGTGAATTCCACCTTAAGTTTCTCATTCTCAAGGGTGATGATGGATGCCTCACTGCGTGCTGCAGCATTAAGAAGGGAATCCGAGTAAACAGGTGCTACAGGAGCCTGTACGGAGCTTGCCACGGGCTCTGAAGCGGCAATTGCCTCTTCAGGGTGCTCTGCCCTCCAGGCGCTGTCAAGCTGCCACTGGGCGTAAGCCTCGGCGGCGGCAATTGAATCAAGTTGTGCCTGGTAGGCCTGCTGTTTTTTAACCTGTACGCTCTGGTACCCGAAAAAGCCCATCATGATGAGGGCTATGAGCACAAAGCCGATGATTGAATTCTTATCCATCCGCTATTCCTCCCCTGCTGCTGCTTCCTCCTGCTCCTTGGCGCGGATCTGTTTCTTGAGGTCTTCCAGCTTTGCCTTGGCGGCGTCAATCCTCTCCTGCATCTGAGCCTTCAGTTTCTCTGCGCCCTTAGAAAGGCCGAAGAAACCGATATTGTTCTCATAGGTTTGGATTTCCTGCTGAAGCTGGGCGTACTGCTCCCTGAGGCGGTCCTTGGGACTAGCCTGGGGACGGCGGTTGTCACGGGCCGATTCACGGCGGGCGTGGGCCTCCTTGCGGGCGGCCTCACGCGCCTGGAAGAAGGTGTCGCAGGCCGTGCGGAAACGCTTCCAGAGCTGCTCTGACTTCTTACGGGGAACGGCGCCTATCTCCTTCCACTGCTTCTGGAGCTCAATGAGGCGGTCTCCGGTGGCCTTCCAGTCAGTGCTGGCGGCAAGGGACTCTGCTTCCTCGATGATAGCCAACTTCTTGGAAAGGTTCTCGTTCATGGAGTCCTTGAACTCAGAGAAGGAAGCCCTCTTTCTCTCGAAGAATTTATCACAGGCGGCGCGGAAGCGGTCGTAGACCTTCTGGTTTTCCTTGCGGGTGGCATAGCCGATCTTACGCCAATCGGCCTGAATGGCCTCTATTTCCTTGCTGAGGTTGTTCCACTGGGTGGAGGAAGTGATTTCACGGGCGGCGATTTCCTCTACCTTCTCACAGAGGGCCACCTTTGCCTTGAGGTTCTCTTCCTGACGGCCCTTGATCTCCTCAAAGTGGGCCTGGTAGCTCTTGTTGATGAGGGTTGTGGCGGCGCGGAAACGCTCCCAAATTTCATCCCTGAACTCCTTTGCAACAGGGCCAAGGTCCTTCCACTGCTCGTGGAGCTTCTGGAGTTCCTTGAAGGCCTCAACTACGTCCTTGTCTTCTGCAAGAGCCTCTGCGCGTTCGCAGAGAGCGGTTTTGGCCTCAAGATTCTTCTTGAAGTCAAGGTCACGGAGCTCACGGTTGATATCTACAAGGTCATAGAACTTTGTGACAAAGAGCTGATATGTGTCATTGACGTCACGGAAATTCTGCTGGGGAACAGGACCTGTCTCCCTCCAGCGGTTCTGGATGTCACGGAACTTGGGGAATGCGCCTCCAATGTCTCCGGGATCTTCCACAAGGGCCTTGAGCTCCTCTATGATACCCTGCTTAACCTTGAGGTTCTCCTCACGCTGGGCATCCTGCTCCTTATTGTATTCGGCCCTTTCCTTCTTATATTTTACGTATAGGGATTTAAAGCCCGCCTCAATGGCTGCAAAGGGACTTACGGGGCCGCTCTGCAGGGGGACGGTGCTTTCTTCTGCGATTGCCGATTCATCCGGTTCCTCTACCGGAGCGTCCTCTCCGGCATCGGCCTTTTCCTTTGAAAGCTTCTTGTAGAAGGCCGATTTTATGGCCTCCGCCTCCTTGGACCTTTTCATGCGGTCCTCGCTTTCTGTGAGGCTCTGCATAAGCTCAGAGAGCTCTGCAAGGGTTTTTTCTGCGTAATTGACAGTTTCCACTACATCTGCGGGCTGTTCCTCGGGGAGGGCCACAGGCTTAATTTCTTCGCTCATTTAAAAGTAATGCTTTTAAAGTTTAACATATAGTCTGAATCACAAAGATAAACATTTTTCAGAAGATTCTAACTATATTTGCAGGGTAAAAGCCAAGCTTATGCTCAGAATAGATATAATTACAGTTGTACCGGAACTCCTTGGAAGCCCCTTAAGCTATTCCATTCCAGGGAGGGCCGTGAAAAAGGGTCTAGTGGAGATCCATGTGCATGACCTCCGCAAATACGGCCTTGGGAGCCGCCAGACCGTGGACGACTACTCCTACGGCGGAGACGCCGGAATGGTGATGATGGTGGAGCCGGTTTTCAACTGCATCAATGACCTCAAGGCGGAGCGAAGCTACGACGAGGTGATCTATATGGCCCCGGACGGGGAAACCCTCACCCAGGGAATAGCCAACGAGCTTTCCCTGAAGGAGAACATAATCATCCTCTGCGGCCACTACAAGGGCATCGACGAGCGTATCAGGGAGCACCTCATCACCCGTGAGATCTCTGTGGGAGACTTTGTGGTAAGCGGAGGAGAAATCCCCGCCGCCCTTCTGGCCGATTCTATCATCCGCCTGGTTCCGGGGGTTCTGACCGACGAAACATCGGCCCTGAGTGACTCCTTCCAGGACGGCCTTGTGTCCCCTCCCGTCTACACCCGCCCCGCAGAATTCAACGGCTGGAAGGTCCCGGACGTCCTTCTTTCCGGCAACCCCAAGCTCATCCAGGCCTGGCAGGACGAGCAGGCTGTCCAGCGCACACGCGAGCGCCGTCCCAATCTTTTGAACGAAGGGAAATAGGAGCGTCAGAACCTCACGCCCAAGCCGCCGTGAAGCACGGTAGCAAAAGGAGAGTAGGTATTTTCAGCAAAAAAGTAGACGCGCTTGCCGCCAAATTTGGCGCCTGCAAGCACAAGGGATGGAATTATAAACGAGTGATCCTTAAAAATCACCATGCCAAGACCAAACCCGGAATAGGCCTGGACTTTCCATCTGGGATTCCAGAAGACGCGCGCCTGCGGTGTAACGGAGATAGCCAACATCAAATAATCCTGGGTGGACTCTGTCTTATTCCAGTCATATCTTGGCGAGCCGTCAGGAGCGGTTCCAAAAAGCGTGTGCTGGATAATCTGGCCGTTAACCCATGATACCCCGGCCGTGACTGTGAACTCCCAACGCTGAAAAGGCCTGTAAGCAGCTGAAATGCTAAGCGATGGGGATTTGGATGCGCTTTGTCTGGGATTGAACTCCTTACCGGCTTCTACCAATTTCTTTCCACTCCCAATGCCAGAAGAATAATTGCGTGACTCCAAAATGAGATGGATGGGTGCAGGACCCACACCAGCCTCTATGGAGAAAGTAGGGCGGAAGGGGACCTCAGGCTTATCTCCTTCATCTGTGTTGGCCGCTTTTGCACTGAAAGAGAAAAGGAGCATCACAGAGAGGAATATGGAGGACAGCGCTTTCATTGTTTTGGATTCAGTTTGATTACGATATCCCTTTCCCTGAGGTCTGTGATGAGGGTGTCCTTGACAGAATATACATTACCGGGGTCTTCAAAACGAAGGTAGGGACCTTCCACGTCCATGACATATGGGATTGACACACGGCATTTTCCTGAAGCATCGGTTTCTCCAAGCAAGCCGGGGGTCTGGGGGTTCTGGGTACTATTCCATACCCGCCCGTAAATCTGGATGCCCTTCAACGGCTGGCCAGTATCCTTTGACAGCAAGGTGAATGACATGGGGGCTTCCCCGCTTTCATGAATTGAAGGCTGCGGCACCCCGTAGCAGGCCTGGAACACAAAGAGAGCTCCGGTGAGAGAGACTCCCTTCAGTATGTTATGCAATATCTTCATAAGCCCTGTTTTTGAGCAAATTAACGAAAAAATCAATAAATTTGCAAGTAATCAGCCGTAAAACCATGAACCCGCTGCTTTTCCGTCTTTTCAGAGACAATGAAATAAGGGTGCATGAACTGAACTACCTGTTTTGGGAATGCACTACCCGCTGTATGCTCCGCTGCCGCCACTGCGGGAGCGACTGCTCCGTCCAAAGCCGTGAAAAGGATATGCCCCTTGAAGACTTCCTTAAGGCGCTGGACACCATACCACAGAGCCATCGGCCAAAGGATTTCATAGTGGTGCTTACAGGCGGGGAGCCCCTCCTGAGACCAGATCTTGCCAGCGCCGGGCGGGAAATCCGCCGCAGGGGCTTTGGCTGGGGAATGGTTTCTAACGGCTGGCTCTACGACGAGAGTAAGCATGCAGAACTCATGGCAGCAGGAATGGGATCGGCCACAGTGAGCCTTGACGGGCTTGAGACCTCTCACGACTGGATGCGGGGTGTCCCCGGCAGTTACGCCAGGGCGGTGGAAGCAATCGGCCTCATGGCTGCAGAACCAAGGCTCAATGCCGATGTAGTCACCTGCGTCAACCAGAGGAACCTTGCCGAATTACCCAGAATTCACAAGCTCCTTGAAGGCCTTGGCGTCAAGCAGTGGCGGCTTTTTACCGTCATTCCCATCGGCCGGGCGGCAAATGACCCTGAAATGCGTCTTTCCCCGGAGCAGTTCACCGGCCTTATGGAGTTTATACGCTCAAAACGTGCGGAAGGCGGGCCCATGAAAGTCACTTTCAGCTGTGAGGGATACCTTGGAGAGTATGAGGAGAAGGTGCGCGATACCCGCTACTTCTGCCGTGCCGGAGTGAACATCGCATCCGTTCTCATAGACGGCCGGATCTGCGCCTGCCCAAATATAGACCGTGATCTATTCTCACAGGGCAGCATCTATGAGGACAATCTGTATGAGGTATGGGAAACCCGCTTCCAGAGCTTCCGCAAGCGTAGCTGGGCCAAGACAGGCCGATGTGCAGGATGCAAAGTCTGGAAAGACTGCCTTGGAAACGGCATGCACAACTGGCACGGTGCCCAAGGTGAAGTACTTCAGTGCCACTATTCAAAGATAATCCAATAAATAAAAGCTCGCTTCACAGCGAGCTTTTATTTTGGTTAGTTAGTAGTGTATTCTTACCTTAGAAGGTTAATTTGTTGGTTAGAAGAAGCGTTTATTGCCTGCAAAGGAGCTTTCACCCGTTTGCTAATGCAAATATAAATTAAATATTTATATCTACAAAATTTTTGTAATTACTTTTTTATTAATAAAATATTTTAAAAAGAATATTCGGCCTTGACAATGAAGTTGACAGGAGGCTGGGGGTACACTCCTATGCCACTGTAGACCACATTTTCCGCCTCATTGTAGCTTTCCCAGCGCCAGCCGGCGGCGTAGTACATTCGGTTGAAAATATTGTTCACAAAGGCACTTAACTTAAGGCCGAAGTTAAATTCGTGGGAGACGGAAGCCCCTGCCGTCCAGTAAAACGGCACGGCCATCTCCTCCCTCATGGAGTTGTCAAGGTACTGCTTACCGACAAATTTTGCATTCATTGAGATCTCCCCTCCCTTCCAGGGCATTACGCGCACGCGGGCCATCCCGATGGCACCGGGGCTCATGAGCATGGTTGTAAGGCCGTAGTTCACGGGGTACATCCTTCCGGAATCGTCGTCATAGGGAACGTATGAGGTGAAATCCTTGATCTGGTTCATAGAAAGAGTTGCGTTTCCGTCAAGGGCCAGCCACCTTACGGGCATCCAGGCGGCCTGGAGCTCAACGCCGCGGCGCCAGGCCCGGGGCATATTCTCCTTGATGGCATAGCCGGCGTTTGACAATCGGCCCGTCTCAAGAAGCATATCCTTGTACTCCATGGCGTAGAGGTTGGCCTGGAAAGAGAACCTCTCAAGGCTCAGGCGGTAGCCAAGCTCCACGTCCAGCATCTTTTCCGGCGCAATGGGGCTTACCTCCCCCTTTATGTTCTCCTTGATGTCTCCCCTGCCGGGTTCCCTCTGGCCGATAGCCGCGGAGAGGAACACCCTGTGCGGGCCTTTCTCAAAGGTGACGCCCATGCGGGGGTTGAAAAAGCGCCAGACGGAGGCGTAGTCCAGCGACACGCCGTCGTCATCGGGGCCGGCCATAGAGTAATTGATGGCCCTGTACTGGAGGTCGGCATAAGCTGTGAGCCACTCCAGCGGGCTCCACTCGGCGCGGGCAAAGGCGCTGGCATCGGCCTTTATACCCGTATTGTCATACCAGCCCTTGAACTTGTCCTTAAGGCCGATTCCCGCCGCCTCAAGGCTCTTTACCCAGAGTACTTCCCCGAAATGGCCGCCGCGGTAATGGGAGAGGTTCACCCCGGCGGTGGCATTGATTGTGCCTGAGCGGTATCGGAGGGAGGAGCTGAGCACCCAGAGGTCGTTGTCCATCTTCTTGCGGTAGATCATGTCGCTCTTTGCGGGAACTTCCGTCACGCCGGGAAAGCCGAAGGAAGCAAGTTTCCGGTTCATCTTGTAGTACTCGTCGTAGCCGTCTCCGCGGGTATAGTTGAGGGTGGAAGTCCAGGTGAGGGCGCTCCCAAAGGAGTGGGTGTAGTTAAGCTGAAGGTGGGTCTGGATGTAGTTATCCGTCTGACCGGGGTAATACCGGATATTGCCGCTGTCGTCAACGTACTCTCCGGCGCCGTTGTACCTTCTGTCCTTCTGATACTGCTCCAGGTCTATTCCGTCCCAGGTGATGCCGCTTCTCTGCTGCCCGTGAAGGAGGGTGAGCCTCAGGGAATTACGTTTCCCAAGCCAGCCCAGCACCCCAAAGAGCGATGCGCTCTCTACGTTTGCCCCTCGGATGTATCCGTCCGTGTGGCCGGCAGAGAAGAAAAGGTCCATATACCATCTTCCCGGAAGAAGGCCGGTTGATGTCTGCGCCTGGAGCATCCTTGTGCCGAAGGAGCCGGCGGAGAGGGTTAATCGGCCCGAAGGATCAGGCTGCACAAGGGCGGTATTCATATTGATGGATGCGCCGAAGTCCCCCGCGCCACTCATTGTTGTTCCAAGGCCCCTCTGGACCTGCACGCCGGAAACCAGCGCCGTGATGGACGGGATGTTCACCCAGAACACCTCCTGGGACTCTGCGTCGTTGAGGGTGATTCCGTTGAGGGTGACGTTGATCTGGGAGCCCTTGCTTCCGCGGATTGTCATGGCGGAGTTTCCAAGGCCGGTTCCGCCCTCGTTGTAAGTCACAACGGACGGCAGGAGTTCCAGGGCCATCGGTAGAGAAAAAGACGGGTTGGAGGCCCTCAGAGCCTCTTTTCCAACGTCTGTATGGGTTACGGGAGTCTTGTCACCGGCACGTGAGGCCGATATTACCACGGAGTCCAGACGCTCCGTCATTTCCTGTGCACCTGCACAGAGAGGCAGCACCGCAAGCGCTGCAGCAAAAAGCAGTTCTTTTTTCATTTCCTTACGACGGTATGAACCGTATCAAGTTATGAGGGTATAATCTCAATCCGGACCTTCCGGATACCCCTATTTATTTAAAAGTTCTATCTGATAGAGTTTGGGCCAGTTCTTGCCGGTGAGGTAGATGCGGCCGCTGGCGTCTACGGCAATGCCGTTGAGAACGTCCGTGTCACGGCGCTTTTCCTTTTCAGGGAGAAGGCCCTTACAGTTTATGGTGGCGGTTACCTTGCCGGAATGGGGGTCTATCACCACAATTGTATCCGTGAGATAGACGTTTGCCCATATCTTGCCGTCAATCCATTCAAGTTCATTGAGATTGCGTAAGGGGCGGCCGTTAAGGGTAACCTGCAGTTTCTTTTCCAGTGTGAGGTTGGCGTTGAGGAAAAAGAGGTTGGAGCTGCCGTCGGAGGCTATGAGGCTTTTACCGTTGGTGGTAAGGCCCCAGCCTTCCCTGCCGTAGCCCACGGTCTTTTTGTATTCAAGACCATCAGGGTTGTAGCGGAATGCTACACGGTTGGTCCAGGTGAGAACGTACAGGTCTCCGTCAAAGATGCAACTGCCTTCACCGAAGTATTTCTCACTGAGGCGCTTTACGATTATGGGCTTGCCTGTCTGAAGGTCTACTGTGCGGATGGAACTTTCACCGTACTGGCCTGTGGTCTCATAGAGGGTTCCGTCATGGAAAAAGAGGCCCTGGGTATAGGCGTCACGGCTGTGGGGGTATTCTTTCACAACCTTTACGCCGTAATGCTTCACCTGGGCTCCGGAGCAGGCGCTCAGGCACATGAGGATTACGGGAAGTATGATTCTTGACAGTCTCATTTTCTATGCAAAGATAAGGATTATTCCGGGATTTTACGTAAATTCGCAAGATTGAATATAACAACAACACTATAAACAATGATTAAAGTAGATGTAAAGGGCTGCTCCTCATTTGTTGATGCAGCAAAGTATGAATCCTATGTAGCCAAGGCCCTTGATGCCTTTGACGTTCTGAAGAATGAGACCGGCGCCGGCAACGACTTCCTTGGCTGGAAGAAACTCCCCAGCCAGATCACTGACCGTGAACTTGAAGACTATGAAGCCATCCGTGACAAGTGGATGAAAAAGGGCGTAGACCTTGTGATTGCCATCGGCATCGGCGGTTCATACCTTGGAGCAAAATGCGTCATGGAGGCCCTCAGCCACAACTTTGCAAAGCAGCTTAAGCGCAAGGACGCCCCTGAGGTGGTCTTTGCCGGCAACAACCTCTCTGAGGAATACCTTGCAGAGCTCATGGACCTTGCAGCAGAGCGCAACACCGCCTGCATAGTCATCTCCAAGAGCGGCACCACCACTGAGCCCGCAGTTGCTTTCCGCGTAGTGAAGCAGTACCTTGAGAGCAAATACGGCAAGCAGGACGCCGCAGACCGCATTGTTGCCATCACAGACGCAAAGAAGGGAGCCCTCAAAACCCTTTCCACCCAGGAAAACTACGTAAGCTTTGTTGTTCCGGACAATGTAGGCGGCCGTTTCAGCGTCCTAACTCCCGTGGGACTTCTTCCCATCTGCGTAGCCGGCTTTGACATCCGCGCCCTTGTTGCAGGTGCCCTTGATGCCATGAAGGGCCTTGAGATCAAGAGCGAGAAAAACCCCGCCATCATCTACGCCGCAATGCGTAACCTCCTGCACTCTGAACTTGGGAAGAGCACTGAGATCCTTGTGAACTACAACCCCAAGCTCACCTACGTGGCAGAATGGTGGAAGCAGCTCTACGGAGAATCAGAGGGCAAGGACGGCAAGGGTATCTACCCCGCCAGCGTGAACAACACCGCAGACCTCCACTCCATGGGTCAGTTCATCCAGGAAGGCTCCAGGATTATGTTCGAGACCGTCCTTCACGTGGAGCGCGCCCAGCGCAGCGTTGTCATCGAGGCCGATGACCAGAACCTTGACCAGCTCAACTTCCTCTCCGGAAAGCACGTGGAGCACTGCAACCATATGGCAGAACTTGGCACTCAGATTGCCCACATTGACGGCGGCGTGCCCCAGATTGCCGTGAACATGGAAGTCGTAGACGCCTTCAACCTTGGCGGCCTTCTCTACTTCTTTGAGTTTGCATGCGGCATCAGCGCCTACGTCCTTGGCGTGAATCCTTTCAACCAGCCCGGCGTAGAGGCATACAAGAAGAATATGTTCGCCCTTCTTGAAAAGCCCGGCTACGAGGAAGCCACAAAGGCCATCCGCGAAAGGTTGTAATACAATTAATCATAATAAGAGAGGTTGGCTCCGGTGGAGTCAACCTCTTTTTGTAAAAATGGCAGGGCCGTAAGCCGCTTTCTGTTTTTAAATCTGTCATTTATCTTCGCAACCTACCCCCCGGCATCAGGCGGGCAGCCCTCAGCTGCCGGTATATTTGGTCTTGCAGGCCCGGATGCGTACCCGCTTTACGTCGCCGCAAAGCGTCGTGGGCTCTTACCCCGCGTTTTCACCCTTACCGGAGAAAAAAAAGAAAAACTCCGGCGGTTATTCTCTGTTACGCATTTTGAAGATTACTCCCCACTGTGCTTTCCACAGACGGGTGCCCTGTCCTGTGCGGACTTTCCTCGGTTTCCCGCGACAGATCGTCCTGCCATTATTTTGGACCGCAAAATTAGCGTTTATTGGTGAGAAAAGCAAGCGCATCCTCAACCTGGGAGTATTCATACCCCCGGGAGAGGCCGAACTTAATGAGCTTGAGACGGAACTGGGGGTCTCCCTCCAGGGTGCGAGCCTTGGCGGCAAGGAGGCGCTGGAGCCTTGCATCGGCCGAAGCATCATCTATCTCCTCAAGGGCGGCAGTGATAACTGCATCTGAAACGCCCTTAGCCCTTAGCTGGAAGCGGATCTTAACGGGGCCCCAGCCCTGCAGGGACGCCTTTTCACGGGCAAAGGCCTGGGCATACCGGGCATCGTCCACATACCTGTCCCGGATGAGTTCCTCTACAAGACGGGCTGCTTCAGAGGCATCACCGTCAAGGTCCTTCAGGGCCTTGCGGTAGATATCGGCCCTGCAATACTCTGCCTTTGAGCAGAGGCGCTGAAGGCGGGAAAGGCTACGGGAGTACTCCATGGGCTAGAACACGTAACCAAGTGAAAGATAGGCGCCTACCCTCTGGGTAATGGAGGACCAGTGTAGCTGCAGTTTAAGGGGGCCGAAGATTGAATTGTAGGCATAGCTGAGGCCTGCGCCGCTCATGAATTCTCCTTCTGCGAACTCGTTGAACCCCACAAAGTCATAGCCCACGTTGCCCATAAGCGTAAAGTAATGGTTGTTACCTACGCGCACACGGGCGTCCAGGCGGGCAATAGCCAGGCAGTTGCGGCGGAACGCGGAATTACCCAGGCCCACGAAGGGGATCTGCTGGTCTACGTATCGGCCCCACATATCACCGCCTATCACGTTAGCGTACTGGATGGGGATGTCGTCTCCAAAGAGGAAGCGCATGCTTCCCTGGGGTATGAGGGCAAATCGGCCAAAGGACACAGGAACAGTGAAATCTGCGGCCATAACACCGAACAGGGCCGGTTCTCCTTCATAGATGACGCGCGTAAAGAGGTCTCCCCTGAATCCGGCCGACACGCCCTTGGTTGGGAAATAGGTATTGTCAAGGGTTTCAACACGGCCTGTGAGGAATGCACCGGGGTAATCCTTCAGTTCCACCGGATACTGATAGTCTCCCTGAGTCCCGCTAGAGAGCACGTTGAGGACCTTGTGGAACTGGTTCTGGAAGCCCAGTTTCACGTCCAGGTTTGACCAGCGCATATTGGACATATACAGCTCCTGGGTGCCCTGGATGAAGGAAATATTGAAGCGGTCGCTGCCGGAGAGGAAGCGGTTGCTGTTGGTGTAACGCACAAACGCCCTGGCGTTGAAGGTAGCAAAGATGGGGGCATTGTACGCGTAATGAAGCTCAGCGTACGGGCTGGTGCTTATCCTGGCCGTGAAATCCAGGGAGTGGCCGCTCATGGCGTTGGTATTGAGACCCACATTGAGGAGTATGCTCACAAGCTCCTGGGAATCCAGCCTTACGCCAAGGCCGAACTGATGCATGGGGCCTCTCTTGCAGATGATCCTCAACCTGTAGGGCTCCTGGGTGCCGCGGAGTTCATAGTTCACATAATCATAAGCGCCGCGGCCGAATATCTTTGCCACATCCTCCTCGATGACCCTCTTGTTCACTATCGAGCCGGGCTTTATGTACATGCGGGAGCGGATGTAATCGGCCTCCTTTGAAGACACGCCCACTATGTCTATGGCCTCGATGACCACGGGATTATGCTCTATATCAACGGCGTGAGGGGCCTGCAGCGTGAAATGTGACTTCCCCAGGACACGGCGCAGGGAATCCAGCTGGCGGGTTTTCTCAGCGGCAGCCTTGAAGCCCATCCAGTACATGGCATCAACAGCCTCTTCATTGAAGCTGAGCATATTGTAGCCCGTAAGGTCCGGACGTATGGAGACATCGAAGAGGGGCAGGCTATATTCCCTGGCGTCGTTGGAGAAGAGGTCCATACTCTGCATCAGGATATCCCCAAGGTTCTGGATCTGCTCGGCGGAAGGGCTGGCGCCGGCAAGGTCTATGCCGATGATAATATCGGCCCCCATCCTCTTCACAAGGTTGGCGGGATAGTTGTTGCGCATGCCGCCGTCCACAAGGATCATCCCATCCGTGCGAACCGGCACAAAGAGTCCGGGGATGGACATGGTGGAGCGGAGGGCTGTGTTTATGGAGCCGCTGTGCCAGATTTTTGCCCTGCTTGAAACCATGTCCGTAGCAACGCTAACAAAGGGTATGGGGAGCTTGGCAAAGTCCAGGGAATCGCTGTAGCCAACCGTCCTGGAAGTGAATATCTGATTTACGTTCTGGCCGTAGACAAATCCGGAAGGAAGGCTGCCGAGGAGGTTATTCTTGACCTCATCGGTAGTAGCGCCTATGTCGAATTTTCGGGGAAGACCGTCGCTGAGGGAGGCGTCTCCGGTTATGAAACGGCGGTAGTCGTCGGACTTATAATAGAACGGTATGGAGAGCAGGTATTTCTCCTTATAGCGCAGCCTTGAATAAGGGATGTATGACTTGTCCACCTTATCTGACATGGCCATGTCCCAGTCTGTGGTGCGGATGAGAGTTTCCAGTTCACTGGGTGTGTATCCAAGGGCATAAAGGCCGCCGATAAGACCGCCCACACTGGTTCCGGCAACCATATCAATGGGGAAATCGTACTTCTTCATATACTGGAGGGCGCCGATGGTTGCCGCACCCTTTGCCCCGCCGCCGGAAAGGACCAGGGCCACGGTGGGCCTGTGCTTCCGGATAGAATCCATACGGTGGCGCATCTGCTTAACAAAGGCTTCGTCGGAGGGACTGAGGCCGAAAGTTGAAGACGACGGTTCCGTGACAGGCAGTTCCTGAGCCGCCGCCGTGAGGACAGCGGCAAAGGCCGATACCAATATGAAAAGAAGCTTTTTCATCCGTTGTTGTGTTTTCCGGCAAGAAGGCCGCAGGCCGCAAAGATGTCCTCTCCCCTGGAGGCACGGATGGTTGCGGTTAGGCCGCCCTCCGTGAGCATGTCGCGGAACTCCTCCATTGCACGGGCCGATGCCGGGCCGTACGGGAAATCCGGGATACGATGGAAGCGGATAAGATTCACGCGGCACTCAAGACCCCGCAAGAGCCTTACCAGGGCCTCTGCATGGCGGGGAGAGTTGTTCCAGCCTTCAAAGACGGTGTATTCAAAACTCACGCGGCGCTGTCCGGTGAAATCGTAGGTTTTTATTAGGCGGATAACCTCCGAAGCTGTCCAGGCCTTCTGGACGGGCATCATCTCAAGGCGCTCCTCAGGGAAGGGGTTGTGAAGGCTCACGGCAAGGTGGCACTTACACTCGTCCAGGAATTTCCTCAGGTTTGGAATGACGCCGATGGTGCTCAGCGTGATGCGCTTGGGACTCCAGGCTAGGCCCCAATCGGCCGTAAGGACGGTGATAACCCTTTTTACCTCATCCCAGTTGTCAAGGGGCTCTCCCATACCCATGAAGACGGTGTTTGTGAGCTCCCCTGCCTCCTGGATGGCGAAGTACTGGGACAGGATATCGGCGGCGCTGAGGTTTCCGTGGAAGCCCTGACGGCCGGTCATGCAGAACTTGCAGCCCATCTTGCAGCCTGCCTGGGAACTCACACAGAGGGTTTTGCGGTCTGCGTCAGGGATCATCACGGCTTCAACGCAGGACTCTTCCACACGCGCCGCTACTCCGTCATGCCCGGCACCGACCGGGCATCTCACCGGGAACAGGTACTTCTTTGTTCCATCGGCCGATACCTGAACGTCTATGGGGTCCTGCAGCCCAACCTCTGCAATGGCCTCAAGGGCTTCACGGCCGGCCTTGGAGAGATTTGTCATCTCTGCGATGGTGCGTACGCGGCTCACGTATAGCCAACGCGCAATCTGCTTCCCGGCAAATGCCGGAAGGCCAGCCTGGAGGGCTATCTGTTTAAGTTCTTCGGGCGTTTTCCCCAGCAGACGTTCTTTCATACCACAAAATTACACATTTTATTGTATTTTTCATCATTGTGCAATGGTTTGGCGCAAGAAGGGGCTAATTTTGCACTCAGAAAAGATTTGGTATTAGCGGAGTTTTTCCTATCTTTGTAAATGCGGATGCAGGATAACCGCTAACAATTAATTTAGTAAAGAAATGGCAAAAGAAGCAGACGGAGCCCAGATGAATGCAGCCAAACTGAAGGCGCTTCAGGCAACAATTGACAAAATTGAGAAAGACTACGGCAAGGGTACCATCATGAAGCTGGGAGACCAGCCTGAATGGGACGCCTCCCAGGTTATCCCCAGCGGCTCAATAGCCCTGGACCACGCCCTTGGAATCGGTGGTTATCCAAAAGGCAGGATTGTGGAAATCTACGGCCCGGAGTCTTCCGGTAAAACCACGCTGGCCATCCACGCAATCGCACAGGCACAGAAAAATGGCGGCATCGCTGCCATCATTGACGCAGAGCATGCCTTTGACCGCACATATGCAAAGTCCCTTGGCGTAAATCTGGACACTCTCCTCATTTCACAGCCGGATAACGGAGAGCAGGCCCTTGAGATTGCAGACAACCTTATCCGCAGCGGCGCAGTAGACATCGTGGTCATTGACTCCGTAGCGGCCCTCACGCCCCGCGCAGAGATCGAGGGAGAGATGGGAGACAATAAAGTTGGCCTCCAGGCCCGCCTCATGTCGCAGGCTCTCCGCAAACTCACCGCAAACATCTCCAAAACCGGCACATGCTGCATTTTCATCAACCAGCTTCGTGAGAAAATCGGCATCATGTTCGGCAATCCTGAAACCACCACCGGCGGCAACGCCCTCAAATTCTATGCTTCCGTGCGCCTGGACATCCGCCGCACCACCCAGATCAAGGACGGAGACGACGCCCTTGGAAACCACGTGAAGGTAAAGGTGGTAAAGAACAAGATGGCCCCGCCTTTCCGCAAGGCAGAATTCGACATAGTTTTTGGTGAAGGCATCTCCCGCAGCGGAGAAATCGTAGACCTTGGCGTGGAGCTTGGCATCATCCAGAAGTCCGGTTCCTGGTTCAGCTACAATGACTCCAAACTTGCCCAGGGCCGTGAAGCCGTCAAGAACCTCATGCTGGACAACCCTGAACTCGCAGAGGAAATTGAAGCCAAAATCCGCGAGGCCCTTGTGAAGGTCCAGGATTAATTCTCCTTTTATATCTGTTCTACAATCTTAGTCACGTTTAGCCTGCTATTCGTGACTAAGATTGTTTCCCTACACATTTGATTTCACCATTCGTGATCAAAACCGCTGTTTGCTCCGGTCTAAGTCACGTTTTGGCCCTATTTCATGACTAAGATTGCTTCCCGCAAAAGTCTTAGTCACGTTTTGAGGCGTTTTCTTGACTAAGATTGTCTTCACTGACCATCAAAGTCACATTTTGCAGCGTTTTCATGACTAAGATTGCGCTTTAACACTTCAATTGACCAAATTATGAACAGAATTACAAAAGAAGAATATAAGAATATGCCCTTTGGCTGTTATCACCTGTGCTTTGACCGCCTTGAGGACCGTAATCTTTTCACCACAGATGAGGATTACAGACTGGGGATGGCTGGAATAGCGCTTTCCACTCTGAAGTTTGGGGTAGACGTGTTTGCTTTTGACCTTATGCCAAACCACATCCACGACGTCCTTCGCGGGACGGGTGAGCAGTGTATGCAGGTCTTTTCGTTCCAAAAGAGAAGGATTTCTGAGCAGATGATAAAAAATGGTCTTCCGCCACTTCCGGAAGACTATGGCTGCATACTAAAACCAATCCTGAATGACAAAGATTTAAAAGACCAGGTCCTCTATACCGTCAGGAACCCGTATGAGAAGGATTTTTGCGGCCCGGGAGGTCATAAATGGGGCAGCGGCTACCTGTATTTCAACCAATTGGCAGATATTATCCGCGGGGATAAGGTGTCTTCCCTGTCCCAGGCTAAGGTCCGTGCGCTGATCGGATCAAAAGAGGTATTGCCGCCAGATTGGGAAATCCATCCGGAACTGGGGATCCTCCCTAAATGCTTTGTCAAGGTAGAGGAAGTTATGAGGCTGTTTGAATCGGCAAAAGACTTCCATACCCGTCTTGTGAAAGAATATGAGACAGCGGTAGTCATTGCAAGGGCACTTGATGAGGAAGTTGTTTTCTCAATGAATGAAATCCGTGACATTGCCAACACGGAGCTGCGAAATGAATATCCCGGACGGCTGTTCAAGACTCTCTCAAGGGAGGAAAAGTGCCGCGTGGCCGTAAGTCTTAACGAAAGGCTTGGCTTCACGCCGCTGCAGCTATCCCAGGCGCTGTATCTTTCAGAACTCACCATCTCACAGGCCATTCGGTCAAAGGATTATGGCATCAAGCCGCTCTAATCCCCTACCCGGCCCTTGCCTCTGCCCTTTATAACGGTCTTAGTCACGTTTAGCCCGCTATTCGTGACTAAGATTGTCTATGGAACCGATCTAAGTCACGTTTTGAGCCCATTTCATGACTAAGATTGTCTGAGGCGACGAACAAAGTCACAAAATGGCCTTTAAATGAGACTAAGATGGTGGATTAGGGCGTGGCGGCAGCGGCAGATTGCAGTTTGCATAGGGATAGTCTGCCGGCGTGCTCCTCAGAGAGCGTGCCGGCTTTCCTTAACCCTTTGAAAGTGCATTCGGAGGGGGTGTGGTGTTCCCTGTAAATGACAATGGAATGGGCCTCGGCACGGGAAATGTGAGGATGCTTTGACAGTTCATCCTCTGAAAGGGTCCAGATAGGGTAAGGCTCTGGGGCGGAGCAGGTTATAAGGTCTTTCAGGCCGTCATACTTCTCACGGTCAAAGTGATAGATTTCCATAAGCTGCTCCGGGGCGGAATAGCCGCGGAGGCTAGTGCGGTAACTCACTATCTTGCCGGCAAAATAAGGGCCGATACCGGGAAGGTCCAAAAGCGCAGTGCTATCGGCTTTGTTGATGTCCAGTTTTGGGATGACGATATATGGCTCAAGGCGGTCATAGACGGAATCTGCCACCACATAGGATTTTGCAAAGTCCTCCTTGCGGCGGAACCGGCCACCCTTCTGCCTATAATTATCAATGGACTGGGCCTGCTTCTCACTGAAACCAAGCCGCTGGAGGTCTTCAACGCTCACGGTGTTGGGGTTGAAGCGGAAACTCTCCACCCGGCGGGACCGGGCCCTCACCGCCTCCACAACCGGACTGTGCCTGGCGTTCTTTCTCATTATGGTATGAGATGCCCGGTCGGGGCCGGGCATGACGGAAATGTTTTCGTCACCCCCGGCTTGACCGGGGGTCTCATTCACGTACACATACACGGTGTCCGGATGGTCACGGTTGGCCTCAATGCGGGTAACGGCGGCCTTGTGGATGAACACGGCCACCTCATAACCTATAATAAGAAAGACAAGGGCGATTGCCCCGGTGACGAAACTTGCACTAAGCGGTTTCCGTTTCATCTTCCCCTCTTCCATAGCGCTTCTTTTTAGATAACTTTTCCGGCACTGCGCCGGCGACAACAATCACAATCTCTCCCTTTGGCTCATGTTCACGGTACCATGCGGCAACCTCCTGAAGGGTGCCGCGACGGTGCTCCTCGAACATCTTGGAGATTTCACGGGCAACGGAGCACTGACGGTCCGGGCCGAAATACTCCCCGAACTGCTCCAGAGTTTTCACAAGCCTGTATGGAGATTCGTAGAAAATCATAGTCCTCGATTCTGTGGAAAGCGCCTGCAGATGCGTTTGGCGGCCCTTTTTCTGTGGAAGGAACCCCTCAAAGGCAAAGCGGTCGCAGGGAAGGCCGGAAGACACTATGGCAGGGATGCAGGCAGTGGGCCCTGGGAGTGTCTGGACCTCAATTCCCGCTTCTGCGCAGGCGCGGGCAAGGAGGAATCCGGGGTCTGATATTCCGGGGGTGCCGGCATCTGAGACAAGTGCTACGTTGAGCCCGCCCAGGATGCGTTCCTTGACGGCCTCCACGGTCTGGTGTTCATTCCACTTGTGGTGGCTCTGGCAAGGGACATGGATGTCATAGTGCTTGAGGAGCACGGAGGTTGTGCGGGTGTCTTCCGCCAATATTAGATCGGCCTCCTTAAGGACTTTGACGGCCCTGAAGGTAAAATCTTCCAGATTCCCGACCGGAGTTGGAACTATGTACAGTTTTCCTGTTTGACTTTTCTCCATAATTGACTAACTTTGCATAAGTCAACACTAACAAAGTTACGGAAATGTTTTTGGAAAATGCAAAAAAATCGGGCTGCATTGAGGTTATTTGCGGGTCCATGTTCTCAGGTAAGACGGAAGAGCTCATCAGAAGGCTCAAAAGGGCACAGTTTGCAAAGCAGAAGATAGCCACTTTCAAACCTACCATAGATAAGCGTTACTCAGACCTTGACGTGGTGTCCCATGACTCCCACAGCATTTCCTGCACGCCCATCAAATCCCCGTCCAGGATGCTCCAGATAGAGCCTGACGTTCAGGTTGTGGGCATTGACGAGGCCCAGTTCTTCGATGAAAACATCATAGAAGTAGTCCAGGAACTGGCCAACAAACGCGGCGTACGCGTGATAATCGCAGGCCTGGATACTGACTTCATGGACAAGCCTTTCGGCCCCATGCCCGGCCTTATGGCCATCGCGGAGGATGTCCAGAAGGTGCATGCAATCTGCGTAAGGTGCGGGGCGCTTGCAAACCACTCCCACCGTTTATCTGCCTCCAAGAAACTGGTGGTCCTGGGAGAGAAGGATACCTATGAGCCCCTCTGCCGCGAATGCTACCAGAAGGCCCTCAAAGAAGACGCAGAAGGCTGATGAGCACAAAAGTCATTGGGCTGCTCCTGGCGTGGCTCTCCTTGTGGAGTTGCGGGGTATCGGCTGGGCAGTCAAAGGCCGATGACGACGGCGTCAATGAAGTGAACCTTGAGTTCAAGGTGCCGTCAAAGCACAAAGCTACGGCTTTGGAGCTTCACTCGCTTGACAATAAGCCTGTCCTCCTTGCAAAGAGCCTGGAGGGCGTCTCCGGCAAGGTCCAGATCAAAGATACCCTCGCAAACGAGGACACATACCCTATGGTGGCCTTCATCCAGATGGACGACGGCTCTCTCTGGACGGCAAGGCTGGAAAAGGACGGCAGCTTTGAGCCTCTGAAGTATGAGGAATCGGCCCCTCAGGCCGATATAAAGGCCGAATACCTCCGTCAGCACCGCATGCCCGTTGCTTCCGGTGAATATTCCGGCATCACCCACGTGAAAGACGACGTATACGCCCTTGTGCACGATAAAAGCACCGGCGGCGGCATCCACCTTTTCAACATCCCCATTGACAATGCGGGCGTTGTGGGCACCATCCAGGCCAAGGAAGTCCCCGGTAATGCCGGGAAGGCTGGCGGCAAGGACAACGAAGACATAGTTTACGTTCCTTCATCCAACACTCTCTATGTGAGCGCTGAAGGTGACCAGTCCGTGCGTGAATACACCGTAGAGGGGGAACCCACCGGGCGCGCCATGGAAGTCCCTGAAGACCTTAAGGCCATCCAGCCCAACGCCGGCTTCGAGGCCCTGGCATATGACGCAGACCGCGGCTATTTCTGGGCCGCCACTGAGAAGTCCCTCCAGGAAGAAGGCCTTCACAAAAGCATCATAAGGCTCCAGCGCTTTTCAGGCACTGATCCCGATGCCCGGTACCTCTATATGATGGGTCAGCCGCTGGCTACTGATGAGCAGATTTCATCGGCCCAGGCCTATGTCCACGGCCTTTCTGCTATGACCGTCCTTGAAGACGGGCGCATCATCATGCTTGAGAGGGAGGTTCTGGTCCCCGGCGGAAGCATCATAGAAAAAGCGCTGGGAGCATTCACTCTCAGCACTCTCTACGTTGTGGATCCCCTCAACGACAAGGGCGGTATCCTTGAGAAAAAGCTTGTGACCCGCATTGTTACATCGGCCCTCAACCTTGCCAATTATGAAGGAATGTGCCTTGGTCCCAAACTTTCCGGCGGCCGCCAGGCGCTCCTCCTCATTGCCGATTCCCAGAACGGCCAGGGCGGCCTCACCGGGGAATATCTGCAGATTATGGCAATTAAATAACTTCCATCCACGCCCTAATCCACCATCTTAGTCACGTTTCAATGCCGTTTTGTGACTTTGTTCGTCGCGTCAGACGATCTTGGTCATGAAATGGGGCTGAAACGTGACTCAGACCGCTTTGGCGGCTTCTTCGGCCTCAAGCTTGGTGTAGGCCACCTTGCCCACAAGGGTGGTGGGAAGGGAATCGCGGAACTCAAACTCTGAAGGGAGAGCGTATTTTGCGATATGCTTCTTGCAGTATGCACGGAGCTCTTCTTCCATTTCTGCAGAAGGAGTGTAGCCGTCCTTCAGAACGATGAAAGCCTTCACCCTCTGCATCTTGAGGGCGTCTTTCACGCCAATCACGCAGCTGCGCTGGACGGCGGGATGGCCTTCGATTATGTTCTCAAGCTGAGAAGGATACACGTTGTATCCGCTTGTCACTATCATCCTCTTGATGCGCTGACGGAAGTACACAAAACCTTCCTCATCCATCTTGCCAAGGTCTCCGGTGTGGAGCCACACGTGGCCGTCCGGGTGCTCCTGCATAGTCTGCCTGTTCTCTTCCTCATGGCCGATGTAACCAAGCATCATCGAAGGACCGGTGAGGCAGATTTCGCCCTCCTCTCCATAGGGGACTTCCTCCGTAGTGCCGGGCTTGCAGATCTTGAAATAGGTATCCGGGAAAGGAATGCCGATGGAGCCTTCCTTCTCTTTGTCGTGGGGAGTAAGGCAGCAGGCGGTGACGCATTCAGTGGTACCATATCCTTCGCGTACACGTACGCGGGCGTTATGGTCCTTAAGGAAGGCGTCAAACTTCTTCTTGAGCTCTATCGTAAGGGAGTCTCCGCCGGAGAAAACGCCCCTCAGGCAGCTTAGATCGGCCCCGTCAAGATAGCGGTTGCGCGTAATTGCCTCAAAGAGGGTGGGCACGCCGGCAATGAAGTTGGGCTGGGTCTTACGGATGAGCTTTGCATAGCTCTTCACGTTGAAGCGGGGCACAAGGATGGATGTGCCGCCGATAAACTGCATAGTGTGGATGCACACGCCAAGGCCGAACCCATGGAACACCGGCATTGCGGCCAGCATCTTGGAGTGGTGGACCTCCTCCTGGGCCATGTTGGCGGTTTGCCAGGCCAGGGCGTTGAAGTTAAGGTCACTGAGCATGATGCCCTTGGTGGTGCCTGTGGTGCCACCGGAGAAGAGGACCACAGCCTCGGAGCGGTAATCCTTCTTTGCCACATACCCTCCTGTCACGCAGCTGCCCATCGCAATGAAAGCATGCCACGCGATATCCTCATCCTGGAGTTTGGGGAACTTCCTTTCCGTAAGGAGTTTCTGGCCGATATTAAGGGGGAACGGGAGCTCATCCGACACGCGGCACACGATGACCTTTTTCACCTGGCGCTGCCTTTTCACCTCCAGGAACTTGGCATAGAACTGATCCAGGGTTACGACAATGTCGCAGCCGGCCTCGTTCATATAGAAGGTGAGCTCACTTACGGCCGACAGAGGATGCACCATTGTAGGAATGGCGCCTATCCTGTTGAGGCCATAGAGGCAGAAAACCGCCTGGGGCACATTGGGAAGGCAAACCAGGACACGGTTGCCGGGACGGACACCGAATGCCCAGAAGCTGCGTGCAACCTTGTCAATCTCCTGCGCAAGGCGGGTGTAGCTTGTGGCCTTGCCCATGAATGTGAGGGCCGGGAAATCCTTTTCCCTGGCGGCAGTTTCCAGGACTGCCTCCGATATTGTTTTCTCTGAATAGTCAAGATGCGGGTTCACGCCACCGTAGCTTTCCATCCACGGAGCGGAAATGTTATCAATCTGATATTTCATAGGGGTTAATCTATTTCAATAGGAGTTGCTGCCGGAAGGTCAAGGAGCTCCGGATTCTGGAAGATCTTGCGGATAAGACGCAGAGTCTTTGCAAAATAATAGCCGTCCGCGATGCGCTCATCAATTGTAAGACCAAGCTTTATGGAGTTCCTGAGCTCATAGGTACCGTCTTCAAGGTAATAGGGAATCTTATTTACCTCGCCGATGGTCACAAAGAAGGACACCGTACCGCAGTTGAAAAGATGGTGGTAATCGGCATTCATCTTTATGGATCCGAGGTTGGTGAGGTATGCGCTGGAATAAGTGGGATCGTCATCGGCCAGGGCCTTGGGGTAGATTCCGTAATATTCCATCTTCCTGAGGCTCCAGGCCATTATGCGCCAGGCAAAACGCGGCAGGTGGCTTATAATCTTAAGAAGATCATCTACGCCCACGGCCTTGTTTTCTCCGCGAACCTTGGTAACCATCTTATGAACATAGGTATGGACCTGCTCCAGGGGGGATTCGCCGTCTTCGCGGAGAACGAACTTTGCCATAGCTTCCTCCGCTTCATCGGCAAACTTTCTCTTCATGTTGAAAGCCACCTGGATTGAGTCACGCTCATAGTAATGCCCACCTGCGATGAAATAATTCATCTTGGGCCTCAGATAGATGGTCTTGGCAACTGCTGCGGTTATGAAATGGAACCAGGTGTATTTGAATTCCGGGTTCTGAGCGTTTTTCTCTGCAAGGTACTTATCAACCTCAGTAAGGTCAAAAGTCTCTCCTAAAACTGCCTCGTTGGCAGTTCTTTCGCCAAATAGATAAGGCATCATCACGTGTACGGGGTCCAGGCCGCGGAGACGATATGCGTCCCACCTGTCTCCCCAACGCTTTTTTCTCTGCGTCATAATAGGTTGGTTTTAGTCAGTTGCAAAGTTAGCAATAATTTGCTATTTTTGCACTGAAAACCACAGAAACTATGACATCTATAGCATTACAGCACAGTAAGTACGGCTTTGCTTCACTAAGGACATACCTGGCTGCAGGGATTTTTATCATCGGCAATATAGCCATTCCTCAACTTTGCCATCTTATCCCTAACGGCGGCCTTATGCTGCTTCCCATTTACTTTTTCACGCTTATCGGCGCTTATAAATGCGGCTGGAAAGTGGGCCTTCTCACTGCGGTTCTCTCCCCTCTTGTGAACTGCGCCCTGTTTGGAATGCCGCCCGTGGCATCCCTGCCCGCAATACTTGTGAAGAGCATCACCCTCGCCGTTGCAGCAGCCGTAATTGCCCGCAAAATGCGCTTCTCAATATGGTCCGTCGCCCTTGCAGTGCTTTCCTACCAGATCATCGGCATGACCTTCGAGTTCATCATGACCGGAGACTTCTTCTATGCCCTTCAGGACGTGCGCATCGGCTGGCCCGGAATAGCCATCCAGATCGTAGGCGGCTACTTCCTTCTCAAAGCCATTGAAAAGTGGTAGATGAGAGGGAAAGGCAGCTTGTAGAGCTTGTCAACAGGTTCCACGGGCACATCGGCATATATTCAATGCTGGGTGTCAAGATGGGCCTTTACGTTAAAGATATTTTTAATGCCGATGGCCTCACGGGGCATATCGGCATTGTTGCATACACCGGTAGCGTTCCCCCAGTGAGCTGCCTCCTTGACGGCCTTCAGGCCAGCACCGGCTCCACCCTTGGCCACGGGCTCATAAAGGTAGCGGAAAGCTCTGCCCCGCCCCGCGCCGAAGCCACCTTCACCTGCGGGGAAAAGAGCATTTCAGTAGCCCTGAAGCAGGAATATGAGTCCCAAATCCAGGCCGATATCCGCCGCGGCGTAGAGCTTTACGCCCACGGCCCTCAGTACTGGAAATACGTGGAAGACCTTGCCATCCGCTATGCCCGGGAATGGGACAGGGATGGAATCTTCAGGTTGGCAAAATAATCCCAGCAGGGTACTCGCCATACACAAAAACAGCCCAAAACGTGTACGATCAGTACCAGCGGGTACTTGCCATACACAAAAACGCCCCAAAACGTGTACGCTCAGTACCCTCGAAACGCAAAAGAAAACAAAACTTTTCTTAAAGAAAACCGCTTTCCTTTACTTTCCAGCTATGACTTTACGGGCTTCGTCGGGGTCTATTCCACGGAGTTCCAATGCCTTATCCTTGAGCCTGTCAATTTTTTCCTTGTTCTCAATTACCTTGTTTTCAATGAACACGGAAACGCTTGAAAGGACATAGTACACGGCCGTCTGGATTGTCATGGCCCTTATTTCAGGAGCAATGAGGGCAAGGGAGCCTCCGGCCGTATTGAGGTTTATGAAGGCGCGGCACCCGAAAGTGGAGGGGAAAATATAGCTTACATACCTCCAGAACTCAGGTATGGATGTCTGCGGCCATGAGAATCCCGTGAGGAAAAGACATATAGGAGACACGCTGAGAAACAGCACAAACACGGTTTCCCTCCTTGTGATAAGTGACGACCACGTGAAGGTGAAGAAAATGCAGTCAATGACAAAGAACAACAGGAGAACCATTATGTCCGTCCATTCTCCGCGTTGAGGAAGTCGGAACAGCCATGGAATTAGAAGCGCGATGAGCGTCCCCGTAACCATGTATATGGAAAAGTATGCCGCGCCCCTTCCAAGAAGCACACGGCCTATACCCAGCCCCTGCAGTTTCCCCGGCATTGAGGCAAAACTGCGATTCTGTTCCCTGAGCGTTCCGGCAAGGAGCGACTCCCCGTAGAACATTGTCTGCTGAATCACAAGAAGGAGTGCGGCCGAAATGAAGAAGATTGTATAGGAGAAAGGCTTGTTGTACGGCAGGCTTTCGTCAGATAGCACCGGCTGAACGGCCTGCCAGGCCGCCTGCGCATCCATCCCGGACGCAGTGTATCTTTCAAGCTGGATCTGGTGCATTTCATCCAGCATCGTGAGGTTTGTCCCCATGGTGAGGCATTTGTAGTAGAGGAAACTGGACATGTCGGCATAAGTGGATATGACGCCCTGCTCCCCGCGTACCAGACGGCTGTCGAAATCCTCTGGAACATAGATTATCCCGTGGACAGTCCCCTTTTGCATCAGGGCCTTGGCCTCTTCCATGGATGCGCAGTAGATGAGGATGTTACACTCCCTTGTGGCATCCACTTTCCGGATAAACCGGCGGCTGTAGGCCCCGCCCGAATTGTCCACTACGGCAACGTCCATTTCGTCAACGGTACCGTTCATGTAGATAAGGTTGTAGAGGACAGGATAGAGCAGGCCGCCCACAAAGAAAATGACCATTACGCCGGAATCCGAGAAGATGAGCCGGAGTTCGTTCACAAATATGCTGTACCAGTTCCTTACCCAGGTACCAAGGTAACTAATTCCTTTCATAATCCTGATATTTATATGCGTGGCCCAGCCTCCCTATAAGCGTGAAAGGCAGGAACAGGAAAAGCAGAAGATGCACCGCCTCCTTCCACCAACCGGCGAATCCGCTGCCCCAGATTGTCTCCTGGACATGGAAAAGGTAATAGTGCCTTAGCGGGAAAATGGCACTGAAGCCCTGAACATACGGGGGCATCGCCTCAACGGGGAGAGAGAACCCTGCCAGCGAGAATCCCAGCACACTGATAATGGCGCCCACACTTATGGCAAGCCTCAGGACCGGGAACAGTTCCACTATGAAAAGCCCCATGGCCTCCGATGCGCTTACAAGGAGAAGGATATCCAGGAACATCCAGAAGATACTTCCCTTTACCGGATATTTCAGCCACTGGAAAAGCAGCATCTCCAGGGTTATTCCAAGCACCGTAAAAATGATGTTGTATGGCACCAGTTTTCCCACCAGCGCCGTCACCATCGAGTCGCCTGCCGTTTTAAGGAGATGCTTAGATGTTCCATACTTAAGCTCTGACCCCACGGCATATATCGTAATCAGGATGACTATCATCTCAAGGATACCGGGAAGAAGCACACCGTTAAGGTAAACGCCGTAATTCACGGCCGGATTCCCTATCTGGTGTTGGTCCAGCACTATCGGCTGGATTTTGCCCATTATCTCCCGCTCGTTCATTCCTTTAAGGCGCATCACCTCCCTTTGGACCGCCCCGTTTGTGAGGTTTACCATGGTAAGGATATCCTTGTATGCCAGGGCCCCTCCAACAAAATAAAGGGAGTTCACATAGTAGCCGATATGGGGTTGCCGGAAAGACTGGACATCGGAATTGAACCCCTCGGGGATAACGATGTACGAGGTTATTTTTCCCGTTTCCATGTGTTCCCTGGCAAGATGGAGGTCATCATACCACACGGTCTTTCCAAGCTGGGTGGCGTCAAGCTCCCTTGCAAACATCCGGGAAGTAGAGCTGTTGTCAAGGTCCACCACCCCTATGGGAAGATCATGCGGGAGGCCGTCCTTCATGAACGTCGTGTAGAACGCCGCATTCACAATTAGCACCCCGACGGACGATAGGATATACACCGGCCGTTTAAGGATAATGAGAAACTCCCGTCGGAGCACTTTGACAAACTTTCCTGTCATTTTCCAGATTCAACTGTCATTATGGCGCTCATCCCCGGACGGAGCCCCGGTATCTGATAATCCGGACGGGCCCGGACTTCAAAAGTACGCGTATCAAACTCGCCGGTTTCGCGTGTAGCCTTCCAGGTAGCATAAGACTCCCTGGCCGAAATATAATAGACCGTGGCCGATATCCGCCTGTCGTCAAGTGCCGGGATAGTAAGGTCTATGCGGTCTCCGCTCTGCATGCCGTGAAGGCGGTCTTCGCGGATATTGAATGTAAACCACATGTCCGAGAGATCCTCTATGGTCATAATAGGAGAACCCTGTCCCACAAGTTCGCCAACTTTGGGATAAATGCTTGCCACAACCCCGTCACATGGGGATGTAAGGCGAATTTCGTCCAGATACGAATTCACAAGTTCCACGGCGGCGTTCGCCCTTTCCACAAGTGCCACGGCAGCATCCTTATCCTCCTGGCGGGCTCCCTTTACGGCCATTTCCCACTGGCTTCTGGCAGCACGCGTAGTTGCCTTTGCAGCCTGGTACTGGGCCAGGACCTCGTCGTATTTCTGGTCAGAGACAACCTTTTCGTCGTGGAGGCTCTTTATCCTCTCGTAGGATTTCCGCATCACCTGCTCCCCGACCTTGGCCTTCTGGTACATTTCATAGGCTCCGGTGATCTGCTCGCTGCGGGCTCCGTTGTACGCCTTGTCCTTCTGGGCGGTAGCGGCGGCCTTCGCCGCAGCTGCCTCGGCTATCTTGGAGCGTATTTCAGGGGAATCTATAACGACAAGGGTGTCGCCTTTCTGCACCGTAGAGCCTTCCTCGGCGCGGAATTCCTCTATTCGGCCCGGGACCTTTCCGGACACGCGATATTCCGTAGCCTCGGCCTCACCCTGGATTACGTAGGGCTTGGGCTTGGAGACCACATATCCCACCACTGAAACTGTGAGAACTATCACCACAAGGGCAGTTATGCCGATGAGGATATTGTAATTGCTTTTTTCTTGTTTCATTCTAAAGAAGTTTTTCCAAATTGTCGTATCCTTCCACGCTCCTCAGCTCCGACACCGCCGACTGGAGTTCCGCTCCGGCATCTATCCAGTCGCTGTGGGCGCTGAGCCACGCGGTATGCGCTCCAAGCACGGTGGAGGTTGTCACCACACCGGCCTCGAAGCCTATGTTGGCCCGCCTAAGGTTTTCTTCGGCCACCTCGACGGCGCTCTCCGTCATAGTGAGTTTTTCCTTCGCTTCCTGAACGATGACCCTCTGACGGGCCACCTGCAGGGCGATGAGTTCCTTGGTCTCGGAGAGGCGGTCACGGTACTGCCGGGCTTCGGCCTTGGCTTTTTTCACCTTCCAGATGCCTTCTCCGCCATGGCAGATGGGAATTTTCACCATTACTCCGGCCGACAGCGCACATCCCTGGAAATTATTCTGGAAGCCGTTGAAGCAGTTGGGGTTTGTTATGCTGCATGCGCCCACAAGAGCCACCACGGGCATCATGTCGGCGGCCGCTATCTTAACCTTCCTGTCATAAATGTCGGCAGCAAGGGTAAGGCTCCTTATCTCCGGGCGGGAGTCGTAGACATCTTCAATGCTTTTCCCGGAGAGAAAACCCGGAGCCGGGACGCCGTCCGCGGTTTCATCGGCAAGCACGATTTCGGTGTCAAGAGAAAGGCCGATTTTCTGGCAAAGGAGCATCTTTGCAAGCCCAAGGCCGCTTGAAGCCTTGCTGAGGAGAAGATCGGCCTCATTAACCTTCACCTTTACCTGAAGGACATCCGACATTGTGCTCACGCCGGCTTGCTCAGAGCGAATGACATCCTTCTCCATTTTATGAAGGAGTTCGGAGTAGCTACGGGCAAGTTTTTCTTTGTCGGAGATGGAGACAATCTGCCAATAGGCCTTCTCCACATCGGTGACAATCCCCTGGAGGCTGGTCTCGTAACGGCTTTCGGCGAGTTTTTCGGCCTTTGATGCCATGATTGTGCTGTTCACAATCTTGCCGCCGGCAAAAACGGGCTGCTCAACAATGACGGCACCTCCAAAGAGGTTGTGGAGGTCCGGGTGAAGGGCGGCGTCTATCTCTTCGCCTATCGCATTCACCGGAGTGGCGATGTCGGGCATGGCGCCGGAGGTCCTGAGCGCCTCCAGGATAGCCTTGCCGCGCTCAGATGCGTCGAGTTCGGCCCTGTCCCAGATTTTTTCATCTATGGTGGAGCCCATGGTACGTATCCGCTCCGACTGGTCGTCGCTCACAAGTGCAATGTCCCTGTTGTTATACATGTATCCGCCCACGGCCGTAACCTTAGGGAAGAAGTTCGCGACTGCTGTTTTCCTGTCATAACCGGCCATTTCCACGGCGGCCTTGTCCATGTCCAGCTGGCGGCTTGTCTCCACTGCCATCCGGCGGCAGTCCTCAAGGGTGAGGACACGCTGTGCCAGGGAGACCTGGGTCATGAGGAGCATGAGTCCTACAAATAATGAAAACCTTTTCATTTTACCATTCATTTTTTCGGCACGTTATAATGCAAAAAAGTTGCCTAAAATGGGGATGTCAGGCACCAAAAAGGAACCTTAATTGGCATTTTGGTAGAATTTTCCTAATTTTACGCCATGAATAGGAAAGTACTGGACATTAATATTTCCCGCGTGCTGGCGCTGACAGGAGCGGTAAAAGAATTTTCGCTTGGAACAGACATAGTGCTTGGAGAGGCGTGCGGGGAACGCCTTGAAAAGGAGCAGGACATCCTGGATGCCCTGAAGTCGCCGGTGAGGCTGGACGGCTACGCTTTCTTTTTCCTGAGAAGCGGCCACGTACGCCTGGAGCTCAACCTCACGGGGTACGAGCTTCACGATAAATCCGTGCTTGTCACTTATCCCGGAAGCATAATCCACATATCGGACTATGACAAGGGCAAGGTGGCAGGGACAAAGCTATATTTCCTTATTATCTCCGGGGAAATACTGGGGAAACTTCAACTGACCATGGACAACTTTTCCCACAAGAGTTCTTCTGTGCTCAGAAACCCTTCCATTGTGCTTTCCGACGAAGACTGCTCCATTTCAGAGATATATTTCAAGCTGGCAAGGGATATCCTCAGATCCGGAAGGAAGCACAAGGAAGACATCCTTGTCCCGCTCCTTTCATCTTACACCCACATTGTTTCCGCGGCATTTGAGATAAGGGACGGAAGCGGAGGAAGTGACACCAGGCAAGACGCCATCTACGAATCCTTCATCTCCCTGGTTTCAAAGCACCATGTAAAGGAAAGGGGTGTAGGCTATTATGCCGACAGGCTCAACCTCTCTCCAAAATACCTGTCAAAGGTTATAAAAAAGGTATCCGGGCGCTCTGCGCCGGAGTGGATAGACGGTTTTGTGGTGCTGGAGGCGAAGAGTCTCCTGAGGTATTCCGGAATGTCTGTCAAGGAAATAGCAGCGGCCCTTAACTTCAACAGCCAGAGCCTCTTCTACAAGTTTTTCCTGTCACACACAGGGATGTCGCCGTCGGCCTACAGGTAATAAAGAAGCCTTGTAGACTACTCCAGGGCCTCTGGATGCACCGGGAAGCATAGAAAAACGCCAGCCTTTCAAAGGGCTGGCGAAATGGAGCGAGATACGAGTCTCGAACTCGCGACCTTCGGCTTGGGAAGCCAACGCTCTACCAACTGAGCTAATCTCGCTTGAGTGGATTGCAAAGATAACACAAAAAATTGTAACTTTGTCAAAATTTTTGTGAAATGGCCATCCAGAAACCATCCATACCCAAAGGCACCCGTGATTTCGGCCAGGCCGATATGTCCCGCCGCAATTACATCTTCGACACCATCCGCAGTGTCTTCCGCACCTTCGGCTACCAGGAAATCCAGACCCCCGCAATGGAGGGCCTCAGCACCCTTCTTGGAAAGTACGGAGAGGAAGGAGACAAACTCCTTTTCCGCATCCAGAACAGCGGTGAAAAAGCGGAACTTGCTCCGGAAAAGGGCCTCAGGTATGACTTAACCGTGCCTTTCGCACGTTTCGTGGTCCAGCATCAGAATGAGATTTCCTTCCCGTTCAAGCGTTTCCAGATTCAGCCCGTCTGGAGGGCGGACCGCCCCCAGAAGGGCCGCTACCGTGAGTTTTACCAGTGCGACGTAGACGTTATCGGCAGCCGCTCCCAGGTGAATGAACTGGAACTGGTCCAGATGGTAGACGCCGTATTCGGAAAACTTGGAGTGCGCGTCAAGATCCACATCAACAACCGCAAGGTCCTCACCGGCATCGCAGAGATTGCCGGAGCCCCGGACAAGGTTGTGGACATCACCGTGGCCATCGACAAACTGGATAAGATCGGCCTTGAGAAAGTTAAGGAAGAGATGGCCGAAAAATGCATCCCGGCAGCGGGAATTGCCGTCATCGAGAAGATCCTTTCCCTCCAGGGCAGTTCGGCCGATAAGATCGGCGCCATGAAGGCTCTCTTTGAAGCCTCCGAGACCGGCCTCAAGGGCCTTGAAGAGCTTGAGGAGCTTTTCGGCCTCATTGAAGCCGCCGGCGTAAAAGCGCCCGTGGAGATGGACCTTTCCCTTGCCCGAGGCCTCAATTACTACACCGGCGCAATCTTCGAGGTAAAGGCTCAGGACTGGGAAATCGGCAGTATCTGCGGCGGCGGAAGGTACGACAACCTCACCGGAATATTCGGCCTTCCTGACCTTTCCGGAGTTGGCATCTCCTTTGGCGCAGACCGAATCTACGACGTCCTAACGGGCCTCGGACTCTTCCCTACCGCCCTGGAGCAGTCCACCAGGCTTCTTTTTGCAGTTATGGGGGCCGATGAACTCCGCTATGTCCTGCCTCTTGCAAAGGCTCTTCGTGAAGCCGGCGTTGCAGTTGAGGTGTACCCTGAGGCCACCAAACTCAAAAAACAGTTTGATTATGCCGATAGAAAGGCCATTCCGTTCATCTCAATCAATGGATCAACTGAAATTGAGGCCGGCACCGTGAACCTCAAGAATCTTGTGAGCGGAGAGCAGAAGGCCTTCCCCGCCAATGATATAAACTCCATCCTGGACTTCCTGTCATAATGCTCATTATACCCAAGAACTACCGCAACATCCTTGGCGGTGTGGAACAGACAGAGAAGGCCATCAAAGCCGTCAAGGACATGTTCCAGGTAAACCTAAGCGCCCAGCTTGCGCTGCTTCGCGTTACCGCCCCTATGATGGTTCTCTCCGGGCAGGGCCTCAACGACGACCTAAACGGAGTGGAGCGCCCGGTGCGTTTCCCGGTGAAAAGCATGAATGAGGCCCCCGCAGAGGTGGTTCATTCGCTTGCAAAGTGGAAAAGGCTCAAACTGGCAGAACTACATACCGCTCCCGGCCGCGGCATCTATACGGATATGAATGCCCTGCGCCCGGACGAAGACCTTGACAATATACATTCAATATATGTGGACCAGTGGGACTGGGAGAAGGTGATGCTGCCTCAGGAAAGGAATCAGGAGTATCTCCGTAAGACCGTCCGCCGTATCTATGAAGCCGTGAAGGTTACGGAGAATAAACTCTATGTTGAGTTCCCCCAGATTACCCCTATCCTTCCGGAGGATATCTATTTCATTACCGCGGAGGAGCTTCTCCAGCGCTATCCCGGGATGAGTCCAAAGGAGCGTGAAAACGCCGTTACGCGTGAGTATGGGGCCGTTTTTGTGATGGGAATAGGCGGGCCGCTATCCAACGGTGAGCCCCACGACGGCCGCGCCGCCGACTACGACGACTGGTCCCTCAACGGAGACATCCTCCTTTGGAATCCCATCATTGAGAGCGCCTTCGAGATATCCTCAATGGGTATAAGGGTAGACGCCCCCACCCTCCATAGTCAACTATCGGCCCGTGACCAGCTGTGGAAAGAGAATCTCTACTTCCACAGGCTCCTTCTGGAAGGGAAACTTCCCCAGACAATAGGAGGAGGTATCGGCCAATCCCGCCTGTGTATGTTCCTTCTCAGGAAAGCCCACATTGGGGAAATCCAGTCGGCCGTGTGGCCGGAAGAAATGCGCCGCCAGTGCGCCGCCGCCGGAATAGAACTGGCATAAAAATTTGGAGAATTAAAAAAATCTCCTTACCTTTGCAATCCCAAACCGCGGAGTAGAGCAGTCGGTAGCTCGTCGGGCTCATAACCCGGAGGTCGTTGGTTCGAGTCCAGCCTCCGCTACTACAGAGGATAAATCGAAAGATTTGTCCTCTTTTTTTGTTTTTTCAATTATTCTATCTACTTTTGTACATTATAATGTACTTGTGTTATGGTTGTCATCAGTTCGGCGGAACTCCGCAACAATATGAAGAAGTATCTGGACTTGGCCCGTACGGAGCGGGTTATAATCCAGCGTGGCCGCGATGAGTCTTTTGTACTTGTCGCACAAAACAATGCATCGGATGCCGATTTAGCACGTGCCATCACTGTCGATGACGTGATTGAACGCGTTCGTGAGGGCCTTACGCAGATGTTTGAGAAGAAAGAGGCAGAGAGAAGTGCGTAGTTTATGAAGGTCCTATTTCTTCCAGAAGTCGTCAATCAATTCCTTGAACTTGCCCAAGTACTCTACGATGAAGGGTATCTTGGCTTTAAAGATGCGGCCATCGCGTATTCGGAGCAACTGTTTAGAGATATTCAGACAAATCTTCCTCTAAAGGTACGGAAGGGGGCTCCCGCTTATTTCGAGCGTTATGGGACCGACCTATTTTACTCTGCCTTTAAACACAATAAACAAACCGTTTGGTATGTTTTCTACAGCGTTCATGACATAGATGGCGAAACGACCTTCCTTGTCAGGTATCTAACCAACAACCACGTTGCTGCCCAGCACTTGGAAATAGATGCTTAATTGCAAAGTATAATCCTTATTCCGCGACGCTCCAAGTACTCCCCAAGCCTCACCAGACGTGCGTAGGAGGCATAAAAGTTAGATAATTCGTTATGGTAGTCTACATAGCAATGAAAGCCAGTCAAATTGACCGGCTTTCTTTTTTTTCTTATCTTTGCCAAAGATGCATGTGAAATCCAACAATGAGAATAATGTCTACCAAAACTGTTTTGATTATCCTCCTGGTTTTAGCGGGTGTGGCTCTTTTTATTTATCAACGAAGAGGCAGACCGGATCCAGTCACATTGACGGAATCCCAGCAAGATCCGTTATTCTGGGAAATCCTGTCTCTTTGCCGACCAGTTTCCGAATATGAAGTTGAAACCAACGCAGCTGTTATCCGCTTGTCTCAAGAAGAGGACGACGTGATTTTCAGATTCGAGGACACATTGGCAGATTTGCTATCCTTGTTAAACAAGCCTTACTTTATTCACTCTTTCACTCAGAAGAACATTGGTCACGATGATTCATTCTTGTATGCTCGTTGCACGGCTATGATTCATGGGGTAGACTTTTTCAAACGAGTTCTCGAGGGAAAGGAAAAGGATTTCTGGGCGAATGAGAGCGAAGGAGTTTTATATATTGCCAAGGAGGCATGGGCAAGAAAGCATAGATCTGATGTGGAGCATTTCCCTCACTCATCGAAAAATGCTCTGTATTTTTAGTTTAGCTCATCAGATTGACTAAAAAAGCCTGGATTTCCTGTAACCCCTCCAGGAACCGGAGATTCGAGATTCGGAGTGTTTGGTCTACACAGCAAGCCAGCCTTTCGGGGCTGGCTTTTCGTATCTGCCACCATACGCCTGCCAGTCCATTCCGCCGGCAGTATCCATCTTCACGACCCTGTTTTGATTCGTTCTATCAATATGACTTCTCAAAAGCATCCTTCACCTCATTGATAATGTTGTTTTTATGGTGGACGGCATTCATCAGGCATCGAACAGCGCCCGGATATAGGTGGAAAGGTTGACGTCGTTGGCACTCAGGCCGAGTTTCTGCCGGATGGCACTGTTAACGTGGTAGATCATGGCGGTGTCGGAAATGTCCTTCACCTCCTTCCCATTATAGCCCATGAAATACAGGCAGCATAGTCCGATCTCGTACCGGGACAACCCTTGCTTCTGCAACTGCTCGATGGCCCTGGGGTGGCTGAAGGAGAAATGCAGGGCAAGGCTTTCGATAAAAGAAGAACGGTCGGCTATGACCTTCTCGACTTCTCTGTCCGTCCGGCGGTTGAAAACGGCATTCCCAGAAATCCTGCCAATCAGGATTCGGTCGATCAGCTCGATGCGGTCAACCAGCAACGCCTTCGTTTCTTCGTCGAAAGCCGCTTTGTCGGTATCGACCCGGGCCAGCGCTGTTTTCTCATTCTGCAAGTCCCGGATATAATCGGCATAGATTTGTTTTTCCTTGCGGATGACGGATGGCAGGATGACCACATTATGGATCAAGTCCAGGACGAGAAGCCCTATGGCCGCAAAGCCGACAGCGCCAAGAGTGTTCCACCCGTCCGTAAATCCGCTGTAGACCGGCCAGAACAGGAGTACGACATCGACCCAGACGGGCAGGCGGAGTTGCTCATGGAACAGAGTCCCGAATGACCGGTCCTTGAATGCACCTTGCATGATCAGACGGAAAACATCCAGCAAGGACGCCACGAAACCAAGGGCCATGATCGGCAGAAACTGGCCATCTCTCTTCGTTTCTGCGGAAGGGGAACATATATACAGGATAGCCAGAATCATCAATGTTCCATCAAACGCCAGCGTGCTCTCGGGAAAGGCCATGTCTGGGAACTGGCGGTCCCTGAAAACCGTTATCACGGATATGGCCATCAGAAAGACGGCGGCGATGCCGGCGGCCACCGGATGACCCTTTTCATAGATGAAAGAAGCCAGCAGATAGTCAAAAGCCAAGAAATACAACAGGTCGGTGACTTTCTTGAGAATACCGGAATCGAAGGGAGCCTTGTCTGTTTTCATATAGCAAAGATACCGATTATCTTCCGAACCGTAAAAAAAGAAGTTTTAGTCAAGCAATCACAACGCACTGATAATCAGCGAACCTCGTCGGAAATGTTTGAGGATACCGCTTTGTCGCAGAAAAGAGGGGGCTTTTCCATTCCGCCGGCAGTATCCATCTTTACGACTCTGACCTTGGATCCGCGCTTAATCATCATCTCAGCACCGTCCCAAAAACCACTAAAACCTTAATTGTAGAAAAGAAACCGTTATGAAATAGAACATCCGGACACCAGAAAAAGCCCTTGATGCCATGCCGAGGAGGATTATGGAAGAACATCAGGAGCCGGGAAAGGAGAGGCAGGACACTCAAGTTGTATCATTGCCGAACCCGACCCTCTGATGTAGCCGGATATATGATAAGAACAAAGAACCGCTAAGACCCATTATGAAGGAAGATTTGGGTAGCGGTTCTTTTTTTTATTTGTTTTTCTTTTTTGAGGGAGAACGAAGGATTGATAACTATTGATTACCGACCAATTGCTTTATCTTCTCGATCGCCTTATCTGTTTCCTCTACACTAAATCGATACAGAGGAACGCTCTTTTCGTCTGCATAATCAGTAACGGTAGTCTCCTCGTTTTCCCAATATAGCTCAGCTTGTGTGTTATCCAAGTTTATTCTCTCGTCTATGCGAATACTACCTATCATATGATCAATCAGTGGCTCCATCAATACTATAGCGATTGGGTGAAGATCCTCATAGAGCGATAATGGTAAACGCTCATTTGTGCCGTCCGGATATAACTGACAAAAGTTGCAGCAAATTACATAATTCTCGTCAGGATCAAGCGTTTTTACTATCATTTCCTTAATAGTATCGTGATTCTGTCTCAACTCCCTGGGGTTCTTGTTCCTGCTAAGGAGCATGGCTTGAACAGATGTAACACGGGCTGTGATATGCTCGGATATAAGTCTTTTCATAATCCTACCTTTGTCAACTCCTTCTGTCCCCGCAATTACAACCACATTATTCCGTTCTCCCGTGATATTCTTTTTTTTCGTGTTGGGATAAAAGAAATAAACGAGGTTCCGTATGTTTTCATTCTCATCAATAGCAAGATTCTCAAGAAATGAGAATTTGTTAAGTAGAGGATATAGTTTTTTTCTTCCATAGCTACTTAAGCCATTGATGCATGTCAAGTACAGTTCATCAGTGTTCATCTGAGCCTGCACTAAATCTGAGTAATCTTGTTTAGTGCCCTTACAATGGCTTTCGATGTATTTTAGAAGGTGGTAAAGAGAGCGGAAATAATGGCCCAAATTGTCAGCTGAAAGAGGGAAGAACTCCTGATACAACTTGTCAATTTTAGTTCTGGTTTCTAGGGCCTCAAAAGTTGACAACGCATTTTTCGCGCCACATATGGAATCTATTTCCTCTTCAATCAGTCCTCTGGCATAAGCCACATAACTCTTATTTCCCGTTTCGCTTGACTTGCTACGGATACCAGTCTGTAATGACATGAAATTTTCTAGAAGGTGGAAGAAGTTATTCTCAAATTGTTGTTCTTCGATTTGACGCTTTTGTTCTTTGAAAATAGCTATCTGCTTCCCATAGGTAAGATACAGAAATATGACGCTCACCAATCCGGTTATTGCTCCGAAAACGCCTCCGATGTAATCGCCGAATACTCCGAACGCTTCTGGTGAAGAAGCAAAGGGAAGACTAAACAGTCTCCATATAAAAATGCCAATAGTCGCAACTGTAAGTATACTTATTAATGACCAAAAAAGGGATTTATAAATTCGTTTCATTGCCTATTAACACTAATAATATCTTAATAAGAGTTAGAATTAGTCAATTTTTTAATCCGTTCAAGATCCCTATTAGTAAAGGAACATTCATAGGAATAGGTCCCGCCAGTAAAAGTAGCTTTCTTGGAAAAAATGTCATAGACAGACTGTTCTTTTGAAAACATCCGCATCATATAATTGCCATTTTCTACTTTAATAGTAGTTATCCCATGTCCCGGTACAATAATGGAATAAGATTTCTTTCCGCTGAACAGTAATTCGATTTCGCTATCGGTCCTGTTGGTTATGTCTATCCAACTATCACCAGATGGAATTCCACGATTCCAATCAGCAGGATAATCATCGTACTTATCCATGGACCAATTGCCGACCCTCAGATCAATTGTTTTCTTCTTGGCTAAGTTTGAATGCTCTCCTTCAGGATACAATTCAAGGTACTTAAAATAATAATCCAAGGTATTCGCCTTTCTTGCGGTTTCCCAGCCGAGTGCCTCGTTTCCAAACAGAGTCCTGTTCAGACTATCAATATGTCTTTCTGCAATGGCGTGGAACTCCTCGGGGGTAACTAAAAGAAAAGCCTCCCAACAACTATAGTTATCCTTTGACAACGCAACATTCCGCTCAAACGAAACTAACGACTCCAGCAAGGCAGAAAACCTCTCACCCGTCTCCGTCCCCTCATTTGCCTTCTTTACGGTCGACAACCTTCTTAGGACCCACTGCTTACTATCGGTACCCTCATAAGCATTGGTTGTT
>JAEESO010000041.1 GCA_016286385.1 Bacteroidales bacterium | reverse complement strand
GAGGCCAGCTGCCAGCGGATTATCTCTGATTATCAGCACCACGATATCTTCATTTGGACTCCGGATATGGACGATCTGCCAGAATGATTTTTCGTGTGGAGTATTTCGACTCAGTTCCTCCGCCAACGGAGATCCCGGATTACGTCTTGTACAGCAAGAGGTATAACCGGACGTTTATTCCGGGGCAAAAGAAGCAGCCGAAAGAGGAATATAGTGTGGTTGTCCACCCGGACCGGGAAAGTGCTTTAAAAGCAGCGAAAAAAGCTGTAAAACAGAATCGCGGCCGATACTTTGGAAGGGCAAGCGATCCGGCCATCCAGGATGCCTTCAATGTCTATGAAAATGGCAAGATTGTCGAGCAGCATCGGGTTTCAGGAGACTCGCAGAAAGAGCAGAAATAACTTGATATAACGGAAAAGAGTAACCATATTTGTCGTGAGATGATATACCCACATTCCGTAGCTCTTTGACAGTCAAAAGGTCGTAACTTTCTCGTAACCCTTTTATAAAAATCGCCCTTCCACGTATCTGGAATGGGCGAGCTATATGTTCGCTTGGCGAATCGAACCAGGCGATTTTTCTTGCAAAACGACAATTATCGAGGTAATTCGGCAGTAACCATTTGCGGGGTAGGGCACTTACTGGTCACACCCTGGTTACATCCTGGCCACATTTGAATGAGTTTTCCTCGAGGCTATAATAGACCCGCCGGAGCCCCAGAAACGGGGTGCAAGTGTTTGTGTTTGAAAGGGTTACAAACGTAACTAAAAGAAAATCAAGGACTTGAGTTTTGCCTCAAATCCTTGACCTTGTGGAGCATAGGGGATTCGAACCCCTGACCTATAGATTGCGAACCTATCGCTCTACCAACTGAGCTAATACCCCGCGGGAAAGGACTGCAAAAATACGCCATTTCCGGGAAAAAAGCAAGAGGTAAAGCGATGGGCGGCAGAAAACTTAGCTTATGAACTGAGCCTTGAGGGCCTCGATCTTGGCGGGGGCGTCAGAGCCCTTGGCACCGAAGTAGAACTTGATCTTGGGCTCAGTGCCTGAAGGACGCACGGTTACAACGTCACCTGCGGCGTTGTAGAACTGAAGCACGTTACTCTTGGGAAGACCAGTTTCTTCCGGCTTGTTGTAATCAATGACCTTGACAAGGGGACTTCCGGCGATTTCCTTGGGAGGGCAGGCGCGGTAATCGGCCATGATCTTCTGGATTTCCTCTGCGCCGGACTTGCCCTTACGCACGATGTAAACCATCTTTTCCACATACAGGCCGTATTCCTTGTACACTTTCTGGAGAAGCTGCCAGAGCGTGAGACCTTGCTCTGCGGCCCAAGCTGCGCATTCTGCAACGGCGCAGCCTGCTACCTGGGCGCATTTGTCGCGGACGAAGGAACCAAGGTTGAAGCCGTAGGATTCTTCGCCGCCGCAGATGAACTCAGACTTTCCTTCCTGCTGCTTCTGGATCTCTGCGATGTATTTGAAGCCGGTGAGGACGTTATAGCACTTTACGCCAAAGCTTTCACAGATGGCGGCAAGGAGTTCTGAGGTGACGATGGTCTTTACGCAGTACTGGTTGCCGTTAAGTTTTCCAAGTTCCTGCCAGCGCTTGAGGATATAGTAGGTGAGGAAGCTCCATGTCTGGTTGCCGGTGAGCTGGACCATCTTGCCTTCGTCGTTACGGACTGCAATGCCAAGGCGGTCTGCGTCGGGGTCTGTAGCAAGGACAAGGTCAGCGCCGGTTTCATCGGCCTTGGCAAGAGCCATGGCCATTGCGGCGGGCTCTTCCGGGTTGGGAGAGGCAACAGTGGGGAAGTTGCCGTCCGGGACTTCCTGCTCAGGGACGTGGATGATGTTTTTGAAGCCGATTCTCTTCAGGGCCTCAGGCATAAGGCGTACGCCGCAGCCGTGGAGGGGAGTGTAGACGATCTTAAGGTCTGAGTGCTTCTTGACAGCCTCAGGGGAGAGCATAAGGGAAAGCTGGTCCTTGAGGTAGAGTTCATCCTCTGCGGCGCCCATAATCTCGATGGGGGCTTTCTCAATGCCCGGGAGGGGCTGGAAGGCTACCTGGGCGGGATCCTCTATCTTGCCTACCTCCGCCACGATATCCTTGTCTACGGGAGCGGTGATCTGGCCGCCGTCGCTCCAGAATACCTTGTAACCGTTGTATTCCTTGGGGTTGTGGCTGGCGGTAACCATGATGCCGGCGGTTGCCTTCTTGATGCGGATGCTGTAGCTGAGTTCAGGGGTGGGGCGGAGGTCTTCAAAGAGATAGACCTTGATGCCGTTGTTTGAAAGGACATCGGCCGATATTTCCGCGAAAAGGCGGGAATTATTGCGGCTGTCGTGGCTGATGCACACGCTTGCAGCGCCTTTCACATGGGCTTTGATGTAGTTTGCAAGGCCCTGGGTGGCCATACCCACCGTGTACTTGTTCATGCGGTTGGTGCCAACGCCCATGGTGCCTCTTAATCCGCCGGTACCAAACTCCAGATTACGGTAGAAAGCGTCTTCAAGGGCGGTCTCATCCGTTTCCATCAGATGTTTTACCTCTGCCTTGGTTTCAGCGTCAAAATTGCCGTCAAGCCAGCTCTGGGCTACTTCTTTGTAAGATCTCATGGTATGTAGTTTTAGTGTTTAAATCTTTAAACCATACAAATTTATGGATTATTCCGTATTTTTGCAATATGGAATTCGGAGAATTCATATTGGCACATGAGGCCGATGACCTTGCCCGCCTTGCCCTTTCCCGTGAGAGGTATGCCGCTGAGGTTGAGGATTTTGACCTTGCGCTTACCACGCTGGAGGTGAGGCGGAAACTGCGCATGAAAGTGCCTGAGTGGTATGCCGTGCCTTCGCTTCGGTACCCGTTCCGGCTCTCCGGGGAGCAGTGCTCGTCTTCTGAAACGGCGTTTTATAAAGCCGCCGTGGCTTGTAGCGCCTATGGGGCAACGAAAAGCGCAAAAACGCCCCAAAACGTGTCGTTCATTGCCCAAATGGTCAACGAAAAGCGCAAAAATGGCGTTTTTTGTGTTAATCGTTGCCCAATGCGTCTGGCCGATCTTACCGGCGGGCTGGGTGTTGACACTTGGGCGTTCTCTAAAGTGGCCACCGAGGTGCTGTACAATGAGATGAAGCCGGAACTTGCCGCGGCGGCGGAGCGCAATTTCCGTGAACTTGGGGTGGAAAACGTGACGGTGCGGAACTGCCAGATTGACCCTGGAAACGTGAATGATATTCTTTGCGGCTTTGAGCCGGATATCATCTTTTTGGACCCCGCCAGGCGTGCCGAAGATGGTCGTAAAGTGTTCCGCCTTGAAGACTGCCAGCCGGATGTGCTGAAGCTGTTGCCGGAACTCTTTTCCGTTGCCCCGTTGGTGCTCCTGAAACTCAGTCCTATGGCCGATATTACCCTTGTATGCAAGCAGTTACAGGGCGTAAAGGAAGTGCATGTTGTTGCCGCCGACGGCGAGTGCAAGGAACTCCTCCTGCTGCTGGAGCGCGGCTATGAAGGCAATTATTCTACCGTTATATATGAGAATGGCTCAATAATTCAGGCAGTCGCAGAGGGTGGTGTTCTCAAACCTATGGCCACCCTCGGCCATGTAAGAGGGAGGGGCCCGCAGGCGCAGCCTGTGGGAGGGGTCGCGAAGCGACGGTTTGAGAATACTACCCTCGGCGACTGCAGATTCCTTTTTGAGCCGGGGAAGGCGCTGCTGAAGGCCGGGGCGTTTGACCTGCCGTGCCGGTTTGGACTGGAAAAAATGGGCCGGCATACGCACCTTTACACAGGCCAGGTTCCGGAGGAACTGAAGCCGTTTGGAAAGTGCTTTGAGATACTTGAAGTGCTACCGCTTAACAATAAGACAATCAAGGAGTTGGGAAAGCGATATCCGCAGGCGTCGGTAACCGCACGGAACATCTCCATCACATCAGATCAACTCCGTAAAAAACTGGATGTAAAAGACGGCGGCTCAGTCCACATTTTTGGACTCCACTCAGATGAGGAGAACTCTAACCTTTTACTTGTCTGTTCAGGAGGGGAAACTCACGGCACCAGGCTGTGAGGGGGCAGGAGGAGCACTTGGGGTTGCGGGCGGTACACACATACCGTCCGTGGAGGATGAGCCAGTGATGTGCGATGGGCCTCAGATCCGGCTCAATGTGGCGCTCAAGGTCCTGCTCCACCGCAAAGGGTGTGGAGCCGTTGGAAAGACCCAGTCTGTGGGACACTCTAAACACGTGAGTATCAACGGCAATTACCGGCTTGTCATACACCACGGAAGCGATGACGTTTGCGGTTTTTCGGCCAACGCCGGGAAGGCTCATAAGGGAATCGATGTCGGAAGGGACCTCTCCACCAAAATCAGAGAGCAGCTTGGCGGCCATATCAATCAGGTGCTGGGCCTTGGCGTTGGGGTAAGAGACGCTCTTCACATAGGAAAGGACCTCTTCAAATGAGGCCGATGCAAGAGCCTCCGGGCTAGGGAATCTCTCAAAGAGGGGAGGGGTAACCATATTCACCCTCTTGTCCGTGCACTGGGCGCTTAGGATTACCGCCACAAGGAGCTGGAAGGGATTTGCAAAATGCAGCTCTGACTGTGCTACGGGCTGGTTTTCACGGAACCAGCCAATGATGGCGTTGAAGCGCTCCTTGCGTGTCATAACTCCTCTATTTCCACGTCTATGGCGCTGTCTTTTTTCTCCTCACAGCGCTCTCCCTGGCAGGTGAATACGCGGCCGGGGTATTTCTCATAGATGTAACGGTTATGGGTGACCATGACTATGGCCGTGCCTTCACGATTGAGGCTCTGGAGGAGCTGGAGGATTTCGTCGGCGGTTTCAGGGTCCAGGTTGCCGGTGGGTTCATCGGCCAGGATTACTTCAGGGTTGTTGAGTAGGGCACGGGCGATGGCTATGCGCTGCTGCTCGCCGCCGGAAAGCTGGTGTGGCATCTTATGGGCCTTGGTGCCCATTCCCACTGCCTCCAAAACCTCGGAGATGCGGGCGTCTATCTTGCCACGCTCGGTCCATCCTGTGGCGCGGAGTACAAACTCAAGGTTGTCCTCCACTTTTCTGTCCGTGAGAAGCTGGAAATCCTGGAATACTACGCCAAGTTTGCGCCTGAGGTAGGGGATGTCCTTCTGCTTTATGCCGCGGAGATTGTAGCCGCAGGCCTCTCCTTCACCGCTCAGGAGGCGGTTTTCCGCCGTTACCGTACGGATGATGGAGGTTTTTCCGGAGCCCACCTTGCCCACTATGTACACAAGGTCTCCGGGCATTACGTCCATGTCAAGTCCGTAGATTACCACGCTTTCTCCGTTCAGGATATCGGCGCCCTTAAAATGAATGAGAGGTTCCATAAAGATTCTTCTAAATCAAGGCAAAGATAATCAGAAAAATTCGTAAATTTGTCAAAATGTTCTTGAGGATGAAAAAAACCGTAGCGGCACTGGCCGCAAGCCTTATATTCTGCCTTGGATCACATGCTCAGGACTGGTCCCGCATCCAGTCCCTCTATAACGCCGGGATGTACTCTGAGGCATCGGCCCTTCTTGAAAAGGAATCATCTCCAACCGCCATTGGCTGGAGGGCTCTGTGCGCCCTTTCCATGCGCACCGACGACTCCTATGCCCTGGCCGATGATTTCCTGGGCCTTTACCCTGAAAACATACTGGCTCCGCAGGTTGGATACGCCTACGGCCTTGACCTTTTTGACAATGGCAGGTTTGAAGATGCCCTTCAAAGGTTCAACCGCATTTCCGTTGATGACCTCTATGAGGACCAGCGGGCAGAATTCACCTACAAACTTGGCTACAGCGCATACGGAGTAGGAGAGTGGGAGAGGGCAAAGGGCCTTCTGGTACGCTCAAGGGGCTTTGGCTGGAACGACTATTCGGCTCCATCTTACTACATCCTGGGTTACATCAACTACGCCCAGGGAAACTTCAAGGATGCCGCGGAATGGTTCCTCCTTGCCGGAAAGGACCACAGGTTTGAGTCCCTTGCAAACTATTATGTGCTGGAATGCCGCTTCAACCTTAAGGATTACAAATATGTGGTAAACTTTGGAGAGGACCTCTTTGACAAGGTTCCGGAGGACCGCCAGCCGCATATGGCCCGCATAATGAGTGAGTCCTACCTTGTCCTTGGAGACGTTGAAAAGGCTCGCAGTTACTATGAGGAAAACCTCAAGAGCAAGGTGGCCCTTACCCGTTCAGATTATTTCTATGCCGGTGAGGTCCATTATCTGGCTCAGGACTGGCAGGGAGCCGTGGACAACTTCTCCCAGATGGAGGAGCGCACTGATTCCCTTGGCCAGACCGCATCCTACAATATGGGCTACAGCTACATAAAGCTCCATAACAAGGTGGCGGCAATGGAGGCCTTCAAGGAGGCATCGGCCCTTAAATTCTCCCCTGAGATCCAGGAGGACGCCTTTTACAATTACGCCAAGCTTGCCTTTGACCTAGGCCGCGATACCGCTCCCTTTGAGGAGTACATGAAGCGTTATGACGCAAGGAAGAAGGGAGACCAGATTTACTCATACATGGCAATGGTAGCCCTCCAGAACCACGACTATGAGGCTGCTGTAGCCGCCTATGACAATATTGAGGAACTTGAGCCCAGGATGATGTCCAACTACATGAAGGCATATCTCCTGAGGGCCCGTGAACTTATGGAAAACGGTTCCTGGCGTGCTGCGCTTCCGCATCTGAAGGCAGCGGCATACTACAGCCCCAGAAGGGACGGCTTCAACCAGCTAGCACGTTTCTATGAGGCTGAGGCCCTTTACCGTGACGGAAAGTATCAGGATGCCCGCGCAATCCTCACGGACCTATACAATCTGCAGGCCCTGAGGGGCAGGAAGGAAGGGAATCTCATAACCTATAACATGGCCTATACCTACTTCAAGGAAGAGGATTATGACAGGGCCCAGAGGTGGTTCCAGAGCTATCTGGAAGGAGATCCTTCCGTTCAGGGCGCAGATGCCGAAACCAGGATTGCAGACTGCTATTTCCTCCGTGGAGACTATGTCACCGCAGTTGCCGCCTATGAGCGCCAGATGACTGATTATCCGGATCCGGACAACCTTTATCCAGCATATCGTGCAGGCGTTGCCAGCGGCCTTACCGGAGACAATCAGAGGAAAGTTCACTTCCTTGAAACCGCAAAGCTTGCAAATCCATCGGCTCCTTATTATGGAGAATCCCTCTACGAACTTGGCCGCGCCTATGTAGCCCTCAAGGACAACAATGACGCAATCCGTGCCTTCCGCACACTCCGCAGCACAACGCAGGACCCCGCCCTTGAATGCAGGGCCCTTCTGGAACTTGGCATGATTGCCCGCAACGAAGGAAAGGGTGATGAAGCAATAGGCTACTACAAGCAGGTTGTGGAAAAGGGAGGGGATTATGCCGATGACGCCCTCCTTGCAATCGAGTCCATCTATCGCACTAGGGAGGACCCTGAGGCATATCTTGCCTATGTGAATTCCCTGGGTTCGAAGGCCAATCGCACGGAGGCCCAGAAGGAAGAGGTGTATTTCTCCAGCGCGGAGCAGGTTTACCTCTCCGGAGATTACTCCAAGGCTATCGGCACACTTCAGGCATATCTTGAGAAGTATCCCAAGGCCACTTATGGTGCCAAGGCCCGTTTCTATCTTGCCGAATGCTACCGCATAAACGGAAACCGTGAGCAGGCCGCAGACTTATATCTTGCCGCTATGGACCAGGGCCTTGACGGTGCCCTTTCGGAGAGCGCCCTTGTCCAGTACGCTCTCCTGAACTTCGATATGGGCAACTTCGGGAAGGCCTACGGCGCTTTCCTCAAGGTCAAGGAGATGGCAAAGATGGATGCCAACAGAAAGCTTGCTTCAATCGGCCTTATGCGTTCCGCCTTCAAGGCCCGCCAGTGGGACGACGCCCTTGTGTGCGCCCGTGACGTAATGGACCTTAAATCCGGTGATGCGGCCCTTGAGAGGGAGGCGCTATATGTGAGGGCCAAGTCCTATATGAGCACCAGCCGGAGAGACCTTGCCCTGGCCGATTTCCGTACGCTCAGCGCAGACCCTTCCACCTCCGAGGGCGCCGAGGCTGCCTTCATCCTTATCCAGGACCAGTACGACCGAGGCTCCTTCGATGATATCCCGGAGCAGGTGTTCTCCTTCTCCGCAAAGGCCGCCGGCCAGAATTACTGGCTGGCAAAGGCGTTCATAGTGCTTGGAGACACTTATGCAGAGCAGGGTAATATGTCCCAGGCCCGTGCAACCTTTGAAAGTATCCGTGACGGTTACACCGCCGAAGGTCCTCAGGATGACGTACTTGACCAGGTAGAGCTAAGGCTCCGTAAACTGCAGAAATAAATGAGAAAGCTTATAATATCGGCCATAGTGCTCCTTACCGTTGGGGCAGGCCTTCGCGCACAGAATCTTGACCCTACCGTGGTTGTCACCAACACCTACGCCCAGCAGGCGGGAGTGGTTGAAAAGCCATCCCAGCTTATGGAAATGCCGGATTCCGTGCTGCGTTTCAATCTGGACTTTGACTATTCCGCACTCAGCGTGCCCTACCGCGGCGCTTATGAGTTCAAGCCTTATCTGGTGGAGCTCAGGCCCACAAAACGCCCTTCTGGGGAGTCTCTTCTGTACCTTAGCGGGGGCGCAGGCTATACCGTGCATCCTGAACTGGATGTAATATGGAATCCTGTCCAGAAAGACTTTTTCAAGCTCAATGTGTACGCAAGCCACCGCTCTTATCTTGGACGCTACAGGAATATCGGCCTGCAGGGCGGCTGGTTCTCCCATGACGGCTCCCTCCGGGGCGGCTCCAATATGCGTACAGTTGCCGGTGTGAATGCCCTTTACACATGGACTGGAGGGCGTCTGGAGGGGGATATTAGGTATCGCAACATTTTCTCTGCCAGACAGGTTAATCCAGACCTCAGACAAAAAGACGCATATAATGCCGTAGATTTTGGCCTAAGGCTGGAAAGCGACCCTGATGCAAGCCTCTACTACATTGTGAGGAACCGCAGCACCGTGATGCAGGCCCCTCAGGGGAAGGAAGCCCACGTGAAGACTGAGGCCGGAATCGGCACCCGCTTTGGGGAACATTACCTGAGGCTTGGCGTTTTGGCCGATATCATCTCCACGGATCCAGCCGGTGCCGGAAACATAGCCATTACCCCGCGCTACATCTTTGAGAACGGAGATTTCACCTTTGACCTTGGCGCCAAGGTGTCCTTCCTGTTCCGCTCGGATAATACTTTCTATGCCCTGCCCGGTGCTCCCCGTGGATACAATTTCCCGCTGTTCCCTGAAGCGCGGGTCACATACTGTCTCATTCCCGACAGCATGGCTCTTTACGCTGCTGCTACGGGCGGGTATGTAATGAATACCATCGAGTCCCTTGCTGATGAAAATCCGTTCCTTGCATCCTTTGCCGGAACTTTTGACGCTTCCATCGAGCGTGTCAACGCCTGTATCGGCGCCCGTGGAAACATTTCAGAGCGTTTCCACTATGACTTAAGCGCCGGTTACGCCCTGAGGGCAAACGCCCTCCTTTGGGGCTTTAATGATGCCCAGCTGCCGGCCTTTGGCTACATTGACAAGTACAGTATGGTCTATGCCCGGCTTGAAAGCGGTTGGAAAGGGGACAGGATAGATGCCCATGCAAACGTGACCTTCCGCAAAACCTGGCTCAGGGAAGACCGCCTCTTTGCCCCTGCAATGTTTGAGTGCAACGCCAAGGTGGTTTATAACTGGGGCGGCCGTATCCACGCAGGCGTTACTTTTGAGGGTATGACCGAACGGACCGCCGTCCTTGGAAGTATTCCCGGCTACGCAGACCTTGGTCTTCTTGGAGACATCCAGATGACACGTAATCTGGGTTTCTGGCTCAAGATTGGAAACCTTCTTGACCAGACTGTCCAGAGGGTTCCTTTCTACGCAGAAAAAGGCATCTATTTCACCGTTGGCGCAAGGCTCATTTTGTAGCTTTTCCCTATTGTTTTTCCGCTCATTTTTTGCTATCTTTGTACGTTTTAGAGAATACGTATAAAAATGGCAGATATTGAGCAAATGAAAGAGGCCGAACAGCAGTATTCGGCAAACAGTATCCAGGTTCTTGAAGGCCTTGAGGCCGTACGCAAACGCCCTTCCATGTACATTGGTGACATTGGAGAGCGCGGTCTTCACCATCTGGTCTATGAGGTGGTGGACAACTGTATAGATGAGGCCATGGCCGGCTACTGCACAGACGTAGACGTCCAGATCCTTGAAGATAATTCAATCCGCGTAAAGGATAACGGCCGAGGCATCCCTACGGGCATGCATGAGAAAGAGCACCGCAGCGCCCTTGAGGTTGTTCTCACAGTGCTTCACGCCGGCGGTAAGTTTGACAAGAACAGTTACAAGGTGTCCGGCGGTCTTCATGGCGTTGGCGTAAGCTGCGTCAATGCCCTCAGTGACCTCCTTGTCGCAGAGATCCACCGTGAAGGAAAGATCTTTGTCCAGAAGTATTCCAAAGGTAAGCCCATCACTGAGGTCCAGGTTGTGGGTACCGCAGAGGACACCGGAACCACCATCACCTTCCACCCTGATGCAACTATCTTTACCCAGACAATAGTCTACAAGTATGACACCCTGGCAAACCGCCTCCGTGAACTTGCATACCTCAACAAGGGCATCCGCATCACCCTCACGGACACACGTGAACTAGTGGATGAATTTGAAACCGCAGAAGACGGTGAGCGCAAGGCTACCGGAAAGCAGGTTTTCCGCTCAGACGTTTTTTACAGTGAGCAGGGCCTGAAGGAATTCATCGATTACCTTGACGCCGGCGCTCCCAAGCTCATCCCTGAGCCCATCACGGTCAATTCAGACAAAGTCATTCCTATCGATATCGCCCTCCAATACAACACCGGATTCAGCGAGCGTATCTATTCATACGTAAACAACATCCACACAATTGAAGGCGGTACCCACCTCCAGGGCTTCAAGATGGGCCTTTCCCGTTCCCTTAAGAACTACGCTGAGAAAAACAACCTCCTTTCCAAGTTCAAGGGAGACCTCAGCCCTGAGGACTTCCGCGAAGGCCTCACCGCCATCATTTCAGTGAAGGTGGCAGAGCCTCAGTTTGAAGGCCAGACCAAAACCAAGCTGGGTAACCCTGAGGCAACATCGGCCGTATCCCAGGCTACTGCCGCCGCCATGGACCAGTACCTTGAGGAGCACCCCAAGGAGGCCAAGACCATCGTAGAGAAGATTGTCCTAGCCGCAACGGCCCGCGCCGCCGCCCGCAAGGCCCGTGAGATGGTCCAGAGGAAAACTCCCATGGGAGGCGCCGGAATGCCCGGTAAGCTTGCCGACTGCTCAGACCATGATCCCGAGAAATGCGAACTCTTCCTGGTAGAGGGAGACTCCGCAGGCGGTACCGCCAAGCAGGGCCGTGACCGCCGCATCCAGGCCATCCTCCCGCTCCGTGGTAAGATTCTCAACGTGGAGAAAGCCGCTCAGGACCGCGCCTTCGAGAGCCAGGAGGTACGTAACATCTACACCGCCCTTGGCGTAACCGTGGCCCAGGAAGACGAATCCGGAGAAAAACACATGGACCTGAGCAAGCTCCGTTACCACAAGGTTATCATCATGACGGATGCCGATGTAGACGGTTCCCACATCGCCTGCCTCATCCTTACCTTCTTCTTCCGTTACATGTTTGACC
>JAEESO010000074.1 GCA_016286385.1 Bacteroidales bacterium | reverse complement strand
ATTTGTAAAGATTCTTTACAGTAGTGTAAGGGGTCTTTACGGTTTTGTGCGGGTGATGGATTCCGTAAGTGATTGGTGTTGTGAGGATTGCACCTTATGGAACGGAATTTGACTCGTGCGTGGGCGTAAATGATTGATTTGACAATGGCTTCAAAAGTAGGGAAAATTCTTGTAGTCGATGATAACCTTGGCATCCGCAGGGCGCTGGAAATCTTGTTGCCTCTTCACTTCGCAGAGGTGAAGACAATCCCCTCGCCGGCAACGCTTGTGAGTTCGCTTGAGCAGTTCCGGCCGGATGTGGTGTTGCTGGATATGAATTTCAACACCAGCATCAATACAGGCAATGAGGGGCTGTACTGGGCCGGCGAGATCAAGAAGATGGTGCCGGAGGTGGAAGTGGTATTGTTCACTGCCTATGCTGACATTGCTCTTGCCGTTGAAGGAATGAAGCGCGGAGCGTTTGATTTCATCGTGAAGCCGTGGGATAATGAGAAGCTGATTGAGGTTCTCACTGCAGCCCGGGACAAGGCCAGGAAAGCTATGAAGAGGGATGCCCGATCGGAGCAGGCCATAACGGCGGAGAGTCCGATGTTCTGGGGCTCCTCCGCTGCCATGAAGGCTATCCGCAAGACACTGGATAAGATTGCGCCGACGGATGCCACCGTGCTGATTACCGGAGAAAACGGTACAGGCAAGGATGTGCTGGCCCGTGAAATCCACGCCCACAGTCTTCGGAGCGGCAAGCCGATGGTGGCCGTCGATGCAGGGGCCATCACGGAAACGCTCTTTGAGAGCGAACTCTTCGGCCATGTGAAGGGCGCCTTTACGGACGCCCATACGGACCACGTGGGTAAGTTTGAGCAGGCCGATGGCGGAACGTTATTCCTGGATGAAATCGGTAATATTCCGCTGCACCTGCAGGCGAAACTGTTGCGCGCCATCCAGAACCGGAGTATCGTCCGGGTAGGCGGCAATGACTCCAAGCCCATCAATATCCGGCTTATCTGCGCCACCAATATGGATCTGGAGCAACTAGTCCGGGAAGGTCGGTTCCGTGAGGATCTTTACTACCGCATCAATACCGTTCATATTGCCCTGCCGGCGCTTAGGGAGCGGAAGGAGGACATCGTGCCGTTGGCACAGCTGTTCCTGGAAAGGTTCACCGAGAAGTATCATCGGCCTTTGACTGGGATTGCTCCGGATGCGGCAGCTATGCTGACGGAGGGCCGCTGGAGCGGGAATATCCGGGAACTGCAAAACTGCATCGAGAAGGCGGTCATTCTCTCTGACGGCAACGAACTGATGGCGAAGGATATCCAACTGGAGCAGGCCGCCAGGCCGGTCGGCACGACCATCAAGGCGGTGAGCGAGGCTGAGGAAGAAAGGCTGGTCCGCCAGGCGATGGACCGGACGAATGGCAATATCTCAGCTGCCGCGAAGATGCTGGGAATAAGCCGGCCGACGCTGTATGCAAAACTGAAGAAGTACGGGTTATGACCTTCACCATCTGGCATATCATTGGGGCCTGTGCCATCGTCGCAATTATTGTGGCGGTGATAGCTACGATCCGGACACGCCGGAAGGACATCAAGAAGGTGGCCTATATGATGGATGCGCTGGAGGACGGCGAGCTGAATTTCCGCTTCCAGGATAAAAACAAGTTCAACCGCACGCTCAACCGCATCCGGACCATCTTCGAGAAGCAGCGCCAGGCCCACGAGCAGGATTCCTGGACCAAACTCATCCGCGTGCTCACGCACGAGATCATGAATACGGTGTCGCCGATTGCTTCTTTGAGCGATGCGATGGCCAAGTCGGTCGATGAAAATGGCCACAGCGAGCTGGACATCAAAGCGGGGCTGGAGACCATCAGCGATTCTTCCAAGAACCTTATCGGATTCGTGCAGACCTACCGCCAGCTCTCCGGTGTCGCGAAGCCGGTTCGCAAGGCCCTGGCCCTGCAGGAGCTGATGGATGGCGTCATCTCGCTGAACAGCGGATTTGCGGCCAGCTGCGGTGCCACCTGCCAGTATCGGCCGGAGGAAGACGACCTGATGATCTATGCCGACGAAGGCCAGATTTCGCAGATTCTCATCAATCTGATCAAGAACGCCCTGCAGGCGGGTGCCAAGCATATCGACATTACCGCGAAGATGGGCAAGGATGACGAGGTGATTGTCCAGGTGGCCAATGATGGCGAACCGATTCAAGTTTCCGCACAGGAGCAAATCTTCATCCCGTTCTATACCACGAAGAAGGAGGGCTCCGGAATTGGCCTATCCATTTCCCGTCAAATCATGCGCAACCATAACGGCACCATTG
>JAEESO010000040.1 GCA_016286385.1 Bacteroidales bacterium | reverse complement strand
CGCGAAGCCGTCTCCAAGATGAGTTTTCCCTTGAGGGTCGTGGGAGACTACCACGTTGATAGGCAGGATGTGTAAGGTCGGTGACGGCCTCAGCAGACCTGTACTAATAGCCCGAGAGACTTTCTCTAAGAGAAAAATAATGCCGATTGAAGCGAAATCTATCGGATGTTTCCTTGAAATATTCTCTCAAGTAATATATTGCCGCGGTTATAGCGGTGAGGAACCACCTCTTCCCATTCCGAACAGAGAAGTTAAGCTCACCATCGCCGATGGTACTGCCCCACCAGGTGGGAGAGTAGGTAGCTGCGGTTTTTCGAAGGCCTTGACATTGAAAGATGCCAAGGCCTTTTTGTTTTCTTTTTTGTGTGAAAATGCGTATATTTGTACGATTTAATAGACAATACCTTTAAATTTCTTATAAAATTATGCAGATCGTACAAGTTTTCGGTAGAGAGATCCTTGATTCACGCGGAAATCCTACCATCGAAGTAGAAGTTACCCTTGATTCCGGTTTTGTTGGCGTAGCAGCTGTTCCTTCAGGTGCTTCCACCGGTGAGAACGAGGCCCTTGAGCTCCGTGACGGAGACAAAAAGCGCTATGGCGGTAAGGGTGTTCTCAAGGCTGTTGACAATGTGAACAAGGTGATCGCTCCCGAAATCATCGGCATGGACGCTACCCAGCAGAGGGCTATCGACAAAGCCATGATCGAACTGGACGGCACTCCCACCAAGTCAAAGCTTGGCGCAAACGCTATCCTTGGCGTATCCCTGGCAGTTGCAAAGGCAGCAGCAGCAGAGCTCGGCCTTCCTCTTTACCGCTATCTTGGCGGCACCAACGCCTATGTTCTCCCCGTTCCCATGATGAACATCATCAACGGCGGTGCACACTCAGATGCTCCTATCGCATTCCAGGAGTTCATGATCCGTCCTATCGGCGCTCAGAACGAGGCCGAGGCAGTACGCATGGGCGCAGAGGTATTCCACGCTCTCCAGAAGGTTCTCAAGGGCCGTGGCCTTTCCACCGCAGTTGGTGACGAGGGTGGTTTCGCTCCCGCACTGAAGGGCATCAACGACGCCCTTGACTGCATCATCGCAGCTATCGAAGGTGCAGGTTACGTTCCCGGTAAGGACGTTACTATCGCCATGGACTGCGCCGCATCTGAGTTCTGCTTCAAGGAGGACGGCAAGTTCTTCTACGACTACAAGCAGCTCAAGGACGGCAAGAAGAAGGATCCTCGCGGCCGCAAGCTTTCCACAGACCAGCAGATTAACTACCTCAAGCAGCTCATCTCCAAGTATCCTATCGACTCCATCGAGGACGGTCTTTCAGAGGAAGACTGGGAAGGCTGGGTGAAGCTCACCAAGGCTGTCGGCGACAAATGCCAGCTTGTTGGCGACGACCTCTTCGTTACCAACGTGAAGTACCTCCAGAAGGGTATCGAGATGGGTGCAGGTAACTCCATCCTTATCAAGGTGAACCAGATTGGCTCCCTCACAGAGACCCTTGACGCCATTGAGATGGCTCATCGTCACGGTTACACCACCGTTACCAGCCACCGCTCCGGTGAGACTGAGGACACAACTATCGCAGATATCGCAGTCGCTACCAACAGCGGCCAGATCAAGACCGGTTCCCTCAGCCGTACAGACCGTATCGCCAAGTACAATCGTCTCATGCGCATTGAGATCGAGCTTGCCGAAGAAGCACGCTATGGCTATAAGAAACTTCGCTAAGTACCTTTGGGCCGCAGTTTTGGCTGTGGCCTGCCAGGTACAAGAACCTAACGGCTCACAGGCTCCGGCAAAAACGGAGCCTGTGGCTTCTATGGAAAACTCGCCCACCGTTTCCGGCCTGGTATCAGTCCAGTTTGACGATGCCCTTGCCCAAATGGTGGAAGAAGCAATTGCGGCAGGGGAAATGGCCCCCACCAAGGCTCCCGGGATGAGCGGCCTTCTTGAAGAACTGGGCATAAGCAGTATTGAACGCGTATTCCCGGATGCCGGAGAATATGAGGCCCGCAGCCGCAAAATGGGTCTGCATCGCTTCTATACTGTTTCTTTCTCATCTGATGTTCCCGCAACAAAGGCATCGGCCTCATTCCAGTCAATGCCAGGAGTTATATCGGCCCATCCCGTGTGGAAAATAAGGAAGCGTGCATATCCCAATGACCCTAAATTTTCCAACCAGTGGCATTATTACAACGCCAGTAAGCCCGGGAACGATATCAATGTGGCTGGGGTCTGGGAGAACTACACAACCGGCAGCGACAAAGTGATTGTCTGCGTTGTGGATGAGCCCGTGGACGCCACCCACGAAGACCTTCAGGGCAATCTTTGGAAGGATTCCGGACATACTGGATATAATTATGCAAGGTCCAGTTGGGATCTGTCCATCCGCACCGGAGATGTGGGACACGGCACCCACGTTGCCGGAACAGTTGCGGCCGTGAGTAACAACGGCAAAGGAGTTGCCGGCATAGCCGGAGGAGACTATGCGCAGGGCATACCCGGCGTAAAACTGTTGTCACACGCCATTTTCTCAGGGTATAGCTCGGCCGATGACGATAAGACCGCCAGGGCTATCAAGGAAGGTGCCGACAGAGGCGCTGTCATCAGCCAGAACAGTTGGGGCATTTATGCCGATGGTATTCTTGGCGATGATGAAGATGGCTATGTGTCCGGGGCGGAGCTTGCCTATCTAAAGTCATTGGACATGGACGATTTCCCTGAGATAAAGGCCGCCGTAGACTATTTCATTGAGTATGCAGGTTGCGACGCCCAGGGAAACCAACTTCCGGATTCCCCGATGAAGGGCGGCCTGGTGCTTTTTGCCGCCGGTAACGAGGGAGACCTTGGAGTGGACTGGGACCCGTACGGGGCATATGAGCCCTGCATAGCGGTTGGGTCTTTCGATAATAATGGCGACGCGTCCTATTTCTCCAATTACGGGAATTGGGTCGATATCGCAGCTCCCGGTGGCGGATCTTCCTACGCATCGGCCATATGGAGCACTCTGCCCAAGAAATCCGGCATCAGCAGTATCGGTTACGGCGGCACAGAATGGATGGGAACATCCATGGCCTGCCCTCACGCCAGTGGCGTTGCTGCGCTCATTGTCTCCTATTTTGGTGGCCAGGGCTTTACGGCCGATAAAGCCAAGGATATCCTCTTTGGAGGCCTTGGAGCTACTATCGGCGGAAATAAACCGGTGGGTAAGAAGATTAACGCGCTTGCGTCCTTCGAGTACGGCATTGAGAAATACGGAACGCCGGGCAGTGATCCAGATCCGGACCCTGATCCCGATCCAGACCCGGATCCGGACCCCGATCCCGCAGAAAACCACGCTCCCGTGATTTCGCTCTCTCAGACGTCTATGGAATTGTACTACAACGAGGGCGCAAGGATAGTGACGGTCAATGTTTCTGACCCTGACGGTGATAAGCTAACGGTAACCTGTGACCCCGGTTCAAAGGCCCTGAGCTATAATTCCCAAACGGGGAAAGCCACAGTTGACGGCTTCAAGGAGGTGCCCGGCAATTACACAGCTACGTTCACAGTCCAGGATCCGTCCGGAGAATCGGCCCAGGCATCACTTAGCTATGTGATCAAGGACAACCGGACACCGTCAATCCAGGTCAGTCTTTCCGCAATCACCCTTAAGGCTCATGAGAGCGCTGTTGTTTCTGTGAGCGGATTTGACCCCGACGGTGACCAGATTGAATTCTCCCTCAAGGATCCGGGTTCTTCGGCAGTATCGTATGATTTGGCCACAAAGACCATCAGGATATCTGCAGCCAGGGCAGCCTCAGGCTCATACACGGCTGTTATGCAGGTCACGGATATCCCGTCTTTCAATACTGTCCAGGCAAAATCGGCCACGGCGGTGGTGAACTATACCATTTTGCCCAATCACGCCCCTACGGTGGTGAAATATATTGCCGATATGTCTCAGTATGGTCTGAGGGAGGTCATCATCAATAACGGCGAGCACTTTACTGACGTTGACGGGGAAACACTTCATTACAGCGTTTCCGTTGGAGATTCGTCAAAAGCTACGGCTTCTGTAAGCGGAGACAATACTGTGATTATACCCAAGTCCTATGGCGTAACAACCATTACAATCACCGCCGAGGATGGATTGGGAGCAACGGCAGATGTCTCCTTCAAGATTGCCTTTGCAAATGCCCAGCAGCCGGTAACGGTAGACAGTTACCAGGTGACAGATGTCCTTAAGTTGAACATTGACCTGCCCAATCCGGCCTCCGTGGATGTGCTGGTGTACAACGCCGCCGGTGCCCAGGTGCTGAAACAGGTATTTTCCGCAAGCATATTCTCTCCTGTGCTTATGGACGTTTCTTCACTTGCGCCGGGAAGGTATACCGCCATAGTGAAATACGGCGGTAAGAGCACCACGGTGAAGTTTGTAAAATACTAGAGAGTATCCTGTTTGAGAGACTCAACGTACCGCGCGATCCTTTCAAGTTCGCGCGGTATTGATATACTCTGGGGGCAGCGCGGCAGACATTCCTTGCAGTGGATGCAGCGGTCGGCCTGACGTACCGTGGCAACCGCCTTGTCATAGCTTCTGAGATATGCCTTCTTGAGCTTTGCGTAATCCTTCTGGTCACGGCTCTGGGCAAAGGTGCCCTCAGTGATGGAGCGGTTGTAGTGCTGGAATACGCCGGGGATGTCAATGCCCCAGGGGCAGGGCATGCAGTATTTGCAGTCCGTGCAGTTCACAAGCGGATACTCCTTCATCTGGACGGCCATCCTTTCCATGAAGGCAAGCTCTTCATCCGTGAGGGGCTGGAAGTGGCCGAAGGTGTTGATATTGTCCAGAAGAGGGTCCATTGAAGTCATGCCGGAGAGTATGCACAGTACGCGGGGGAAGGTGCCGCAGAAGCGGAACGCCCAGGAGGCGATGCTCTTTTCAGGCTCCCTTTCCTTGAGTTGGCGGGAAATGCCCTCCGGGACATTGGCTAATCGGCCTCCAAGGAGAGGCTCCATGATAACGATGGGAATGCCGCGCTTGTCAAGCTCTGCGTAGAGGTACTCAGCGTTGGCGTTTCTGACGCCGTCGGCGTGGCGCCAGTCAATGTAGTTCATCTCTATCTGGCAAAAGTCCCAGTGCATTTCCCCGCTGTCCTCAAGTTCCATGAAGTAGTCGAACTCCTGCTGAGACCCGTGGAAGGAGAACCCAAGGTTACGGATGCGGCCGGCCTCCTTTTCCTTGAGAAGGAACGGAACCATGCCGTTTTCCATGTAGCGCCTGTTGAAGGCGTCCTTTCCGCCGCGGCCGATTGAATGCAGCAGGTAATAGTCAAAGTACTCTGTGCGCAGCTGCTCAAAGGAGCGGTGATACATCTCTATTGAAGCCTGAGCCGATGCATTTCCGAAGTTTGAGAGCTTGGTGGCAATGTAGTAGCTCTCCCGGGGATGGCGGGAGAGGGCTTTTCCCGCGGCGTCCTCGCTGAGGCCCTGGAGGTATGCGGGGGAGGTGTCAAAGTAATTGACGCCATGTGCGATGGCGTAATCCACCATCTCATTCACGGCCTCCTGGTCTATGATGTCCTTGCCGTCAGGACCTTTTATCATGGGCCAGCGCATGCAGCCGAATCCCAGCAGGGACACGCGGTCTCCGTTCCCAGGATTCTCACGGTAAATCATCTGCTCTTCCCCGTCATTGCCGGCTTGACCGGCAATCTTTTTCCTGGGGGCGCAGGCAGCGGCAAGGGCAGCAGCGCCGCTTGTTTTCAAAAAGTCTCTCCTGTTCATACGTGATTGTATTTACCGTTAACAGTTATTGCGCTTATGGGCCTTACGGGGCAGTACTGCTCGCAGGCGCCGCAGCCGATACATACTTCTTCATTGACGGCAGGGGCCAAGCCGGTTTCCGTCTTTACCATATGGATGGCGCCTACAGGGCATTTGGAGGCGCATTTTCCGCAGTGCGTTTTGCCGGTTGCGCTGATGCAGGCCCCAAGGTCCACGTGTGCGGTGCCGATATGATATTGGGTTTTCTCCTCCCTGGTGATCTTCTCTATTGCTCCTGCGGGGCAAACCTCTGAGCAGCGGGTGCATTCAGGGCGGCAGAAGCCGTTCTCATAGCCCATCTCCGGCTGCATGAGACGCTCCGGGTTTGAGGAAGGCCTGAGGACGCCATTGGGGCATTCCACCACGCAGAGCTGGCAGGCTATGCAGTGCCTGTAGAAGTCCTTTACGCTCTTTGAGCCGGGAGGGGTGATGGGGATTTCACGGTCCAGAGCCTGTTTTGGAAGGACATCGGCATAACCGCCGTCAACTTTCTTGGCGGCTTCCTGCGCCCTTGCCTCAACGCCCTTCAGCGCTGCTGCGCCTACGGCTATGGCCGTCCCGGCCATAAATGCGCGGCGGGATGCGTCATTCCCGGCCTGACCGGGAATCTCCTTTTTCCAGGCAAACTTATAGCTCAGTGCCCCAAACTTGCACGTTTCCAGGCAATTGAAACAGTCTACGCAGCGGGAGTAGTCAATTTTCTGCTCATCTTTGCCTATTGCAATGCACTGGGCCTTGCAGGCGTGCTCGCAGGCCTTGCAGTGCTTGCATTTATCGGCATCAATCACCGGGCGGAACATTGCAAAGCGGGAGAAGAAGCTGAGGGTTGTTCCAACGGGACAGATGCTGTTGCAGTAGGTGCGGCCGCCTTTAAGGGACAAGGCCACCACGGCAATCAGCGTAACTGTGGCGATGATTATGGTGGGGCCGGCAACGGGGTGCTTTATGCTGCTGATAATGCGGCCGTAAGCTCCGTATGGGGCAAGCAGGCTCACAACCACCTGAACCCCTGCAACAAGGCAGGCAACATATGCTACCCATATCCCATAGCGCAGCCATCTAAGCTCCTTCTTATATTTGTACGGGGCCTTTGACTTTCTGGTGCCAAGCCAGGAAATGCCATCCTGGAATACGCCAAGAGGGCATATTACGGAGCAGTATACCCGGCCAAAAACAAGGGTGAGGAGCACCAGGGCTGCAATTACCCCAACGTTTAGCGCCAGGACTGCCGGCAGAAACTGGATCTTTGCCATCCAGCCAAGGTATCCGTGAAGGACACCCGTGAAATCCAGAAACAGCAGGGTGATTCCAAGCCAGAACACTACGGCTGCCCCTATTCTTATTCTTTTAAGCATAGACAGTTGCGTTTTGACAAAAATAGTAAAAAAAGTGCTATATTTGCACAATTCATAAAACAGAAAACTATGTTACCCAAGGCAAAGGAAATTGTGGACGCAATGTCCGTAAAGATGCAGGATGCAGTTGATTATCTTGAAGAAGACCTCAAGAATTACCGTGTAGGCAAGGCCTCCCCGGCAATCCTCAACCCCGTTATGGTGGATTATTACGGCACCGCTACTCCCCTCAACCAGGTTGCTTCCGTCACCACCCCTGATGCCAAAACCATCGCCATACAGCCCTGGGAGCGCTCCATGATTGGCAAAATTGAGAAGGCCATCCTGGACGCAAACGTAGGCCTCACTCCTTCAAACAACGGTGAGATTATCCGCTGCATGGTTCCCCCGCTCACAGAGGAGCGCCGTAAGGAACTCATCAAGAAGGCAAAGGCTCAGGGTGAAACTACAAAGGTTACCATCCGTAACGTCCGCCGTGACGGCATAGACCTTCTCAAGAAGGCCCAGAAGAATGACGGCCTGTCTGAGGACGGAGAGAAAGAGGGAGAGGAAGAGCTCCAGAAGATCACAGACAAGTGGGTCAAGAAGGTGGACGAGGTAATCTCCGCCAAAGAGAAAGACATACTTACAGTTTAATGTTAAAAGTCCCTCCCCCGAGGGGAGGGGTTTCGGGAGGGGGTAACGTGAGCACAGATAAGCGCGTAGGCTGCGTGCGTGTGGCTATCCAAGGATATAAGGGCTGCTTCCACGAACAAGCAGCCCGTTTGTTTTATGAGGATGTGTCCATTGTGGAGTGCGACACCTTCGAGGACCTGTTCAGGGTTAAGGCCGATTCTATTGTGATGGCCATAGAGAACACTGTCTCCGGCGGTCTTCTCCATAATTTCGAGCTCCTGCGAAAGTCCGGGCGTGCCGTTAAGGGGGAGGTCTATATCCGTATCGGCCAAAACCTTATGGCGGTCCCCGGCCAGAAACTGGAGGATATCAGGGAGGTCCGTACGCACTATATGGCCATAAACCAGACGCGCCCGTGGTTTGAGAAAAACGCCCCATGGATACGCCTGACAGAGAGTGAAGATACCGCCAAAAGCGCCGCGGAACTTGCCCGCAGCAGAGAAAAGGGTGTGGGTGCAGTGGCAGGAGAACTTGCTGCAAGCCTTTACGGCCTTGAAATCCTTGCCCCCGGCATTGAGACCAACAAGCAGAACTTCACCCGTTTCCTGGTGATAGATGATTCCATGGAAGTGCCTCAGGACCGGATAAACAAGGCCCTTCTATGCTTCACGCTGCCGCATAAGCCGGGTTCACTTGCGCAGATTCTCACCATCCTGAGTTTCTATGACATGAACCTAACCCGTATCCAGTCCCTTCCCATCCCTGGAAAGGAGTGGCAGTATTTCTTCTATGCCGATATAAAGTTTGATCATTATCAGCGGTACCTCCAGGCCCTCCAGGCCGTGAAACCGCTTATCGAGGACCTCCAGATACTTGGAGAATACACTGCAGCATTATGATTGTGAAACCAGCGGACAGAACTCTTTCTGTCAAAGAATATTACTTCTCAATAAAGAACAAGGAAATTGCCGGGCTCAACGCGTCCCGTCCCGGAGACCCAATAATCAACCTTGGGATAGGCTCCCCTGACGGCGCTCCTTCAGAGGAGGCCGTGGAAGCCATGGTGGAATGCGCCAGGAAGCCTGGAAGCCATGGCTACCAGAGCTACACCGGCATCCCTGAACTAAGGCACGCTATTGCCGGTTGGTATGACAGATGGTACGGCGTGGAGCTTGACCCCGCCTCTGAAATCCAGCCCCTCACAGGCTCCAAGGAGGGCATCCTCCTCCTTTCCCTTACCTTCCTTAACAAGGGTGACAAGGTTCTGGTGCCCAATCCTGGATATCCCACATATACATCGGCCACAAAGATGTGCGAGGCAGAGGTTCTGAATTATGACCTTCTGGAGGCCGATGGCTGGTACCCTGACTTTGAGCAGCTTGAGTCCATGGACCTTACCGGAGTCAAGCTAATGTGGGCCAACTATCCAAACATGCCCACCGGCGCCCCTGCACGCAGAGACGTGTTTGAGAAGCTGGTAGATTTTGCCCGGAGGCACTCCATCCTCCTTATCAACGACAACCCCTACGGCTTCATCCTCAATGAGCCCCAGAGTATCCTCTCCATCCCCGGCGCCCGTGAGTGCTGCATGGAACTCAATTCCCTCTCCAAGAGCCACAACATGGCCGGATGGCGTGTTGGTATGCTGGTAGGGGAGGCCTCCGTCATAAAGGAAGTCTTGAAGGTGAAGTCACAGATGGATTCAGGTATGTTCCGCGGCATCCAGGAAGCAGCCGTGGCGGCCCTCAATTCCGGTCCCGAGTGGTATGAGGGCCTCAATGCGGAATACCGCAGGCGCCGTGAGATCGCCTGCCGCATCATGGATATCATCGGTTGCACGTATGACCCTGCTGCCGGCGGCCTCTACGTCTGGGGCCGTGTCCCGGAGATTCCCGGTCAAGCCGGGAATGACGTCACACCCGGCCCCGACCGGGTGTCTCCTGCGCAGGCGCTCTCAGACAAGTTCCTCTATGAGGCCGGTGTGTTCCTCACCCCCGGGTTCATCTTTGGAAGCAACGGTGCAAACTATCTCAGGATATCCCTCTGCGCCAATGTTCCCACCCTGGAAAAGGCGTTAACCAAGATTAAGACAGTATGCGGACAGTAGGAATAATAGGCCTGGGCCTGATTGGCGGGTCCATGGCAATAGACCTCAAGAAGAGGGGCTTTGCCGGCAAGGTCCTTGGCGTTGAGGCCGATAAAGTGGCGGCACAGGCAGCTATGACAATGGGCCTGGCCGATGAAATTGTGTCCCTTGAAGACTGCGTGGACCGCTCCGACATAATTGTGCTTGCCGTCCCGGTAGGCGCCGCCGTGAAGATGCTTCCGGAAATCCTTGACCGCATCAAGGAGAAGAAGATAGTGATAGACGTATGTTCCACCAAGGAGCACATCTGCGCCTCGGTGAAGTATCACCCCGCAAGGAAGCAGTTTGTGTGCACGCATCCCATGGCGGGAACGGAGTACAGCGGCCCGTGGGCGGCTCAGCCGGGCCTCTTTGACGGAAGGGCGTGTATATTTGCCGACCAGGAGGAATCGGCCCCATGGGCGGTTCAGGACATCCTTGAACTCTATTCCTGCCTCAATATGAGGCCCATCTTCATGAGCTCCTCAAGCCACGATGTCCACACGGCCTACGTGTCACACATTTCCCACGTCACTTCCTTCGCCCTGGCGCTCACCGTGCTTGACAAGGAAAAGGACGAGAAACATATCTTCGACCTTGCCTCCGGCGGTTTTTCATCCACCGTGCGCCTTGCAAAGTCCAATGCCGATATGTGGATCCCCATCCTCACCCAGAACCATAACAACGTGCTCCAGGTGATGGATACCTATATTGAGAAGATGCAGCAGTTCCGTGAAGCGGTGGCCTCCTACGACGAAGACGCCCTCCGGAAACTCATAGAAGACGCCAACAAGATTAAACGCATTATTCGCTGACCGCCAAACGCTTGATATTCAGCGATATATGCACTCTCGGGTGCACCTGCGAGTGCACCTGACAATTAGGAATGAATTGATAATCAGAGAGTTATGAGCCATACATTAGATATCATACCGGGAACAGAGTGGGGATTCTTCACGCTTCCCAGGCCCATGTGCATTGCAGGCCCCTGCAGTGCGGAATCAGAGGAGCAGGTGATGGAAACAGCCGCAGGCCTTAACGCCTTTGGCATTCACGTCTACCGCGCAGGTATCTGGAAGCCGCGTACGCACCCGGGCTCTTTCGAGGGTGTGGGTACCCCCGGCCTCAAGTGGTTGAGGAAGGTGAAGGAAACCTACGGCATGAAGGTGTGCACGGAGGTTGCCAGTGAAAAGCATGTCCTGGAGTGCATCAAATACGGTGTGGATATAGTGTGGATAGGAGCACGCACAAGCGCCAATCCCTTCCTCATGCAGGAGATTGCCGATGCCCTTGAGGGGACGGACATTCCCGTCCTTGTGAAGAATCCCGTGAATCCGGACATAGACCTTTGGATCGGAGCTCTGGAGCGCCTGAATAGGGCCGGGCTCAGGAAACTGGGAGTGATCCACCGCGGGTTCTCAACATCGGCCCCCATCCCTTACCGCAATGATCCGGGCTGGAAGCTTGCCATTGAAATGCGCTCCCGCTACCCCCAGATGGCGTTTTTTGCCGATCCTTCCCATATGGCTGGAGACCGTAAGTACCTCCACGAACTGTCCCAGAGGGCCATGGACCTTGGCCTTGACGGCCTTATGGTGGAAAGCCACTGCAACCCTGCATGCGCTATGTCAGATGCCAAGCAGCAGCTCACCCCAAGGGACCTCCAGACCCTTCTTGAGAGCCTTGTGATAAGGGAAAACACCTCCGACAACACAGCCTACCGTGACGGAATAGAGGCCCTCCGCGCCCGCATCGACGTGATTGACGACAAACTCCTGGAGCTACTGAAGGACCGTAATGAGGTTTCAAAAGCCATAGGTGAGTACAAGCGCAGCCACAACGTTGCCATCATCCAGGCAGGCCGATGGGAGCAGCTTCTTGCCGATATGGTGAGCCGTGGCGCCTCCCTTGGCATCTCCGAGGCCGCAATCACCGCCATCATGACCGCCATCCACGATGAATCCGTGCGGG
>JAEESO010000073.1 GCA_016286385.1 Bacteroidales bacterium | reverse complement strand
GGCGGCCTTTTCCTCTGGGACGATATTGTTTCCGACGAGAAGGAGCAACTGACGTTACATACCATTGAAATGACGCACCATTTCTTTGATGACAGGGCCGGGAACGGCAGCATCGCTGAATGGGTTTCTTCAGCCGTCAGGGGAGAAGTGTATTCAAAAGGACTAAATATATTGGACAATGAATAAGTTCGTTATGGTTTCGGCAGCAGTTCTTTCGCTGGCTGCCTGTGCCCGGGGACACAAAGTCCCGGCCGACTATGTAGCGCTTCCGGAAGGAGTGTCGGTGGAAACCTATACATACGCAGTTAAGGGGGCCGATACCCTTCAATTGGACTTCTATCGGAATGCGGCCCTGAATGGCCCCCAGCCCACGTTCGTCTATGTCCATGGCGGCAGCTGGGCCGATGGTACCCGAAAGGATGCCAAATGGATCGGCCGTGTGGCCAAGCATGGGTTGAATGCAGTGAGTATCAGCTATCGGCTTGCCAACAAGGGCAAGGAGATAGGGGACTCCACGGTTTTCGGGACGCAGTTCAGCCATGCCATCACCGTTGCCGTGGAAGATTTGTACGATGCCACCCGCTATCTGCTGGACAACAAAGAAAAACTGGGTGTGGATCCTGACAAAGTGATAATCTCCGGCGGCTCTGCCGGCGCGACCAATTGCATTATGGCAGAATACTGGCGTTGCAACGGAGAAGAGATTGCTACGTCCCGCCTGCCGGAAGGCTTCCGCTATGCAGGCGTTATTCCCTGGGCTGGCGGTGTCTGGAAAATCGGCATGGAAAGGCCGGTGTGGAAAGAGCAGCCTGCACCGCACATGTTCTGCCACGGCACCAAGGATTGGATCGTCCCGTTCTGGGACCAGATGATTCCTGCCTCCAACTTTGGCGCTTACGGCCCGGAAACTTTGTCTGCCATCTTCCGGGAGAACGGCTGGCCGTATGAGACCCTGTTCGTGGAAGAGGCCGACCATTATATGTCGGGCGCTCCTTCCTTTATGGAGTCTACGCCCAACGAGAAAGTGGATTACACGGGCCAGATGCTGGATTTCATCGACCGCTTCATCCTGGACGGTCAGAAAATGCAGATTGACTATACCGAAAAGGACCTGGACGGAGTCCGAGATTTGAAGAAGATCCTCGGGAAGAACCTGAAACTGATGGCCACGGGCAAACTGAATTCCGGCGCCCTGCCGCAGTATTCTTCCGGGGCGGAGGTCTCCGTGGAAACCTTCACCTATGCCGTCAAGGGGGCCGATACCCTCCGCCTGGACGTGTACCGTGATCCCTCCTTCACGGGCAAGCGTCCGGTGCTGATGTATCAGTTCCCCGGTGGCTGGGAAGGCGGAACCCGCAAGGATATGGGCAGCCAAATGTTTCCCTTCTTCCGCCCTTTTGCGGCGATGGGATATGTAGTCGTCTCCATTGATTATCGCCTGGGTTATCTTCAGGCCCGCAAATCCGGCCGCGTGGCCGACATCTCCCTGACGGATGTCATCGTGAACGGGCACTTGGACGACCCGGCTGTGACATCGGCCACCATGGACGCCATCGAAATGGCGGTGGAGGACATGTACGATGCCACGAGTTTCATCGTGGAGCACGCGAAAGAGTGGAGCATCGATCCGGAGAACATCATCGCGATGGGCGGCAGCGCCGGCGCCGGAAATGTCCTTACCGGCGAGTACTGGCGGGCGAACGGCACCGAGCTGGCCAGGAAGCACCTTCCCAAGGGCTTCGCCTATTCGGCGGTCATTCCCTGCGCAGGAGCCATCTGGCACAAGACTGACGAGCCCGTTGTCTGGAAGAACAAGCCTGCGCCGCTGATATTCTTCCACGGCATAGCCGATTCCATCATTCCTTTTGAGGAAACTGTGTGCGAGAAAGCCGGTGTCACCCTTTCCGGGCCCGCCAGCATGCTGAGCAGCCTGGAGGCAGTCGGCGCCACTTATGTCCTGTATGGTGTGGAAGAGAGTGACCATCTCTGGGCGGCATTGCCTTCCGGTTATTTGAATGTTCTTCTGGACGGCCTGATCGACCGTGTCGCCACCAATGGCGAACAGATTCAGGCCCGGTTTACCGAACGCAGCCTGGAGGGCCCGCACGATGCCGCCTGGTTCATCTCCCATCACCTGGGTCTGACCCCCGAATTGTTACAACAATTAGCCGCACAGAAAGAAAATGAAAAGAATCAGTAGCATCCTTGCCGCGGTCATCCTCCTGTCGGCCTGCGGCTCTACGGGCAAAGTGTTTACGGAGGGAGAAATCATCCGGCTATATGAAGAAAACGCCCCGGGCTATGGTGACGTCCGCGTGACGGAAGGGAATCT
>JAEESO010000019.1 GCA_016286385.1 Bacteroidales bacterium | reverse complement strand
CTCCGCGCCACTCACTCTTCTGATGTCCTTGCCCCTCTTGGAGAAGGCAAACTTACCCCTGAGATTGAAAAGATCCTCTCAGACACGGCCGAATCAGTTATTTTAGCAATGAAATGATCGCTTCACCGACATATTATCTGAAAACCGTCGCTTCGCGACCCCTCCCACCTGCGGTGGGCCCCTCCCGTTCCGGGATGGGAGTTTGTCCCCCCTATTATCCCCCCAAGGGGATATTTGCCCTTCGGGGTGATGCCGAGGGTGGCAACAGGTTTTCAGATAATATGTCGCTTATGCTAAGGATATGCCAACGTTAAAGGAAATAAAGGGCCGGATAGGGTCTGTGAAGAGTACGCTGAAGATAACATCGGCAATGAAGCTGGTGTCATCGGCCAAACTGCGTAAGGCGCAGAACGCCATAGCGGCAATGCGTCCCTATGAGGAGGAACTGAGAAGGATGCTGGCTATGGCGTCTGGTGCGGGTGGTGTGACGGAAACAGTCACATCACCGGCAAAAAAGGCCGATTTTGCGGGTGATGTGCCGGAAAAAGTCACATCACCGGCAGTGATCATTGCGGTTGCGTCCAACTCTTCCCTTTGCGGCGGGTTCAATGCCAATGTGATTGCAAAGGTGAGGTCTGTCCGCCGCCCCGGAGACGTGGTGTATTCAATAGGCAGGAAGATGGCCGATGCAATGGCCCGGGACGGGTTCCGTTCCCCTTCAGACTATTCCGCCCTTTCCGAGCATCCGGCTTATGTCGATGCTGCGGCCCTTGTGGAGAAACTCTCCAAGGATTTTTACGAAGGCAGGATAAGCGGTGTGACGCTTGTGTACACGCACTTTGTATCCACTTCCAGGCAGGTTCCCGTGGTGGAACGCCTGCTGCCGATTGAGACCCCCGATCACGTCGGGGGTGACGATGGGGCCGTCATGCCTGTTCCCTCCTCCGTTATGCCCGGCCCAGACGCCCTCCTGGAGCCATCGGCCCGGGAACTGTTGGCGGCCCTCCTTCCCCGGACACTGAAACTGAAACTATACGCTGCGCTCCTTGACAGCGCGGCGGCGGAGCATGCGGCCCGCACCATAGCCATGCAAACGGCAACGGACAACGCCGAGGACCTGCTTTCCGAACTTACGCTGCAGTACAACAAGGGCCGTCAGCAGAAGATTACATCGGAAATCCTGGACCTCGCGGGAGGACAGGCTGCCGAATAAGACTACACTAACCACATAAAATGAAAAACATTCTTGAAATTCTGAAAACCTGGAAATTCTGGAAGGAACTGTTCATCATGACTGCCGGCATGACCATAGCGGCAGCGGCTGTGTACTACTTCCTCATGCCCTCAAAACTGGTTGTGGGTTCCATCACGGGTCTGTCCATCGTGATCGGAAAGCTTCTGAACATTGCAGGTATCGGCATAAAGGTGTCGCAGGTGATTGTTATTATCAACGCCATCCTGCTGGTGCTGGCCTGGATACTGATTGGAAAGGAGTTTGGCGCCAAGACGGTTTATACGGCACTTATCCTTGGTCCGCTGGTGGATTTCTGGGAGAAGGTGCTGCCCATCGACCGCCTTCTGGAGCCGGGGCAGATGTCCCTTATGAACGATCCCTGGTTCGATCTTCTGTGTTTTGTCCTTATCCTCAGCGCATCACAGACCATCCTGTTCCATATCAATGCGTCTACGGGCGGGTTGGATATCCTGGCAAAGATCGTGAACAAGTACATGCATATTGAGATTGGTACGTCCGTGTCCGTCGCCGGGGCCATTATCTGCTGCACGGCTTTTGCCATCAATCCGTTCAGGCTGGTTGTAATCGGCCTTATTGGAACATGGATCAACGGCCTTGCTCTGGACTATTTCACCGCCGGCCTCAACCGCCGCAAGAGGGTGTGTATTATTTCTTCTCAGTACGAACGCCTGCGTAAATATATCATCGAGGACCTTGAGCGCGGCTGCTCACTGTACAACGTTACAGGTGGCTACAACGGCCATCAGAATGTTGAAATTCAGGCCCTCCTCACTCAGGATGAGTTTGCCCATCTTATGGATTATATGAAGTCCAACGATATCCACGGATTCATCACCGCAGGCAATGTGAGCGAAATTTACGGTGATTGGCATAAAAAAACTCGTAAAAAGAAGAGTTTGGCACAGAATTAGATATAAGTGGTATCAGACATAAATATTGATACCTTACCATACACCCGCCGCCAATTGTGAAATTCGCGTGCGGGTTTCTTTTTTGCCCCCCCCGCCGGTTTGGTGGCTGGACCTGGTCCACCGTATTGTGACCTGGCGGCAGTCCTGCCTCACCGCCTTGCAGCCGTGCTGCGGCCGTGTTGACAGCCAGAACGCCCAGAATGAGGTTTTTGTGTCAACACGGCAAGGAAATCGGCCCAAAATGCCAAAAACGTTGCCGTGTGGGCACCGGAATCGGCCACAGGAGCATTTTACGTGTCAACACGGCAAATGGCGAACCACGCTCGCACAGTCTATTTCCGCAGATACTTCCACCCTATGACCGGCAGGGTGAAGGCCAGAAGGCATGCGGCTATCCAGAAGATGGAAACCGGTGCAAAGTTGTAGGCCCCAGCAACGGTGTTCCCCTCAATTAGGAAGCCGCTCACAACGCTCTGAAGGCCGGCAGCTGCATAACTGGAGATTCCCACTATACCAAGCGCCGCGCCGGTAGCTTTGCGGGGCACGAAGTCCAGGGCCATGAGTCCGGCCACGATGCAGAACACCACGCTGAAGGCAAAGCTGAACAGGGCTACAAAGGCCATATTGCCCCAGAAGCCGCCGCCAAGGAACAGGAAAGCGGCCAGTGAGCACACCGCCAGGATGCCGGATCCCACCACTGGCTTTACGCGATTGCCTTTGAGGAGGACATCGGAGATCCACCCGGCGGCAAGGTTACCCGCCACGCCGAATATTTCGGCAAGGCCGATCACCTGCGTCGCCCCTTCAAGGGAGAAGCCTTTCTGCTTCTGGAGGAACAGCACGCCCCAGTCGGAGACGGCATGCTGAGTCACATACAAAAATGCCGTGGAGATGGCTATGACCCAGATTCCGGGGTGCCTGAACACCCACTTCTGGAGTTCACGAGTGGGTTTTTTATCAAGGGGCCTTGTCTCCTCACCGGAGAGTTCCTGGACAGAAGGGAGGCCCTGGCTTTCAGGGGTATCGGCAATGAAAATGAGAGACACGGCAAGGCCCATAAGCCCGGCCACTGCTGCAGCCAAAAAGCCCCATTGCCACCCTGCCGCAGCCACAATGAAGCCCGTCATCATCATTGAGACGGCCTTGCCAAGCTGGGGGGTGGAGGAGAAGATGCTGTAGTATCGGCCCCTAAGGGAAAGAGGGAACCAGCGGGAAAGGCTGATTGTTCCGGGAGGAGAGCCCATGGACTGCATCCAGCCGTTGATGCCCCAAAGAAGGGTAAAAGTGACCAGCATCACCACCGAGCCAAAGCCAAGCGGCCCTTGAAGAAGCCCCATCAGCCCAAGGACTAGATTGACTGCGGCCGATATCCCGATTCCCAATGCCATGAACCTGCGGATGTTGCAGTAATCGGCAATGAAGCCGTTAAGGAACTTCCCCACCGCATAGACAAAGTAGAAGGCAGAGCCTATTATACCAAGCTGACCGGCGGTGAGAACGCCTCCGTCAATGAGCGGCTGCTTCACAACACCAAGGGTCATCCGGCATACATAATATAAGGTATATGCCACGGTGACGCCCCAGAAAGTACGGCTCCTCAGACACCTGTATGTGGCGTCCACCTCTCCTGACGGCACTTTTGCGGCCGAGGGCTTGCTTATGCGGAAGTGGCTGTAGAGTGACATTCCTAGCAGTCTGAAAGAAGAAGGCCGAGGTCCGTACCCGGATTATACAGACGGGCATCCAGACCAACCGCCCTGGCGCCGTCAACGTTGGCCTTGTTGTCATCTATGAAAAGGATCTCCTGCGGAGGCAGGCCGATTCTCTGAATCACGTACCGATAGAACTCCGGGGCCGGTTTCATAAGTTTAAGATCTGACGATATGAACTGTCCCCTGAAAGTAGCATCCGGGTCAATTCCATTATCCTTAAGCACCCTGAGGCAGTGCCTCATGGAAATAGGGTTGTTGTTGGAAAGGAGGTAGAGGGGGTATCGGCCCTTAAGGTCAAGTACGGCCTTTACTGTACGGGGGTCCATCCTCTTGTCAAGGAGTTCCCCCATAGCGTACTCCACATCCTGTGGCTTTGTTCCCGGGCGGGACTCCGCAATGACAAGTTCCTTGAAGTGCTGCTCGGAGAGGCGGCCACCCTCCAGCTCCCCGTAAATACCCTTCTGGTGATAAGGGTCCAGGAGCTCAGTGATCCTTTCAAAGCCCAGTGTGGAGCGGAATGCTTCGATGCACCTGCTCATATTGAGGCCGATAAGGACCCCGCCTATGTCAAAAACTATTGCTTTAGGCATAATTCAGTGCACAAAGGTAGTCATTTGCCACGGCATTCGCAAAAGTCCTTTGCCGTGTTGACACGTAAAACGCTCCTGTGTCCGATTCCGGTGCCCACACGGCAACGTTTTTGGCATTGTGGGCCGATTTCCTTGCCGTGTTGACACAAAAACCTCATTCTGGGCGTTCTGGATGTCAACACGGCAGATAGGCGGTGAGGCAGGACTGCCGCCAGGTCTCGAGGCGGTGGACCAGGTCCAAGGGTAGAATCGGTGGAGGCTAAGTGGTTGATATACAGCGAATTGCAAGAGTGTCTACCAGAATTATTTCTGGTAGAAGATGCTGTAAGTTGCTGTAAATGAGATGGTTGGCTTCCACCGCCAGGGGAGAACTGTCAGGGGAGAACCGACAGGGGAGAACCGTCAGGGGAGAACCGTGCTGCGTGCGAATGGAGGACAGTAGGAGTGGGCGGGACTATTTCCCGGTGGGATGGGCGAAGTGGGTGGGCTGGGCCTTGGGCTTGGCGGCGGGTGCCGGGGGAATGGCCATGGCCGGCTGCTTCTTCACGAAAGCATACACCATGAAGCCTATACCAAGGAGCACGAACGGGATGGAGAGGAGCTGGCCCATGTTGAGGGCCATGTTGGCCTCAAAGTCCACCTGGTCGTTTTTCACAAACTCAATGAGGAAGCGGCTTCCGAAGCACACGATAAGGAATATGCCGATGAACGTACCCCTATAAAGCTTTTCCAGCCTGTTACGGTACAGCCAGATAAGGAGTAAGCCAAGAAGGAGATATGTGAGGGCCTCATAGAGCTGCGTGGGATGGCAGGGTACGGTTTCTCCGTTTCTCTCAAATACAAAGCCCCAGGGAAGGGTGGTGGGGCCGCCGTAGATCTCTGAGTTGAAGAGGTTGCCAAGACGGATGAAGCACGCTGCAAAGGCAACGGGGATTGCAATGTGGTCTATGACCCACACAAAGTCGAAGCCGTTTGCCGGGCCATATTTACGGGCGTACCAGATGATGCCAAGGATGATGGCTATGGTGCCGCCGTGGCTTGCAAGGCCGCCTTTCCATGGCATAAAAATTTCCCAGAAGGCCTGCCAATTGGTCATGCCGCGGGCTGCTACCTGGGGGGAAACGGTGCCTCCGAACATCTGGAAGAAAGGTGCCAGATAGTAATCCGGCTCATAGAACAGGCAGTGGCCTAGGCGTGCGCCCACTATGGTGCAGATGAGAAGCATGTATAGCATGGGGTCCAGGAGGGCCTCGCTTATCTTTTCACGGTTGAAGAAGCTTTTCATGATGAACCAGCCCAGGATGAAGCCGCTCACAAAAAGCAGTGAATACCATCTGAGTTCAAAGCCGCCGAGATGGAGGATGGCGGGGTTCACATTCCAATGTACGATGAGTGTTTCCATACTGCAAATATAATACATTTTTGAGATTCCTCGGCTACGCTCGGAATGACAGAGAAGCTACGCTCGGAATGACGGGGGGCGAATGAATGACATGCACACTACGCGGGCCCGATTTTTGCAGTAAATTGCCAGCTTATTCAGTTAGTTTTATGTGTGTTAAAAAATTGATCCTTATACTTGCCATTCTGCTGCCTTCCGTGGCATGGGCGCAGTATAAGGATTCACCTCAGGAGGCGGCGGACTCTACGCTTATACTTACGCTGGACGACGCCCTCAAGATAGCCCTCAGTGAAAATACTTCCGTAAAGGTGGCCGATATGGAGGTCCAGCGCCAGAAATATGCCCGTAAGGGTGCCTACGGCGCGCTTTTCCCTCAGATCAACGCCACCGGAATGTACAGCTACGCCATCCAGAAACAGAAGGTGTTCTTTGGCTCTGACGACGAATCCTCCGGCAGCGGTGGTGGCGGCATGGCATCCATGATGGCAAGCGCCTTCGAACCCATCATGTACTACATCCAGCAGCTGTATACGGCTACCAGTACACCCTTTGTTCCGTACGAGGCTCCCAAGGCGGAAGAGAAATCTTCTTCCAGCAGTGACCCCATCGAGATGGGCCGCCGTAACCAGGTCCAGCTGGGCCTTAGCGCATCCATGCCCATAATCAATGCCCAGCTGTGGGAAAGCCTGTGCCTCACCGGAGACCAGGTGGAACTGGCCGTTGAAAAGGCCCGTGAAAGCCGCCTTGGAACCGTTACACAGGTAAAACAGGCCTATTACGCCGTCCTCATGGCAAAGGCATCCTACGACGTTTACAACGCCGTGTTTGAAAACGCCGCCCAGAACCTCAAGACCACGGAAAGCAGGTACAACGTCCAGAAGGCCTCCGAACTTGACCTTGCCCGCGCGCAGAGTTCCCTTGCGGCCGCAATCCCCAACGTTTACAACGCAGAAAACGCCATCTACCTGTCCCTGTGGCAGCTGAAGGCCGTGATGGGCCTGGACCTTGACCGCCCCGTGGATGTTGTGGGCACTCTTGAGGACTATGCCCAGCACATGTTCTATGACATCAACGAGGGTACGGAAGCATCCCTTGACCGCAACACCCAGCTCCGTCAGCTGGCGGCCCAGGCAGAAATCCTTTCCAAGCAGATAAGGATGCAGCAGTACGCATACCTTCCCACTTTATCGGCCCAGATATCCTATAATTATTATACCCAGAGCGATAAATTCAATCTGAGCCAGTGGAAATGGCTGCCTTCCTCTACGGCGGTGTTCTCCCTGAACATCCCCATCTTCTCCGGCGGTCAGCGCTACCATACAATAAAGCAGACCCGCGTCCAGGCCGATGAACTGGACCTCCAGAGGGAAAACACTGAGCGCCAGATCCGTATAGGCATCCGCCAGAGCCTCTCCACCATGGATACGGCAATGAAAACCTACGACGCTGCAAAGGAGGCCCTCACAAGCGCAGAGAAAGCCTACAACATTGCCTCCAAGAGCTTCGAGGTTGGAAAGAGCACCCTCACGGACCTCAACAACACTGAGCTCACCCTTACCCAGACCCGCCTCCAGGCGGCCCAGGCCGTATACAACTTTGTGGTAGCAAAGGCCGGTCTTGAACAGACACTAGGTTACGATTTTACAGAAGAAAAGACATATGAATAGAAGAGGAATTGCAATACTTGCAGCCCTTGCAGCCGCAGTCTCATGCGGCAATTTTGGAACTAAGAAGGCCGATTCTCCCGCAGCCGCACAGGCTCCCGCAGAGATTATCCCCAACGTGGAAGTAGCCGTGGCCGAGGCCCGTATGGTGCCCCAGGAGAGCGTTTACGCCTCTACCGTTGAGGCTTACGCCGTGAACAACATCATGCCCCAGAGCGGCGGCCGTATCCGCAAGATCAACGTTGAGGTAGGGGACTACGTCCAGAAGGGACAGGTCCTGGCCGAAATGGACCGCATCCAGCTTGAGCAGCTGGAGCTCCAGGTTAAAAACGACGAAATTGAGTACGAGCGCCTGAAGAGCCTCTACGCAGAAGGCGGCGTCTCCCAGAGCGACTTCGAGACAGCGGAGCTTGGCTACAAGGTCCGTAAGTCCAATTACAACAACGTGAAGGAGAACACAATCCTGCGTAGCCCCATCACGGGCTATGTATCGGCCAGAAACTTTGACAAAGGTGACATGTTTGGGATGAGCGCCCCCATTTTCACCGTGCAGCAGGTGGTTCCCGTAAAGCTCCTTGTGGGCATCTCAGAGAGCGAATATACCAAGGTTAAAAAGGGAGACAAAGTGTCCCTCACCGTAGACGCCATCCCCGGAAAGACCTTCCAGGGCAAGGTTGAGCGCCTCTATCCCACCATCGACGCCGCTACCCATACCTTCAAGGCGGAGGTTGTGGTTCCCAATGCCGATAAAGTCCTCCGCCCCGGCATGTACGCCCGCGTGACGGTTAACTTCGGCACCCGCAACAGCATCGTGGTCCCGGACAGGAGCATAGTCAAGCAGGAAGGCACCGGCACAAGGTTCATCTATGTCCTTTCTGAGGACGGCACCGTAAGTTACACTCCCGTAACCGTGGGCCGTCACCTTGGGGCGGAATATGAGATCACGGCCGGTCTTGAAGCCGGAAGCACCATTGTGGTAAAGGGCCAATCGGCACTTAAGGACGGAGTCAAGGTGAACGTACTATGAGCATTTACAGAACATCGGTAGAGCACCCGGTTACAACCTGCCTTGTATTCCTGGCCTTCGCCATACTGGGCATCTTCGCCCTCACAAGGCTCCCGGTAAACAATTTCCCGGAAATAGAGTCCAACACCATCATGGTGATGAGCTCCTATCCCGGGGCATCGGCCGAGGACGTTGAGAATAACCTTACCAAGGTGCTTGAAAACACCCTTAACGGTGTTGCAAACCTTAAGAACCTTACTTCCAATTCCCGTGAGAATATCTCCATCCTTACGCTGGAGTTCGAGTACGGCACAGACATAGACGAGGCCACCAACGACGTCCGTGACAAGCTTGACATGGTGTCCCAGCAGCTTCCAGACGGCGCTTCGCTTCCGTATCTGTTCAAGTTCAGCGTGGACGACATGCCCATCATGATGATGTCGGCTACCGCAAACCAGAGCGTGAGCGCCCTGGACAAGATTCTGGACGACAAAGTGGCAACCCCGCTTGCCCGTGTCTCCGGTGTGGGTCAGGTAACGGTTGCAGGTGCCCCCAAGCGTGAGATCCAGGTGTACTGTGACCCCGCAAAGCTGGAGTCCTATCACCTCTCCATCGCTGCAATCGCACAGGTGATAGCCGCAGAGAACCGTAACGTCCCTTCCGGCAGCATAGATATCGGCTCCGATACCTATACGCTCCGTATCAAGAAGGAGTTCCAGGACCCCCAGGAGATTCTTGACGTGGTACTTGGAAACTTTGGCGGATCGGCAGTATACCTTAGGGATGTAGCCCGCGTGGACGACACCCTGGAAGAGAAGTCACAGGAGTCCTACACCAACGGCAGCCGCGGCGCTCAGATCATCATTCAGAAGCAGTCCGGATACAATACGGTGGAGGTTGTGAGGAAGATTAAGCATGAGATGGAAACCATCTCCAGAAATCTTCCTTCCGATATCAAGATAACAACCATCGTGGATAACTCGGAGGACATCCTCCTTACCATCAAGTCCCTCCGTGATACCATCATGATCACCTTCCTGGTGGTTATGCTGGTGGTGTTCCTCTTCCTTGGAAGGCTCAAGGGAACCCTCATAGTGGTGCTCTCCATTCCTATAGCCCTGCTGGCGTCCCTCCTTTATCTGTTTGCAACTGGCAGTACCCTTAATATCATCTCCATGAGCGCCCTTGCCATTGCCATAGGTATGGTTGTGGACGACGCAATTGTGGTGCTGGAGAACGTGACAACGCATCTGGAAAGGGGAGAAAAGCCCAAGGAGGCGGCCGTTCACGGCACCGCAGAGGTTGGTATCTCCGTTATTGCATCCACGCTCACCATGCTGTGCGTGTTCCTGCCCCTTACCATGATTACAGGTATGGCCGGCATCATGTTCAAGCAGCTGGGCTGGATTGTTTCCATCATCATGATAGTGTCCACAACGGCGGCCCTTACACTGGTGCCCACCCTGTGCGCCCTCCTGATGAACAACAAGCCCGTGAACAACAAGGCGTACAGGATTGTGTTCGGCCCGGTGAACAAGGTTCTGGACGCAATTTCCCGCGGTTATGCCCGCCTTATCGGTTGGAGCATGAACCACAAGAAGCTCATCATGATAGGCGCCGTTGTGATATTCGGCGTGGTGCTGTACGTCTTCGTTCCCAAGATGCGTACGGAATTCTTCCCTCAGGAGGACGAGGGCCGTATATCGGCCACAATAGAACTGCCTATCGGAACGGCTCAGCATGTTACCGGAGACGTTGCCTGGCGCATATATGAGCGCATCAAGGCCGATGTCCCGGAGCTCAAGGTCCTGAGTTACCGCTACGGTCAGGCCGATTCCGAGAACGCCTTCGCGTCCATGCGCCAGAACGGAACGTACCTCATCACCATGAACATCAATATCGGCTCCATCTCTACCCGTACGCGGTCTGTCAACGAGATTGCCGATATCATCCGTGCCGACCTCCGTGAATTCCCGGAACTCAACCGTTTCAACGTGACCGAAGGCGGTATGGGCATGGGCGGCCGCGCCAACGTCCAGGTGGAAATCTACGGCTATGACTTTGAAGAGACAGAGGCCGAGGCCCGCCGCGTGCGTGCCGCTATGATGGAAACCGGTTTCTTCACCCAGGCAATCCTTTCCAGGGACCAGTACACTCCGGAATACGAGGTTGACTTTGACCGTGAGAAACTGGCCCTCAATGGCCTCACGTCCACAACCGCTGCCGCATATGTATCGGCCGCAATGTCCGGTACCGTGGCCTCCTTCTTCCGCGAAGACGGTGAGGAGTACAACATCCGCGTGCGCTATGCCCCGGAGTTCAGAAGTTCCATCGAGGACCTTGAGAATATTGTCATTTACAATACCCAGGGCCAGGGAATCAGGGTACGTGACCTTGGCACCATCAAGGAATCCAAGGTTCCTCCCACAATCCAGAGAAAGAACCGTGACCGCTACATTACCGTAACCGGTATGATGGCCCGCGGAAAGGCCCTCAGTGAAGGCGTTGAGATAGTGAACGGCCTTATGGCCTCCAATCCTCTCCCGTCCCACATGAGCTGGAGGATAGGTGGAGACTATGAGGAGCAGCAGAAATCCTTCGGGGATATGTTCCTGCTGTTTGTGCTAATTGTGATCCTGGTGTACATGGTAATGGCATCCCAGTTTGAATCCCTCCTGGGGCCGTTTGTGATTATGTTCTCCATTCCTTTCGCCCTTGTTGGCGTGGCGCTTGGAAGCATGGTTCACGGATGGATGCCAATAAGTATGATGGGTATGGTGGGTATAATAATCCTGCTGGGTATTGTGGTGAAAAACGGTATTGTGCTCATTGACTATACCATCCTTCTGCAGGAGAGGGGAGTAGCGGTGAGGGAAGCCTCCGTAACCGCTGCCAGAAGCCGTCTGAGGCCTATCCTCATGACCACCCTCACCACGGTCCTGGGCATGCTCCCCATGGCCTGGGGAACCGGAGAGGGCGCAGACCTCTGGAGGGGCCTTGGCATCACCGTGGCCTGGGGCCTTTCCATCTCCACCCTCATCACCCTTGTCATCATTCCTGTCCTTTACTGCGGCTTCACGGAGCACCGTGCCCGCCGCAAGGCCCGCAGGGCCGCACGTGTCATTTCGAGCGAAGTCGAGAAATCTCAATAGAATACTATGAAAGCAATCTTTATAGCATACAATCAGGCATACAATCAGGAGATTGTCCAGCTTCTGGAAGGTCTTGGCCAGAGAGGTTACACAGTGTGGACCGAAGTAGGCGGAAGGGGCACCGTAGACGGTGAACCTCACCTTGGCTCTCACGCCTGGCCGGCCCAGAACCACGCCGTCCTTACTGCGGTGGAAGATTCCCTGGCGCCAAAAATTATGGATGCACTCCGGGAAAAGGATGCCGCAAACAGGGCCCTTGGCCTCAGGGCGTATGTTCTTCCCGTAGAGGATGCAATTTAGTTTTTTTTGCTAACTTTGCGTCTGCAAGTTGAATTAACCTAAAAGAAAGTAATAATGAAAAGACTGTTTACAGTATTTGCTGCAGCCATTCTTGGTGTTGCAAGCCTTAATGCCCAGAGTTTTGGAGTCATCGGAGGTTTTACCTCATCTGCTACCAGTATAGATACAAAGGACGCAATGGCAAACTTCAAGAATGTGAGCCTTTACCATGTCGGTGCCGCCGTTCGTTGGGAATTGGGTGATATATTTGCCGTTCAGCCCCAGCTTGCATATCAGGTCAAGGGCGCAAACCTTCATCAGGCAATTGTGGAAAACAACACCCAGAGCGTTACTAATTCCTTCCAGAGCAAAACCGGTTTCATTGAGCTCTCTGCCGGTCTCCATGCTGGAATAGACCTCCTTGCTTTCCGTCCTTTTGTGCTTGTGGAGCCTTTTGTGGGTTTTGCCGTCAGCGGACAGGAGAATTATGATGTCCTTCTGGAAGGTGTGGTGAATAACACTACCTCACCAGAGCAAATCAATGCTGCTGCAAATGAGGTTAAGAACAAGCTTGAGTACGGTTTTGGCGTTGGCGGCGGTGTCCAGATCCTGGATCACTTCCAGCTTACCGTGCAGTGGTTCATGAACCTTGGCAATCTCTATGACAACGGGAAGATTGACGCCAATGAGAAACTGACCATGGTCAAGGAATCTTACAAGGATATCAAGAACTATAATGGTATCAAAGTCACTCTGGGCCTGTTCTTCTAGTCCCCGGTGGTTCTCCCCTTTGGGTGGAGCCTAACGGTCTAAGTACCAGTTATTTACGGAATGTTCTACTAGAAATAATTCTGGTAGAACATTTTGTATTTAACTGGCTATCAATGAATTAAGCTGCACTACTTGAAGTGAGGAAAATTTTTTATATCTTTGTAAATTGATAAAACAATGAGTTATGAAAGTAGCAACAAATACCAATTTCAATGAGCTTCTTCAGGACGAAAAGCTTGTAATAGTTGATTTCTGGGCCACCTGGTGCGGTCCCTGCCGCATGCTTTCCCCCATCCTGGACCAGGTAGAGGAAGAGATGCCGGACCAGATCACCGTGGTGAAGGTGAACGTGGACGATGCCGACGAAATTGCCGCCCAGTACCGCATCATGAGTATCCCCACCCTTCTCTTTGTGAAGAACGGTGAGATTGTGGACAAGACCGTGGGCGCAATGCCCAAGCCTGCACTCCTGGAGAAGATCAAGGCAAACCTGTAGGGGATGAAAAAGATTGCGGTTTTCTGCAGCGCCAGTGATAAGATAGACCCAAAGTACAATGAGGCCGCACGTGAACTCACGCGCCGGCTTCACGCAAAGGGCTACGGCCTTGTGTCCGGAGGCGGAAAGATAGGCACCATGGGCGCCATAACGGATGAGTCCATAAAGTGTGGCGGAGACCACACGGCCGTGCTCCCTGAGTTTATGAGGGGCCTTGAGAATCCCGGAGTGTCCAGGGTAATCTGGACAGACTCCATGGCAAGCCGCAAGGCCGCCATGCGTGAAGGTACGGTTGCCGTGATTGCCCTTCCCGGAGGAATCGGCACTATGGATGAGTTCATGGAGACTCATACCCTGAGAAAACTCCATAAGTACGCCGGAGACCTTTACGCCCTTAACATTGACGGCTTCTATAACCCCCTGAAGGCCCTCCTGGACCATTTTGTAGAAACAGGGATGCTGGAGCCTCAGGACCGTGCACTTGTGAAGTTCCCGGAAACCGTAGAAGAACTGCTGGAATATTTTGAAGGAGATTAAAGCATATCTGAAGCCGCAGCTAGACAAGGTGGAGAGAGTCATTGAAGACGCCCTCCGCTCTGATGTATCCCTTCTAGATGCCACCAACCGTTCCTTGAGGGAAAATCCCGGAAAGATGATGAGGCCGTCCCTGGCACTTCTTTGCGCCGCGGCCGTAGGCACTCCTAATGAAGACACCATAAAATTTGCTGCAGCGGCAGAGCTTCTCCACAATGCCACTCTCCTGCATGACGACGTAGTGGACTGCGCTTCTGAAAGAAGGGGCCGTCCCACGGTGGCAAGTTTCCTTAACCCCCACGCTTCCGTCCTCATAGGTGATTTCTGGCTGGTAAAGGCTGTGAAAACAATCCTTGAGGCATCCCGCAACACGGACCGTGTTACAAGGATCTTTGCCACCACCCTTGGCCACCTTGCAGAGGGTGAACTCCTCCAGATGGAGAAGGCTGTAAAAGGAGACACTACCCAGCAGGATTATGAGCGCATAATCTACTGCAAGACGGCGTCGCTCTTTGAGGCATCGGCCCTTAGCGCGGCTGTCTCCGTTGAGGCTCCGGAAGAGTCCATAAAGGCTATTGGAGAGTTTGCAAGGCTGCTTGGAATGGCCTTCCAGGTTAAGGACGACTGGATGGATTACGCCGCCGGGGAAGACGCCCTTGGAAAGCCCGTGGGCATAGACCTAAAGGAGCAGAAGATAACCCAGCCGCTCCTCTGCGCCCTTGAAGGCGCGGATAATGAGGCCGATATAAGGGAGAAGGTTACAAGGATTGCCGATAACCCTGAGCTTGGCCGCGAGGTTCTGGAATTTGTAAAGAGCCGCGGCGGCGTTGAGAAGAGCGCCTTAACGGTGGACCAGTTCATTCAGAAGGCCATCGGCCAGCTGGATTTCCTCCCTGAAGGCGCGGCCAAAGACCGCCTTGTAACCATAGCCCGGTTCGTTGGAGAGAGGGGAAAATGATGAAGGTTTACGGGAATACTGACGTTGTGGATGCCCTTCACCGCATGGTGGAGACGGGCCACGTTCCCCACGCCATACTCCTCCATCAGGACGACGGCGCCGGTGCCTTCCCCATTGCCCTTAATTTCCTTGAGGAGCTTTACGGCGGCAATCCCCGCGTAGGGAAACTCATCCACCCGGATATCCACTTTGTGTTCCCGGTGGCGGGGTCGGATAAACCCGTGTCCCAGAATTTTATCGGCCCTTTCAGGGAGCTCCTACAGGATAATCCGTACTTTTTTGAGAACGAGCTTTATGAGGCCATCGGCATAGAAGGGAAGCAGAGTAACATCTCCGTCAATGAGGCCAGGGCGCTTCTTGACAAGCTTTCCCTGAGCGCCGTTGAGGGCGGCTACCGCACCGTTGTGATGTACCTCCCGGAAAAGATGAACGCTCAGGCGGCAAATGCCCTCCTCAAAATGGTTGAGGAACCGCCTCAGAAGACTCTTTTCCTCCTCATAACCCAGGTCCCGGAGAAGGTGCTTGTGACCATAGCCTCCCGCTGCCTGCACATAAGGATACAGCCCCTTTCGCTTGAGGCCGATTCCATTGTCCACGCCCGTGAGGTTGCCGGTGCTGCGGTCCTTAGGGACCTCTTTCACGATATCCTGGAGGCCCTTACCGCCCGCAATCTCCTGCAGGCGCTTGAGACCGCGGATGCAGTGGCAGACCTTAAGGACAGGGAGAAGCAGAAGTCTTTCTGCCGGCTGGCATCTGAGGATCTCCGCCGCATATTCCTTGTGCAGAAAACTCCGCAGCTGGCGGTTCTCCCGGAAGGGGAGGGAGACTGGTTCAGCCGCATGGCGGGAGCCCTCAAACCCACCTTCCCCCGCAAGGCAAATGAGGCGCTGGAGCGTGCCCTCACGCTCCTTGAGCGCAATGTTAACCAGAAAATCCTGTTCACAGACCTTGTGAGCAAACTATATATATCGCTATGAAAGATTATAGCAACGAATCAATCCAGTTCGACTGCTTCCGCGGCTGTACGGTTGTGACAGACGAGGAATCGGGAGAAAAAGATATACGCTACCGTCAGGGCTGCTGCAAGCTGGAGGTATATGATACCCTGAAGGGCATAGCTCAGGAGCAGTGGGACGGCTACTTCGAGGTCCGTTTCAAGAACACCCGCAAGGGCATCTACGTGAACGCTTCCGGCCAGAGTATCAAAACCGGAGACCTTGTTGTAGTTGAGGCCGCTACCGGTCACGATTTAGGAATTGTAACACTTGAGGGGCCCATAGTTGCCCGCCAGATGAAGTGCAAGGGTGTGGATCCCGCCCAGCAGGAACTTAAGAAAATCTACCGCAAGGCTCGTCCCTTTGACATCCAGCGCTGGCAGGAGGCAATTGCCCGTGAGGAGGAAACCATGATCCGTGCCCGCGTGCTTGCCGCAAACCTTGGGCTGGAGATGAAGATTGGAGACGTTGAGTTCCAGGGAGACGGCACCAAGGCAATCTTCTACTACATTGCCGATGGCCGCGTAGACTTCCGCCAGCTCATCAAGGATTTTGCGGAGGAATTCCATATCCGCGTTGAGATGAAGCAGATCGGCGCCCGTCAGGAAGCCGGCCTCATAGGCGGCCTAGGCGTTTGCGGCCGTGAGCTGTGCTGCGCCAACTACATCACGGAGTTCAAGTCCATCACCACCGCCGCGGCGCGCGTCCAGGACCTTTCCCTCAATCCCCAGAAGCTTGCCGGCCAGTGCGGAAAGCTCAAGTGCTGCCTCAATTATGAGGTTGCAGCATACACTGACGCCCGTTCCCGCCTTCCCCGCGTGAATGAGCCCCTGGAGCTTGAAGACGGCCAGGCTTTCCTTGTGAAGACTGATATCCTTGCCGGAATGCTGTATTTCTCCTATGAGAAGGGCTCCCTTGCAAAGGTATATGGATTATCGGCCGATGAAGTGAGGGAAATCCAGGCAATGAACCGCCGCGGGGAGCGTCCCGCCACGCTTCAGGAAGAGCCTGAGCGCTCTCCGGAGTTTGTATCGGCCGTGGGTGACGATGCCATCAACAGGTTTGACCCTGAGAAAAAACGTAAGAAACGCCGCAAGAACCGTAACAGGAAGTAATGGGTCACGGGAAACTGAAAAAATTTGCTCAGAATGCCACTTTCCGCTGCCTCCTGCAGCCGGAAGCATCGGCTGTGCTGGCTCCAAAGGCTCCCGGCTCAAAGGCCCTTGTCCTTAAGGATCATCCCATCAAGGGCAACTGGGGAAAAGAGATGTTCGGCAATGACCATCCCATTGTCCTGGAGCTTGGATGCGGCAAGGGGGATTATACCATCGCCCTGGCCCTGAGGCATCCTGAGGTTAATTATATCGGCGTAGACATAAAGGGCGCCCGCCTCTGGTCCGGGGCCAAATACGCCACGGAGAATGCCCTTCCCAATGTGGCTTTCCTTCGTACCAGGATTGAGTTCATAGGGGCTTTCTTCGGCCCTTCCGAGGTTTCTGAAATCTGGCTCACCTTCTCCGATCCCCAGTTACGCGGTTCTGAGAATGCCAGGCTTTCGTCGCCCATGTTCCTGGAGCGTTACCGCGGCTTCCTCCGCTCCGGCGGCCTCATCCATCTCAAAACAGATTCACGCTACCTCTACGAATACACTCAGGCTGTCTGTAAGGTCAATAATTTGAATGTATTGGCCTATGGTACAGATGTTTACAGAGAGGGGATACATATCCTTGAACCGTCGGCTGCGCCGACCCCTCCCACTTCGTGGGCCCCTCCCTCTTATCCGGCCGAGGGTGGCCAGAGGTTCCAGGACATGTATCCCCTCTCTGCTGAGGAAGTGACCTCCGTGCAGACGTTCTATGAAAAGATGTTTCTTGAGATGGGGCTGCCTATAACGTATATGGCGTTTACGCTGGAGCATGAGGGGGCGTTTGTGGGACCGGGAGAGGCGTTTGACCACGACTATTGGCTGGAGCAGGAGGGCCCCCGCCGTTCATTTTCGCATCAACCTAACAAAAAACAGTAATATGGCTAAACTGCTGTACACAATGGGAGAGGTGGCCGATATGCTTTCAGAAGCTCCGTCGGCCGTTCGTTACTGGAGCAACTACTTTGAAAAGTACGTGAAGCCCCAGCGTAATGCAAAGGGTAACCGCCTGTACCATCCTGAGGATATTGAGACCCTGAAGCAGATCCAGTTCATGGTCAAGAAGCAGGGACTTACCCTGGAGGGGGCAATGCAGAAGATGAGGGAGGATCACCGCAGCGTAGACCGCCGCGTGAAGGCTCTTGACAGCCTCAAGGCTATCCGTGAACAACTTGTAGCAGTGAGGACGGCCATATGCAAGTAAAGGACATTGTGGGCGCCATAGAGGCGTTTGCGCCGCGCGGGGTGCAGGAGAGCTGGGACAACAGCGGGCTTCTCATAGGGAGTCCGGAGGATGAGGTGAAGGGTGTCCTGGTGGGGTTTGACTGCACCGTGGAGCTCATTGAGGAAGCCGTCTCAAGGGGCTGCAACATGGTTGTGACGCATCATCCGCTAATCTTCCATGGGCTTAAGCAGATCGGCCCTGAAGATCCCGTGGGGGCCACCGTGATGGCCGCAATCTGCGGTGGGGTGGCGGTTTATGCCGCCCATACATCGGCCGATAAAGTGCCTCAGGGCGTGAGCTGGGCAATGGCCCTTAAGCTTGGTCTTCAGGATATCGAGATTCTTGAGAAGGATGCATGCGGGAATGGCCTTGGGTGCATTGGCACTCTTCCCCGGCCGCTCACCGGAAATGAGGCCCTGGAGTATGTGGGGAAGGCTTTCGGCCTTACGCTTATCAGGAGTTCAAGGCCCATCGAAGGGCCCATCAGCCGCGTTGCGGTGCTTGGCGGAAGCGGAGGGTCGGAGATTGAATCGGCCCGTTGTGCCGGAGCGCAGCTTTATATCACGGCCGATGTATCATATCACAATTTCTTCACCCCGGATGGCTTCATGGTGATGGATATCGGCCATTTTGAGAGCGAAGTTGACATTGTGGACATTTTGCTTACGCAAATACGGAAAAAATTTCCTACCTTTGCAAGCTATTCATCCGGCACGCTGGACAGGAGCAATCCCGTCCACTATTTTGTGATGCATAAATAAATCGATTTATTACATATGGCAACCAAAAAAACTACAGCAGCCAAGAAAGTAGAGGCTCCCATCGACAACAGGGAAACCTTCGTATCTCTCCAGAAGTCTTTCGCAGACTCCGAGATGAGCGTAGAGGAAAAGCTCAAGACCCTCTATCAGCTCCAGGCCGCAGATTCAGAGATTGACAAGATCATCCAGCTCCGTGGCGCCCTTCCCGCAGAGGTAGAGGCCCTGGAAAATGAAATTGCTACCCTCAAGGAGCGCAGCGCTACCATCTCCGCAGTAGTGGACCAGCTTACCCGCAACATCGCAGACGCTAAGCTTTCCATCGCAGAGCATGAAGGCACCATCCAGAAATATCAGCATCAGCTGGAGACCATCACAAACTCCCGCGAGTACGATTCCCTGAACAAGGAAATCGAGAATCAGGACCTTCTCCGTCAGATTGACGAGAAAACCATCAATGACACCCGCTATGAGATTGGTGAGAAGAAGGCAGAACTTGACGACATAAAGGACCGCCTCACCATCCGTGAAGAGGACCTTGCCGCCAAGAGGGCAGAGCTTGAGACCATCGTTGAGGAAACCGCCAAGGAGGAAGCCGTTCTGCGTGCACGCCGTGATGAGTGCGCCGCAAAGATCGACGCCCGTACCATGAGCGCCTATGAGCGTATCCGTGCCAGTGTTAACAACCACCTTGCAGTTGTGGGTATCTACAACGGAGACTCCTGCGGAGGATGCTTCAATACCATCACTCCCCAGCGCCGCGTAGAGATTGCTTCAAACCGCAAGCTCATCATCTGCGAGCACTGCGGCCGAATCATCATCAACCCCGAATTTGATGCCTAGGAAACCTCAGGAACCCCTCAACCTGGAAGCCCTGATGGGGAATAAACCCCCTCAGGCGCTTGACGTTGAGGAGGCCGTGCTGGGAGCTATGCTGGTAGAACCGGCAACCATTGACGAGTCAATGGAAGAGCTCAGCGCGGGGTGTTTCTATGACCCTCGCCACCGCAAGATCTTCGAGGCTATGAGTGCTCTGGTGAATGAGCACGTGAGCATTGACATAGTCACCGTAAGTGAGAAACTCCGCTCCCGCGGAGACCTTGAAGAGATTGGCGGCCCCGTGGAGCTTGCGCGCCTGTCGCAGAACATAGGCGCTGCGGCCCACATTGAGTACTACATCAAGATTCTCAAGCAGAAGACCATCCAGAGGGACCTCATTACGGCCTCCTACGATATCCTGAAGCAGTCTTTCGATGAGTCCACAAATGTGGATGACCTCATTGACAATGCCCAGACCAAGGTCTTTGCCGCCATCCAGAACAATGTTAAGAGGGATGTCCAGGACATCGGCTCTATCATCAACACCGTGCTGGACAACCTCCAGGAGCTCCAGAACATCACGGGGCCTTCCGGTGTCCCTTCCGGTTATCCTTCCATAGACCGTGTAACGCAAGGGTGGCAGAAATCAGACCTCATCATCCTTGCTGCCCGTCCCTCCGTTGGTAAAACCGCATTTGCCCTCAACATTGCGCGCAATGCGGCCGTAGATGCCAATATGCCCGTGGCGGTGTTCTCCCTGGAAATGAGCGCAGACCAGCTTGGAAAGCGTCTCATCACCACCGAAAGCGGCCTTTCCGGAGAAAAGATCAAGGGTGGCGTAAAGCTTGAGAGCTTTGAGTGGATTCAGCTTGAGGATACCTTGAAGCGCCTTGCAAAGGCCCCGCTCTACATTGACGACACCCCCGGTATTCCCATCATGGAATTCCGTACCAAGGCAAAGCGCCTTGTGAAGCAGAAGGGCGTGCGTCTCATTGTGGTGGACTATCTCCAGCTCATGCAGGGCCCCGTGGAACTGCGTGGCCTTCGTGAGCAGGAAGTTGCAGCCATTTCCCGTACCCTGAAGGCAACGGCCAAGGAGCTCAATATCCCCATCATAGCCCTGTCCCAGCTGTCCCGTAATGCGGTTCAGCGTACGGGCGGCATGGGTAAGCCCCAGCTCAGTGACCTGCGCGAGTCCGGCTCCATCGAGCAGGATGCCGATATGGTGATTTTCATCCATCGCCCGGATTTTGTAGGTATGAGTGAAAACCCGGAAGATAAGGAGAAGGCATACATTGTGATAGCAAAGCACCGTAACGGCGAAGTCTGTGACATTGAGATGAAGTACAAGGCCGGTCAGGTGAAGTTTGTGGAGGCCGACCAAAGCCTTGACATCTATGCCCAGAGGGGCCCGGTGGCAAGCGCCGCCAATGAGCCCGCTCCCGGAGCAAGCTATCAGGATTTTGATTCGTCCCAGGATTTCTGATGAAAAGGTTAACCGTCATACTGCTTTTCACTTTGCTCTCTGGTTTTGTAGCAAAGGCGCAGGGCTGCTTCCCCACCGGGGAGGAGCTCCCCTTCAAGGCAGGTGAAAAGATCAGGATGGGCCTTTATTTCAAATGGGGTGCGGTGAACACGGAGGTGGCTACCGGAGACCTTTCGCTGGAGGAATCGGCCCTTAACGGAAAAAGCGTGTACAAGGCATCCCTCATTGCCGACAGCGCACCTTTTTTCAGCGTCTTCTACGATATGCACGAGCGCTTCGAGACCTGGTTCGCAAAGGACGCCGTGCGTCCCCTCAAGTATTACCGTAACACCAAACAGGGGGATTACCGCGCCTTCAACAATTATATCTACGACTGGGACAAGAAGGAGATTCATGCCGATATAAACTTTGAGGGCAGGGGACAGCAGATCCTGGATATCCCCATCAAGGACTGCGTCTGTGACATCTCATCCATAATCTATCTTGTGAGGACTATGGATTTTTCCTCCCTCACTCCCGGCCAGAAGATACCTGTAAGCTTTGCAATAGACGATACCGTGTTTGATATCCGTCTCACATACCGTGGACGTGAGGCCGTGAAGACAAAGCGTCTTGGGAAGGTGAATTCACTTAGGTTCAGCTGCTCCGTTGTGTCAGGAGCAATGTTTGACGGTGAAACGGAGATGACTCTCTGGTTCTCCGATGACTCAAACCATGTCCCCATCGGGTTTATGGCCCCTCTTAGGATTGGTTCAGTCCAGGGGTGGGTGAAGCAGCTGGAAGACCTTAAATATCCTTTTGAAGCCAGGGTAAAATGAGTGAAAGCATTTCCCATAAAGGAAAGATAGTTAAGATCACCCCGCAGTTGACAACCGTTGCCTTTGTGCAGCACGGAGCATGCTCAGAGTGTCATGCGGCAGGTCTTTGCAGCATGGGAGACGTTGCGGAAAAAGTGGTGGAACTCCCCACGGACCCTTATAACAAGCACGCTGTAGGTGATGAGGTGGAGGTCCTTCTCAAAGCCTCCATGGGCTTCAAGGCAGTGTACCTTGCATACCTTATACCTCTTATAATACTGCTTGCCGCAATCCTCGGGCTCATGGCTCTTGGGGTGGGAGAAGTGGTAGCGGGGCTTTCCGGCATTGCGGCTGTTGCCGTCTACTATCTCCTGCTGTGGCTTTTCCGCGGGAAACTCCAGACAGAATACGTATTTACTATTAAACGATAAACTATGTCATCAACAATCATTTGGACGATTGCGGTGGTTACCGTCCTTGGCCTTCTGCTTGCCCTGGTCCTGTACCTTGTGGCCCAGAAGTTCAAGGTTGAGGAAGACCCCCGCATCGACGAAGTCGAGAAAGCCATGCCCGGCGCAAACTGCGGCGGCTGCGGCTTCGCCGGCTGCCGCGCTTTTGCCGAGGCTGCTGTTAAAGCCCCCAATCTGGACAATAACTACTGTCCGGTGGGCGGTAACGACACAATGGCAAAGGTGGCTGCCATCCTTGGCTATGAGGTTAAGGCCAAAGCCCCCATGGTGGCCGTGGTAAGGTGTAACGGCACCTGTGCCGTTCGCCCCAGGGTTAACGAATGGGGCGGTACTGAATCCTGCGCCGTGAAGGCCCAGCTGTACGCCGGAGATACCGGTTGCGCATATGGCTGCCTTGGCTGCGGAGACTGCGTGAAAGCCTGCCAGTTCGGAGCCCTCTCAATGGATCCCGAAACCGGTCTTCCGGTGGTGGATCAGGAGAAGTGCACCGCCTGCGGAGCCTGCGTGAAGGCCTGTCCCAAGAAGGTCATAGAATTAAGGCCCATGGGCCCGCGCGGCATGCGTATGTTCGTGAGCTGCCTTAACAGGGATAAGGGTCCCGTTGCAAAGAAGGCATGTGCATCGGCCTGTATTGGCTGCGGCATCTGCGCCAAGACCTGTACCCATGACGCCATTGTAGTGGAAGGCAATATCGCTTATATCGATGCGTCCAAGTGTAAGCTTTGCCGCGAGTGCGAGGCAATGTGCCCCACCGGCGCCATCCACGGTGTGAATTTCCCCAAGCCGCTGGACAAGGAAGCCATCAAGGAGCGTATTAAAATCCGTAACCAGAAAGCGAAGGAGGCTGCAGCAAATGAGTAAGAGAACATTCTCCATCGGCGGTGTTCATCCGCACGACAGCAAGATTTCAAGGGGCTGCCCCATCTGCCCCCTGCCTCTTGCCCCCACAGTGTATATTTCTGTGGCGCAGCACATTGGCGCGCCCTCCGTTCCTTGCGTTGCAGTTGGTGACAAAGTGAAGGTGGGTCAGGTGATCGCAGAGCCCGGCGGCTTTGTGAGCGCCTTCATCCACTCATCCGTTTCCGGAACCGTTAAGTCTATCGGCCCCCGCCCGGACCTTGCCGGACGTCCCGTGACACATATTGAGATTGCCGTTGAGGGTGATGAATGGGCCGATGGAATTGATACCACCGATACCCTTATCACTGAGATTCCCTCCGACAACAAGGCCATAGTGGAGAAGATCCGCCTTGGCGGTGTTGTGGGTCTTGGCGGCGCAACTTTCCCCACTCACGTGAAGCTTTCCCCGCCTCCCGGATCAAAGTGCGAGAGAGTTATAATAAACGGCTGCGAATGTGAGCCTTACCTCACCTCCGACTTCCGCACCCTCCTTGAAAAGGGAGAGCAGGTGGTGGTTGGAGCCGCTATCCTGAGGCAGGTGATGGGAAATGTCCCCTGCACAATTGCAATAGAGGAAAATAAGCCTGAAGCCATTGCCCATATCCGCGAAGTAATTGCAAAGCTTGGCTATGAGGGCATTGAGGTGATGGAGATGAAGATGATGTATCCGCAGGGCGGTGAAAAGCAGCTCATTGATGCCGTGATGCACCGTCAGGTGGGTTCGGGCGCCCTTCCTATCAGCGTTGGCGCCTTTGTCCAGAACGTTGCAACTGCTCTGGCGGTCTATGATGCCGTCCAGAAGAATAAGCCAATTGTGGACAACTCCGTAACTGTTACCGGCGAGTGCTTCCCCAACCAGGCCAACCTCCTGGTACGCGTAGGAACCCCTCTCCGCTACATTTTGGATTATCTTGGAGGTATTCCCACAGAGGCCGCCAAGGTTATCAGCGGCGGCCCCATGATGGGACGTGCCGTTTCCAACCTTGATGCAGCAACCGTGAAGGGAACAGGTGCACTCCTTCTTCTCACTGAGGCCCAGACACGCCGCGCACCGGAATCTGAATGTATCCGCTGCGGCCGCTGTGCCGATGCCTGCCCCATGGGTCTTGAACCCTTCCTTCTCCAAAAGCTGTCCCGTAACTCAGATGTAGAGGCTCTGGAGGCAAATGCCGCCCACGACTGCATCGAGTGCGGCTGCTGCCTGTATTCCTGCCCTGCCAACATCCCTCTGCTGGACTGGGTACGTCTGGGTAAAGGCCTGGCCATGGGTGCCATCCGCGCCCGTGCCGCTGCCGCAAAGGCCGCCGCTGAAGCCGCTAAAAAGTAACTGACTATGGAAAAGTTATTAGTATCTCCCAATCCCCATATTCACGCTCCGGTTTCCACCAAAACCCTTATGCGTGACGTTATTATCGCGCTTATCCCAGCGGTAATATGCTCCTTCGTCTTCTACGGATGGAGAGAGATCCTTGTGATGGCGGTGAGCGTGGCTTCATGCGTGCTGCTTGAATGGGCCATCACAAAGTACATGCTCCGGAAACCCTCCACAATAGGGGACCTTTCCGCAGTCATTACAGGTATCCTCCTGGCGCTGAACCTTCCCTATACCACACCCTGGTGGGTTGTGATGATAGGTGCGGTGGTTGCCATCGGTGTTGCCAAGATGACCTTTGGCGGTATCGGCCAGAATATCTGGAATCCCGCCCTTGTGGGCCGCGTCTTCCTGCTGGTATCGTTCCCTACCTATATGACCACCTGGGGTGCCCCTAAGGGCGTTGTGGATGCCGTTTCCGGTCCCACTCCGCTTGGCGCAATCCAGGAGGGCCTCATGCAGGGGGCTTCCGTGCAGGAGCTTACATCGGCCTTCAATTATAAGGACCTTCTCTTTGCAAACCTTGGCGGCAGTGCAGGTGAGGCTTGCGCACTGGCTCTTCTGGCTGGTTTCGTGTACCTTTGCTGCCGTAAGGTAATCAAGCCCTGGATCACCCTCAGCATCTTTGGAACGGTGGCTCTCACTTCCCTAATTTTCTGGGGAATAGATCCTTCCCGTTTCACGGATCCCCTTTTCAACCTCCTCACCGGCGGTCTCATCCTTGGTGCCTGCTTCATGGCAACGGACTATGTGACTTCGCCAATGAGCCTCTGGGGCGGCGTTATCTTTGGCGTTGGAATAGGCTTCCTTACCATGATGATCCGTTACTTCGGCTCCTATCCGGAGGGCGTTTCATTTGCCATTTTGATCATGAACTCCGTGGTTCCGCTTCTTAACATGTGGTTCCACCAGAAAAAATTCGGGAGGAAATAGAGTATGGCAGCAAAATCCAATCTTACCAATATGGTGCTGGTCCTTGGGCTGGTGTGCCTTGCCTGCAGTGCAGTCCTCGGCGGCGCGTATGTGATAACCAAGGCTCCCATCGAGGCGGCGGCTGCAGCAAAGACGCAGGCTGCCGTGGCCCAGGTGCTCCCGCATTTTGAGACTCTTGAGTATAATGCCGATTCCCATTATTACACGGCAAAGGACGGCGAGGCCATTGTGGGTTACGCAATTGAATCCACGGTGGTTGGCTTTGGCGGCCCTCTGTCTCTGATGGTGGGCGTAACTGTTGACGGCGTTGTATATAACACTTCCGTGCTCTCTCATTCAGAGACTCCCGGCCTTGGCGCAAAGTGCTCCACGGATGCAAAGTTCATGGATCAGTGGAGGGGCTTCGATCCTGCCGTCAAGAAGCTTTCCGTGAAAAAAGACGGCGGCGACGTAGATGCCATAACGGCTTCCACAATCACTTCCAGGGCCTATACACTTGCAGTGGAGAATGCCCTGAAGGTGTTTGACACTATTTCCGTCATTCCCGGCGTGACCGGGAATCTCCCCGAGATGGCCGATCAGGTCGGCCATGACGATAACGAAGAAGGAGGACAGGACAATGAGTAAATTCAAACTTCTGACAGACGGGCTTGTCAAGAACAACCCCACCTTTGTGCTCCTGCTGGGTATGTGCCCCACGCTGGCCACAACTACATCGGCCATAAACGGTCTTTCGATGGGCCTGGCCACACTCTTTGTGCTGGTCCTTTCCAACATGGCAATCTCCCTTATTGCTCCGGTGGTGCCGGACAAGGTGCACATTCCCGTGTACATTGTGGTGATTGCTACGTTTGTGACCCTGCTTCAGTTCCTCATGCAGGCCTACACCCCGGCCATGTATGAGACCCTGGGCCTTTTCATCCCGCTTATCGTGGTGAACTGCATAGTCCTTGGACGCGCAGAGGCCTTTGCCAACAAGCACGGCGTAGGGGAGAGCGCACTGGACGGTATTGGAGTGGGCCTTGGTTTCACCTGCTCACTTACCGTACTTGGTCTTGTGCGTGAGATCCTTGGCTCCGGAAGCGCATTTGGCTGGAGCTTCACCGGCGGCGCAGACGGCATGCTGGCATTCGTGATGGCTCCCGGCGCATTCCTGTGCCTTGGCTATCTTATGGTACTGTTTAACAAATTCCTCAAAAAGAACAGCTAGGCTATGGAGTACTTTCTCATAATTATATCGGCAATATTCGTAAATAATATTGTCCTGGCCCAGTTCCTGGGTATATGCCCCTTCCTGGGTGTCTCCAACAAGCTTTCCACCGCCACCGGCATGTCCATGGCAGTGTGCTTTGTGATAACCCTTGCAACGCTGGTTACATATCTGATAAACAAGTACCTGCTGGTGCCCTTTGGTATCACTTTCCTCCAGACCATCGCCTTCATCCTTGTGATTGCGGCCCTGGTCCAGATGGTGGAGATTGTGCTCAAGAAGGTTTCCCCGTCGCTGTACCAGGCACTGGGTATATTCCTGCCCCTTATCACCACCAACTGCGCGGTTCTTGGCGTTGCCATCAACGTGGTAACCAAGGAGTTCTCCTTTGTGCCCGGAGGTATGCTTAACCTTGGTCAGGCTCTGGTTTACGCCTTTGCCACATCCCTCGGTTACGGCCTTGCCATGGTAATCTTTGCGGGTATCCGTGAGCACCTTGCCCTGATGAATGTTCCCAAGAGCTTCAAGGGCGTTCCCATCGCCATCATCTCCGTAGGTATCCTGGCCCTGGCCTTCATGGGCTTTAGCGGAATGGTGAAGTAGAGGTTACGTGACCTGGTGGTTACTGGCATTCTGTTCCGCGGCCCTTCTGGGCGGGTATGATTCCTTCAAGAAGATATCCCTGAAGGACAATGCAGTAGTCCCCGTACTTCTAATAAATACTGTCTTAAGCGCGGCCATATTCTCCCCGTTCCTATTCACTACCGGCTGGGGAGGATGGGCCGTGCAGAAGTTTATACTCCTCAAGAGCGCGCTGGTCCTGAGTTCCTGGATGGCGGGATACTTTGCTATGAAGAATCTGCCGCTCACCATAGTGGGGCCCATAAATGCAACCAGGCCGGTGCTGGTGCTGGTTGGCGCAATCTTCATCTTTCAGGAAAAGCTCAACGCCCTGCAATGGGGCGGCGTGCTCCTTGCCATGGTGGCGTATTTCCTTATGCGCCTGAGCGGGCATAAAGAAGGCATAAAACCGGGTAACAAGTGGCTGGTCTGCCTTATACTGGCGGTGATTCTTGGGGCTGCCAGCGGGCTCTATGACAAGTTCCTGATGTCTCCGGAGCGCCTGGGACTTGACCGAAGCCAGGTCCTGGCTTGGTACACGCTGTATCAGGCGGGGATGATGGCTCTGGTGCTGGTTTTCCTGTGGCTTCCGGTAAGGCGGAAAACCACTCCCTTCCACTGGGACTGGTCCATCCCGTTTATAAGCATATTCCTCTGCGGGGCCGATTACCTCTACATGCAGGCCCTCTCCCAGCCGGATGCCCTCATAGCCGTAGTGTCTATGATCCGCCGCGGCAGCGTGCTGGTGAGTTTTGCTATCGGCGCATTCATCTTGAAGGAAAAGAACATCCGTTCCAAGGCCCTGGACCTAGTGCTCCTGCTTGCCAGCATGGTTCTTCTCTACTTCGGCTCCAAGTAATCACCCACATTGTAATGCCGATGCGGTGGAGCCTAACCGGCTTATTTTCAATCACTTATAAGATCCTTTGGGATTACCGGTAATTCCAAATACCTCTGTAACGTGCTGTGCGTCAACGGTTTAGGCTCCACTGATTATTCATAGATGGCGCCTGGTGCCCAAACGGCTGATTGTGAGCATTTTACGTAATTCTGATTGAGCCGGGTGCACAACCAGGTTTTGTTAATGCATTGTTTATCAGACAGTTAATTGCCAGTGGCGCTGTAAGAAAAAGGCCGCCCGGAAAGGCGGCCAGTGTGATTCCGACGCGATTCGAACGCGTGACCCACAGCTTAGAAGGCTGTGTGCAGCTTAATGTAAACATCTCATTATCCATACGTTACGAAATGTAGGCCGATAGTGTTCACGAATTGTGCAAAGAAAGAACGGCTTTTTCTAACTTTGCAACTGTTTTCTTAAGGGCTTCTAAGCTCTCTTCAAGCGCGGCAATCCTATTCTCATAGTCAACACTATGGGGAGAGTCATACATTTTTCCTTCCCCGGTTAAGAGCCATTCTCTATTGATGTCTGGCATTTTTGCCAGAATAGCGTTGGCAATTGCGTCATCAATTCCGAAGTTGCCATAATATAGTCCTATAACTTCGCCATTTATAGATAGACCAAAAGGATTTTCATCTTCTAATGGCCAATATTTTTCGTGAATATTTCTATTTTTATTATACTCGTCCCAACAGAGCATAAAACGAGTAAAAGCAGGAACAAGAGTGTCCGTATTCCATTCGCTTTTCCCAACAAGCATTTGAATTTTTTCATCAGGAAGCCTGCAACTTCCTTTCTCCACGAATGAAATAAATGCTTTAGACGTTCCAAGAAAGTCGGCCACTTGCTGTTGGGTGAGGCGGTTCTTTTTTCGGAATGTTGCCAAATCTATCAACTTGCCCATGTTCAGTTTATTCTAAATTACTTTTTACTATACAAAGATAAGTAATTTTTTTTGGAATCTAAAAAATAGTCGCTATATTTGCGTAAATAAACTTAATGTAAAGTAAAAAATAACTACACAAAATGGTGTCTGCCTTACCCGAAATAGAGATGAATAGTCGTTATGAGTTAAAGGATGTAGCGGCCATTCTGGGCGTCTCTCCTTCTACCATACAACGATGGACCCGCAAGGGACTTCTTAGATGCCAATATAGAAAGGTAAATAACCGACGCGTATGGACGGGGAAAGAAATCATGCGTACATGGGAAGCAATGTACTAACAATTATATATGGTATTATGAAAAAGATCAAAAAAACTACCTGCGTAAACATGCAACCCAGCAACACATCGTGTGCCGAAGATCACATTTTTCGAAGACGGAAAACCGATGGTACCCGTCCGAATCTGGAGCATGAGAACATTTACGAATCGTACGAAGATATCTCCACAAGGATGGAGCGGATTAAGATCGAGCATATCGACAGTCAAGAATTCCGGGCGAAAGACATTGAGATTCCGGAAGAGCGGAAGGAGGGATTGGAAGACCAAATAAATAAGATGGGCGAAGAACTTGTCTATTGTGGGGATAAGATTCAAAAGAGTACTAAGGAAACCATAACAGAAATAATAGCCATTTTACAGAAGAACTTTATTTATTTTCTCCCCAAACAAACTGTAAAAGTGGTCGTTAGTGCTTTCGATGATACCATAAACAAACCTCGTCAAGACGCTGATATAATCTCAAAAAACAACTATTATTTAGAATGCCTCAAACGATCAAAGACATGGAACTTGTTTTATATTAATATATTAAAGCTACTTTGCAAGAGGATAAGCGCGAAGAGTAAAGCTCTTTCGTTCCGTCATTCTGCAAAACGGTGGTTATGTGCTTTACTCAACAAACCGGCTGACAATGAAGCTCGTAAACTAAAAAGTCAGGTCGTAGAGTTGAGCGAAACAGTTAAAAAGTACGAGAGCACGATGGAAATCATGAAAACTGAGAAGCAGCATGGAATCAACTGACGGCATCTGTAAATAATCGCGCCGAACCCAAAATTAGGAGAGGACTTCATAAGTAATGTTCCTCATGTGCGGAAAGATTTGAAAGCGTGCATGTATGCAATACCAGAAAAATTCATTATTTTTGTAATGCTCTCCCAAAAGGTGGGCATTTTTACATAGAAAGCGTTTAGCGATTCCTTGTAACTGAATCTGGACAATTCTTTTGACGAAGGGATAGGTGCGAGCGCTTGCATTGGCTATACTGTTGGGCGTAAGTCCACATTATAGCAAAGTGTGAGCATTTCCTCTTATTCACGTCAAGGCTAGTCCAGAGCCCAGTTACTGAGTAAGGCTAATGGGGCTCACACTTTCTTTTTAATATATGCCGAATCAGAGCCTGCGACATTAAACTATAATCACACAAAAGTGTTCATATATTATAATAAACAATCATTAAATCCTCAAGTATGAAACGTATAGCACTGGCTCTATTCATTTTGTTATACTCCTTCTCTGTTTTGGCAAAGCCAAACATCTGGTTAATTAAGAATAAAGATGGTCAGCGTGTCGCAGAGATTGGCAACCAATCCGTCACCTCACTTGTTAAACTACATTTCCCTTCTATAGATCAAACAATGTCATTAGATATTGTTGCAAGAATCACATCTCCAGAGCTAACATCCTATGATTACTTTATAAAGCTTTATCAAACAACTCCAACGGTTTACGATGTTGGCAAGATGTCATTGATTATTAATGATTATCGCGACAATAATATCTGGAAGGTCAACTACGAGTCTATATTGTGGAAATATCATTATGAACAAACTAGTGATAGCGGCTTCCCTTTTGGGGGGAAATATCGCGCATATTCCGGTATTTACTTCCCTATAACAGAAGACACACTAAAGAAATTAATTCATCAAAATATAGATGAAATAAAAATAGTGATTGATAAGAAGGTGTATACAGCCAAGATCGATAAGACCAAGTTTAAATTATTAAAAAAGTTGTATAATACTACTCGACGAGACGCGTCAAAAGTATCAAAAAACTATAGAAAATACGTAGACGTTTCATACTTCTTATCCACACCTCAAAGAGCATTCACCCGTAAAAAGACAGCTAGGAAATATGGGTTTTCACTTCTCCCTGATGGAACTTTTTATTATAAGCCTGACAGAAGAGGTCTCTTTATTTCCTTTAACCCAGACAGCACAAGTAATAGACAATTTGTAACACTAGCGGATATGGATAACATTTCGCTCTACTTTAATTACGAAATTGCTAGAGGTCAACAACCTATTTCTTATTCCGATAGTTATGGTCGAATTTTTAGACTTAGGCCCCTCCGTTTTTATATGGATAACAACGGCACCATCTCGAAAAAGAACCAAGCTGGATTAGAATTAATGGACCTTGAACTAGGGATGATTATGACTCAAAAGAATAATCAATTGCTATCGACTACATTTGAATTACGTCCTGCAATACTCCATGTGTATTACACTGCTAACCATGGTGTTGGTGGCCATTATGGTAATGATGCTACGCCTATGTCATATGGTAGTGGCTATTCATTAGCAGATTTTGGACGAGAATATATTTTTGACGAACAGGGGTATATAAGGATAGATCGAGAGTCCTTCTATGAAAACTTCATGCGTATCGTTGAAGATACAATTGAACCATTTATATACGAGTACTTGTCTCCTGCTTTGCAGATGCCTTGCCTCATTGAATCCGAATAGGCAAGCTTTACGTAGCAAGTCTAGTAATTGGGAATTTATTAACATTTTTGGCACAAACTATTTGTTTTGTGCCATTTTTGTTATACTTTTGCGGTGGAAAAAGCAGTGTGATGCCTATTACGGAGAATATCATTACGTTTGCGGCAGAGTGGGGCGGCTCTTTTAGCAGGAAGGAGCTGCTGGAGGCGCTACGCTCAGATTCCGTCATCAATGATGCTAGTCTTTCGGCCATTCTGGGGCGTATGGTGGCAACAGGCCGGCTCCTTAAGACCGGATGGGGGGAATACGCCTTGCCGGATGGGGTCCGGCCACCCTTTCTGGTTCGTCCGCGGGAGGAGGCGATGGACATCGGCAGAAAGCTGAAGAAACGCTATCCTTTGGCGGATTTCTGCGTCTGGGATTCCTTCTGCATGGTGCCATTCATGCTTCATGTGCCGAATGTGAACATCACCGTAGTGGATGTGGAACGGGATATGGAGTCCACGTTCTTCGATGCCATCAAGGAGATGTATCCTCAACATAGCGTTCTTCCGCATCCTACCAAGGAAGAGTTCTTTACCTATGGAGACGGCCGTGACAGCATCGTCCTCCATCCGCTATACTCCGAATCCCCGCTGGATTCTTTCGGCGGCCTCCACGTCCCTGCAGCCGAAAAGGTGTTGGTGGACATCGCCGTCAATCCGGAGTTCGACTACCTTCAGGGCTCGGAAGTGTTTACCATCTACGAGAACATCTTCCGTATCCATGACGTTTCCCGATCCGCCATGCTCCGCTATGCCCGCCGTCGCGGCAGCATGGATGCCATTACTAAAATACTTTCCAACATAGACCTGCCAAACAATGATCAGCCCCGAAAGTCGCACGCGTGAGTGGATAGAATCCCTGCGCATACAATACCCTTACATCAAGGACGCATCCCTGTTGGAGAAAACCATCCGGGCATTCTCCCTGCTGGAATCTCTAGTTCGATCAGGCTGCCCTTTTGTCTTTAAGGGCGGTACTGCCCTGATGCTCCATCTGGACTCTTCTCGCAGGCTGTCCATAGACATAGACATCGTCTGCAAGCCCGGAACCAACATTGGGGATTACTTGGAACGCTATGCAGCAGAGTACGGATTCACCGGAGTCAAGGAGTTCTCCCGGCAGTCCCGTACCCTGGTACCCAAGACTCATGCGTCTTACCAGTATCTGGTATCCTATCCGTCCGGATATACCAACGGCGAGATCCTTCTGGATGTCCTGTATGAGGACATTCAGTACAATCAAGTGATGTCACTGCCAATACAGAGCCGTCTGCTCAAAACAGAAGGAGAAGTGGTGATGGTCCGCGTTCCGTCGTTAGAAGACATGCTGGGCGACAAACTCACCGCCTTCGCGCCACATACTACAGGTATACCCTTCTTCAAAGGAGAAAAACCGTTCTCCATGGAGATTATGAAGCAGCTCTTTGACGTTAGTTCCATCCTCGACCGTACGGATAATTTGGCTATTGTGCGCCGCACGTTCAATAGGCTCGTTCCCATTGAACTAAGCTACCGTGGGCTGGAAGGACTCTCCGCAGAAGACGTGCTCACCGATGCCTACAATACGGCTATGAACATCTGCCTCTACGGAGCACTGGACCGCCAAGAATACACTTGGCTTACCAGTGGCGCCCACCGTGTCAACGGATTCATCCTTACCGAGAACTACGCCATGGAACGCGCTGTCCGTGACGCTGCCAAAGTAGCCTATTTGGCTCGTCTCCTCCAACTTGGCATTGATGAGGTGCAGCACTACTCCAAAGAAATGGACGTCACGCTTACTAAGGAAATCATCCAAGACCAGCGCCTGAACAAACTCAATCGCTTGAAGAAAGTCAATGCCGAAGCATTCTTCTATTCCAGGCGCCTGGAAGAACTAGGGTAGTGCAAGTTCTTCTCGTGGGAAATCAACTTGAACAAGATGTTTTGGCCCCCCACAAATCTTAACCCATTACCCCGCCTTGCCCTCCCTTACCCGCACCACCCAGTCCCTGCCCCAAGTATGCGGTCTGTCATTTGATGTGGTCGCCACAAAACAGTAGTTTGTGTCACAAACATGAACATGTGTTTGAGGTCGGCATGGAGGCGGAGGCTGGCAGGATTTGTGTCACAAAGTCATATCTGGCTCTTTTGCTTTATCCGGGATTTTTTGCCATGATTTAATCGCCCATTCCGTCCCCATTACCCCAACCCCTTGCCGCCCCCTACAGTCCCCACCCCAAGTATGCGGTATGTCATTTGTTGTGGTCGCCACAAAACATCTATTTGTGTCACAAACAAGAACATGTGTTTGAGATTAGACTGGGAGGCGGAGGCTGGTAGGATTTGTGTCACAAAGGAACATCTGGCTCTTTTGCTTTATCCGCTCTCGCTATATAACTCCCGGAAGCCGCACCCTATCTTTCCGATGAGGGCCCTGCTGTCGTAGGCTTCCGCTGTGTTCTCATCTGTCAGCATGTCTCCCGCGTATCCGTGGATCCAAACGCCGAGTGCTGCTGCATCCTCGGCCCTGTATCCTCTTGCCAGAAGACCACCGATGAGGCCAGTCAGGACATCCCCGCTCCCGCCTTTTGCCATGCCGGGATTACCGGTGGTGTTCTGAAGGCAGTCTCCATCGGGACAGAAGATGCGTGAACGGTAGCCCTTCATCACAATATGGCAGCCGGTCTCAGCGCAGAGCTCCCAGGCGAGAGCCTCCCTCTCGGCGTCGCTCCTTGCGGGAAGGAGACGCTTCAGCTCTCCCTTGTGAGGAGTGAGGACGGACCCCGGCGGGATAATCTCATGCCAGTCTGGTATGACAGATAAGATATTGAGGGCGTCCGCATCGAGAACAGCGGGGATCTTCATGTTGCATGCTCCCACAAGAAGGTCCATGAGGGCATTCATCGTCCCGGGAGACCAGCCGAGGCCGGGTCCCACGGCGATGGCGTTGTAACGTTCAAGCTTTTCGGGAACAATGCAAAAATGGGGGCCGGGATCCTCGGAGAGCATGGCCGAAGGGTAGTTGGTAGCCGCTGCGAAAAGGGTCCTCGGGGTGGAATGGAGCATCACCAGACCGCAGCCTGAATGGAGGGCGGCTCCCGTTGAGAGAAGGGCCGCCCCGGGCATGGTCTCACATCCTGCCACAATGAGAAGACGGCCGTAGTCGTGCTTGTGAGAGTCGTTCTGCCGATGGAGGAGCCGGGGACGGAGGTGTTCTGGGGTTATGAGAATCATTTGTCGATTTTTTCCAAGAAGTTGTTTGTAAATCGATTGAGAATCAGTCAATGTCTACAGGCTCGCCGAGGAAATGTGGCTTCACACCAAAGAGGAGGTCCAGGAACACTTTGCAGCGTGCGAAATACTCCCTAACACGTGTGAGGAAGCCATAGTGTCGGTTCACGTCGGCGGCATTGAGTCCAATGGCGTCTATGCCTTTTTGCATGGCGATGAACACGGCCCTCTCGTTATGGAAACGCTGACTGACAACCGTGAATGAATCTTGGCCGAAGACATCCCTTGCCCTCACAACGGAGTCCAGTGTCCGGAATCCGGCGTAATCGAGGTAGATCGCTTCTTCCGGAACACCTATTTCCATGAGAGCCTCTTTCATGGCCTGGGGCTCGTTATATGTTTTCTTTCGGTTGTCGCCGCTGACAAGGATACGGTCAACCTTGCCTGCTTCATAAAGGGCTGTGCAGGCATCAATCCTTGAATAAAAATACATGTTGGGCCCACCGTTTCTTCCAATGGGCGATGTCCCTAGCACAAGGGCTACATGGCGGTGGGGCACTGCCTCGATGCTGTCGTAGAGGGCCTTTTCTGTACTGTGGGAAATCCACCAGTTGCAGAAGAAGACCGCAGCAACGCCTAAGAGCAAGGCTGAAAGAATAATGCGTATAGTCTTTTTCATTCCTAGAGTTCCGTTCCGGCCTGTATGACAATTGATTCCTCAAAAATAGCCAAAATGCTGCAAAAATCCTTATTTTTAGGAAACAATAACGAAAACGCCATGTCAGAATCCAGTGAAAGAAGGGCCGTGATACTCTCGGCACTCCTCAAAGAAACCCAGAACCGATGCATCGTATGCGGCTCTCCCATAGGGGAAGGAGAACCCTGCTCAATTGCCACAATCTATCCTCCAAGTCCCTCTGGAGAGACAGACCCGAAGGCGGAAACCGTTCTGTGTGAAAAGTGCATGGAGAAGAAAGGACCAGTCCCCGTGCCTCTTCTGGTGGCTTCGTCGGATTTCTCGGAGAGGAAGGGATACCTCCTCCGTGTCATGGATGCCTGGATTCACGGACGGATAACATCCCGGAAGAGGAACCTCCTACTGAAGGGCTTCAGTCTTCTCCGCCGCGGTCGGCCTGTCGAGGAAATACCGCGGAGCAAGATGGACAGGCTCCTCGAGGAGACTGACCACAAGTGCATCTACTGCGGGTGCCAACTGAAGAAGATGACATACACCGTGGACCATATCATCCCCCGGACTATGGGCGGACCGAGCAACTATGCTAACTCGGTGGCCAGCTGCAAGGAGTGCAACGGGGCCAAGTCAAACGTTCCCTTAGACTTTTACCTCGGGACCATGTCGCCGGAGCGTTACAGGGACTACCGTGCGCGTGTCCTCCGCCTGGAAAGAAGGAAGAAACTCTCCCCGGGTAAGGCTAAGACCCTCCTTGGCGGAAACGGAGTGCTCCGCAGCGTGAGGTTCACCCTGTTTGGAAGTGAATACACCGTCAGCGTTCACAGGAGAAAGCTCTAAAAATCCAATCGAGGAATCGACAGAGAGCAAATGTTTGCCATTTATTGGTTTTTTCGTTAATTTTGAGAATCAATACACTAAACTGCGCCCGTATTATGGACTTCAAAGAATACATCCGGGAAATTGACCGCCTTTACCACGTAGGGAATACTACTGAGCATAGTTTTCGTGGCACTTTGGCCACTTACCTTCAGTCTATCCTGAAAAACTTCGTAGTCACCAACGAACCCCGCCGAATTGACTGCGGTGCCCCTGACTATGTTATTACGCTTAAGAGTATTCCCGTCGCGTTCATTGAGGCAAAGGATATTAACGACCGTGACCTTGACGGCCGAAGGGAGCACAAGGAACAGTTCGCCAGATATAAGGAATCGCTGAACAGGATTATCTTCACAGACTATCTGGATTTCCACATGTACATAGACGGAGAGTTTGCGGATTCCGTAAGAATTGCCGAAACAAAAGGCGACCACATAGTTGGTATGCCGGAAAACGAGGCAAAGTTTACCGAAATGATATTGCATTTGGCCACGGAAGGACGGCAGCGCATCACTTCTTCCACTGCACTTGCCCGCCAGATGGCTGGAAAGGCTCATTTATTGGCCGAAGCTGTGCTGAAGACAATAAAACTTGATGGAGAAGACAGTAATACGGAAATGGTCAACAGGCTTAAGACTTTCCGCAACTACCTTATTCATGATCTAAAAGCCGAGGATTTCGCGGATATTTATGCCCAGACCATCGTCTACGGTATGTTTACCGCGCGTCTCTATGACCAGTCTCCGGAAGATTTCTCAAGACAGGAAGCAGCCAATCTCATCCCAAAGTCCAATCCTTTCCTCCGTAAAATCTTCCAGTCTATTGCGGGGTATGACATTGATGGCAATATCGAGTGGATTGTAGATGACCTTGCGTCTATGTTTGCCGCAACGGATGCTGCCAAAATAATGAGAAACTACGGTAGCGATAAACGCCATAGTGATCCCATTGTTCATTTTTATGAGGACTTCCTGGCCGAATATGATCCCCGACTCCGCAAGGCGCGTGGTGTGTGGTATACGCCGGCTCCGGTTGTTAAATTCATAGTGAAGGCCGTGGACGAAATCCTTCAGACCGAGTTTAATCTTCCTATGGGCCTTGCGGATAGCAGCACGATAAAGGTAAAGCGAGCTATCCAACAGTCTAAGGACAAGCGTACCACAGACGGGATGAAGCATGAAGAGGTTGACGTACACAGAGTTCAGATTCTGGATCCTGCTACCGGCACCGGAACTTTTCTGGCCGAAGTTATTCAGCAAGTGCGTGACAAATTCGACGGCATGGAGGGAATGTGGCCGTCATACGTGAAGAACAGTCTGATTCCACGGCTCCATGGGTTTGAAATTCTGATGGCTTCGTACACCATTGCCCACCTGAAGCTTTCCTTGACGCTCAAGAATACGGGATATGAAAGCCAGTCGGACAAACGCCTGAACGTTTTCCTTACTAATTCTCTGGAAGAGGCTACTCCACGGGCCGAAAACCTTTTCGACAAATGGTTGTCGGACGAGGCCGATGCGGCGTCGCTGGTAAAAGCTCAGACACCTATCATGATTGCTATCGGAAATCCACCTTATTCCATATCGTCACAGAATAGCGGAGAATGGATTACGAACCTCGTGGGAGATTATAAGAAGTATCTGAACGAGAGGAATATACAACCGTTGTCAGATGATTATATCAAATTCATCAGACTCGGTCAGTACTATATTAACAAGAACGGAGAAGGAATTCTTGCCTATATTTCAAATAACGGTTTCCTGGATGGTATCATTCATCGTCAGATGCGTAAAAGTCTATTGGAGGAGTTTGACAAGATTTACATTGTCAATCTTCATGGAAATAGCCGAAGGAAAGAGACAGCGCCTGACGGGGGGCCGGATGAGAATGTGTTCGATATTATGCAGGGTGTGAGCATAAATATTTTTGTAAAGACTAAAACCGAAAAAAAGAGCATTGCCGATGTTTTTTATAAGGATATCTATGGCGAACGAAAACACAAGTACAATGCCTTGGACAACAGTTCTCTTAAAACAACTAAATGGGAGAAGTTAGACTTGGTCGAACCGTACTGGTTCTTTGTTCCGAAGGATTTTTCGGCTGAGATGGAATATAAAAAAGGATTTGCGTTGGACGAACTATTCCAGCTATATAAAACAGGTGTTGCCACTGGCAAGGATGATGTCCTGGTGAATAACGACTCTTATGAACTGGCTAAGAAATGTCACGAGTTTTTCAACATTGAATTGAATAAAGATAAGGTTCGACCTTACTGCTATCGTCCATTTGATTTACGCTTTATTTATTATGATACTGCCGTTGTTCAGAGACATCGTGAACCTCTGATGAGGCATCTGCAACAACATAATATTGCTCTTATTAGTACCTCGCAAAACAGACAACTCAGTACACATTATAATTTTGCTGTTAATCATATCGTTGACAGACATTATTTAGATTCATCTGCTGACAGTGCTGGTGTTTTCCCTTTGTATGTTTACCAAAACGAACAGCGGCTCATAAATCTTAATAAATCAATCCTGGAAAAACTGGAATCTATAACAGGAACTGTACCTGAAATAGAAATATTTGACTATATTTATGCAACATTATGGTCTCCGCAATATCAGAAAGCCTTCAAAGAGTTCCTAAAGATTGATTTTCCTCGCATTCCGTATCCAAAAGATGTTGATATCTTCCATCGTTTGGCATCCAAGGGGAATGAACTAAGAATGCTTCACCTTATGGAAAAAGCAGATTCATGGAAAACAGGTGTGGAGTTTCGTGAGTCTGGATCAGACACCGTGGAAAAGGTTGTTTATGATAACGGTAAAGTATATATCAATGACACACAGTTTTTTAACAATGTCTCGGAACTTGCCTGGAACTTCTTTATCGGCGGCTACCAACCTGCCCAGAAATGGCTTAAAGATAGAAAGGGGCGGAAGTTGGATTGGCAGGAAATAATGCATTACGGTAGAATTATATATGCACTTCAGGAGACCGACAGAATCACGAAGGAAATTGATGAGATTGGCGTTGTTTAAACATATATTCAAAATGAAGAAAATCTATTGTATGTTTCTTGCAGTAGTTGCTGTGTCATGTGGTTCTAACAATACAGTAAATCCTACTGTCGTTGATGAAGTGTTTGAACCGACAGACTCCGAGCTCTATGAATCGTGTGCGGAGCTACAAGGTGTTGGGCAGTTTATCATCGGCAAAACCACTTTCAAGCAGGTGCTTGCCGATAAAGATTTTAAGAAAGTCACAAACTCATACTATGAACGCCAAAGCAATATTTATAATGGGCACTGGGGAAGTGATTTTTGGAAAGGCAAAAATCCAGAGCTTGTCCTTCCTGGAAGCTCTAAAGCAAAATGGATGGAAACTAAAGCTGGGAAAAAACTAAAGCAGTTACCTTCAAGTCCGTTTACGGGACTTTCTATTGGGGACCTTAAATTTGACCCTTTTGATATGGCATTCCTCAACGACACTTTAGTCGCGATATTCTTTTATCCTGAAGATAAAATAGAAAACGAAGTGCTTTCACATTATAAGGAGAAGTATGGTAATGGACGTGGGAAGTTTTATTCCTATGACCTAACCACATCAGACAAGAATTCCAATCTTACCGTAAACAAGACATTAGATGAGAAACGTTCCTGGGAAAATGAGAACGTGGCGTTGGTTTACGAGAAACATGAGTATTTTCATATGGAGCCCAATCGTGAGCCCATCGGCAATTTCAAGCATTCGATGATAATCTATAGCAAGAAAAGATATCCTGTATTCGAGGAATTGCTCTTGAGCCTTTCTGCTGACTATGATAAGCAGACTCTTGAGAGTAAAAATCAAACACTTAACTCACTTTAGTTGTATTTACCTCATATATGGAAACAGACCTGTCACGGAAACCATTCGTCATCGTTGACCTTTATGCTGGTCGATGGGTTATGTCCAAGATTGGGCACGAGTGCTTCAACTTTGATCCAAACCCGGTTGACGGCAAGTATTACGGGTATTGTCCGCCATATGGCAATATGGACATCACTCGCCTTGGCGCCGGAAAGAAAGATGAGTATATTGATAATGTAATGGTCATCTATACCCAGAAGGTCAGTGGGTCTGCAAACCGCGAAATAATTGGCTTCACTGACAGTGCACGCATATACCGCCAAGGGATAATTGATCCCACCCTGGGCAGAAGAATTCCCGAGGATGGAAAGGAAGTGGACTGCTCCTATTGTATTATTTCAGACAACTTGTATGACCTGAAGGAGTATCCTGTGAAGTATATTATTCGGAGTGCCGAATACAGCAGCTCATTGTTCCGTGGCCAACGAGTTTTCAAGGGGAAGCACCCGGATTTGGACAAAGAGGTAATCTCATATCTGAAACGGTACCTTAAAGATATGAGCGATGAAGATTCGCTGGTGTTCCAACGCTTTATTCAAGAGGAGGATGTATATGAGGGAGAGGCTTCCTCTGACGGGTGGTCTAAAGAGCCTCAATTTGCTGTTTCCGGCGGCAGCAAGGCTGTTTCTAAGAACGCTCATATCTCCAAGTTGGCACTGCTGCACGCTGGCTATAAATGTGCCGCTGATGCTTCCCATTCCACGTTCAACACATCTAAAGGAGTAAGATACATGGAAGGGCATCACCTTATTCCGTGCACATACTCCAACGCGGTCAGATTCTGGGAAGAGAGGAAAAGAAACATTGACTGTGAGGAGAATATTGTAAGCATTTGCCCAACATGCCACAGGCGCGTTCACTTCGGCTCACGAGAAGAGAAGGAAGCCATCCTGAGAGTCCTCTATGACAAGCAGATTGAGAAACTGAGGTCGGTCAATCTGGGAATATCTTTTGAAGAGCTTCTCTCTTTTTATTAGAACGTGTCTCCCATGGATAAAACCCGCATCGCCCGCCTCCGTAAACTGGAGGATGATTTCAACCTCGTAAGAGAAGTTATCGACGCCCTTCAGGACGCCGTGGAGGATTACGACGCTGTCCAGCGCCGCATCAAACGACTAACAGAGTACCAGGAGTCCGGAGAGTGGCTGAAGGATTTTGAGGCCGATGAAAGGGGAGAGTTCCCTAAGGATATGCCACGTGGCGTTCTTTCTGAGGACGGCCTTGACAATCTTTTGAGTGACATTGCGTCGGTTCGTGCAAGGATTGCCGCGCTGGTTGAGGAACCTGACGATGAGAACTGGGAAACCAAGTACCAGGAGTACGACCCTCTGGTGGACTCTCCGGAATCCATTCCGGAAGAGCCCGGCAGCCTTATTGTGGTGCTCAGGTATATGAGCAGCTGCCCGGAAACATGGAACCTGAATCTCAGGGAGTTCGAGGGGCAAGAGGTACTGTTTGTGGGCGACACAAAGAACCTCCGGAACAGAATTGCGAGAGACCACTTAGGAAACAACTCCTCCCTTTCATCGCTAAGGATAAGCCTTGGCTGTCTGCACGGGATGCACCAGATAGACCGGGACAAGATTCCGGACGGCGTTAATTTCAAGTTCTTCTCGTGGGAAAAACGGAATAAGAAGTTCAGAAGCGAATTATTCTAGCGCTATCTCAACATGACGAATATCGTGAGTTATGAGTTTTGACAGCTCGGCCTCGTAACGTTCCCTTATCTCTGATAAGTCCATGCCAGAACGAGTCATAAGAGAGATAGCTAAGGAAAGATACTCCCGGCAAGTCGGCTTATTATTGATTAGGAAAGCTGCCGCAGATTCTCGTAATGCGTCCTCAAAAGCAATTATCGAGATCCCGCATTCGAAGGCTTTCGCGCCGTCGATGTCCCATGGCTTCCCATGGAGATCTGCGATATATACATACTCGCCAACATGTTGGCTCCATTCCTTCCTTATGACGGGACCGCGAAACAGGAAATAATCGGGCAGAGTAAGATAATCATCATTCTCATCACCGAGAAGCGAATCCCAATTCGTTGCGTCATAAATGTCGGCGATATGCGCGGCTCTTTCTTCTGTCAGTTGAAGGAAACAGGTCTCATCTGTCTTATAGGCTTGACAAGACGAGAATAATCTGCTAATAGCACTTTTTGTTTTGGGAGATATAATCATAATTCCACGTGTTTATTTGCGGGAATTTAGCGCCTATTTTACGCGTAACCAAATAAGCGTAAAAAGTTTAGCTATTGTGATAAGTATATTCCTGCCATAAGTTGTTCAGACCTGCAATAGATCACATTCTGTCTATTGCAGGTCTGAACAATATTAGTCAATGGAATGTCCTAAAAGATCAGGTGTGAATGACGTTTCTTCTTGTAACTCTATTATGAAAGATGTCGTTGGGTGAGTCGTTTTCCCTCCCTTCCTTTCCATCTTCGGCACAATGCTGAAAACCAAATCAGCACCTAAATAAAAGGCTATCCGGTATAATCTCGATATCCGAATGTCGTCCTGCCTAAACCAATAGGTAACAGCATCTCTTGTCAAGCCAATAGCTTCGGCGAACTCGCCTTGAGAAAGTCCGCATTTGGTTATAAAATCACGCAAGAAGAACAATCGAGATTCACGATTGTGCCTTTTATCACCAGGGCTTTTCTGGTCGGTTGGCACAAATTGAACACATAGCTGGTAGCCGAAAAAAGAAACAATTCTTTTTGCCGCAGAAAGGTTAATGTCATCGACAAATAAATTCATTTTTAGGCGCCCTAGTGGGATAACTGTAGAGGGGATACTTGTTAATTTCCCAGCGACGCTTCGAAGAAAAATGCGCAAGAAGGACAACCTTCTTCTTGGTTTTAATAATCTGGTCATATTAGATTAATTATAAATGTGTTTGACATCACAGAAGATCTTGTTTTAAAAACCCAACCTGCGTGGGTCTCCGCCTCCTGTCAGAGAGAGACGAGGGAGGCGGAGACTAGCAGGAGTCTGTTTCTTTCTCTTCTTAAGAGGGCAGGTTGAGTGTCGCGAAATGAGAGTAGGTGCACTGGGGACGATTCGCTTTACGTCCTTCGGTTTTTTCACTATCTTTGGGGAAATATTCAGGTACATGAAACGTTTCTTCTCCCTTCTGGCCACCGTGGCCTTCATCCTCCCCCTCTCCGCCCAGGAGTTTGACGGGGACTGCTGCACTTCCATCATGGTGGGCCGCCTGGCCTCCGCTGACGGTTCCGTCATCACGTCCCACACCTGCGACGGTCGCTACCGCACCTGGGCCCAGTGGGAACCAGCCGGGGACAACGCCCCGGGGACTATGCACCAGGTCCTCAGAGGCACTATGCAGACACGCTTCCGCGGGGATACCACCGGAGTTAAGCTGATGGGAGAGATCCCTGAGGCGGCTCATACCTATGCCTACCTCAATACGGCCTATCCATGCCTCAATGAGAAGCAGCTCGCTATCGGCGAGACCACCTTCGTAGGCCCCGACACCCTTATCAACGAGGCGGGGTGGTTCACCATCGAGGAGCTCGAGAGGCTTGCCCTACAGAGGTGTTCTGGCGCCAGAGAGGCGATAAAGCTTATGGGGTCCCTTGCAGAGAAGTACGGCTATGGGGACAGCGGCGAGTGCCTAACCGTGGCCGACAAGAATGAGGTCTGGCAGTTCGAGATAGTGGGCGTCGGTAAGAATAGGATCGGCGCAGCCTGGGTGGCCAAACGAGTACCGGACGACCACGTGGCCGTCTCCGCCAATATCCCGAGGATCGGGAAGATCGACCGCAAGAGCAAGGACATGATGGCCTCCGCCAACGTGGAGAAGGTAGCTATAGAGAACGGCCTCTGGGATGGCAAGGGCGAGTTCGTCTTCTGGAAGGCATTCAACTGCGACTACTCTAAGGGAAGGAATTTCTCCGACAGGGATTTCTTCATCCTCAACCACTTCGCTCCTTCGCTGGGACTCACCTATGATATGCCGGAACTTCCCTTCTCAGTAAAGCCGGAAAAGCCCGTGGATATCCGCGAGGTGATGGCTCTCTACAGGGAGACCTACGAGGGTACGGACTTCGATATGACCAGAAACGTAAGGATAGCTCGTCCGGAAACCAAGGAGCACCCAGCCGATACCGTGGTTTCCCCCGTTGCCAATCCCTGGCTCACCACGACGATGAGGAACACCCTTAACACCCTGGTCCCCGGGACGGTGGAGTTCCGCCGGACGGTTGCCGTGGCCTGGTGTGCCTACTCTCATATCACGCAGCTCCGCAGCTGGCTCCCCGACAGCATCGGCGGGGTCTGCTGGCTCTCTCTAGATAACCCCGGCCAGAGCCCCAGGATTCCGGTCTTCTGCGGGACCACGGCCCTTCCCGAGGCCTACGAGACCTGCGGCCAGAAACAGTATGTCCCCGACTGCGCCCTCTGGCAGTTCCGCCGCGCCAACAAGCTGGCGACGGTAGCCTGGCAGAGCTCCAAAAAAGAGTTCCTTGAGGAGGTCCTCCGCCTAGAGCAGATGGCTATCGAGGGACTCCCTGTGACTGACTGCTCCACCACCCTTCTTAATGCTTACACCGAAGGCATTTACCAGGAGGCGGCCCGGAGCTGGAAAGCCCTGGAGGAAAAGTACTGGCTGAAGTTTGGGATGGGGTTCTAGAAATTGTCTTTTCAACCATATCGGGCCGTCATTACAAGTGGCGGCCTTTATTGACGATTTTGTCACACATTTTTGACGAGTCCCGTATTATACTAAAAACTATTGCCCGCTAACAAACAGACGGGCAAATCAGCAGAGTTGAGTTGCAAAAAAGCTTTGAGTATTTTGGAAAACTTTGTGGCGACTTGTGTCACAAAGGTACATCTGGCTCTTTTGCATACAGGGTGCGAAAAAACCGCGTTTCGTTGACTCTGATAATCGCTTTGCGCAATATTGTATATGTGAGACGTTATGCACGTAATGTGCCTACGATAAATATATTGTACGTATGTTACGTATGATACGTATGGTGTGTATGGTGTGTATAGTATTTTTACTTAAAGCCACCGGACGCCGCAGGTCGGTGGTATCCGCAGATACCACGACAGGCGTCCAATATGTCTGACAAACTCGGCACATCACATGTATTTTCGATAGCCCTCGTGTTAGATTCAACAGCAGGTTAGCTGAGTAATTGACTTTTTACCTTTTATTATATAGTACCCAGTCTATTACCTTTCGATTGGCCGCATCCACTTTTTTGCGCCAATCTGTACGCAGGTATGTAGATGTAACATCAACTGTATGATGACCTAGGGCAGCCGCTATAACGTCGCGTGGAATATCAAGTTCTTCTTGAGCGATAGTTGCCCATGACGTCCGGGCAGAACCGGTACAGATATTCGGCAAGATAGCTTTACCAACGCTTTTCTTTCCATGTATGCGTGTTTTCCCTATTTTTCGAAGAGTCTTCCCCATTCGATTGAAGTACGTCTTATAATTGGGATATCTCTCAAGTATGTTTACAAGATATGAGGAGCCACTGTACTTCTGAATTAGTTCTACTGCTTCCGGCTCAAGTTTGACAGAATAGCATTTGTGCGTTTTACGTCTGATATAGTTAAGTCGTCCACGTTCTTCTTTTGTCGCATAAGCCAGGTCAACGCTGTTGATACCTATCAGGAGGAAAAGCAGTTTCAAAATGTCTACAGATTCCTGCTCACCGCCTGGATAGCAAGGGTATGAGAACAGACTGCGTAATTCGGTGGCAGAAAAAGACTTGTCGAAGGTCTCCTCCCGTTTGATTTTAAATTTCCGGAACGGGTAATTTGTAGTTATCCCTTTATCTATAGCATAGTTGAAGATACACTCTTTACCTCAACTGCACGATGACCCATGTTGTCTTCATCATTATAATGAACAAACCATGATGTTTTCGTCTTATCAATACTTATATGGAAATACACGTCATGCGAATGTCTTACATTCCCGAGCGCTACCAAATCTCTTGTCACAATCACCGATTCTGGTACAACCACATCTGCTGCGAACACTCCGATACCATCAATGACACGCTGCATATAGGATTCCAACGCATGCTTGTCATGCAACAGCTCCACAATCTTAGGAACATAACTGGAGTATTCACACTCAGCTATTCCTTCAGGCACACCTATCGGATTCCATTCCGCAAGATAATTGGCAACATCGTTGTATATACTTATTTCACTTTCCATCCTCATAGCTATTTATTCATGTTGTTTACACAACAGAGACATTTGAGTATTGTTCATACGTTCCAGCCGTCCAAAGCTTATTCGCTATTTCTCACTCTCAAGATATTTGATATTGGAACGTATAAGCTCATCGTCTGGTGAAAGTTCGAGAGCTTTCTTCATCAGCTTGAGTGCACCAGCCTTATCGCCATCCTCAAGCAACATGATTGCCTTATCATTATAAAATATGGAATGTTTCGGATTATACTTGATGCCAAGTTCAGCAAACTTGATACCAAGATGACGGAACGATGTAGAATAATAACAGTTTGTGAAATAATCATGCAAAGCACTCTCAACCGTCTGTTGCTGCGGATCTACGGCAACATCTGATGTCCAAGTAAGTTCAGCCTTCTTATTTGCAAGAATCCAATCGACTGTCTGTTCCATTATTGCATACACCTTGTTGCCATCATCAAGCATACGGTAAGTAGCAGCAAGACCAAAACGTAGGTCAAGACGCTGAGGGCACTCTTCGATTCCCTTCTGCAACCATGCTAAGGCAGAATCAATCTGTAAAGTATCGACAACAGAATAACCACTATACATATAATATTCCTTTGATGTAACGGAATCCCGAAGCACCATAGCCTCCGTTCCCACATACAAAGGGAT
>JAEESO010000018.1 GCA_016286385.1 Bacteroidales bacterium | reverse complement strand
TCATGGCAATGGTAGTGGGCGGCGGTATCGTTCCGCTTCTCCAGAACTTCATCGCAGACAAGGTAAATTATATGGCCAGCTACTGGGTACTCGCAATCTGCGTTGCATTCATCCTCTATTTTGCAGCCATCGGCTCAAAGATTAAGAAAGCATAATTATGGCAAAAGACTTAGTAATCGGCATTGACATCGGAGGACAGACCTCCAAATGCGGCATTGTAGATGCCCGTGGTACCGTTCTGGCACAGACCGTTATACGTTCAGATAACCACACCACTGTAGAGCCCTTCATCGCAGAACTTGCAGAAGCCCTCAACCATATCATCGCTGAAGCCGGTGCAGAAGGCCGCATCCGCGGTATCGGCGTAGGCGCCCCCAACGGCAACTACTACACCGGCACCATTGAATGCGCCCCCAATCTGGCCTGGGCCCACGACAGAGTGGAGTTCGCAAAACTGCTCTCAGAGCAGATGAACGGCATTCCTGTATCCCTTACCAATGATGCAAACGCCGCTGCCGTGGGTGAAATGACTTACGGCGCAGCCCGTGGTATGAAGAATTTCATCATGATTACCCTCGGAACCGGCGTTGGTTCCGGTATCGTGATCGACGGTAATGTGGTTTACGGCCACGACGGCTTTGCCGGTGAGCTTGGCCACACCACCGCCGTGCGTCACAACGGGCGTCAGTGCAACTGCGGCAAAACCGGCTGCCTGGAGGCTTACTGCAGCGCAATCGGCGTAGCCCGTACCGCACGTGAATGGCTAGAGATGTCAGACGAACCCTCAGAGCTCCGTTCCCTGGACAAGATCACGTCCAAGGACGTCTATGAGGCCGCCAAGGACGGTGATAAGCTTGCCCTTAAGGTATTTGACTTCACCGGCCGCATACTTGGTGAGAAGTTCGCCGATTTCATTGCATTCTCCGCTCCTGAAGCAATTGTACTCTTCGGCGGCCTTGCCCGCGCAAAGGAATTCCTGCGTGAGCCCATCCAGAAAGCAATGGATGAAAACGTACTCTCCCTGTGGAAAGGAAAGGTACAGATTGTATTCTCTCAGCTTAAGGAATCCGATGCCGCCATCCTTGGTGCATCGGCACTGGCTTGGGAACTCTAATCTCAACCTTATTCACACACAAAAAAACAGCGCCCTGCAAAAGCGGGGCGCTGAATTTTTACATAGTTTGAGTACTACTCAACGGTAGCTGTACCAGCGTTGAAGTCAAGAATAATCTTCTTGCCGGCCTCAATCTGACGACGAGCCTGGTCTCCGCCAGCGCCACGATAAGCAATCTTACCGTCTTCGAAGAAGATGAACTCAGACTTCCACCAGTCAATCCAACCTTTAGAAGTGGTAACACCCTCAATAGGTGCGGAAGGGTGAACCTTGGAAGCAAGGCGGAGTTCGCCTGCATTATCAGTAGTGATTTCCATCTTCTGACCATTGACAGTAAACTTCTTGGCGGAATCGAAATCCCATCCACCAGGTGAGAAGACGGCATCACCCAAACCGAAGACCTCTGCAGGAGCAATCTCAACAGTTTTTTCGTTGCCATCTACAAAAACTGTGTAGAAACCGTCAGCGGCAACGAAGCAGTTACCTTCAGAGACGGTGTAGCCAACAGTACCAGCACCGGTGAAGTCACCGCTCCACTCTTTCTTGGCGCAGAACTTGAAGCCCTTGTTGTGATCGAACCAGCGGGTGCACCAGAACAGACCAGGAGCAGAAGGAATACCCTGAAGCTCTACGATACCGTCAGAATTCCAATCCCAGGTGTCTCCACCCCACTGGCCACCATTCATATACATGGTTTCAGGAGCAGTAATTTCAATTTTTTCAGTCTGCTTGATATCATAGTCGAAACTCTTGTTGAAGTCACCCTGGGCGAGCTTGAAGGTAAGAGTAATGTCATATTTACCAGCCTCAGCAATTATGATATCATTATCTGCTGCAAGACCAAGACCGCTGCCAGTCTCACCAAGAGAAGTTTCGGCCTTAACCTTACCAGCATCGTCAAGGGTAACTTTCCAATAGTTACCGGTAGCGAACTTAAACTTGGCGTTATTATTGTTAAAGACCTGATCTTTCAGTGTAAAGGTGGTTCCTGCATTTGAGAAAGAAGAAACTTCGCCTTTGGTAAAGCCCCAACCATTCATTTCACCACGAACACCAAAATCGCTGGCGTCAAGAAGAAGAATCTGGGCTTCCTTGAGGTCGCCGGCCTTGTTGATATCAAGTACAATGTGATAGAGGCCGGTCTTTGCAACCGTCATTGCAATAGGAGAGTCTCCAATCACAAGCTTACCCTTAAGAACCTTCTCAGGATTCTCAGTGTAGGCTTCTTCCTCAGGTGTGACAAACTCCTTAAGCTCTGCGCTGTAGTAGGTAAGCTTTCCACCGTCGCTATATGCAAGATAGAATTCCTTTCCACCTTCAAGGACGATGTACTTTTCAAACATACCGTCACGCTTGGGTTTACCTTCTGCGGCCTCGTTGACACCTGCGGTCATAACGCACTCAGGCTTGATTTCCTGAGAACCGGTTGCTTCACCAGCCACATAGAAACCATCAACGGTCACCTTTGACCAGTCAATGTCGTTGCCGCCGCCATTGCTAGGCTTATTGCAGGAAACTGCAACAACTGCCACAGCAGCGATGAAAAATGCTAACAGTTTTTTCATGATTAATTGTTTGATTAATAAATAAATGGATTAATAGTATTACGGTTTAAGGTTTTACATTTGAGGATATCCGGGATTCTGGGTCCAGACAGCGTTTCCGTTTTCATCCCTCACAGATTTTTCAAGGATCTTATAAGGAATAGGGAACCAGTTACGCCAGGTATCGGTTGCGGTAACAAAGTCTACATAATTCTGGTCGCTGAACTTCCCAAAGCGGATAAGGTCACGACGGCGCATGTTCTCCCATGCGAATTCACGGCCGCGCTCATCCAGGATACCATCAAGGGTAAGAGCCTGAGGATATGCTGAAGTATATGCGGCTGCGGGATCTGAATCATAGGCAAATGCGCGCTTCCTGAGGGTGACGAAGTCCGGAGTATTGAAACCTGAAGTGCCGGCCCCGCCCCTAAGGATTGCCTCCTCCTTCATCCAAAGGACATCGGCATAACGGAAGAGAACAAAGTCATTCTCTGAATATTTGTACTTACCGGTCTTGTCAATCTCGTACTTGATGCAACGGGCACCTTCAAGGTCTGAGGCCTCTGTAAGGGAGGACACTTCCTTCACTATGATGGCATCTGATTTATCCTCATCCTTGTCCTTGCACAGTTTACCTGAAGCATCATATATAGGACCGAGGAACCAGCCCCACTGCTTGGTATTGTTAGTTCCCAGACCCTCATTTCCCGGGCCGCGGACATCAGTTGCCGCATACCTGTCTATAAAGCCAGGACGGGCGCAGAAGCCATTCCAGGGAGTCTCCAGAAGGCCATAAGTCTTCTGGTGGTTGTAGTTGAGGGTAAGGAGGGATATGCGGAGCTTGTTCAGCATCATGCCGTCTGCTCCGGCGCGCTCGTCAATGTTTGCCACACCGTTCTCAACGATCACAAAGATGTTTTCCTTGGACGTTGCGTTGTCAATCTTAAAGTTGTTGAAGTAATCTGGTTCTATGCTGTATGAACCGGCATCGATGATAGCATCGCAGCAGCGGACACAGTTTGTATAGAAATCCTGCTCTGATGAGATTGCGGTGGTGAAGGTGTTTGTAAGCTTGATGTTTGCCGGGGTGCAGCCAAAAGAAGTGGCATTCAGGTAGAGGCGGGCAAGAAGGGCGTAAGCAAAGCCCTGAGTTGCGCGTCCGTAGTTGATTGCACGGGATGTCTCATCCTTAACCACGGGGAGATTGGGAGCATTCTTCTCAAGGCAGTCCACAAGGTGTGACCACACATCCTGAGGCTCCATAAGGGGGTCGCTGGCACGGTCTACGAATTCCTCAAGATAAGGAATACGGCCGAAACAGTCGAACAGCATATAATAGTAGTAGGAGCGCATAGTCTCAAGCTCACCCACATACTGTGCATAAGTCTCATCTGACATGGATGACTTGTTATTCTCCAGTGTCTTGAGGAGCTTGTTGCAAAGTACTGCACCGGAAATGGTGGTGTTCCAGATATTGCGGAAGGCACCGCCCATCTCGTTCCAATTATGAGTATTGAGGTTACGCCAGTATCCACCATCGGCCCAGTCCTTATCCGGCATACGGGTAGGGCACAGACCTTCATCGGCAGTAAGGGTAACTACTCCCCAATAACCCCAGTGGTCATGCAGCCACTTTACATCGGCATAACACTGACCTACAAGAAGGGCCACGTTTTCCTCCTTGGTCATCAGGTCCTTGGTGGTAGGGTTGCCATAGTTAACTTCTTCCAACATCTTGTTGCAGGAGGAGAATACAGAAAGTGCGGCGGCAACGCTTGCGATTAATATGATTATCTTTTTCATGACTTTCCGGAATTACTTGAGTGTGAGGTTAAGACCAACGAGGAAAGTTGCCACGGGAGGATAGAATGAGCAGTAGTCTATACCGCCGTTCCATACGGAAGTGGTGTTGACTTCCGGATCCTGGCCGCTGTAAGAAGTGATGGTGAGAAGGTTCTGACCTGTTGCATAAATGCGCAGGGACTGCATGTACTTATTCTCCTTGATAGGGATATTGTAACCAATTGTTAGGTTGTCCAATTTGAGGTAAGTACCGCTCTCCAGATAGTAGTCAGAGAACTGGGCCTTCTGGGTGAGGGTGGTATTTGCACCATTAACATCCTTCATAAAGACGTTCTTGTTGTTGGCGCTCATGGGGCCGTATGCCCAGCGGGTTACGTTGAGGATCTTATTGCCGACAACACCACGGAGGAACATTGTGAAATCCCAGTTCTTCCAACGCACGGTGTTGTTCCATCCAAATGTGAACATAGGCTGTGCGCTGCCAAGGGCCTGACGGTCGTTTTCAACAGCGGTAGCTTCGTCGCAGTAACGGACAACTCCGTCTCCCTGGTCCGGCTTCAAGTATGTCCAGATGCCGGTATTAGGATTGATTCCAAAGAACTTGTAACCGTAGAAAGTACCTACAGCCTGTCCTTCCACAAGGATCTGGGTATCCGTGTTCATGATACCGTTTTCACCTACGCCGCCAGAAGTGGTCTCCGTGTAGTTGAAGCCCATTGAAGGGTCACTGAGGGAAGTAATCTTATTGCGGTTGAAGGAGAGGGTGGGGGTGGTTACCCATGTGAGGTCCTTGGTCTGGACGGGGATGTAGCTGATATTCAGTTCTACACCGTAGCTGTCCATTTTACCAGCATTTGCAAGTAGTGTGGTATACTGATAAGGGGGAGTAGGAACCTCATAGTCCCAAAGGAGGTCCTTGGTGTGACGGTAGTACACATCCAGGCTACCGTAGAGCCTGTCCTTGAACAGTGAGTAGTCAATACCAAGGTTGTACTCGTATTTCTTTTCCCAGCGGATATCAGGGTTAACGTTCTGGCTTACGGTATATGTATATACGTAAGCGCCATTATACCAGAATGTACCGCCGTTGGAAAGGAGTTCTACGGAGCGGAGGTCACTGCCAAGGTCATTACCAGTGACACCGAAACCGGCACGTACCTTTAGGTCGTCCACCCATGCGGCTTTCTTCATAAAGTCTTCACCGCTGACGCGCCAGCCAAGGCTTACAGCAGGGAAAAGGCCCCATTTGTGGTTTACACCAAAACGTGAGGACCCCTCACGACGCAGGGAGGCCGATGCAAGGTATTTCTCCTTATAATTATAATTAACACGCGCGAACTGTGCGATCAGAGTGTGGGAATTGCGGTTGGAGCCCATGTTCATGAACTGCTTGGTAGCATCACCGTCACCCATCTTGTAATACTTCATCACGTCTGCGGCGGCAAAACCCTTATTTTCCAAGGATGACTCGTCGTAGAAGAAGTTCTGATAGGAAACGCCTGCAACTGCCGCAATGCTGTGACCGTTGAAAGAGCGGTTCCAGTCTGCGGTAATCTCAAACAGTTTGTTGAAACTGTTGTTATTGGAACGGCCAGCCTTCTCTGAGCCTGTTGCATCAGTGTTGATTATGCTGTTGTACCAGAAGGAGGCGTTGTCTCCCTCTTCCAAAGCAGCGAAACCGCTCACCTTGAGGCCCTGGACAGGCTTGATATTGACCGTAGCCTTCACGCTGCCGCGGAAATAATTGCCACTACCATAGGATTCCTTCTGATTCATATTCTCGACGGGATTGGTGAATCCGGTTTCGTCGGAACGCCAGAAATAACCGTTGGGAGATGTTTCATCATATACCGGATATGTAGGGTTGAGCAGAGCCGCGTTTTTGAAATCTCCACAGAAGTAGTCGTTGCGATAATGCATGTAGGAGAGGTCATACTGGAGGTCAAGCCAGCCGTCAAGGGCCTTCTGACCGGCGGCAATCTTTGCCATGATCTCATTACGGTTGGTAGTCCTTGCAATACCTTCGGCATTCTTGTAACTGAGGGATGCACGGTAGTTGAACTTGCCTGAAGACCCTACGATTGCCACATTGTGATTGTGGGCAATTGCGGCGGGACGACACACCTGGGCCAGCCAATCTGTATTGTACTCCTCACCGTTGGGACCGGCATAAACGTTACCGTTTGCAAGGCCGCCGGAAAGTTCCTTAAGGTTGCGGAACTGCTCTGCGGTTGCCATGCCGGTGCTGCGGTTACGAACTGAAAGGGAGGCATAACCGGAATACTCCACGTGGAGGGAAGGGGTGTCAGAGAAGGCATCTCCCCTCTTGGTAGTGATGATAATTACGCCGTTAGTACCGCGGGTACCGTAGATTGCAGCAGCTGAGCCATCCTTCAGAACGTCCATGGAGGCAATTTCATCCGTTGAGATATTATCAATGTTGGACACGGGAACGCCATCAACTATAAACAGAGGGCTGGTACCAGTACCCTTATCCAGGGTTGAGAAACCACGGATTTGGATGTTGTATCCGGTAGAGGTGGGATCTGACGTGGTTTTGATGATATTAAGACCGGCAACCTTACCCTGGAGAAGTCCCATGGGATTGGTCTTAACGCCGGCGTTGAAATCTTCTGCCTTCATAGAGGCAACGGCGCCGGTAACTTCCTTCTTTTTCTGGGAGCCGTAACCGATTACAACTACGTCGTCCAGGAAGACGGCGTCCTCTGCCAGATTGATGAGGGCAGGGACTTCTGATGCCTTGAATGTCTGGGTTGCATAGCCGATGCAACTGAATTCAACCATGGCATCTGCACTTGATACGGTGAGGACAAAGTCTCCGTCAAGTCCTGTTGAGACACCGTTGGTGGTGCCTACTTCCAGGACCGTGGCTCCGATTACCGGACCCATGGCGTCTTCCACCACACCTTTAACCTGGTACTTGCCCTGGGCAAATACAGTTGCGCAGGCTGCAGTGAGCACTGCGAGGGCGGTTAAAATCCTTTTCATTAGTGTGATATTGGTTAATTATTTGGTTTTTATAAATTGCACTGACAGCGCTCCCAGTACCAGGAACACACCGGCGGTGAGGAGCATAGCGGGCTGGGATCCTACCAGGGAAATCACTGCTCCACCGGTTGCTGCCGCCACTATCTGGGGCAGGCAGATGGTGCAGTTGAAAAGCCCAAGGTAGCTGCCCATGTAGGGGCTTCCCTCCAGGGCATTTGTAAGGAGGGTGAAGGGCAGGGCAAGCATCGCGGCCCAGGCAAAGCCGATGAGGAAGTAACTTCCAAAGAGCACCCACTGGTTGTGGACGAACATGATTGAAGCAAATCCTATGGCGCCAAGCAGAAGACTCACAACGTATGAGAGCTTGATGCTCTTGAAACGGGGAAGGATAGCGGCCCAAACAAGTGAGCCCACGGCCTGGACGGCGAACACAACGCCCACCCAGTTACCGGCGGCCTGGAATCCGGTTGATGAAGCGGCCGATGGATCTGTCATATCCACGCCGAAGCAGTTTGCGGCGATTGCACCGTTACTGTAAGTCCACATATATAGGAAAGCCGCCCAGCAGAAAAACTGCACCAGACCCACTGTCCAGAAAGTCTTGGGAGCCTTGATAAGGAGAGCGAAGAGCCCCTCTGAAGGGGTATCGGCCTTCTTCTCAAGGTCTATTCCATGAAATTCAGCGTATTCCTTTGGTGGCATTTCCTTAACGCGGGCAAACGTATACACCACGCAGAGTATGAGAATGGCGGCACCAATATAGAAGCTCCACACGACAGACGGAGGGATGACGCCTTCAGGGGCCGTATTTGCAAGGCCGATCCATGTAAAGAATATGGGGAAAAGGTATCCCACAAGTGATCCGGCGTTGCAGAGGAAGCTTTGGATGGAGTAGGCTTTAGTCTTCTGCTCTTCGTTCACCATATCTCCCACCATCATCTTGAAGGGCTGCATGGCGATGTTGATGCTGGTGTCAAGGAAAATGAGGGAGAAAAGGCCGAACCACATAGCCATATTGAGGCCGAGGAACAGGCGTGCAGGGAAGTTGAACGAACCGGCATTGGGCAGGAGCAGCATTACTGCCACTGCTATGAGGGCACCCACGATAAGGTAAGGTTTACGACGGCCCATACGGTTCCATGTGCGGTCACTGTATTTACCCACAAGGGGCTGGACCAACATTCCCATAAGTGGGGGAAGTATCCAGAAGAAACTGAGCTGATGAGGGTCTGCGCCAAGAGTGGCGAAGATACGGCTGATATTGGCGCTCTGGAGTGCATATGCTATCTGCACCCCGAAAAATCCAAAACTGAGATCCACCAACTGGCGGAAAGTCAAACTACGTTTCTGAGACATCTCTGCTACTAGTTTTAGCCTTCATTTTGCATCTGCAAATGTAGTATTTATAATTTATTATAAAACATTTTCAGACATACTCGTTTCCCGAGTGGATATTATTTTGCGACGAACGGATTTTTCACTACCTTAGCGGCATGAAAAAGGTCTCCACAACCTGGATTATCCATGGCTTCGCCCTGCTTCATGCACTGGCCACAATAACCTGCACCCTTCTTGGAGTGAAGGACAGCCTGCTGCTTACGGTCCTCACCATGACCATGACCATACTTATCTGCTATCGGGAAAAACTCACGGTGGAAATAACGGTGGCCTCCATAGTGCTGGTGAACATTCTGGGCTTTCTGCTTGGCAACCTGGCGGCGCTGTTTGTCTTTGACCAGTTCCCTCCTATCTGGCAGCACTCGCTGTCCACCTTCATCGTGACTGAACTTCTGGGCTGGGGGTTGTTTGGCTTTGCAAACATCTTCCAGAAAGAGGGATCCGCCGAATATGAAAGGGCGCAGTCCTGGGAGAAGCACAAAATCCTGCTCATAAGCGTGGTTGCCCTTATTATCGGCCTTCGCTTCTATCTGGCCGATACTTATACCGGTAATATTTTCAAGGATTCCACGGTTGTCAGTCTGCTTGTGGTTGCAACGGTATTCGCTTTTACTTATATGGTAACCGTGGCCATCCGAATGCAGAGGGAGGCCACCCGCCAGAGAACCCGCCGCCACCAGGCGGAATTCCGGTATATGACCCTCAAGCACCAGGTGAATCCGCACTTCCTGTTCAACAGCCTCAACGTGCTTGACTCAATTGTCCAGGACGGAAGTCGTGAAGAGGCAAGCGCTTATATCCACAAGATGGCCACCATCTACCGCTATCTGGTAAAGCAGGAGGGAGAAAGACTTGTCTCCGTTGCTGAAGAGGTGGAATTCACCCGCAATTACAGGGAACTCATGCAAATCCGCTTCCCGGAAGGCCTCACATTCATCAACCACGGCATTCCTGACAATCCCCCGCAAGGGTACATAGTCCCCTGCACGCTGCAGCTGCTGCTGGAAAATGCCATCAAACATAATGCTTTCTCCGCGTCCGATCCCCTCATCATAGAGGTGTCCACTGACGGGAAGAGCATCTCCATGGAGAATAGCCTGAAGCCCAAGGCTTACACAAAGCCTTCTACCGGTATCGGCCTTCAGTATATCAGGAACCAGTACCGGGATATTGCCGGCGCAGAGATAAAGGTGGAAAAGACAGACACCCATTTCAAGGTAACCCTGCCAATTTTGCCCAATCCCAATTAATTAGTAACTTTGCATCAACAAAACAACGCCTATGAGAGCGCTTATAATTGAAGACGAGGCCCGTGCCCGCGAACATATGAAAAACCTTCTGTCTCAGCACTTTCCGGCTGCGCAGGTTGTGGGGGCTGTGGGCTCGGTCCAGGACGCCGTCAACTGGCTCATTGCAAATCCCGATCCGGATGTAATCTTTATGGATGTAGAACTGACCGACGGAATCAGTTTTGATATTTTCAATAAGGTAGAGGTCAATTCCCCCGTCATTGTCACAACAGCATATGACCAGTACGCCATCCAGGCCTTTGAAGTTAATGCCGTAGACTATCTCCTCAAACCCATTGAGATAAAAGACCTCCAGCGTGCAATGGCCCGCATAGTTTCCGGAGAGGCAAAGGCGCCATCGGCCGATACTGTCCGCAATCTCATGGACCAGGCCAGGAAGGAGAAATTCCTCATCCGCCTCAACGACCGAATAGTTCCGGTTCGCGTTTCGGACATAGCCTACTTCTATTCAGAGGACAAAAACACCTATATGGTAACCGCCAGCGGCACATCCTATGTGCTGGACGACAGCCTGGACGCCCTCGTGGAAACCCTGGACCCTGAATCCTTCTTCCGCATCTCCCGCAGCTGCATCATGGCCGAAAAAACCATTGACAGCGTATCAAAGCTTATGGGAGGCCGGCTGCGCATCAGCATCCAGTCAGGCATAGCTGCCCTCACGGATTTCACCGTTTCCCGCGCCCGTGTGGACGGCTTCATGAAGTGGCTGGAGCAATAGCGCACCCCTTGGCGGTTCTCCCCTTTGCAGTTCTCCCCTGGCGGTGGAACCCAAACAGTTGTAAATCAATCATTTACAGAAACTTCTACCAGAATTTTTTCTGGTAGAAGTTTCTGTATCGCGCTGTGTATCAACCACTTAACCTCCACCGGGGTTTTTGCGCTGTATTATCTTTGCGTAAAACTTTTAGAAGTTATGGAAGAACTATTTTACGCAATTATCACGGAGGACGGGAGTGTCCAGGTGATGACAGATTATGAGTCCCCGGAAGCGGCATCGGGTAAAAGAGCCGTAATTGACCGGAACAGTTTCCTTTTCCAAAGCCTTGTGAACGCCCTAAGGGAAGCGCGCCCGGAGTGCCTGTACGTAATTCAGCTTCTGGAAGCGGCACGGCGTGAAGCCAGGTATGACTGCGCCCATCTGCACCCTGAACTGGAGGCAGCGCTGTCCCGCTGGAGAAGAATGAAGGCCGATTCCCTTGGCTACTCCCCCTTTGTGGTCCTGCATCAGGGAGTGCTCCTGAAGATTGCCGATGCAGCCCCCCAGACCACGGAAGAACTGCTGGCTGTACCGGGGTTCAGCCAGGGAAAAATGGAAAAGTACGGAGAAGAAATCCTTGCCGTTACAAGGACGGTTAATCCAACTTGAGAACTGCCATGAAGGCACTCTGTGGCACCTGGACGGTACCTATCTGGCGCATGCGCTTCTTGCCCTCCTTCTGCTTTTCAAGGAGTTTGCGCTTACGGGTAACGTCACCGCCATAGCATTTAGCCGTAACGTCCTTGCGCACCTGGCGCACGGTCTCACGGGCAATAATCTTGGCCCCTATTGCGGCCTGGACGGCTATGTCAAACTGCTGACGGGGAATGAGGTCCTTGAGTTTTAGGCATATCTTACGGCCGAAGTCGTAGGCATGGTCCTCGTGGATAAGGGTGGAGAGGGCATCGGCAGGATCTCCGTTAAGGAGGATGTCCAGCTTCACCAGCCTTGCCGGACGGAAATCCGTGACGTGGTAGTCAAATGAGGCGTAACCCTTGGATATGGATTTGAGTTTATCGTAGAAGTCAAAGACCACCTCTGAAAGCGGAAGGTCGTAGTTCAGCTCCACGCGGTCAGTGGTGATGTAATGCTGGCCGATAAGAGTGCCGCGTTTATCCATGCACAGCTTCATGATGGGGCCGTAGAAATCGGCCTTTGTGATAATCTGGGCACGGATATAGGGCTCCTCAATGTGGTCTATGACGGACGGCGCAGGAAGGCCGGAGGGGTTGTGCACGTCCACAACCTCTCCCTTAGTGGTGTACACCTTATAGGAGACGTTGGGGACGGTGGTGATTACGTCCATGTTGAACTCCCTGAACAGGCGTTCCTGCACAATCTCAAGGTGCAGAAGGCCCAGGAAGCCGCAGCGGAAACCAAAGCCAAGGGCAAGGGAACTTTCCGGTTCATAGGTGAAGGAGGCGTCGTTGAGCTGGAACTTCTCCAGCGTGGCGCGGAGTTCCTCAAATTTTGAGGCATCTACGGGGTAGAGGCCGGCAAAGACCATGGGCTTGACTTCCTCAAAACCCGCTATAGCCTCTTTACAGGGCTCTTCAACGTGGGTGATGGTGTCTCCCACCTTTACCTCAACAGCTGCCTTGATGCCGGTGATGATGTATCCAACATCTCCTGCACGTACTTCCCCGGTGGGGTTGAGCTTGAGCTTGAGGTTACCAACTTCCTCGGCCTCATACTCATTGCCGGTAGAGAAGAATTTCACCTTGTCGCTGGTTTTGAGCGAACCATTTACCACCTTGAAGTACGCAATAATGCCACGGAACTGATTGAAGACGGAGTCAAAGATAAGGGCCTGGAGAGGGGCCTCAGGGTCTCCCTTTGGTGCAGGAATCTTATCCACAATGGCATCCAGCACTGCCTGGACGCCTTCTCCCGTGCGGGCCGATACCCTCAGTACATCCTCCGGATCACAACCAAGGAGGTCGCAGATCTGGTCTGTCACAACCTCCGGCTGGGCGCTGTCCATGTCAATCTTGTTGAGCACCGGGATAATCTCCAGTGAATGGTCTATGGCCTGATAAAGGTTGGAGATGGTCTGGGCCTGGATACCCTGTGAGGCGTCCACAACAAGGAGCGCTCCCTCGCAGGAGGCAATGGAACGGGAAACCTCATAGGAAAAGTCCACGTGACCGGGAGTGTCGATGAGGTTGAGACGGTAGGTTTCTCCGCCTCTTACGTAATCCATCTGGATTGCGTGGCTTTTGATGGTGATACCCTTCTCACGTTCAAGGTCCATGTCGTCCAGGACCTGATTCTCCATCTCACGGGCGCTCAGGGTTTGGGTAAGTTCCAGAAGGCGGTCGGCCAGGGTGGACTTACCGTGGTCTATATGGGCAATTATGCAGAAGTTGCGGATATTTCTCATAGGGCGCAGCTTTCGTCCCGGCAAAGTTCCTGCCCGGGTTTTTTGAGGGTTACGGAACCTCCAAGGGCCTTTTCAATCTTATCTATCATCACCGTTCCAAGAAGCACCTTCCCGTCCTTGTCCAGAAGATACAGGGACGGAATCCATTTCACGCCAAAAGCATCGGCAACCTTGGATTCCTTCTTTCCGGCTGGATCAAAGAGCTGAACGCCAGGGAGGTAATTCTCATTCACATATGTCTGTAGCGCCTCCAGGGTACGGTCAAAGGAAACGGACACAAAGGCCACCTTCTCAGGATTAGCCTTCGCCTGCAGCGCCTTCAGCTGAGGGACCTCCGCCCTGCAGTCCGGGCACCAGGAGGCCCAGAACACAAGGACCACCTGCCTTCCCCGGAAATTACTAAGTTTCACGGGGTTACCATTAATGTCATTGAGGGTGAAGTCCGGAGCTTTCACGCCGGGTTTCAGAAGATCTACGGCGTATTCAGCGTCCAAATCCTGCGCCGCCGCCCCAATGAATGGCAGCATTGCGGCTATTATGGCTATAAGTCTTTTCATACTTAATTTTGAACTGCCAAAGATAGTGATTTTGCTTTAATTATCCTATCTACGTGTCGCAGGTTTGGTGACAAACCGTTGCTGGTCCGGAAGCAAAGTGTCGCAGGTCTGCAAAAAAAGGATGACCCGCGACGGTAATCGGTCGCTGGGGCAAAAAAACGTCGCAGGTCCAGCCAAAAACACAGACCTGCGACGGTATAGAGCTTGACCCGCGACACTTTGCCGCGTGACCTGCAACAGTTAAAAGAGATACACGCAAAAGCCCGTTCCCATAAGGATGCTGAGTAGGAACGTGGACATCACAAGGAGGGGTAGCATAGGGTCCAGGGCCTTGCCGGAGCGCTTCCAGACGCCAATAATGTGAAGGATGTAAAGCGGAAGGGTAAGGACCCACATCCAATGCCACCAGGACGGCCAGCAGAGGAGGCAGTATGCAGTCATGCAAGCCCATCCAAGGCCGATTAGCACGCTCTGGTAGATCTTTGCCTTGTGCTCCCCAAGTTTTATGGCAACGGTTGTGCGGGTGGCGCGGTCCGTCTCCATGTCACGGATGTTATTGACATTGAGAACGCCGACGCTGAAACATCCTATGCCGGCGGCGGGAAGGAGCAGTTTCCAGTGGAGGCCAAGCCCCTTGGTGCACACAAAATATGCCCCCAGCACCGCTACAAGGCCAAAAAACAGGAAAACATAGATATCTCCCTTTGCCCTGTAGCCATAAGGATTGTGCCCCAGGGTGTACTTCATTGCCCCTGCAATTGCCGCGGCGCCAAGTACCAGGACCATGATTGGCGTGAGGTCCAGAAGCGTACCAAAAGCACGCCATGTCATAGCCGTTCCAAAGACAATGCAAAGGCCCACGAACACCCCTATCAGCACCTTCATCTCCCCAATGGTCATTCCGCCGCCGTTAAGGCCGTATTCCGGTCCCTGGCGGTCTGCGGTATCCGTGCCCCGAAGCACGTCTCCCAGTTCATTTGAGAGATTGGACAGAATCTGAAGGCACACCGTTGTGAGCACAATGAGGACGGCAACAAGAAGGTCCACCTTCCAGTCCGCTACCGCCAGAAGTATTCCCAGGAGCACCCCAGCCATGGAGAGCGGAAGGGTCCTTAGCCGCATAGATTTTATTGCTGCCGACGCTTTCATTTAACAGAAAAACTGAACGTGCAGTGGCTGTGATAGGTTTCGCCGGGCCGCAGGATAACGGAAGGCCAATCCGGCTTGTTGGGAGAATCAGGATAATGCTGGGTCTCAAGGCAGATGGCGCTGCGGAAAGGATACGCAATGCCGCCCTTTCCAATCACGGTGCCGTCAAGGAAATTGCCGCAGTACACCTGGATGCCGGGTTCGTTCGTAGAAACTTCAAGGCAGATTCCAGTCTCAGGGCAATACAGCGTTGCGGCGGGCTGAGTGCCGTCCAGCACCCAGTTGTGGTCATAACCGTGGCCGTTACGGATCTGCTCACAATCGGCATCAATATCCTGGCCGATAACCTTGGGCTCACGGAAATCGAACGGCGTTCCCTCAACAGGGGCAATCTCACCGGTGGTCATGAACGTGCTGTCAACGGGGGTATAGCAAGAAGCATTTATCTGGAGGATGTCCTCCGTGATGCTATGGTTTGCCGGGTCTCCGGAAAGGTTGAAATAGGCGTGATTAGTCATATTGATGACCGTAGCCTTATCCGTAACCGCCTCATAGTCAATATCAAGAGCGTTATCTTCCGTGAGGGTAAAGGTGACCGTTGCAGTGACTGTTCCCGGGAAAGAGGCGTCTCCGTCCGGGGATACAATCTGGAGTTTAAGGCTGTTCCCGGTAGCTTCAACCACCTTGTAAGGCCTGTACTGCCAGCCGTCCGGGCCGCCGTGGAGGCAGTGTCCGTAGTTATTCTGCGGCAGCTGGTAGGTTACACCGTCAATTGTGATGAGGCCCTTGTTTATGCGGTTGGCGTATCGGCCTATGGAAGCGCCAAAATCCGTCTGGTTATTCTCCGGCCTGTAATCATTAAGGTCTTCGAATCCAAGCACCACGTCCTTGAGGTTCCCTTCACGGTCCGGGACCATCAGGGACACTATGCGTCCGCCATAATTAGTGATTGAAACCTCCATTCCGTTACCGTTGGAGATGGTGTAAAGGCCGATTTCTTCTTTTTGAGTGCATCCTACCGCCATCAAAACGGCCGCCAGGGCTACAGTAAGGTATTTAGTCATAGTTGTCATAGTTTTCACAAATATAGCACTTTTTGCGCATACCTTAAGCACGTTTTAATGCCGAAAATGCGCTTATCGGCACCGATTTGCCAGCGATGAGCACGCTTTTGGGGCAAAAACGTGCTTATCGGCCTAAATGTCAGACAAAATGATTATATTTGTGAATCACAAGAGAAATAACCGCATTCCTCAAATATGAAAACCAAGCAAGAACTCAAAACAATTGCAACGCAGATCCGCCGGGATATCCTCCGTATGGTGTGCCTTGCAAAGTCCGGTCATCCGGGCGGTTCAATGTCTTCCACAGACTTCCTCACCGCCCTTTACTTCAATCAGATGAAGCAGGATCCCGCCACGTGGACCCGTGACGGAAAAGGCCAGGACATGTTCATCCTCAGCGCCGGTCACATGACCCCCGTGTACTATTCACTGCTTTCCCGCGCAGGCTATTTCCCTGTAAGTGAGCTTGCCTCCTTCCGCCAGATGGGAACCCGCCTCCAGGGCCACCCTTCAGTGCGTAAGAACCTCCCCGGCGTATTTCAGGCATCTGGATCCCTTGGCCAGGGCCTCAGCGCCGCAGCTGGCCTTGCCCTTGGAAAGAAGCTGGACAAGGATGATAACCTTGTCTTCTGCCTCTGCGGAGACGGTGAATCAGAGGAAGGCCAGATCTGGGAAGCCGGTATGTTTGCGGTTTTCCACAAGCTGGACAACCTCATTGCCATGACGGACTGGAACGGCAAGCAGATTGACGGCCCCGTGGAAGAGGTTGCCGGAGAAGGAGACCTTGCCGCCAAGTGGGAATCCTGGGGCTGGAGAGTGATTGTGGCCGATGCCCATGACTTTGACGCCATTGAAAAGGCCTATGAGCTTGCAAAGGCCGGAAAGGGCAGCGGTGTCCCCACAATGATCCTGTGGAAGAGCGAGATGGGCCACGGAGTAGACTTCATGGCAGGCACGCACAAGTGGCACGGCAGCGTCCCCAAGCCGGAGCAACTTGAAGACGCCCTCAAACAGTTAGGTGAAACCCCTCTAGGAGATTTTTAATATGAAGTACCAAGACTCAGGAAAGAAAGACACCCGCAGCGGTTTTGGCGTGGGTCTTCTGAAGGCCGGGCAGGCCGATTCAAACGTTGTGGCTCTCACCGCAGACCTCAAGGGCTCCCTCAAGATGGACGCCTTTGCGGCAGAATTCCCGGAGAGGTTCATCCAGTGCGGAATCGCGGAAGCCAACATGGTTGGCGTAGCCGCCGGCCTTGCAATCACCGGAAAAGTTCCTTTCATCGGCTCATTTGCAGAGTTTGTGACCGGCCGCGTATATGACCAGATCCGCCAGGAAGTAGCCTACGGCTGCACCAACGTAAAGATAGCTTCCTCCCACGCAGGTATCACCCTTGGAGAGGACGGCGCCACCCACCAGACCATGGAGGACATAGCCCTCATGAGGGCCCTTCCCGGAATGGTTGTCCTCAATCCCTGTGATTTCAACCAGACCGTCCAGGCCACAATTGCAGCTGCAAAATACAACGGTCCCGTGTATCTTCGTTTCGGCCGTCCCAGCGTCCCCAACTTCACCCCTGAAGACCAGCCCTTTGAGATTGGAAAGGCCCTTGTGATGAACGAAGGAAAGGATGTCACCATCTTCGCAACCGGCCATACCGTATGGGAGGCCCTCCTTGCCGCAGACGCCCTTGAGGAGGATGGAATCAAGGCGGAAGTCATTGACATCGCCACCATCAAGCCTCTGGACGAAGCAGCCGTAATAGCATCGGCCTCAAAGACCGGCGCAGTGGTTGTAGCGGAAGAGCACAATATGGCTGGCGGCCTTGGAGAAGCCATTGCCGGCGTTCTTGCTGCAAACAAGCCCACTCCCGTGGAGTTTGTGAACGGTGAGGATAAATTCGGCCAGTCCGGTACTCCCGCTGCACTTATGCAGGCGTACGGACTTGACGCTCCTCATATTGCCGAGGCTGCCAAGAAGGCCCTTAAGCGGAAATAATCAGGCCGTCCTGCATCACGCAGGTGCGGTCACAGAGTGAGGCCAGACCGGGATCATGGGTAACTATGACAAAGGTCTGGCCCAACTGTTTCCTGAGGTCAAAGAAAAGGGAGTGTATCTCCTCCTTGGTGCGTGTGTCAAGGTTGCCGGTGGGTTCATCGGCAAACACTATTGCAGGCTTCATCTGAAGGGCCCTGGCAATGGCCACGCGGGATAGTTCTCCGCCGGAAAGCTCAGAGGGTTTGTGGTCCAGGCGATGCCCAAGTCCCACTGTCTCCAGAAGTTCGGTAGCCCTCTCACGGGCCTCACGGCCGCTTTTTCCGCCTATAAGACCGGGAATCATCACGTTCTCAATGGCGCTGAATTCAGGAAGCAGGTGATGGGCCTGGAACACAAAGCCGATACGGCGGTTGCGGAAATCCGCCAACTCCCTTGAACCAAGCCGGAGCACATCAGTGCCGTCTATGGTGAGGCTTCCGCCGTCCGGGGTGGACAGCGTCCCAAGTATCTGCAGAAGGGTGGACTTTCCGGCACCGGAGGCTCCCATTATGGCAACGACCTCCGATTCATCGGCCTTGAAATCAACGCCCTTGAGGACTTGCAACTGCCCAAATGACTTGGTTATGTTTTCCGCGTTTACAATCATTTGTGTTCTCTCCAGAATTTAGTCATTTCCTCAAGGGTCTTGCCCTTTGTTTCAGGGACAAGGCGCCATACAAAGACGGCCGCTATGAGACAGATTACACCGTAAAGCGCATAGGCAAAGAAGGGGCTGCGTGTGTACATTGGCACAAACGTGCTGGACACGATGAAGTTGAACACCCACTGGAACGCCACTGCGGCTGCGGTTGCGCGGCTGCGGATGGTGTTGGGGAAAAGTTCCGCAATGTAAACCCAGCAGATGGGGCCCCAGCTGAACATGAAGCAGGCGCTGTAGAGCATGATGCTCACAACTGGCACAAGGGCCGGCATTGTGTAAACATTGCTGAGAGCCACTCCAAAAGCGCCCACTGCCATACCCAGGGAACCCGTGATAAGGAGGGGCTTACGGCCCAGTTTCTCAACGGTAAACACCGCCACAAGGGTGAAGGTGATGTTGATTACACCCATAAGGACCGTCTGGAACATAGGGTCACCCATTCCCATGGACTCAAAGATACGCGGCGCAAAATACAGCACTGCATTTATGCCGATAATCTGCTGGAACACGGACAGCATACATCCGATGAACACAACCAGGAAACCAAAAGCAAAGAGTTTGTCGTGTTTGCGCTTGGCCTCTGCGTTCACGGTGGACTTGATATTTGCAAGGATCTCCCTGGCGCGGGCTTCACCGTTAATGTTGGAAAGCACGGTTAGAGCCTTCTCCTCATGGCCGTGGATAGCAAGGTAACGCGGCGTTTCCGGAACCAGCAGGATAAGGAGTGCAAACAGCCCGGCGGGAACAGCCTCTGAGACAAACATAACCCTCCAGCCAATGGCATTGGTCCAGGCAACAACATTAGGGTCAGACGCGTGGGAACGCACGATGAGGAAGTTCACAAAGTACACAACCAGCTGGCCAAAAATGATGGCAAACTGGTTCCATGACACAAGCCTTCCCCTCTTTGAAGCCGGCGCAACCTCTGCAATATACATAGGGCACAGGGCCGATGCCAGTCCCACGCCTATGCCTCCCAGTATGCGGTAGCCGTTGAATGCCGCCAGAAGGCCCTTACAGGCAACTCCCTTCTCAAAGAAGAGGAATTCCGGATTGTAGGAGCCCAGGGCGCTCAGGAGGAAAAGGATACCCGCCACAAAGAGGGTCTTCTTCCTGCCAAGGTAAAGGGCTAATCGGCCGGAAATAATTGCGCCGATAATACAGCCAATGAGGGCGCTCGATGTTGTGAATCCGTGGAGGGCGTCCGTGTAGTCGAAATCCGCCGCACCGCGGAAAAACGCCTGCAGACCCTTATCCGCGCCTGAAATGACTGCGGTGTCATATCCGAAGAGGAGACCGCCGATGACGGCCACCAGCACGATGGCAATGAGGTAGGCGTAACTCCCCTTTTGCCTGTAACTATTTTGCATAGAGTGAGAGGAGGGTTTCGTAAAGTTCCTGTTTTCCGGAAGCAGCAACGGGCTCACCGGCTTTCTTTGCATAGTCATAAAGCTCCTCAAGGGAAGCCTTCCCTTCCTCGAACTTCTTTCCAAGGCCGCTGTCAAAGCTTGCGTAACGCTCCTTCACCATGGCGGGGATGGGGCTCTTTTCAAGGACGGCCGCGGCGTTCAGGAGGGCGTGGGCGATGGTATCCATGGCGCTCACGTGGGCGATGAAGATATCCTCAGGGTCCGTGGAGGAACGGCGGAGTTTTGCGTCAAAGTTGAAGCCGCCGTTATGGAGACCGCCGTTACGGATGATCTGCATCATGGCCTGGGTGAGTTCAAGGTCGTCGATGGGGAACTGGTCGGTGTCCCAGCCGTTCTGGGCGTCTCCGCGGTTTGCATCAACGCTGCCAAGGAAGCCGTTGTCCACAGCAACCGTCAGTTCGTGCTCGAAGGTGTGGCCTGCAAGCGTGGCGTGGTTCACCTCAATATTCACCTTGAAGTCCTTGTCAAGGCCGTTGGCACGGAGGAAGCCGATCACCGTTTCAGTATCTACGTCGTACTGGTGCTTGGTGGGTTCCATGGGCTTTGGCTCGATGAGGAAAGTACCCTTGAAGCCTTTCTTACGGGCATAATCGCGGGCAGCGGTGAGCATCTTTGCAAGATGGTCCTTTTCACGCTGCATCTGGGTATTAAGGAGGGTGTAATAGCCCTCACGGCCACCCCAGAACACGTAGTTGGAGCCGCCTAACTTAATTGTGGCGTCCAGGGCGTTCTTGATCTGGACGGCCGCGCGGGCAACCACGTCAAACTGGGGGTTGGTGGCGGCGCCGTTCATATAGCGCTTGTGACCGAAGACATTGGCCGTGCCCCAGAGATTCTTGATGCCGGTTTCCTTCATCTTCTCAAGGAGATAGTCCGTGATGTCCTTCATGCGGGCCTCATACTCCGTTATATCGTCGCAGTCCTCCACAAGGTCAATGTCATGGAAGCAGAAATACTCTATTCCAAGCTTCTGCATAAGCTCAAAGCCGGCATCGGCCTTTGCCTTGGCGCGGCAGTAGGGGCATTCACCCTTGTCCCATTCATAAGAGCGGGTCTGGCCGCCAAAAGGGTCTCCGGATGCCTGGCCCAGGGTGTGCCACCAGGCCATTGCAAATTTGAGCCACTCTTTCATGGGTTTACCCATCACCATGCGCTCAGGCTCATAATAATGGAAAGCAAGGGGATTCACGCTCTCCGGGCCTTCAAACTGGATTTTTCCTATTCCGGGAAAATATTCTTTTGCCATTTTGTTATAGTGTTAAATGTGATTTCCAACGCTGATATGCATCCCTGTAGAGGTCTTCATTACTGGGAGTTATCACTTCCAGTCTCTCAAGGGTGGAGAATGCCTCACGGCTGTCCTTATATATGCCGGCGCCTATTCCTGCGCCCTTTGCGGCTCCAACGGATCCGTCCGTATTGTAAAGCTCAATGGTTGCCCCGGAAACGCCCGCAAGGGTGTCCCTGAAGATGGCGCTCTGGAACATATTGGCAAGACCCGCGTGAATCTTGTCCACCTTGAGGCCCATCTCCTGCATTATCTCAATTCCATACTGGAAGGAGAATACAATGCCTTCCTGGGCGGCCCTCAGGAGATGCTCCCTGCCATGGCGGTTGAAAGAAACCCCATGCACGCTGCAGCCGGTTTCCATATTGCAGAGCATCCTCTCTGCGCCGTTTCCGAAAGGAAGGATGGATACGCCTTCACTGCCGATAGGCGCCTTGGATGCCAGTTCATTCATCTGGACATATGAAAGGCCCTCCGGGGCAACGTTACGGCGCATCCAGGAGTTGAGGATGCCGGTACCGTTGATGCAGAGAAGGACGCCAAGGCGGGGATCCTCAAAGCTATGGTTAACGTGCGCAAAGGTATTCACGCGTGACTGAGGGTCATAGTTAACCTCCCCTATTACACCATAAACAACTCCGGAAGTACCTGCCGTGGATGCAATCTCCCCGGGATTGAAGACATTGAGGCTTAGGGCGTTGTTTGGCTGGTCTCCGGCACGGTAAGTGACGGGGATGCCTTCTTTGAGCCCAAGAGCCTTCGCTGCCTCTGCGGTAAGATATCCCTGTATACCGAAGGTGGGCCTTATCTGAGGAAGAATGGTTTCTTCAAAGCCAAAGTAATCAAGAAGTTCCCTTGACGGGGAATTCTCACGGAAGTCCCAGAATATACCTTCAGAAAGCCCGCTCACAGTGGTGCATACGCTTCCCGTGAGGCGCATTGCAATGTAGTCTCCTGGAAGCATGATCTTCCAGATACGCTCATACAGGGAAGGCTCGTTCTCCTTTACCCAGGCCAGCTTTGCGGCCGTGAAATTGCCGGGGGAATTCAGGAGGTGCTCCAGACAGAAATCCTGCCCCAGAGCCTCTGCCGCGGCGTTTCCATAAGGCACGGCGCGGGAATCACACCAGATGATGGAGGGCCTCAGTACATTCATATCCTTGTCCACGCACACAAGCCCGTGCATCTGATAGGATATGCCGATTGCCTTTACGTCCCCGGCACTGTATCCGGCCTCCTCCAGCTGATGGAGGACATCGGCCGTAGACAGCTTCAGGTTCCCAAGCCACATGGACGGGTCCTGTTCTGCCCAGCCGGGCTGCTTTGAAATAATGGGGGCTTCCTTTTCAGGATAAAAAGCGGAGGCTACGCACTTACCTGTCTCGGCGTCTACCAGCGACGCCTTGACGGAAGAGCTGCCGATATCATAACCCAGTAGAAACATTGTCGGGGTGATGTGACTCGAACACACGACCCTCTGGTCCCAAACCAGATGCGCTAGCCAACTGCGCCACACCCCGAATAGTATACAAAGATACGCTAATTTGATGGTATTTCCAAATTGCCGTGTTGGCTCCGGAATCGGCCTTATGCGCGTTTTAGCCGTCAACACGGCAAGACATGCGCCGTTGCATGCCGTGGACCAGGTCCAAGGGCAACGTACGCGCCTTAGTCCAGGCCGCCGTTGAGGGCGTAATCGGCCTTGACCTCCTCATAGAAGGCGGCGATGGCGGTGTCCACGTAAGGGCCAAGCCACAGGAAGCCGATGCCGGCGGTGAGGATGCACAGGATGAACCAGCCGATAAAGCTCAGGTACAGATAGAAAAGGTCGAACTTATGTCCGCGCATCATCATACGGCTGCGGTGGATGGCGTCTGATGCGCTGAGCTCCGGATTCTCCTCAAGGATGAAGGGGGTCATGGCATAGGAGAACCACTTGATGATACCGGGGATTACAAGGAGGAGGGACCACAGGAACACCATGATTGTCATAAGTAGCATGCCCCATACCTTGTGCCAGTAGTTGCTGAATCCGATACGGAATGTGTTGGACAGGATCTGGCCGTCTCCGGCTACAAGCAGTTTCCTGAACGCATTCAGGAAGCCAAGGGAGAGGGGCAGGACCAGCAGGAACTGCAGAAGGGTGGAGATTCCGCTGGTGCTGGTGGCCCGCTGCTGGAGAGCGATGAATTCAGGGGATGTGATGAGGGCCGCTGCCTGATAACCGGTAGGGGAAGTGGCGGCAAGGTCCGTAAGCTGCTTCTGGACCTGGGTGGTGCTGTAAACCGTAGGACCGGTTATGAATGAAAGGATAAGCACATAAATAAGCGTTGCAACAACGGCTTTCCCCCAATTGCCGCGAAGTGCGTCAAGGGCGGCATTCTTGAATTCCTGGTTTGTTTTCATATGTGTAATAAACGTTTATTCTATACGCAAATTTATGCAAAATTTGTATATTCGCATAATAAAACTCAACAGTACTATGACTTTAGCTATTATCCTTGCCGTCCTGGCAGTCCTTGTAATCTGGATTATCGGCGTTCAGAACCGCCTTGTCAAAAGCGACGAACTATGCAACAATGCCCTGAAGCAGATCAACGTCCAGCAAATCAGCCGTTTCGATGCCCTCAAGGCTCTCATCAAGCTCACTAGGGAATATGCTTCCTATGAGGCCGATACCCTTGAGAAGATTGTGAAGGAACGTAAGATTGTCTCCTCCCCCAATCCCACCGCGGCCGATATCAATGCCAACGAGGAAGCCCTTGCGGCAATCGGCGCAAAGCTCATCGCCGTTGCAGAGGCATATCCGGACCTGAAGGCCAGCGCCAACTACCAGCAGACCATGAAGGACATCAAGGACTATGAGGAGAACGTCCGCCTGTCCCGCATGACCTTCAACGACACCGTAACCCGCTTCAACCAGCAGGTCCGCGTATTCCCCACCTCCCTGGTGGCCGGCATCCTGGGCTTTGCAAAGCGTGATTACCTTGCCGACGACGTTTCCAAGAAAGATTACCCGGAAATCTAGATGAAAAGGCTTTTTGCACTTGTTGCCGCCGCAGTGCTCTGCGCTGCGGCTTTTGCCCATGAGGTCCGTGACCTTGACATAAATGTTGCCGTCAACAAGGACGGCAGCGCCGTGGTTACCCAGCGCTGGTCAATGCGGGTTGACTCTGAAAATACGGAGTGGTACATTCCCGTGGAGAACCTTGGCCCCATGACCATCGGCTCCCTCAGCGTAACGGATAACGGCGTTCCTATGCAAAGCCTTGGAGACAAATGGGACGTTGACCGCTCCCGCAGCTGGAAAACCGGGAAGTGTGGCATTGTGCGCAAGCGTAACGGCGCTGAGCTTTGCTGGGGCCTTGGAGAACCCGGCGCCCACAACTGGGAGGTTACCTTCGTCCTCACCGGCCTGGTGCAGGCCTATGATGATGCCGATGCCTTCAACTTCATGTTCGTGAATCCCGGCATGCCTGATGCTCCGGAGCATGTGAGGGTTACTATCGGCCCGGCATTTGACTGCCCTCAGTGGACCTACGACAACACCCGCGTATGGGCCTTCGGCTTCTACGGAGACATAAACGTGAAGGATGGAAAGGTTGTGGCGGAGACATCCGAGTCCATGGACTACAGTTCCAAACTCATCACCGCCGTGAAGTTTGAAAAGGGCATCTTCCAGCCCGCCGTTAGTAAAGGCGGTTCCGCGCAGGATCTCATTGACAAAGCCCTTGAAGACAGTTCATATGGAGAGGACGACCCAGCAGAGAAGTGGTTCCTCATAGGTTTTGCCCTGCTTTTCATCGGCGGAATATTCCTTATCATATACGTTGCCATTGCATCTGCCCTTGGATACAAGTGGAAAAAGTCCATCTTCGGACGCACCAAGATTGACGGTTGGTACAGGGACATCCCCCTTGACGGCAACCTCTTTGCGGCAGAATATACTCTTGCAAAAGGCGCCCGCTTTGGTAATAATACCCCGGCTCAGAATATCATAGGAGCGTTTTTCCTCCGCTGGATCATGGACGGAAAGCTTAAGGTGATGCCGGATCCCAAGTCAGACAAACGCGTAAATCTTCTCTTTGAGGCCGATACCGCCAGCATGGACGACGTAGAGGAAGACCTCTACCAGTGGGCCCTCAGCGCCGCCGGAGACAACAGAATCCTGGAGAAGAACGAATTTGAGAAGTGGTCTACCAAGAACTACAAGAAGATGACAGCCTGGCCGGACCGCGCCATAGCACGCGGCAAAACATGGTTCCGTGACAAGGGCTACTTCCTCTCTGAAGGCACCTGCACCACGGAAGGACAGCAGCAAGCATGTCATCTCATAGAGTTCCGTAACTTCCTGAAGGACTTCACATTAAGCGGCGAAAGAGCCTCCAACGAGGTTGGCCTATGGAAGGATTACCTGGTGTTTGCCCAGCTCTTCGGGATTGCGGAGAAAGTTGCAAAGCAGTTCAAGAAACTGTATCCTTCTGTCTATGAGGAGGTGGCCCGCAGCACCGGCATGGACTCAGACCGCTTCACGTACATGGTTCTTTGGACCAACAATATGAGTACCCGCTCATTTGGCAATGCAATAGCCAAGGCCGGCAACATCAACGGCACCGGCGGCCACGCTTCCTTCGGCGGTGGCGGCGGCTTCTCAGGCGGCGGTTTCGGCGGCGGAGGAAGGTAGTGGACATACACGCCCTGCCGTGTTGACGGCTAAAACGCGTATAAGGCCGATTCCGGTGCCAACACGGCAAGGAAATCGGCCTTTTTCCGTGAAATCGCTGCCGTGTTGACGCAAAAACGCCGCTACAGGCAATCTGAGTGTCGACACGGCAAACTGTCCGGAAAAATACCTATCTTTACACCATGTTCAAAGTTGGAATAATCGGTGCCGGGCACATCGCGGAAAAAGCGGCCCGCACGCTTCAGGCAATGGAAGATATGACCTGCATTGCCATAGGTTCACGTTCTGAGGAGAAGGCCCGGGCCTTTGCCGGGCTCTTTGACATTCCCAGGGCATACGGATCATACGCCGCACTGCTTGCAGACCACGATGTGGACCTTGTGTATATAGCCGTGCCGCACTCATGCCACTTTGGAGTGACACGTGACGCCATCCTTGCCGGGAAGCCCTGCCTTGTGGAGAAGTCCTTTATGCTCAATGCCACGGAAACGGCAGAAATCATTGCCCTGGCACGCGACAAAGGCGTTTTTGTGGGAGAAGCCATCTGGCCGCGGTATATGCCGGTACGGGAGATTGGCCGTAAACTTTTGGAGTCCGGCATCATTGGAGAGCCCCGCATGGTTCAGGCCACCCTGGCTTACAATGTGTCCGACAAAGAGCGCATCATCAGCCCCGAACTTGGAGGCGGTGCCCTTCTGGACCTTGGCGTGTACCTTCTGAACTTTGTGAGGATGTACTTCGATGCCCCCGTTTCTCAGATTAACACCACCTGCGTCAAAGCCCCTACAGGCGTAGATGCATCCGAGCAGGTTACAATGGTCCTTTCCGACGGCACCCTGGCCTCACTGGACTGCTCCGCTTGGTGCCAGGGAGGAAATGAGGCCTTGATAGCCGGCACCACGGGTTACCTTGTCTTTGACGATCTTATCAATCCCAAGACCGTAAGCGTGTGCCGTAAACGCCATATAGTGGAGAAGACCGTGGCCGTGCCGGAGCAGATTACCGGATTCGAGTATCAGTTCCGTGCCTGCCGTGACGCAATTGCTGCCGGAGCCCTGGAGCCGTCTGCTATGCCCCACGCGGAAATCCTCTACATAATGCACCTGATGGACCGCCTCCGCGCGGAATGGGGTACGGCATAGTCCCTTTGTGGACCTGGTCCAAGGCAAAAACCTACAGCACGTCCTTGAGATAGGGGCCGGTGACGGAAGCGGGGTTCGAGGCCAGCTGCTCCGGAGTACCCTGGGCAACAATCCGGCCACCCTTGCGGCCACCTTCCGGGCCCATGTCAAAGAGGTAGTCAACGCTCTTCAGGACGTCCAGATTGTGCTCTATTATAATAATGGTATTCCCCGCCTCAACAAGCCTCTGAAGCACTCCCAGCAGCACTTTGATATCTTCAAAGTGAAGGCCGGTGGTGGGCTCGTCAAGGATATACAGGGTATTTCCCGTGGAGGGGCGTGAGAGTTCCGCGGCCAGCTTCATTCGCTGACTCTCGCCGCCGGAAAGGGTGATGGCGCTCTGGCCAAGGCGAACGTATCCAAGGCCCACATCCAGCATTGCCTTCAGCTTGGCGGCAATCTTTGGAACGGGCTTGAAGAACTCGTAGGCTTCGGAGATGGACATCTCCAGGACATCATTGATGTTCTTACCCTTGTAGCGTACGGCCAGGGTGTCCTCGTTGTAACGCCTTCCGCCGCAGGCCTCACAGGGGACGTGTACGGACGGCAGGAAGTTCATCTCTATCACCTTGATGCCGGCGCCCTTGCACTCCTCGCATCGGCCTCCGGGGACGTTGAAGGAAAACCTGCCGGCCTTATAACCGCGAACCTTTGCATCCGGAGTTTCCTCAAAGAGGGTGCGGATGTCGCTGAACACTCCCGTAAACGTTGCGGGATTGGAACGTGGCGTGCGGCCGATAGGGCTCTGGTCTATCTCTATGAGCTTGTCAATATTCTCTATGCCCTCTATGGACGCGTACGGCAGCGGACGCTCCTTGGAGCGGTAGAACTTCTGTTTCAGGATTGGCATCAGGGTCTCGTTGACAAGCGAGCTCTTGCCGGATCCGGAAAGTCCGGCAACTCCAATGAGACAGCCCAGCGGGAAACTCACGTCCACGCCCTTGAGGTTATTTCCTGTGGCGCCCTTAAGCGTTAGAAACTTGCCGTTCCCGGGCCTTCTGGCAGCCGGAACTTCTATGCGCCTCTTCCCCCTAAGGTAATCCAGCGTAAGAGATTCCCCGGAAGCCAGCAGCTCCTTCAGAGGCCCGTTCAGGCATATCCTGCCGCCGTTTTCTCCTGCGCCGGGGCCCACATCCACAAGCCAGTCGGCGCTCATCATAGTTTCTGCGTCGTGCTCCACAACCATCACGGAGTTACCCTCGTCGCGCAGCGCCTTCAAGGACGCAATGAGCTTCCGGTTATCCTTCTGATGAAGGCCGATAGAAGGCTCATCCAGTATATACAGCACATTCACCAGTTTGGAGCCTATCTGGGTTGCCAGGCGGATACGCTGGCTCTCACCGCCGGAAAGAGACCCGGTGGGGCGGTCCAGCGACAGGTAGTCAAGGCCCACATCCAGCATGAACCTGACGCGCTCCCTGAGCTCCTTGAGAATATCCCTGGACACGTTCAGTTCCTTCTGGTTGAAGCCTTCCGGAATCTTTTCCAGCCAGGCGGCAAGTTCCGAAATCTCCATTTCAGACACCTCTGAAATGGTTTTTCCATCCACGCGGAAGCACATTGCCTCCTTGTTGAGACGGGTACCGCCGCACACGGGACAGACCACGGTGTCCTCAATATTCTCAATGACTCCGCCCCAGGTTTCCATCTCCGTAAGATTCCCTTCACCCACGCGGAAAAGGTCCTCGGAGCCATACACCAGAAGGCTCACTACCTCATCAGGCAGGGTGCCGATGGGATCGTACAGGCTGAAACCGTATTTACGCGCAATGGCCCGGATTATATCGAACTTGCGGTTCTCACGGACCTTCCCAAGAGGAACTATGCCGCCATCGGCCACACTCCTGGAGCGGTCGGGGATGATTGTGTCAATGTTCACGTCCACAATAGTCCCAAGGCCCTTGCAGTGAGGGCAGTAGCCCTGAGGCGAGTTGAATGAGAAACTGTGCGGCTGAGGCTCCTGGAGGGAAAGGCCGCTCTGGGGGTCCACAAGGTGCTTTGAATAGTGGGAGATCTCTCCGCTTTCAACGTCAAGGATGGCAACGGATCCCTTTCCAAGGCCGATTGCCTTCCCCACCGAGTCCCTCACCCTTCTATCGTCCCCGGCTTCCGGGATAAGGCGGTCCACAACCAGTTCTATGAAGTGCGGCTTGTAGCGGTCAAGGGCCATCTCAGGCACGATGTCCTGGATTTCCCCGTCTATCCGCACCTCCATATAGCCGCGCTTCCGGAGCTGCTCAAAAAGCTCACGGTAGTGACCTTTTCGGCCCCTGACAAGAGGAGAGAGAAGGTAGCATTTCCGGCCCGCGAACTTGCTCATTATGAGGTCCACTATCTGGGAATCGTTGTAGCGGACCATCTCAAGGCCGGTTTCCGGGGAAATGGCCCTGGAGCCCTTGGCGTAGAGAAGCCTCAGGAAGTCGTAGATTTCCGTTATGGTTCCAACCGTGGAACGGGGGTTGTTTCCGGTTGTCTTCTGCTCTATGGCAATGATGGGACTGAGGCCCGTAATCTCCTCAACCTCAGGCTTTTCCAGTATGCCCATAAAGTGCTTGGCATAGGTGGAAAGGGTGTCCATGTAGCGGCGCTGGCCCTCCGCATAAAGCGTATCAAAAGCCAGCGAACTCTTGCCGCTGCCGCTAAGGCCCGTCACCACCACAAACTTCCCGCGAGGGATGTCAACGTCTATCCCCTGCAGGTTGTTCGCCCGCGCTCCGCGTATCTCTATGAAGTCCCCGGCCATACTGAGTTACAGTGTCTGTCCTCCGATGAATTCCCTCATGATTGAAGTAGGCGGGATTGCCTCTATCTCCTGCGGCTGAAGGGCCACTATGAAATCCAGGAACTTCAGAAGGCGCCTGGCTTCAGAGAAGGCCGGAGAAGACGGGAGGATGCGCCTCAGGAGCGGCTCTGCGTAGTACCGCAGCATTGGCAGTTCATACAGGAGGGCCGTATTGAACTGGGCATCGGCATTCTCCTGGAAGGGGAAGATATGCTTTCCCTCGCCGCGGCGCACCGAAGGCCAGCGGAGAATTGTATCCTCCGGGGTAATGCCCCGCACGCGGTTGTCCCTGACCATACGCCTCAGAAGCCTGTTGTCCGTAGTGGAAATGCAGCAGTTCTCGTCCAGTTTGAGGGACGTAAGGGCCGATGCATAGATGCGGAAAATGCGGCTCTGGTCTACGCTGGGCACCATTTGGGGATCAAGGGCGTGGATACCTTCCATCACCAGGATGTCGTTCTCCTCAAGGTGCATCATATTGCCCTCGAAGAAGGGGCGTCCCTGCTTGAAGTCATAACGGGGAATCTCCACCTCCTTACCTGCAAGAAGGTCATTGAGGTGCTGCCCCAGAAGTTCCAGGTCCATTGCCTCAAGGGCCTCAAAGTCAAGGTTTCCGTCAGAATCCAGGGGCGTGCGCTCACGCTCCACAAAGTAATTGTCCAGTTCTATCACCTTTGGATTCATTCCCAGCACTTTAAGCTGCTGGGCTACCCTAAGCGAAGAAGAAGTCTTTCCGCTGGAGGAAGGTCCTGCGATGAACACAATCTTCACGCGGTCCCTCTGGGCGAAAATCCTGTCGGCAAGGGCTCCGTATGCCCTTTCCTGGCGGGCTTCGCAGAGGTTGATGAGTTCCACCGCGCCGCCGCCAAGGAGACGCCTGTTAAGCGCTCCGACACTCACTACACCTGTTGTCTTGCACCAGTGTCCGTAATCCTTCAGGGTGGCAGTGAGTTTCATCTGCTTCTGGCGGGGAATTGTGCGGGTGATATCCTCGTCGGAAGGATACATAAGGCAGAATCCGTGGTGGAACGGCATCAGGTCAAACACTTCCAGATAGCCGGTGGAAGGAACCAGGGCGCCGTAGAAGTTATCGGCCACACCGTCAAGATAGTTCACCTTGCAGTAGAACTGGCCCACCGTGCGTATAAGATCGGCCTTAAGGTCCTGATTCTGGGACTCGAATAGTTCTATTGCCTCATAGGCGGGAAGTACCTTCATGGTGAACGGAAGGTCCTGGGCCACCAGGCGGCGCATCTCCTCACGGAGGGCCATGATCTGCTCGTCCGTAATACGCTCACCGCGAAGCTTGCAGTAAAGGCCGCTGGGCAGGGAGTGGTTTATCTTGAACTTCCTGTCCGGGAAAAGCGTACGGGCCGCCCTTTGGGCCAGAAAGCTCAGTGAGCGGAGATACGTGCGGCGGCCGTCAGGGTGATTGAAGCCTACAAACTCTATGGAATGAGGGGCAAAGACCTCGTAGTCCAGGGATTTGAGCTTATGGTCACACAGGGCGGCAAGCACCGGGTATTCCTTTCCGGTTTTGGGGTCCTTTACTGTCTTTGGTGCAATGGAGGCCAGGGTGCTCCCGACCTCCATGCTAATCTTCTCTCCGCTTGAGGCAAGCGTAATGGTGATTTGCTTCATTATTTTTCTCTTAGGCTCAGGCCGAATCCGCCGCTACGGGCCATCCACACCTTGAGGGTGCTGTCGGCCGACAATTCATGACGGCTTATCTCATAAGCCTGGGGATTGGTCTCATAATCTGCGTCAGGAGCATCGGCATAAAGGGTGGCTTCATACACAAAGCCCTTTTTCAGGAAGTCCAGCGGAATCTCAACCTCCTTGGCGTTTTCTCCGGTGACACCGCCAACAAACCACACGTCCTTCTCAACGCCGCCGGGATGGGCAAAATCATAGGCGCCGGAAGTGCCTTTCAATCGGCCCGAATTCAGCGTCTTGTAATTAGGATGGCGGGCGGTTACAATGTACTCACCGGGTTCTGCCATGAGGTAGATGCTCTTGTCCCAGTCTACCGCAACATCCTTTATGAACTGGAAGGCGTCCATGAAGCGGGAGTAGTTCTGGGGAAGGTCCGCGGCCATCTGGAGAGGGCTGTAGAAGGTTACGTAAAGGCCCAGCTGATTGCCTATGGTGTGGCGCATCTTGCCGGTCTCCCCGGGAGCGGTTATGGACATGTCCTGCTCGAAGATGCCGGGAGTATAGTCCATGGGGCCGCCCTGCAGGCGAGTGAACGGGAGGATTGAGCTGTGGCCGGGATTGATGTCCATACGGAATTCCGTACCCATGGCGCTCTCGTTGCCTATCATATTGGGCCAGGTGCGGCAGAGGCCGGTAGGACGCACTGCCTCGTGGGCATTCACCATGATATGGTGCTTGGCTGCCTCAACCACGGCATAGTGATAGTGGTTTATGAGAGGCTGGCTGTAATGGTGCTCTCCGTAAGGGATGATGTTGCCCACATATCCGCTCTTTACGGCATCATAGCCGTACTCATTCATAAGATTGTACGCAGCCTCCATATGACGCTCGTAGTTCACCGTGGAGGAAGAACTCTCATGGTGCATTATGATGCGGATACCCTTGTCATGGGCATACTTGTTAAGTGCTGGAAGATCAAAATCCGGATAAGGAGTGACAAAGTCAAAGACATAGTCCTTCTGGGCGCCGAACCAGTCTTCCCAGCCTTCGTTCCAGCCTTCAACAAGGATGGCGTCAAAACCGTTCTCCGCGGCAAAGTCTATGTACATGCGCACATTGTCATTGTTGGCACCATGACGGCCATGGGGCTTTGCCTTGGCATAATCCGTCACGCCAAGCTGAACTGAGGGGAAATCAGACGTGTATGACCAGTGCGTGCGGCCGGTTATCATCTCCCACCATACGCCCATGTATTTTGTGGGGTGGATCCATGAAACGTCCTCAAGGGCGCAGGGCTCGTTGAGGTTGAGGATAAGGCGGGAAGCCAGCACGTCAGTAGCCTTCTCACATACCTGCACGGTGCGCCAGGGGCTGTTGCATGGAGCCTGTAGGCGGCCCTTCACGCCCTCCGCATCCGGGGTGAGAAGGGTGGAGAAAGTGAAGGTCTTGTCGTCCAGTTCAAGGTTTGTGGTGGGATAATCCAGGACCTCAGCCTCATGGATGTTGATGTACAGGCCGTCATCCGTCTTCATTTGAAGGGCCGTCTGGACAGACATGGCCGATGCAACCGTCTGGGAGGCGTTATACGGACGCTCCTGGGCATTGTACTTTCTGATCTCAGACAGCTTGGAGTGGGTGTAGTTGTACTCCTGCGTGTCATAGTCTCCGGCAATCCACCATGCGGTGTGGTCTCCGGTGAGGGCGAACTGAGTGATTTCATCGGCCACCTTGAAATAGGTGAGCCTGTTCTCCATGGGGAACTCATAGCGGAAGCCAAGGCCGTCGTTGTAGAGGCGGAAGCGCACATTCATTGCAACTCCGTCCTCCCTCTTGAGCTTCACCAGCATCTCGTTGCAGTTATTGCGTATCTGCCGCTCCTCTCCCCAAACGGGCTCCCAGGTTTCATCTATGACGCCATGCTCCGAGCCTTCAAAGGTGAAGCCCTTGGTAAGCTCCATTCCGCCAATGAGCTTGTAACCAAGCTTTGAAGGTTTGATCACATCCTTTCCGTCAAAGGTAAGGGAGTAAGCGGGACTTCCGTCCGGATAAATGAGGAACTGAGCCTCAAGCCTTCCGTCAGGACTCTGGAGGACATCGGCCTTATTGGGAACCGGGGCTGTGGTGCAGGCGGCCAGGACGGCTATCACCATCGCGAAAGCTAATCTTTTCATATTCTATTACGTTTAAATTCTACTATAAGGGCCGATTTTGGAGCCACGCTGAAGCCGTTGCGCAGCGTAACGGACTCTCCGCTCAGGACTTCCGTTCCGGTGACAGGGCCGCTCACGAACTCTGCGTAATGGTCCCAGTCAAGGGTGCGGGGCTCAAGGGCGTTGTTGATGAACACGAATACGGCGTCATCTGAGGTATAGCGGAAGAAGGAGTAGGTGTTGTCCGTGACATTCACGGGACCCACGTTCTTACGTGAAAGGAAATGCAGCGTCTCCCCTTCCTGGACAGCCTTGCAGGTGCGTCTCCAGCGGAAAAGAGTGCGGGCGTAGTCATGAAGTTCCGCTGCATGGGAATACATTTCCGGGGCCGATGCCCTCCCCGCCGCAGTAAACAGAGTAAAGGAATCATCGGGCCAGCCTCCGGGGAAGTCTATGCGCTTTGCTCCGTCGGAGCCGGGCTTATCCTTCCGCTCCAGGAACATCATCTCATCTCCGTAGTAGAGCTGAGGGATGCCGCGCACCGTTGCAAGGAGCGCCAGGGCAAGTTTCATACGCTCAGGGTCTTCCTTGAAGGTGTCTCCGGTACGGGCGTGGTCATGGTTTGCAAAGAAGGTGAGCATATGGCTCAGGTCCTTGTACACGAAGTCCTGGGCCAGGACCGTATAGATGCGGGTCATTCCCTCATTCCAGAACACTTCATCCTCCATGAGCGCCGTATGGATGGCCTGCTCCAGCGGGAAATCCATAACGGACGGAAGGAAAGAGTTGAAGCCGTTCCTGTTGGGATTGTCCTTTTGCCAGTATGCAACCTGCGGGATGGAGTAATCCCAGCATTCTCCCACAATGTTCATTGCCGGATACTCATCCGTGACCGCCTTGCACCACCGGGACATGGGCTCAGGCTCATTGTAGGGATAGGTGTCTACGCGTAGACCGTCAAGGCCGGCATACTCCGTCCACCACACTGCCCACTGCTGGAAGTACTTCAGGACAAAGGGATTGTCCAGGTTCATATCCGGCATAGACGGCACAAACCAGCCGCTCTCCTGACGTTCACGGTCCACTTTTGCAACGTGAGGGTCCATGTACACGGAGAACAGGGCGTTCATCTGCATGTAGGGATCATTCACGTGATACCAATCGTCAAAGGGAGGGTTGTCCATCCACCAGTGGCCTGTGCCGCAGTGGTTGGTTACAACGTCCATTATCACCTTGAGACCGCGGGCGTGGCAGGCGTCCACGAATGCCTTATACCCGGCATTGTCTCCAAAGCGGGGATCAATGTGGTAGTAGTCCGTTATGGCATATCCGTGGTAACTGCCGCGGGGCTGGTTGTTCATAAGCAGCGGGGTGCACCAGATGGCTGTGGCACCAAGGTCCTGAACGTAATCCAGGTGGTCTATCATGCCCTGGATATTGCCTCCGTGGCGGGCGTTGGGGTCTTTCCTGTCAAGGGTGTCCAGCATGAACGGGACCTGCCAGGGGTGGCCGGAGCCATCCTCATATGCGCCCTCCGGGGCTTTCCCATGGGCAAAGCGGTCCGGCATGATGAGATAGATCATATCGGCCGTTGTAAAGCTCTCACGGGCGGCACTGCCGCTCTGGCGCTCCTGAATGAGGTAAGGGTATTTGAAACTCTCCCCTTCCCTTGTGAACACAAGGTCATAGGTGCCGGGCCCAGCCGATGCGGACACCTCAACGTCCACAAACAGGAAATCCGGGTTATCGGCCTTATGAACGGCCTTCACCTTGAGACCGGTGCCTGCCACCGCTACGTCAAAGGCCGATATCTCAGGCCCCTGCACCATAAGCTGGAGACTGGTTTTCATACCAGTCCACCAGCTCAGGGGCTCTACACGCGTTATTTCCGCGGGGCCGGCCTCCGGGACAGAGGAGGAATCTACCCTACCGGAACAGGCGGCCATAATCAGTAACGCGGCAAAAAGTACATACTGTTTTCTGAACATCCCTTATTTGGTGAGGACAATAAACTCTCCTGGAGCAAGGGTGATGTCATAGGGAGTCTTGATCACGTTGCCGGTGAATACGTCCTTGTATTCTCCCTTCAGGTTAAGTGTCATGGTAACAGGAGCAGCCTCAAGGTTCTTGAAAGGCTCTGCCACAACGTCTCCCTGAGGACGGTTGTCGTTGGCATCGGCCTTGGCCTCAGGAGCCTCTGCGGGCACGGGAACGCCGAAATTGGCAATCACGATGACCATATTACCCTTGACTTCCCTGTGGAAAGCCACCCAGCCTTCAGGGGCATCCCACCAAACGATGTCTCCGCCTTTCTCTCCGGCCTTCAGGGCAGGATTGTTGTGCTTTAGGTCGCAGAGGGTCTTCCAGAAGGTGGTGTATTCGTTGGCGCTCCAGTCAGTGATGGGATCCTTCTCAAAGAATTCCAGACGGCGGCTCAGGCCGATTTCCTGGCCGGTATAGATGAGCGGCTGGCTGCCCGGAAGGGTGAAGCATAGCACTGCGCAGGCATTTGCGGCAGCGCCCTCACGCTCGAACTCTGTGCCGCTCCAGGAGTTTTCGTCATGGTTGGAGGTGAAAGTGAGGCGGAAGGCTTCCTTGGGGAAGCGGGCTGCATCACGGGCCACATAGTCCTTCAGGTCCTGAACGGTCTTGGCACCCTTTGCGAGGGAGTTCAGAAGGTGGTGGAGCTCCCAGGCGTAATTGGCGTCAAAGGTTACAAGGGGATCGGCAAGATTGTCCCTCTCAGCCTCGGCAAGGAGGTAGATGTCAGGATAATCGGCATTCATCTTGGGGAGGATTCCGTACCAGAATTCTGCGGGAACCTCACCGGCGGCGTCACAGCGGAAGCCGTCCACGCCCTTTTCAAGCCAGAAACGCATAGCGTCGTCCTGGGCCCACCACACGTCCTCATTCTCATAGTTGAGGCTGCGGGTATCGGTCCAGTCGTACTCCCAGATGGCGTTGCCTTCGGCATCCCTCTCATAGAAATCGGCCGGTTTCTCCGTCATCCAGACATGGTCCGGAGCGGTTTGGTTGGCAACCCAGTCAAGGATTACCTTCAGGCCAAGTTCATGGGCCTTTGCAAGGAAGGCTTCAAAGTCCTCCATTGTGCCGAATTCCGGATTCACCTTCTTGTAGTCTGAGATAGCATAGTATGAGCCAAGGGTGCCCTTGCGGCCCTCAGTGCCAATCTCAAACATGGGCATGAGCCATACTACGTCCACACCAAGTTCCTTCAGGCGGGGCAGCTGGGCCGCTGCACCTGCGAAGGTGCCTTCCGGTGAGTACTGACGGATGTTCATCTCATAAACAACTGAATCATAGGTCCATTCCGGGTGATACTGGACCTTGGATGCGCAGGCTGCAAGGGCAAGCGCTGCAAGAGCGATGATAATCTTTTTCATATGTGGTTGTTACTGTTGGAATACTACTGAAGAATATGCGGGAAGAGTAACGGACTTGCCGCCTACCTCAACCTTGTGGTTGGAAACTATTATCTTGTCAAGTTTGTCACCGTCACGGGTTACAGTTACAGGTGAGGCCGATAAATTATGCATCACGAGGACCTTCTCCGAGGAGCTCTTCATATACCATGCGGCAACGGCGTTATTGCCGCCGGACGTGGTCTCAATCTCACCTTCGGCAAGGGCCGAGTGGGTGTTGCGGGCATACGCAAAGTGGCGGTATAGTTGAAGCTGGGAGCGGTCATCGGCCTTCTGTTCACTGACTGACATTCCGTCTTTTATGACATCTTTACTGAAAGAGCTCCACTTTTCCGGAAGGGACTTGCCCTTTTCCCAATAAATTGGCTGACGGACATTCTGGTCACCATTTTTCTTTGTTCCCCAATACCCCAGTTCTTCACCCTGATAAATGAATGGTTTTCCGGGGCTTGTGAGAAGGATAGCCCCGGCAAGACGTTTCTTCTGGTTATCGTTGTCAAGGTCTGAGCCAACGCGGTCTTCATCGTGGTTTGAAAGCTTAATGGCATCCTCAAATCCGCTAGTGTGGTTATGGCGGGCCTGGGCATAAGCGCTCTTGTTCCTGTCTTGAATAGACTTGATGACGCCACCAAGGTCTGCACCATAGTTTTTGCCGATGCGGTCCCTTACGGTGCCGTAGAAAGCAAAGTCAAATAATGAAGGAAGGCCCTTGTAATATGGTGCGACAGCCTCGGAATCATAGCTATAAGCCTCTCCAACCATGTAGAAATCCCCTTCTCCGCCGTTGGCCTTATATGTGGCGTTGCAGTGATTGTACCACTCACTTAGGAACTTCACGTTGGCGTCAGCGTTACACTGGTAGATCCACATCACGGCATCCAGGCGAAGGCCTCCGATGCCCATGCCGATCCATTTATCGGCCGATGCGGCGAGGTCCTTGAAGGCGGCACTTTGCTCACATGTAGAGTACGGGCCATAGTTGAAGTCCGGCATGGATCTATCAAAGCTTGCGAAGAAACTTGTTCCCAGGCAGAGGTCCGACGCATCCTTTGTAGCACAGGTGTAAGTTTCTCCCAGGCGGAACTGAGAGCCGTCTCCACCCCATTTGTAACCTTCTTCCCAGGAACTTGTGGATGTCCTTACAAGGAAGCCCCAATTAGAATCCACATCCAGGATTATTTCGTAATTGTTGGCATCTTTCTCATACAGGCCGAAATTGTCTGTCTTGCCGCCTGATCCAGTATAGATCCATATTTTAGCAGAAGGATTGGACGCCTGAGGCGCTTCCGTGGTTTGCTCGGCCTTTACCTTGACCGCGCCTTTGGTAAGGCCTCCGGACCAATACACTGAGAACTTGATTCTGCCCTTGTACGTCTCAAACTGATGCCATCCGCCCATACCGGGATGGCCCATCCCTGCAAAATTGTCTACGGGCCCCGAGTTCACATCGGCAAAGACATAATAGTCCGTATAGGACTTGTTTCCGGCCTTTGCCTGCTTGAACCACTCACATTTATCTCCGGAATGATTCAAGACATAGTCCATATAGATATCTATGTTCTTCTCCTTAGCCTTGGCAATGAGTTCACGAAACTTGCTTTCTCCTCCAAACCTGGAGTCTATGGCATAATAATCCGCCACATCATAGCCGTGGTATGAACCACAGGCGTTTACGGGGCTGAGCCAAAGCGCCGTTGCTCCAATGGCATCCAGATAATCCAGATGGTCTATGATACCCTGGAAGTCTCCCCATCCGTCGCCGTCGGAATCTGCGAAACTGTAGACATTGAGCTGGTAGGTAATACCGGACTTTTTGGCAGCCGGTGCCAAAGAGGCGCTATAGTCTCCATAGAGGTCTCCGCCAATTACCTCATTACCCTCTTCCTGATGGGTAAACTCAGAGCCTGCCGGAAGGATGTATCCAATCTGATTTTCGGGAGCAATGTATATGTCATACATACCGGCGGCAATCTGAATGTTGCCACCGCTTGCCGTGAGATACATTGTCTCCCCTGCCTTGACAGTGTTTAAGGTATTGGCCGACCCGACTCCCAGGTTAACGTCCCAGCTGCGCCCGCGGCGGAATTTGAACTGGTCTGTTTCCTTTATGTTTACGCCGAATATGGCATGCCACACGCCATTGGACCTCATCTCCATATCATTATTCCAATCGGCACCTCCTATTGTGCCGATAAGAGTCCAGCCGCTTGGCTGGTTGAACTCCTTGGCTGATGGACTAGCCGGAATATCCTGGTCCTGTGGCGGTTTTGTACAGCTGCAGAGACAAATTGCCGCGGCCAGTGCGAAAAGAATGTGCAAGCGTTTCATATCTTGTGCTTTTAATTACAGGTTTAGCATACAATTATAATAAAAAAGCGTTGGAAATCCAACGCCTTCATTCTGTCCTGCCGAGTTTTTTGGATGGGCGGTCAAATCTGCCTCTGCCGCACTGCTTCAAAGAGAAGAATTGCGGCGCTCACAGATACGTTCAGGCTGTCAAGGCGTCCAAGCATGGGAATGCGGATATGGGCCGATGCAGCCTTCCGCCACTGGTCCGTAAGCCCCGTGGATTCCGTGCCCATGACAAGGGCGGTTCCACGGCGCATATCCACGTCATAGTAAAGGGAAGCGTCCTGAAGCTGCGCCGTAAGTATCTGGATGCCACGGCCTTGAAGGAATGCAATTGCTTCCTCCGAGCTGCAGGCAACCGTAGGCACGGTAAAAACCGCTCCTATGGATGCCCTGATGAGATTTGGGTTGTAAAGGTCCGTAAGGGGGTCGCAGATGAGAACGGCATCGGCCCCGGCGGCATCTGCGCTGCGGAGCACCGCACCAAGGTTTCCAGGCTTTTCCACGGACTCCAGCACCATTATGAGCGGATTCTCCGGAAGGTTAAGGTCCTGAAGTCCCAGGGCCCTGAACTCTACCTCCGCAATTATGCCCTCCGTGCTCTCACGATACGCCACCTTACGGTACAGCGCCTCCGGGATCTCGATAACAGTACCCTCATCCGCAATGCTCCCAAAGATCTCAGGGCACACGAAAATGGTCCTTACGGAGTACCCGGCCTCAAGGCAGTGTTCAAGCTCACGCCGGCCTTCCACCACAAAAAGCCCCTGCTCCCGCCGCGCCCTGGATTTCTCCTGCAGCAGAAGCAGATTCTTGATCTTGGGATTCTGGGCCGATGTAATGGTCTCCATCTAGAATTTCTCCGGGCGCATCATGGGGAAGAACAGGACATCCTGGATGCTGTCCTTTCCGGTCATGAACATCGTGAGACGGTCTATGCCGATACCGATACCGGAGGTAGGAGGCATACCGTACTCAAGGGCGCGGACGAAGTCGTAGTCAATGTACATGGCTTCATCGTCTCCCTTTGACTTGAGGGCTGCCTGCTCCTCAAAGCGGTCGAGCTGGTCAATGGGGTCGTTGAGCTCAGAGTAGGCGTTGGCAAGCTCCTTACCGTTCACAAAGAGTTCAAAACGCTCCGTGAGGGTGTCGTCGTGACGGCAGCGCTTTGTCAGGGGGCTCATCTCCACGGGATAGTCAATCACGAAGGTGGGCTGGATGAGTTTTTCCTCACAGTACTGGCCGAAGATGGCGTCTATGAGCTTTCCAACGCCCATCTCGGGGCTTACCTCAACGTTAAGTTTCTTGCAGGTTTCACGAAGCTGAGCTTCGTCCATCCCCTTTACGTCTACGCCAGCGAATTCCTTGATGGCATCAAGAATGGGCAGCCTGCGGAAAGGTCCCTCGAAGGATATCTCATTGCCGCCGATGACCTTTTTCACTCCGCCGGTAGCTTCGGCCACCTTCTGGAGCATCTTCTCCGTGAATTCCATCATCCAGAGATAGTCCTTGTAGGCGATGTACATCTCCACGCAGGTGAACTCCGGGTTATGGGTCTTGTCCATGCCCTCGTTGCGGAAGTTCTTTGCAAACTCATATACGCCCGCAAAGCCGCCCACGATAAGGCGCTTGAGGTATAGCTCGTTTGCAATTCTCATATACATATCCACGTCCAGGGCGTTGTGGTGGGTGATGAACGGACGGGCCGTTGCGCCGCCGGGGATGGCCTGAAGGATGGGGGTTTCCACCTCAAGGCAGCCCGCCTCATTGAAGCACTGGCGCATGGTGTTGATGATGAGCGTGCGCTTCACGAAGGTCTCCTTGACATCCGGATTCACCACAAGGTCCACATACCTCTGACGGTAGCGGAGTTCAGGGTCATCGAAGCTGTCGTGGACGGTACCATCGGCATCAGTCTTGACGATGGGAAGCACGCGGAGAGACTTGCTCAGGACGGTAAGTTCCTTTGCGTGAACGGAAAGCTGGCCGGTCTGGGTAAAGAATGCAAAGCCCTTTATGCCGATGATATCACCAATGTCAAGCAGCTTCTTGAACACGGTGTTGTACATGGTCTTGTCCTCACCGGGGCATATCTCGTCACGCTTTACGTACACCTGGATGCGGCCTGCGCTGTCCTGCAGTTCCATGAAGGATGCCGCGCCCATGATGCGGCGGCTCATGATGCGGCCTGCAATGCACACGTCCTGGAAATTGCCTTCCTCCGGCTTGAAGCCATCAGCGATTTCCACAGTTGTGGTGTTTATGGGGTACAGGGGTGCCGGATAGGGATTTATCCCAAGTTCACGCAGTTTTGCAAGTGATTCTCTTCTTCCGAGCTCCTGCTCATTGAGTTCATAGTATGCCATAAGTCATTTTTTAATGTGCAAAGATAGCAAAAAAGCGTGTAAAATCAGCGGCCCGGTTGAACGGGTTCCGTTTTTGCCTTCAGCCAGGCGGCAACCTCTGCCGGCAGGCGGGGGCTCAGCACTTCATAGACATGCCGATTGTAGGCGTTGAGCCAGTCTTTTTCATCCTGGGTGAGCATGGAAACCTCAAGGCAGGATGTGTCAAAGTGGCACAGCGTAATGGACTCGAATCCAAGCCAGGAGCCAAACTCATTGTCTCCCACCTGGCGGCACAGCATTGCATTCTCATGGCGCACTCCGTGCATGCCCTCGCGGTAGATTCCGGGCTCGTCAGTAGTAATGAAACCGGGCTGGAAAGGAACGGAATTGAAGTTCTGGCGGAATTCATGGGGGCCCTCATGCACGCCAAGGAAGAATCCTACGCCATGACCGGTGCCATGGCCGAAGTTCCTCTTGAAGCGCCACATGGGCTCTCTTGCAAGGATATCCAGATGGCAGCCAGTGGTTCCGCGGGGGAAAACGGCCATCTCAAGGCCTATATGGCACTTCATCACCAGGGTATAGTCTTTCCTCTCCAGGGATGTGCATGGCCCAAGCGGGATGGTGCGCGTTATGTCCGTTGTCCCAAACAGATACTGTCCTCCGGAATCACAAAGGTAAAGCCCGTGAGGCTCAAGCAGGGCTGACCCCGTCCTGGGAGTACAGTAATGAGGAAGTGCCGCCGAGGGACCATAGGCGGATATTGTCTCGAAGCTGTCTCCCCTGTAGCCGGGAATCTTTGCGCGGAGAGAGCCAAGGTAACATGCTGCATCCCATTCGTTGATCTGGCCGGCGTGCTGCTCAACCCAGTAGAGGAACTGCTCCACGGCAAGGCCGTCCTCAATGTGGGCCTCCCTCATCCCGTCAATCTCCACCTGGTTTTTCACGGCCTTCCAGAGCGGGATGGGAGAAACGGTTTCAACCACCTCAGGAAGAAGGTCTCCGTCGTCTATGGCATCCCTCAGGTCATAGTTTATTCCAGAGGGATCCACGCATATCTTATCTACGCCGTCAAGCCTTAGTGATGCAAGCGTAAAATCAATGTCAGAATAGTCCCTGATGGATATTCCATCGGCCTCAAGTTCCTCAAAACTGGCCTGCGTTTCAGGGTCAGGGTCCTCAAATGCGTCCTTCCTCACAAACCACTGGACCTCCTCCAGGGAAACCAGCAGATACGATATCACAAACGGGTTATAATCAATGTCCTGGCCGCGGACATTAAGGAGCCAGGCTATTTCATCAAGGGATGTGAGAAGGATAGCATCGGCCCCATGAAGGACCAGCCACTTGCGAAGACGGCTTATCTTTGCCTCCCGGCTCTCCCCCACAAGGTCCTCTCCAAGGGTGATGATGGGGGTTGACGGAATGGCCGGCCTGTCCTGCCACAGCGGGCCCAGGATGTCCGGCACCGGCACAATTATGGCCGATGGAACCGCCTCCTGAAGCTCCCTCACGTCAGCTACGCTCTGGCACAGGGCATCCACTGCAATTGTGGGTTCGTCAAGCCCCAGGGACGCAATCCACTGGGGAATTGGGACCTGCTCCGGAACACGCATCTTATGGAGTTCAATGCCGGTTCCTTGAAGTTGCCTGTTTGCCTGGATGAAGTAGCGGGTATCCGTCCAAAGACCCGCGTGGTCCATTGTTATCACAATGTCCCCGGCCTCTCCGGTGAACCCGGAAAGCCAGGCCACCTGCTGCCATCGGGGCGCAATGTACTCGCTCCCGTGAGGGTCCGTTCCGGTAATGATGAGGATATCCCAATTGTTTGAGCGCATGAGCGCCCTCGCAGCCTCTATCCTTTCCCTGTAAATATTATCTGCCATATTGAACCGATTTTTCACAAATATAGCGTTTTTATGTTAATGCACAGGCAAGATATAACTTTTGGCAAGCCAATACCAAATTGGAGAGCAATAAAAGTTTTGGGGAATAGGAATTAATCATTATCTTTGCATCGTCATTTAATAGTCTTGCCGCTTCGGCGGAGTTGAAGCTATTCTTATAAGGCATTTCAGCCCTCACTGAAATGCCTTTATTCTAAGAAAATTCTTATAGGGGCCAAGGAGTACTGCTACACCTTCCTGAAATTCTTTTACAAGCTTCAACTACAAATTATGACAAAGAATATTCACATCAAGGTGAGTCTGGACTTAGAGTTTGAGGCTCCCAAACTTGTCAGAGTGAAAGCGCACCGTCGTATTCAAAATGGCAAGGTTGTGAAGGTTCGGTCGCACTACCGTCGCGTTGAGGGACGCAGGGTAGTTGCCGAGCGAGTCTTCTGATAAGAACTTCCTATTCGACCAAAGGCCCCAGGGGGAGAGTTTCGACTCTCCCTTTTTCATGGGATAGTACTCGGTGGAGGTTAAACGGCTGTCAATCAATTACTTACACGATCATATGGGATTACCGGTAATCCTATATACTTTTATAACCAACTGTGAATCAGCGCATTAAGCCCCACCGCATCGGCATTACAAAAAGGACAGTGGGCAGAAAGTATGAAGGGAGATGGTCTGATATTTGTTTTTGGACGGCTTTCATAGATATTTCCGTTTTTTTATGTAAGTTTGTACAAATTAACATTGAATACTATGGCAAACGAAGATCCCCTTGAGAGAATTGAACGCGAAGAGCGTGAACGTAAAGAAAAGAAAGGCCCCCGCACCGTTATGACCATCCTGGCCTGCGTGGCGGCCGCACTGGCCCTTGTGCTGGGCTATATGCTCTACCAGAGAAGCACACTTGTGAAAGCCCTGGAAGGTGAAAAGACGGAGCTGGCACAGCAGATGAAAGACCTCCAGAGCGACTTCTCACAGCTAAGCTCAGACTATGACTCCATCAACAGCCAGCTGGATACTTCCCGCGAGCAGGTTGCAATGCTCATCGAAAAGCTCAACCATACGGAGGCCACAAACCGCGCCAAGATCCGTCAGTATGAGAAGGAGCTTGGTACCCTCCGTACCATCATGAAGGGCTACATCGTCCAGATTGACTCCCTCAACACCCTCAACAAGAAACTCACCGCAGACGCCGCGGCAGCACGCCGTGAAGCCGCAGAGGCCCGCAGCGCAAATGAGGAACTCACCGCACAGGTGGAAGACCTCTCCAGCAAGGTGAGCGCCGGAAAGGTGCTCAAGGCACGTGCTATCTCCCTCACCGGCTACTACAGCAACAACAAGCCCGGAGACCGCCACAGCCGTGTAGACTATATGGTTGCAGGCCTCACGCTTGTAGAGAATTCCCTGGCAGACCGCGGTCCCGTACGCGTCTATGTACGCGTCAAGGACCCTGAGGGCATACTCCTCATGAACAACGAGTCCACGGAGTTCTCCGTAAAGGGTGAAGTCCTCCAGGCCACCGCTTCCCGTGAGGTGGACTATGAGGGAGCGGAGGTAGACCTCTCCATCTACATCAACGACATTGAGGAATATGTAAAGGGTGTCTACACCCTGGAAGTTTACACGGAAAAGAGCCTTCTTGGCAAGGCCGAATGCATGCTCCGCTAGTATGATCTACATCCACGTCCCCTTCTGCAAAAGCTTTTGCACCTACTGCGATTTCTTCCGTGAAATCCCGCAGGAAGGAGCCTTTGACACATACACAAAGCTGGTGTGTGAGGAAATAAAAAGCCGCAGTAAGGAGATGGATAATACCCTTCACACTTTGTATTTTGGCGGCGGAACGCCATCCGTGCTTCCGCTGTCAAATCTTACAAAGATCCTCCTTGCCCTTGAGGAATGCGGCCACGGCGGCCCATACACGGAGTTCACAATGGAAGTGAACCCTGAAGACATTGTGGAGAAGGGTCTTCCCTACCTCCAGAGCCTCAGGATGCTCGGGTGCAACCGAATAAGTATCGGCATTCAATCCCTGGATGACCAGCTTCTCCGCTGGATGAACCGCCGGCACAATGCAGAACACGCTGTAAAAGCTGTCCTGATGGCAAGGGAAGCGGGGTTTGAGAACATCAGCGTAGACCTTATCTTCGGGCTTTCAAACCTCACGGATGAGTGCTGGGAGCGCACCATAGACGACACCCTGGAACTTAAGCCTGAGCATATCTCCTGCTACCAGCTCACAGTGGAGGGAGACAGCGTCCTTGCCCACAGGCTGGAGGCCGGGGAGTATGAAGAGGCCTCGGACGACCAATGCGCCAGGCAGTACAATCTCCTCTGTCACAAACTCCACGCTGCGGGTTACAACCACTATGAGATTTCCAACTTCGCAAAACCCGGGTTTGAAGCCAAGCACAACGGCGGTTACTGGCAGCGCCGGCCTTATGTGGGGCTTGGTCCGTCGGCCCACTCCTTCAGCGGAAGGGGCCGCAGCTGGAACAGCCCTGACATCTCCGGCTACACCCGCACGGAGGAATCCCTCAGCGTAGAGGATGAGATAGTGGAAACCCTCATGCTGAGCCTCCGCACTGCCCACGGCGCAGACGCTGAATTTTTAGAAGCAAACTGCAAGGCGGCCGATATCCAGCGCCTCATAGGGGAAGGGGCCCTCACTAAGGTTGGCCGGCGTTACCGCATCCCGGAAAGCAGATTCTTTGTAAGTGATGAGATAATCAGGGAACTGATATGACGTATTTAAGAAGAGCGGCAAAATACTTTGTCCAGATAACCATAATATTTGTCCTCATAATTGGGATCCTCATGCTCTCCGGCATGGTTTCCAAGGACGTTGCAGTGGCTTTCCGCAGCGGCTGGAAGTCCATATGGATGATCCTGGGGCTGTTTGCCGTGATGAGCCTGGCATATCCATTCTTTGGCTACGGAAAACGCAAGGTCCACGCAAACGGAGACCCAGCCCCCATGTGGGAAAAGATAGATGAGGCCATGGAAACAAGGGGCTATGTCTTCTGCGGAACCACGGAAAACGGGGGCCGGAAATATCACCTCTCAAGCCCCGTTAACAGGGTCTCACGCCTGTGGGAAGACACCCTCACCCTTGAATCCGTCCTGGGCGGTTTTGAGATAGAGGGCCTTGTAAGGGACCTTTCAAGGGTTGTAATGACAATAGACCGTAAAATAAACAGCTATGAGTACTGATAAACAAAGCTTCAAGACAGTGGCCACCTTTACGGACAAGGTCATGGCCGATATGTGCGTTGCCATGCTTGGAGACAACGGCATCCCCGCCGGAGTCTTTGGAGCAGACTCCTCATACCCGTCCCTGAGCTTTGCCAGGAACATTGAGGTAAAGGTTAACGAAAGCGACTACGAGGCTGCTATGAGCATTTTGGCAGCCTCTGACAAGGCGGAGTAGAACTCCTCCCCAAAGGCATCTGTAAGCGGCCCGCGAAGGAACTGATATACACGGATTCCTTCGCGGCGCCCTTTTTCATAGGCGTCCTTGCAGATATTCCAGCGGTGAAGGTTCAGACCCACCCTTCCGCCGCCAAGGTCTACAACGCGTATGGGATAGAGAGAGCAGGAGATGGGCTTCCTGAATGTTCCAAGTCCTTTGCAGAACTGGCGCTCAATGGCGCAGAAGCAGCTTCCATCGGCCTCAAAATGACAATAGGCACATTCCTCGGAACCGGGGACTACCGGAGTGACAAGGTCTCCGTCACGGTCAATTTCAAAGAAACCCTTGGCATCTACTGCCGCACGGCCCTTTTCCGTCATGAGCGGGGAATATATCCCATAATTGGCCTCCAGCGGCTCCAGTTCCTCTTCCTTGAGGGGCGCGCCGCTGTCTCCGATTATGCAGCAGCAGCCCTTGCATACGGGGTAGTCGCAGGCAAAAAACTCAAGGATGACATCCTCTGAAACAAGGACGTCTCCAATCTCCACTATGGTTCCAAATGCGCTGCTCATTTCACTATATATTCCACTGCTCCGCCGGCAGAGATTGCGGCAAGGAAACCTCGCACCTTTTCAGGGGTGATGGCCTGCAAACTCTCTGTGTAGCGGGAGTTCAAGTCCTTATTGAGGGCGTAACGCGTCTGCTGGGCCATCGTAAAGCCCTCCGGAGTTGAAAGACGGGCTTTGATTCTCTCCGACAGGCCGTTTTTCCAGGCCTGGACATCGGCCTGCGCGGGAAGGCGTTTTCCGGACTTCACTATTGCCGCCCTCACTGCCGTAATGGCTTTGTTCACATCTGGATCCGCCACATCTGCGGGAAGGCCCTGGACTGGTACCGGGAAGCAGGAAATCTCCATGTAGAAACGCTCCTGCGGCTGGGTCATGGGGCCTACGGAAACATCGGCCGTGAAGCCATATGGAGCAAGTTCCCAGACAAGGGACTGCTTCAGGACCTCAGCCGCAACGGTAGAAAGGTAGAAGTTGTCCGACGTCACGGCCATGGGAGCCTCCATCACGACGTGGATGCCCCGGGGGCCTTTGTCCCCGGTAACAGTGACGGCACCGTTACGTTGCCTGAACTCTACGGGGCGGCGCGGCGTGGTACCTTTCTGGATTCCGAAACCTCCAAGGTAGCGGCCCAGGATGCGTTTAACCACGCCGGTTTCAAGGTCTCCGGAAATGATGAGGACTCCGTCGTTGAAACGGGCAAAGCGGTCTGCGAAGTAGGCCTCGGCCTTAATCTGGGTTTGCGCCGTTAGCGCGCCGGGACGCTCCGTATAACGGAATCCGGGGTGCAGCTGCGAATAGATAATATCCTGGGGCGATGGTTCCATCAGCTCCTGGACGGCACTATAGCGGAGGAACTCCTCCCTGTTCATCTCACGCTCATTGCAAATGGCAAGGAGG
>JAEESO010000039.1 GCA_016286385.1 Bacteroidales bacterium | reverse complement strand
TTGCAAAAAATTGAGAACCGCCCGGCTCCATTGTCCTTTTGTCAAACTTTTATTATCGGCATAAATTTACTACTTTTGTCGTACAAACCTAGGTGCAGAGAACTACGCTGCAAATCTAAGGTTTGTGAAAACAATGGAAATATGGAAAACACATCGGCAGAAAGGATAGAGGAACTGGTCCTGAAACAGAGGGAGTTCTATGCTACGGGCACTACCCGTGACGTGAAATGGCGCGTAGGGCAACTGAGGGCCTTCAAGAAGGGCCTTCAGAAGTGGGAAAAGCACATCATGGATGCCCTGTGGCAGGACCTTCACAAGAGTTACGAGGAAGCTTATATCTCTGAATTCGGCCTGGTTTACGGAGAAATCAGGGAGGCAATCCGTAAAACGCCCAAATGGGCAAAGCGCAGGAGCAGGCCAACTCCGCTTACCGTTCTGCCCGCCTCAAGCTATATAGTAAGGGAACCGCTTGGCTGCACTCTCATCGTGAGCCCGTGGAACTATCCCGTGCAGCTGCTTCTGAATCCGTTGGTTGGGTGTATATCGGCCGGATGTACTGCCATCCTGAAGCCTTCCCCGTACGTCCCCAATGTGTCCAAGGCTCTGGAGGACATGATTGCCGATACCTTCCCTGAGGAGTATATTGCCGTGGTGCAGGGAAACCGTGTGGTGAACGGGGAACTTTTCAAGCACCGATACGACCTTGTTTTCCTTACCGGAAGCCCGTCCCTTGGCCGAATAGCGATGGAGGCGCAGTCAAAGTACCTCACACCCATGGTGCTGGAACTTGGAGGCAAGAGCCCGTGCATCGTGGACAAGGACGCAAACCTCAAACTTGCGGCAAAGCGCATTGCCTGGGGGAAGTGTCTCAACAGCGGCCAGACCTGCATCGCACCGGATTACCTTTTCCTGCATAAGGATATAAAGGAGGCGTTTGTGAAGGAGTTCAAGGCCGCGCTCCAGGAACTCTACCCTGAAGGCACCGAGAACTCTGACAAGTTTGTGCATATAGTCAAGGAATCGGCCTTTGAAAGGCTTGAGAGCTATCTTGCCGGAGCCACAATCCTTGCCGGCGGCCATCATGACCGTTCCCGCCTCTGGATGGAGCCAACCCTTCTGGACAACGTTTCACTGGATTCTCCGGTCATGCAGGAGGAGATTTTTGGGCCGATATTCCCGGTCATGACCTTCCTGGACCGCCGGGAGGTTGTGTCCTTTGTTACGGCCCGTGAAAAGCCCCTGGCGTTCTACTATTTTGGAAAGACCGCCGCGGCGTGGGAGATTATCGGCCAGACAACTTCTGGCGGTGCATGCATCAATGACACCATAATGCACATTGCCAACAGCAACATCCCGTTTGGAGGCGTGGGGAATTCCGGTATGGGCAGCTACCACAGTGAGAGAAGTTTCCTTGCATTCAGCCATGAGCGCGCCGTGGTGAAATCCCCTTCCCGGCTGGACGCTCCGTTCAGATATATGCCGTATAAGTTCTTTGGGATCATAAAGCGTATGCTGTAATCTCGGAAAAAAGAGTTATATTTGTGTGATACAATTAACCAGATATGAGTACACTGCACGTAATTGACCACCCCATGATCCAGCATAAGCTCACGATCATGCGTAAAAAGGAAACCGGTTCAAAGGATTTCCGTGAACTTCTTCAGGAAATTGCCCTCCTTATGGGCTATGAGGTCACCCGTGACCTTCCCCTTATGGACGTGGAGATTGAAACCCCCATCTGCAAGACCACCGCAAAGATCATTACCGGCCGCAAGCTGGCCGTGGTGCCCATCCTCCGCGCCGGCCTTGGAATGGTGGACGGTATCCGCACGCTGGTTCCCGTGGCAAAAGTTGGTCATATCGGCCTTTACCGTAATGAGGAAACACACCAGCCCGTGGTCTATTACTGCAAACTCCCTGAGGATGTCCAGAAGCGCCTTGTGATTGTAACGGATCCCATGCTTGCAACCGGCGGCAGCGCCTGCGACGCAATCACCATGCTCAAGGAGCGCGGCTGCCACAATATCCGCCTTATGTGCCTTGTGGGTGCACCGGAAGGCATTGAGAGGGTCCAGAAAGAGCATCCAGATGTGGACATCTACCTTGCCGCCGTGGATGAGAAGCTCAATGAGAACGCCTACATCGTTCCCGGCCTTGGTGATGCAGGAGATAGGATTTTTGGAACAAAGTAACCAGTGTAGCGTTCGCTTTTACGGCGTGGAGATAACTGATTGAAAATCAGCGGAATATGTAAAAGAGGGTGTCGGATTTCCGGCACCCTCTTTTGTGTAATGCGCTAATAATGAGGCGTTTAGCTCCACGAGGATACCCGATCGGAGTCGGGTATGACGTTCAGGGCCGGGCGCCCGACTGGGGCTACACCACGCCGCTGGAGAGCTGGCGCTTGATAAGTTCCCGCTTTAAGTCTGCGCCATAGGCATATGCGCCCACGTCTATGCTGTCAAGGAGATAGAGGTCACTGCCCTTGAAGAGGGTGCCCTCCGCGGCGGTGCGGATTTCCAGCGCCTTGTCCATTGACTCCTTGGGGATCACAAGGTGGCAGGGAATGACGTACGCAATGGGATTGTAGGCCACGACATGCGCTACGGGCCTCACACCCTGCGGGACGCCCGCGAGGGCCGCAATCTCGGAGTAACTGTAGAGTTTGCGGGGAAGGTCAAAGAGCGTTTTCCACACCTTGAGCTGGAAGGGCGTGCCGAATGGCCTGAGGTCTTCCCACTTCAGGTACCTTGCAAATTCAAGGAGATCTTCCGTGGAGATCTTTCGGGTGCCGATACTCCCAACCTCTGCGGGGTCCAGGGCGGCAATCTCCGCCCCAATCCTGGCCAGATGACGGTAGTCAGTGGCAATTGATGCCACCTTCCCGTCAATCTCCGTTACAATCCATTGTGTACTCATATAACAATATTATCTGTTTCAATCTTAGTCACGTTTTGGCCCCAAAACGTGACCGAGTCCGTTAAACTCGCTCTTCCAGTGCGGCCACGGCGGCCTGGATCTTGGCGGTCTGGGCATCCAGCCACTCTGAATCCGGACCGGCGGCAGGAACGGGATCAAGTTCCACGGGATCCCCGATGGCCATGCGGTAGCGGTGAGGGAAATCCCAGTATGCGTTCCACACCGGCACCACCTTGGCTCCGCTCTTGAGGGCAAGGAGCGCGGCTCCGTTTTGGAACTTCAGGAGTCCCTTCCCGGTTTTGTTGCGCTTGCCTTCTGGGAAGATGATTACGCTCTCTCCCTTCCGGAGTGCCTCCAGGGATTCCTCTATCCACCTCAGGGAAGTTTTCTTACGGTCCAGAGGAATGCACTGGGCGTGAGAGTAGAACTTCTGGGTGAAGCTGGACTTGTCATAGTAGTCCTTTGCAACAAGCGGCCTTATCATCCACCTGAAATACTCTACCATCAGGATTACGGGGTCCATCAGGCCCACGTGACGGCAGGCATAGATGGTGGGGCCGTCGTGGGCGGGCTTTCCGCCACACACCTTGGGCCTCTGGACCGTGTGGACCACACCCCAGCAGAAGTAGCGGAGGGCTTTATCGGCCAGGCTAAGGTGCGCTTCTTTTATGGTTCCGCTCATCCTGCAATCACGTTAATCTGCTCTCCGGTAACCTCCATGGTAAGGGGCAGTGTGCCGGGGATTTCGCCGTCAACTTCCACGGGATCGGCCACCTTTCCAAGGGGCTTTACCGTCATTTTCTTGAACTTCCGGGTAATCATTCCGGGCTGCACGGCAAGGTCTCCGGATACGCAGTGGAGCATAAGCATAAGGCCCTTGATGTGGTTGTAGCCGGGCATAAGGGTGATGTCCAGGAGGCCATCGTCCCACTTGGTGTCCTGGGCGGTCTGGATGAGGCCACCGCCGCGGTATGCGCCGTTTCCAAGGGTGGCGGTGAAGAGTTTGCCGGTGTATGCAACTTCTCCGTCAAGGGTGACTTCTACGGGATGGCGTTTGCGTGAAAGCGTTGCAAGGGGGGCTACCATGGTGTAGAGGAAACCGCCTTTCCGGCCTTTCTCCTTAAGCCTGTTGGTGCGGATACAGATGTCTGCATCTACACCTATGCCGCCGATATTTGCCATTGCAAAGACGCCCTGCGGGAAGGTCATCCGAACAACGTCTTCCTTGGCGGTTTTGCCTGCGATGATGCAATCGGCCGCCTTTTCAACGTCCTCAGGGACGCCCGGGGTGCGGATCCAGTCGTTGCCGGTGCCGTAAGGAAGGGCGGCAAGGGTGAAGTCCGCGAGGGAGGTCTTAGAGTTATCGGCATACCTCAGAAGGCCGGTGAGGACCTCGTGAACGGTGCCGTCTCCGCCTGCCGCGATGAATTTGCGGAAGCCCTTTGCCGCGGCCTTCTGCGCCAGTTCAATTGCGTGTCCGGCATGCTCGGTTGCAGCCACCTCAACTTCAAGGCCGGCCTTGGTCAGTTTTTCAACAGATTTGTTCCAGGCGTCTCCCGTAGAGGCCGATGCGCTCTTGGGGTTGCCGATCATCATCCATTTTTCCATTGTTATCTAGGTTTTAGAGTTAATATATCCACGTGAGGGTAGCCTCCCAGCCTGAACGCAAAGGCGCTTCCAAGGCCGGGGGTTACGTATAGTTTCTGAGCTCCATTCTCATACAGGCCGCCGGACTCATGCAGCCGCCAGTGGCTGGGGTGAAGGCCGGTGAGCTTGTATTTGAGGCCGTGCGTATGGCCGGAAAGTGTAAGGCCGATATCCGTTTTTGGCAGCACTTCCATCCTCCAGTGGGTAGGGTCGTGGGAGAGAAGGATCTTGAAGGCCTCTTCCTCCACACCCTCCAGCGCCTTCCCAAGGTCTCCTCCAACTTTTCGGAAGTAGGGGTTCTTTGTGATATTGTCTACGCCCACAAGGACCACTCCCGGGCGGAGCTCTACGCTTTCATTCCTCAGGACCTTCCATCCCAGGGACTTCTCAAAGGCTTCCAGGGCCGCCATATCTTTTAATCGGCCTTCCTCATTGGAATCATGCGGGCCGTGAAGGAGGAAGTCGTGGTTCCCGAGGATGGCGTACACAGGCGCCTGAAGCCGCGCCAGTACCTTCCTGTACGGGAAAGCCTCCTTTGCCTCAAAGTTCACAAGGTCCCCGACAAACAGGATTACGTCCGGATTGCAGGCATTCACAGTATCTATGATGCGGCTTATGTACTTACTCTTTGTTCCAAAGGAGCCAAGGTGAAAATCCCCTATCTGGCATATCCTGAGGGGCTCTGAGGGGAAGCCTTCGATCTCAATGGCTGTTTCCTTCACCTGAAGATGACGCGTCACATAGAAGATGAGCGTGATGAAAAACAGGCTCACGGCAGCGCCCACGGCAATGCCCGCCACCGGAGAGGCCAGGCCGATGAGAGCCAGCAGGAACTTTGGCAGTTCAAAGATGAAGATGAGGTAGGAGAATACCCTAAGGGAGTCTGCGTACCATTTTCCCGTGCCGATAAGCGGCAGGCAAAGCCCCGCGGCCAGCGTGGGCGCCGCCATCACTGCTATGGCCCACCACGGCGCGCCCTTCAGGAGCGTAAGGCCGATAATTGTATCGGCCGCCACCCCGAAGAGTATCCAAAACAGCACGTAGGTCCTGAATTTCATTGGTTTACTAGTGTAGCTATCTACAAAGATAGCATTTTTCCGCAATTATTGCTATCTTCGCATAGATATGAAAAAGCTTCTTACAATATTATCGGCCCTTGGGGTAGCCCTGGTGGCCGCAGCGCAGCCGGCAGGCCGTGAACTTTGGAATGACTGCTGGTCCTTCACCAAGGACGGCAGCACCCGCACCGTGAACCTTCCCCATGACTGGGGCGTGGAGGGGGAGTTCAATCAGGAATTCCCCGGAGAAACCGGAAAACTTCCCTGGTGGGGAAAGGCCCGCTATGGGAAAACCCTGGAGGTGACGGAGGAAGACCTCCAGAAGGACATCCGCCTGGAAGTGGACGGTGCAATGTCCAATGCCTCCGTATTTGTGAACGGAGTGAAGGCCGGCGGCTGGGCTTACGGATACTCCAGCTGGGCTGTAGACCTTACCGGAAGGCTGCAGGAAGGCAAAAACCGCATAGAGATAGTCCTTGACAACAAACCGGAAAGCTCCCGCTGGTACCCCGGCGGCGGCATCTACCGCAATGTGTGGATCACAAAGACTGAAAAGACCTCCGTGGCCCACTGGGGTACTTTCATCACCACCCAGCTTGCCCCCGGCAAGGCCATTGTGTACCAGAAGGTGACCCTCAAGGCCCCGGAAACCTGCATTGCCCGCATTTCCACCCGTATCCTCTACAAGGAGGGCAACACGGAATATGTGGTGGCCGAAACCCGCTCGGTTGTTGAGGCCTGGGACGGCCGCTCGGAGGTCCAGGACTTTGAGATAGTGAGCCCCCGCCTCTGGAGCCCGGAGAACCCTCAGATGTATCTTGCCCGCACAGTGGTTGAGACAGAAGACACCAGGGACGTGTATGAAACTCCCTTCGGCATCCGCAGCGCGGAATTCCGCCCGGACGGCTTCTACCTTAACGGCATAAAGACCTTCCTTAAGGGCGTGTGCCTGCATCACGACGCAGGCGCGCTTGGCGCGGCATGGAATGAGGATGCCTGGCAGCGCCGCCTTATCATGCTCAAGGAGATGGGCTGCAATGCCATCCGCATGAGCCATAATCCTCCAGCACCGGAGCTCCTTGACATGTGTGACCGCATGGGCTTCCTTGTAATGGACGAACTAACGGACACCTGGACCGTTTCCAAGAAGGAGAACGGCTATGCTACGCTCTTCAACGAGTGGGTGGAGAAAGACCTCACGGCAATGATCCGCCGTGACAGGAACCATCCCAGCATAATCCTATGGAGCATCGGCAATGAATGCGGGGAGCAGGGCTGGCCGGAAAGGTGGGACATCCCGCGCCGCCTTACAGACCTCTGTCACAGGGAGGACCCCACCCGCCTCACAACCGCCGGCAATGACAACCCCGGCGCCGCCTTCTCCGGCTACGCGGAAACAATAGACGTCTACGGCTTCAACTACAAGCCTCACCTCTATGAGCAGTTTGTGGAAGAGCATCCAGGCCAGCCAGTCCTTGGCTCAGAAACATCCTCCTGCATATCCACACGCGGATATTACCTCTTCCCCGTAGAGGAGGATAAGGGTAAGGGCTGGACCATGGACCCTCCCTTCCAGGTGAGCTCCTATGACCTCTACGCCCCCGGCTGGGCTTCAAAGCCGGATTACGAGTGGGAATATGAGGACAAGGTTCCTGAGTGCGCCGGAGAATTTGTCTGGACAGGCTACGACTACCTTGGAGAGCCCACCCCCTTCAATATGGACCCCTCCGTGTTCACAAACTTCCACACAGAGGAAGAGAAGGAGGCCTACCGCAAGATGGTTGCCGCCTGGGGTCAGGAGATTGCGTCCGTGCCGCTCCCTTCCCGCAGTTCATACTTTGGTATAATAGACCTTGCGGGCTTCCCCAAGGACAGATTCTGGCTGTATCAGTCACGCTGGTGCCCGGATAAGCCCGTGGCCCACATCCTTCCACACTGGACATGGCCGGGCCGCGAAGGCATCGCCACCCCCGTCCACGTTTACACTTCAGGAGATGAGGCGGAGCTCTTCCTTAACGGAAAGTCCCTGGGCCGAAAGAAGAAGGACGGATATCGCATAGTATGGGACAGGGTGTTCTACACCCCCGGCACCCTTGAGGTGGTGTGCTACAAAAACGGCCGGGAATGGGCCCGTGACAAGGTTCAGACCGCCGGAAAGGCCGCCCGCCTTAACGCCTCCGTAGACTACGAAGGAGAGGACCTCAGCTACGTCGCCGTGGATGTCCTGGATAAGGCCGGAGTGCTGTGCCCGGGATCATCGGCCCTTATCAAATTTGAGGTGAAGGGCCCCGCAGAGATTGTTGCAACAGACGCCGGAGACCCCACTTCCCACGTGCCTTTCTACAGCCCGGAGCTTCCGGCATTTGCCGGAAAGGCCTCCGTCATTATCCGCCGTACGGGTAAGGGCCCGGTCACCGTACTGGCCTCATCAAAAGGACTTAAAAAAGCTAAGATAACGTTATGAAAAGGTTGATTCCCGTCATTTTTATGGCCCTCGGGGCCCTTGTGACCGCCTGCGACACCTTCAAGGCCGCCGTCTTTGAAGACGAGATGGTTATGCCCCTGGAGGGCTCTGAGGCCGATTCCCTCTTCTACAAGGTCTCCATCCAGTATGCCTCCAAAGGCATGCTCATCCCCGCCATGGAGAAGATGAACGCCGCCATAGTGGGCCAGGCCTTCGATATGGAGGGCGTTGATATCGGCCCGCTTGAAGAAACGGCCGCGCAGTACAGGGAGAACCTCATTGACGAGTACATCACGGAGAATTCCGGCATGGTGGGAGAACTCCCCGTCCTCACCTGGGAAGACACTCTCACCGGGGAATTCACCTCCAAGTACAAGGGCTGGCGCAACTACCTTATTAATTATTACTGGTACAGGGGCGGTGCCCACGGGGCCTCAACCTACTGCCAGATAGTGTTTGACGCCAAGACCGGAGACGTAGTGACGGAGGCCGATATCTTCACGGACGGCTACTTCGACAATGTTTCCGCCCTCATGCAGGCGCAGGCCAAGGCCGATATTGAGGCCGATAACCCCGAAATCCTGGAGCTCCTTGACCTTGAGGAGGTGGTTCCCAACGCAAACTTCTCCGTGGGTCCGGACGGCGTCCAGTGGCTTTTCCAGCCGGACGACCTCTTGCCGCATGCCTTCGGCCCTCTCTTCGTAACGCTGTCCTGGGATAAGCTTAAACCATATCTCAGATGAGGCGGCTTGTCCTCATGCTAGCCCTGGCCCTTGTTTCAGCCGGGGCTTTTGCCCAGTATGTCCCCACCAGGGAAAACCTTGAGGCCCGAGCGGCCTTCAAGGAGAGAAGGCTGGGGATTTTCCTTCATTGGGGCATCTACAGCGCCTATGCGCAGGGGGAGTGGTATCTCTCCACGCATAAGCTGGATTCGGTGGCATATATGGCTGCAGCCGGGGGCTTCTGCCCTTCAAAGTTTGATGCCGATGCCTGGGCGCAGGCCTTCGCCGATGCCGGGGCGGGTTATGTGACCCTTACATCCCGTCACCACGACGGTTTTTCCATGTTCGGAACCCGCGAGAGCGGCTTCAACATCGTGGACGGCACGCCCTTCGGCCGGGACCCCCTTGCAGAGCTCACCGCAGCCGTGAAGGCACGCGGGATGAGGATGCAGTACTATTATTCCCTCATAGACTGGATAAGACCGGATTATCCAAAAGGGGACAGCGGCATCCAGAAAGACTCCCTGAAGGCATCCTACGGCCATTATCTGGAGTTTGAAAAGGCCCAGATCCGGGAGCTTATGGCACATAAGCCTGGGGCTCTATGGTTTGACGGCCTGTGGGACCAGCCGGAAGGCTTTGACTGGAGAGTGACGGAACTTTATGAGCTTATCCACTCCATAGACCCTGCCTGCCTCATTGGCAACAACCACCATAAGGCTCCGCTTCCGGGGGAGGACTTCCAGATGTTCGAGCGTGACCTTCCCGGAGAGAACGTATCAACCCTGCCGCTGGAGACCTGCGAAACCATGAATTACGCCTGGGGTTACAGGGTTGAGGACCAGTGGTACAAGCCTCTGAAGGAGCTGGTGGCCCTTCTTGTGAAAGCTGTTTCCAAGGACGCCAACCTGCTTCTTAATATCGGCCCCATGGCATCCGGAGAACTTCCGGCGCCCGCCCTTGAGCGCCTGAAGGAACTTGGCGCCTGGATGAAGGAGCACGGACACACCGTCAACGGCTGCGGCTCCACGGGCATTCCGCCGGAGCCCTGGGGCGTTACCACGCGCGATGCCCATCATCTTTATGTCCATATCCTGGAGCCATCGGCCCTTCCCGCAGATAATATAATTAAGGTAAACCTTGGCAGCCGCACTTTCTACCGTAAAGTGCCTTCAGACCTTGATCCGGTAGATACTATTCTGGAAATTTTGGTCAATTAAAATATTTTTCTTATCTTTGCAGCCCATTTTGCGGGGACATAAGCCCTTCAAGATGGACTGTAACTATATTTTATTTATTAACAAACATTTATGCCTACAATTCAACAACTTGTCCGTAAAGGACGCGAGCAGCTTGAAGTAAAGAGCAAGTCTCGTGCGTTGGATGCATGCCCTCAGAAGCGTGGCGTATGTCTGCGTGTTTACACCACTACGCCTAAAAAGCCGAACTCCGCTATGCGTAAAGTAGCCCGTGTTCGTCTTTCCAACGCCAAAGAGGTCAATGCCTACATCCCGGGCGAAGGCCACAACCTCCAGGAGCACAGCATCGTGCTGGTTCGCGGCGGTCGTGTAAAGGACCTTCCGGGTGTTCGTTACCACATCCTTAGAGGAGCTTTGGATACCGCCGGCGTGGATGGACGTACTCAGTCCCGTTCCCTCTATGGCGCAAAACGTCCTAAGAAATCTAAGAAGTAATTTTTTCACCTTTAATTCTTTTTCAAAATGAGAAAAGCGAAGCCTAAAAAGAGGATTCTACTTCCTGATCCTAAGTTTCACGATGTGGAAGTTACCCGTTTCGTGAACAATCTTATGCTGCAGGGAAAGAAGAGTATCGCGTATTCTATCTTTTATGATGCCATTGACATGGTTGGCGAGAAGATGAAAGATTCTGACCAGGCTCCTCTCGATATTTGGAAGAAGGCCCTCGAAAACGTGACCCCTCAGATTGAGGTTAAGTCCCGTCGTATCGGTGGTGCAAACTTCCAGGTGCCGACCGAGTTGCGTCCGGAGCGTAAAGTTTCCGTGGCTATGAAGAACCTGATTCAGTTCGCCCGCAAGCGTTCCGGTCACTCGATGGCAGAAAAGCTGTGCGCCGAAATCGTTGCTGCATTCAACAACGAGGGTGGTGCATTCAAGCGTAAAGAAGACATGCACAGAATGGCTGAGGCTAACAAGGCCTTTGCACACTTCCGTTTCTAATCTGCAAGCTAAATGGCAAAGAGAGATCTTAAATTCACACGCAACATCGGCATCATGGCCCATATTGATGCCGGCAAGACCACTACGTCCGAGCGCATCCTCTACTATACCGGTAAGACCCATAAGATTGGCGAGGTACACGAAGGAGCTGCCACTATGGACTGGATGGTCCAGGAGCAGGAGCGCGGTATCACCATCACTTCTGCTGCTACCACCGCATTTTGGCACTACAACGGAGACACCTATCAGATCAACCTTATCGACACTCCCGGCCACGTAGACTTCACCGTAGAGGTGGAGCGCAGCCTGCGCGTACTGGATGGTACCGTGGCCACTTTCTGCGCTGTGGGTCGCGTACAGCCTCAGTCCGAGACCGTATGGCGTCAGGCAGACAAGTATGGCGTGCCTAAGATCGCGTATGTGAACAAAATGGACCGTATTGGTGCTGACTTCCTCGCCTGTGTTGAGGAAATCAAGACCAAGCTCGGTGCCACCGCCGTTCCCATCTGTCTCCCGATTGGTGCCGAAGACAAGTTCGACGGTATCATCGACCTCATCGACATGAAGGCCATCTTCTACGATGGAAACTCCGACGCTCTGGTGAACTACACCGAAGGCGAAATCCCTGAGAAACTCAAGGGTGAAGCCGCCCGTTGGAGAGACATCCTTCTGGAGACCGCCGCCGAGTGCGATGAGAGCCTGATGGAGAAGTATTTCGAGGATCCCGACTCCCTCACCAGGGAGGAAATCATCGCCGCTATCCGCAAGGGTACCATTGCTATGCAAATCGTCCCTGCCTGCTGCGGTTCTTCCTTCAAGAACAAGGGTGTACAGTTCCTCCTGGATGCCGTAATGCGGTATCTGCCTTCTCCTCTGGATAAGGGAGCCGTTAGCGGAACCAACCCCCGCAGCGGTGAGGAAATCACCCGTAAGCCCTCCGCAGACGAACCTTTCTGCGCACTGGTGTTCAAGATTGCCACCGATCCTTTCGTGGGTCGCCTGGCCTTCCTCCGTGCCTACTCCGGCAAGTTGGATGCAGGTTCTTACGTGTACAATACCCGCACTGGCAAGAAGGAGCGTGTAGCCCGTCTGTACCAGATGCACTCCAACCACCAGAACCCCATCGAGTTCGTGGAGGCCGGTGACATCTGCGCAGCCGTTGGTTTCAAAGACCTCCGCACCGGTGATACCGTGTGCCTGGAGGAAAAGCCCATCACCCTGGAGACTATGGAATTCCCGGATCCGGTTATCGGTATCGCCGTAGAACCCAAGACCCAGAAAGACCTGGACAAGCTGGGTATCGCCCTTGGCAAGCTGGCCGAGGAAGATCCCACCTTCACGGTGAAGAGCGACCACGAAACCGGCCAGACCGTTATCAGCGGTATGGGTGAGCTCCATCTGGATATCATCGTTGACCGTCTCCGCCGTGAATTTGGCGTGGACATCAACCAGGGTGCTCCGCAGGTCAACTACAAAGAGGCCATCACCACCAGCTTCCAGCTGCGTGAGGTCTTCAAGAAGCAGACCGGCGGTCGCGGTAAGTTCGCAGACATTATCGTTAACGTCTCTCCGGCCGACGAAGGCGTCACCGGACTCCAGTTCATCAATTCGGTCAAGGGCGGTAACATCCCCAAGGAATTCATCCCTTGCATTGAGAAGGGCTTTACCTCCGCAATGGCAAATGGTGTTCTCGCCGGTTACGAGGTTCCTTCCCTCAAGGTGGAGGTCCTGGACGGTAGCTACCACCCGGTAGACTCCGACCAGCTCTCCTTCGAACTTGCTGCCCGTATGGCTTTCCGCCATGCCTGCCCCAAGTGCCACCCCGTTCTGATGGAGCCCATTATGTCCCTGGAGGTAGTAACCCCCGAAGACTATATGGGTGATATCGTGGGAGACCTCAACCGTCGCCGCGGCCAAATTGTTGCGATGGATTCCACCGCCAACGGAGCACGCATCGTCAAAGCTTTCGTCCCGCTCTCCGAGCAGTTTGGTTACGTCACCGTACTGCGTACGCTGTCCTCCGGACGCGCCACCAGCACTATGACCTTCGACCACTACGCCGAAGTCCCTGCCGCCCTGGCTAAGGACATCGTGGAGAAGAGCGGTTACCGTGTAACGGACGACGAGTAAAATTTAGCAAAAGTAAAAAAGTTATTGATATGAGCCAGAAAATCAGAATCAAGCTGAAATCTTTCGATCATATGCTGGTGGACAAGTCCGCTGCTAAGATCGTTGATACAGTGAAGGCAACGGGTGCAAAGGTTGTAGGTCCCATTCCTCTTCCCACCAACAAGAAGATCTTCACTGTGAACCGCTCCACCTTCGTTAACAAGAAGAGCCGTGAGCAGTTCGAGCTGGACTCCTACGTTCGTCTGATTGACATCGACGAGTCCAACGCCAAGACCG
>JAEESO010000017.1 GCA_016286385.1 Bacteroidales bacterium | reverse complement strand
CAATTGCGGCGGACTGTAAATCCGCTCCCTCAGGGTTCGGTGGTTCGAGTCCACCACCTCCCACACTAAGATGAAGGCGGAATTTCCGCTTTTTTCTTGGAATACTGCGGAAGTAGCTCAGTTGGTAGAGCATCAGCCTTCCAAGCTGAGGGTCGCGAGTTCGAACCTCGTTTTCCGCTCGATGGACATACAAAAGCCGGTGTAGCTCAGGGGTAGAGCGCATCCTTGGTAAGGATGAGGTCATGAGTTCAATTCCCATCACCGGCTCTTTTTTGTGTTAGAGACAATTGTTTAAACAATAATTTATTATGGCAAAAGAAACTTTCCAGAGAACCAAACCGCATGTCAACATCGGTACTATCGGCCACGTTGACCACGGTAAGACCACCCTCACCGCTGCAATCACCAAAGTGCTTGCAGAGAGAGTGTCCGGCAACGCCGACAAGGTGAAGTCCTTCGATCAGATCGACAACGCTCCCGAAGAGAAAGAGCGTGGTATCACCATCAACACCGCTCACGTAGAGTACGAGACCGAGAAGCGTCACTATGCACACGTTGACTGCCCCGGCCACGCCGACTATGTGAAGAACATGGTTACCGGTGCTGCACAGATGGACGGTGCAATCCTTGTGGTTGCCTCCACTGATGGCCCTATGCCTCAGACCCGTGAGCACATCCTTCTCGCCCGTCAGGTTAACGTTCCGAAGATCCTCGTCTTCATGAACAAGGTAGACCTCGTGGACGACGAAGAAATGCTCGACCTCGTTGAAATGGAGATCCGCGACCTGCTCGCATTCTACAGCTTCGACGAAGACTGCCCCATCATCCGCGGTTCCGCTCTGGGTGCCCTTAACGGCGAAAAAGTTTGGGAAGACAAGGTTATGGAACTCATGGACGCTGTCGATGAGTACATCCCCCTGCCCGAGCGTCTCGTTGACAAGGACTTCCTTATGCCTATCGAGGACATCTTCTCCATCACCGGCCGTGGTACCGTTGTTACCGGTCGTATCGAGTCCGGTACCATCCACGTGAACGACCCTGTGGAACTCGTTGGCTTCGGCGATGAGCCCCGCACCAGCGTCGTCACCGGTGTCGAGATGTTCCGTAAGCTCCTCCCTCAGGGTGAGGCTGGCGACAATGTCGGTCTTCTCCTCCGTGGCGTAGACAAGAAGGAAGTAAAGCGTGGTGAAGTTGTGGCAAAGCCCAAGTCCATCACTCCTCACACCGAGTTCAAGGCCCAGATTTACGTCCTCAAGAAAGAGGAAGGCGGCCGTCACACTCCTTTCCACAATCACTATCGTCCCCAGTTCTTCATCCGCACACTGGATGTTACCGGTGAGATCATGCTCCCGGACGGTGTCGAGATGGTTATGCCTGGCGATAACGTGGAAATCACCGTTAAGCTCATCACTCCTGTTGCAATGAACAATGGTCTTCAGTTCGCTATCCGCGAAGGTGGCCGTACCGTTGGCGCAGGTCAGGTGATCGCTATCGTAGAGTAATTCTGCATGCCATTAAAAAAGTGAGTGTCCAGTTTCTGGGCGCTCACTTTCACAGGGGAATAGAACAAGGGTAGTTCAGCGGTCTCCAAAACCGTCGATGTGGGTTCGAATCCTGCTTCCCCTGCCAAATATCAAAGGTTACGATTTGGTAAATGTTTAACTTAGGCTGGTAGATTCCCGCTTCCAATTTTCCACCGGCCCATTGTAAGCAAAGATGAGAAAGTTCATTAACTATCTGAAAGAGTCCGCTCAGGAACTGACTAAGAAGGTCACCTGGCCCACTTGGGAGAAGCTGCAGAGTTCTGCACTGCTGGTCCTGGTAGCCACGCTGATCCTCGCCGTCGTTATTTTCCTGATAGACTTTGCTTTCCAGCATCTGATGGAGTTTATTTACGCACTGTAACTGATTAAAAATCCTTATGGCTGAAAAGAAATGGTACGTCCTTCGTACCGCGGGAACCAAGGAAAAGAAAGCCGCCGAATATCTGATCAAGGAAATTGAAAGACACAAAGATCTGCAAGCAATTGTGGATCAGGTTCTTGTGCCTGTCAAGAAAGAGATCGTGACAAAGAACGGAAAGCGCAAGGAAGTGGAGCGTCTCCTCTTCCCCGGCTACGTTCTCATTCATGCAGAACTCAATCCTGACCTTGAGTATGTTATCCGTAACGGCATCCCCGGCATGTCCGGTTTCCTTACAGAGAAGACTGGCAACGGTCCCACCGAGCGCGTCCCCGTCCCCATCCGTGACGAAGAAGCCCAGCGTATTCTGGGTGTTCAGGATGAGAACGCAGTAAGTGCAGCAGAGACCGAGGTCAACTTCACCGTAGGTGAGAGCGTAAGCATCACAGACGGTCCGTTCAGCGGTTTCAGCGGAACAGTGGAAGAAATTCTCCAGGACAGGAGCAAACTCAAGGTAGTGGTTGTGATCTTCGGAAGAAAGACTCTTCTGGAACTCAGCTTTACACAAGTAACTAAAGAGTAAGTTTTAATTATGGCAAAAGAAGTATCCGGATTCATCAAGCTCCAAATCAAAGGCGGAGCAGCGAATCCTGCGCCCCCGGTAGGACCGGCACTCGGTTCCAAGGGCCTCAATATCATGGACTTCTGCAAGCAGTTCAACGCACGCACCCAGGATCAGGCCGGTAAGGTTCTCCCTGTTGTGATCACCGTGTACTCTGACAAGTCCTTCTCTTTTGAGGTCAAGCAGCCCCCGGTGGCCGTCTCACTCAAGGAAGCCGCTAAGATCAGCAAGGCCTCCGGTGAGCCCAACAGAAAGAAAGTGGCAACCGTTACCTGGGATCAGGTAAAGGAGATTGCCCAGTCCAAGATGCCGGACCTCAACGCATTCACTCTTAAGAGCGCAATGTCAATGGTAGCCGGTACTGCCCGTTCAATGGGTATCAAGGTAGAAGGCCCTATGCCTGAGAATCTCTAATAATACGCACTAGTTATGAGCAAACTGACCAAAAACCAGAAAGCTGTTCTTGCCAAGTATGACAAGACCCAGGTTTACTCCCTGAATGACGCGTGCGCCCTTCTCAAGGAGATTACCTATACCAAGTTCGACGCTTCCGTGGAAATCACCACCAATCTTGGTGTCGATCCCCGTAAGGCCAACCAGATGATCCGTGGCGTTGTCACCCTCCCTAACGGAACCGGTAAGGTTACCCGCGTTCTTGTACTCTGCACCCCTGACAAGGAGAACGAGGCCAAGGAAGCAGGCGCCGATTACGTAGGTCTGGACGACTACATCACCAAGATCAAGGAAGGCTGGACAGACGTCGACGTTATCATCTGCACCCCTTCAGTTATGGCAAAGGTTGGCCAGATCGGCCGTATCCTCGGTCCCCGTGGCCTCATGCCTAACCCCAAGACCGGTACCGTCACCATGGAGGTGGGCGCCGCCGTCAAGGACGTAAAGGGTGGTAAGATTGACTTCAAAGTGGACAAGACCGGTATCATCCATGCCGCTATCGGCAAGGCTTCCTTCACCGCTGAGCAGATCGCTGAGAACGCAAAGGCCTTCGTAGGCGCAGTCCTCAAGCTCAAGCCCCAGACCCTGAAGGGTACCTACCTCAAGGGTGCTACCATCTGCACCACCATGAGCCCGGCCATCAAGCTGGACGTCAAAGGTTTCACTGCTGAATAATCTGTAAGGAGGAAAAGATAATGAAAAAGGAACTGAAAGAACAGGTTATTGCAGCCATCAAGGCTAACATCGCCGAATGCCCCAATTTCTACATCGTTGACATCGCAGGTCTCAACGCCGAAGATACCGCAAAGCTTCGCCGCGACTGCTTCAACGAGGGCATCAAGCTCACCGTTGTTAAGAACACCCTCTTCCACAAGGTGATCAAGGACGCTCAGAACTCTGAGATGGATCTTCTTGTTCCCGCACTGGAAGGAAACTCCGCCATCATGTACTGCGAGGCTCCTGCAACCCCTGCAAAGCTCATCAAGAAGTACAACAAGGCCGGTTCTGAAAAGCCCGCTCTCAAGGCTGCATACGTGCAGGAGTGCGCTTTCGTGGGTGCCGACAAACTACAGGAGCTCATCAACATCAAGTCCCGCGAGGAACTCATCGGAGAGATCATCGGTATGCTCCAGAGCCCTATCCAGAACGTTCTCAGCGCTCTGCAGAATGGCGGCGGACAGACCATCGCCGGCCTCGTCAAGACTCTCGAAGAAAAAGAAAACAAATAATCATAAACAATTTAAAAATTTACAATTATGGCAGACGTTAAGAAACTCGCCGAGGAACTCGTGAACCTCACCGTCAAAGATGTCCAGGAACTTGCTAAGATCCTGAAGGAAGAATATGGTATTGAGCCCGCTGCAGCAGCAGTTGCAGTAGCAGCTCCCGCCGCTGGCGCCGAAGCAGCCGCTCCCGCAGAGCAGACTGAGTTCGACGTTATCCTCACCAGCGCAGGTCAGGCCAAGCTCCAGGTCATCAAGGCCGTTAAGGAGAATGCCGGTCTTGGTCTTAAAGAGGCCAAGGAACTCGTTGACAAGGCTCCCGTAGCCGTCAAGGAGAAAGTGTCCAAGGCTGAGGCCGAGGCACTCAAGGCTGCCCTCGAGGAAGCCGGTGCAGAGGTTGAGGTTAAGTAACCCCGCCCGCTCCCTTTAAGGGATGCATCAAACAGGTTTAGAGCCCTCAGTAGGCTCTAAACCTTTTTTCCGTCTTAAAAATTTTCCCCATAACGAAGGCAGAATATGTCTAATAAGACTACCAATCCGCGAATTAATTTCGCAACCTCAAAAATTCTGGAATACCCTGACCTTCTGGAGGTTCAGCTCAAGTCTTTCAAGGACTTCTTCCAGCTGGAGACCACTCCGGACAGCCGCCGCAGCGAGGGACTGTATCAGGTTTTCCAGGAAATTTTCCCGATTGAGGACACGCGGAACAACTATGAACTCACCTTCATAGACTACTTCATCGATCCGCCACAGTACTCAATTGAGGAGTGTCTTGAGAGAGGACTTACCTACAATGTTCCTCTGAAGGCAAAACTCCGCCTTTCCTGCACGGACCCGGAGCACGAGGACTTTGACACCCGCGTGCAAGACGTTTACCTTGGGAACATCCCTTACATGACTCCCGCAGGTACGTTTATCATCAACGGTTCCGAGAGAATTATCGTTTCGCAGCTTCACCGTTCCCCGGGCGTGTTCTTCGACCAGAGCATGCACGCCAACGGTACCAAACTCTACAGCGCCCGTATCATTCCTTTCAAGGGCTCCTGGATTGAGTTTGCCACGGACATCAACAACGTGATGTTCGCTTACATAGACCGTAAGAAGAAGCTGCCCGTCACCACCCTTCTGCGCGCTATCGGCTACAGCTCCGATAAAGATATCCTTGACCGTTTCGGCCTGGCCGATGAAGTTGAGGCTACTCCTGAGGTTCTGGTAGAGAACCAGGGTCGTAAGCTTGCCGCCAACGTCCTCAAGACATGGATCGAGGACTTCGAGGACGAGGACACCGGTGAGGTTATCCCCATCGAGCGTACCATCCCCATTGTAGAGCGCGGTGAAGTTCTGGATGATGACACAATCGCAAGAATTGCCGACACTGATGTCCAGACTATCCTTCTCCAGAAGGACGAGTCCGTATCGGCCGAGAATTCCATCATCTACAACACCCTGCAGAAGGATCCCACCAATACGGAAATCGAGGCTGTGAACTATATCTACAAGCAGCTCCGCAATTCCGAACCCCCGGATGAGGCAACCGCCCGTGACGTCATCGACAAGCTCTTCTTCTCCGAGAAGCGCTATGACCTTGGCTCCGTAGGCCGTTACCGCCTGAACAAGAAACTTGATATGAACATTGATCCTGAGACCCGCGTCCTTACGCAGCAGGATATCGTTGAGATTATCAAGTACCTGATCAAGCTCATCAACAGCAATGCTACCGTGGACGATATCGACCACCTTTCAAACCGTCGCGTCCGCACCGTCGGAGAGCAGCTTGCAAACCAGTTCAGCGTTGGCCTCAGCCGTATGGCCCGCACCATCCGTGAGAGGATGAACGTCAGGGACTCTGAGCAGTTCAACCCCATCGACCTAATCAACGCCAAGACCCTGTCTTCCGTTATCAACTCATTCTTCGGCACCAGCCAGCTGTCCCAGTTCATGGACCAGACCAACCCTCTTGCAGAGATCACTCACAAGAGGCGTCTCTCCGCCCTTGGCCCGGGAGGTCTTTCCCGTGACCGCGCAGGCTTCGAGGTACGTGACGTGCACTACACTCACTACGGCCGCCTGTGCCCTATCGAGTCCCCTGAAGGTCCTAACATCGGCCTTATCAGCTCCCTGTGCGTGTATGCCCGCATCAACAGCCTTGGTTTCATCGAGACCCCTTACCGCAAGGTATCGGGCGGAAAGGTGGACCTCAGCGCCGAAGGCTGGCAGTACATGAGCGCAGAGGAGGAAGAGGCTCAGAACGTGGCTCTTGCCAACGTCAACATGAGTGACGACGGCCAGCTTCTGGACGAGCGCATCCAGTGCCGTCTTGAGGCCGATTTCCCGCTTGTTGGTAAAGAGGAAGTGAACTACATGGACGTAGCCCCTAACCAGATGGCTTCCGTGGCAGCATCCCTCATTCCTTTCCTTGAGCACGACGACGCTCACCGTGCCCTGATGGGCGCCAACATGATGCGTCAGGCCGTTCCGCTCCTTTCCCCGGAAAGCCCCATCGTGGGTACCGGTCTGGAAGAGAGAGTCTGCATTGACTCCCGCACCCAGATCATTGCAGAGCGCAGCGGCGTTGTGACCTATGTGGATGCAAATGAGATCCGCGTAAAATATGACCGTACAGAAGATGAGAAGTTTGTGAGCTTCCTCCCTGAGGAAACCGTCTACAAGCTCCCCATCTACCGCCGTACCAACCAGAGCACTACCATTACGCTCAAACCCCTTGTGCGTAAGGGTGACAAGGTGAAGGGCGGACAGGTTCTCACCGAGGGTTATGCAACCGAGAAGGGAGAACTTGCACTTGGCCGTAACCTCATGGTGGCATTCATGCCCTGGAAGGGTTACAACTATGAGGACGCTATCGTCCTTTCAGAGGAAATGGTGAAGTGGGATGTCCTTACTTCCATCCACGTGGACGAGTACCTCACAGAGGTCCGTGAAACCAAGCGCGGTATGGAGGAACTCACCTCCGATATTCCCAATGTCTCCGAGGACGCAACCAAGGACCTTGACAAGGATGGTATCATCCGCGTGGGCGCTCACATCGAGCCCGGTGACATCATGATCGGTAAGATCACTCCTAAGGGTGAGTCCGATCCTTCACCGGAAGAGAAGCTCCTCAAGGCTATCTTCGGTGACAAGGCCGGAGACGTCAAGGACGCTTCCCTGAAGGCCAATCCTTCCCTGAGCGGTACAGTCATCAAGACCGCCCTCTATGCAAAGGTTTCCAAGGAAACCGGCAAGAGGGGCGCCAAGTCCGACCAAAAGACCCGCATGGAGATCAAGACCCAGGAGTTCCAGCAGGCAGCGGAGAAACTCCGCGCCGACTTCATCGAGAGACTCTGGAGCCTTGTAAACGGCAAGAAGAGCGCTGGTGTCAGCGATCTTTACGGCGTTGAGATATTCCCTAAGGGCAAGGAGTTCACCCTCCAGGCCCTCCGCGAGGTTGATTACCAGAACATCTCCACCGCAAAGTGGTGCAATGACGCCAAGACTTCCGCAATGGTGCGTGAGCTCATCGGCGGTTACTGCATCGCCTACAAGGAGATGGAAACCCGCTCCAAGAGAGAGATCGACAAGATCAAGGTGGGTGACGAGCTTCCCAACGGCGTAATGCAGATCGCAAAGGTCTACGTTGCCAAGAAGCGTAAGATCACCGTTGGTGATAAGATGGCAGGCCGTCACGGTAACAAGGGTATCGTGGCAAAGATCGTCCGTCAGGAGGATATGCCGTTCCTTGAGGACGGTACTCCCGTGGACATCGTCCTGAACCCTCTGGGCGTGCCTTCACGTATGAACCTGGGTCAGATCTATGAGACCGTGCTCGGTTGGGCCGGCCGTGAACTTGGCCTGAAGTTCTCAACTCCTATCTTCGACGGTGCATCAATCGACGAGATCTGCGCCTACACAGACAAGGCAGGCGTTCCCCGCTTCGGTAAGACCAACCTCAGGGACGGCGGCACCGGCGACTGGTTCGACCAACCCGCTACCGTTGGCGTCATCTACATGATCAAGCTTGGTCATATGGTTGACGACAAGATGCATGCCCGTTCAATCGGCCCTTATTCCCTCATCACCCAGCAGCCTCTTGGCGGTAAAGCCCAGTTCGGCGGTCAGCGTTTCGGCGAAATGGAAGTTTGGGCTCTGGAGGCTTACGGCGCAGCAAACGCCCTTCAGGAGATCCTCACCGTCAAGTCTGATGACGTGAACGGCAGGGCCAAGACCTACGAGGCAATCGTCAAGGGAGACCCGATGCCTACCCCTGGCATCCCCGAATCCCTGAACGTGCTCCTGCATGAGCTTCGCGGCCTTGGACTCAAGGTTACTCTGGACTAATCTCAAGGACAAGAAAAAGAAAGTAAGATTATGCCTGCTTTTAACAATAAGGAAAACAAGGTAAAGAGCAATTTCTCCCGCATTTCCATCAGCCTCGCTTCCCCGGAAGACATCACCGAGCGTTCCTGCGGAGAGGTCCTGAAGCCGGAAACGGTCAACTATAGGACTTACAAGCCTGAACGTGAGGGTCTCTTCTGTGAGAAGATCTTCGGCCCCACCAAGGACTACGAGTGCTACTGCGGCAAGTACAAGAGAATCCGCTACCGCGGAATCGTGTGCGACCGCTGCGGCGTGGAAGTAACTGAGAAGAAAGTCCGCCGTGAGCGCATGGGTCACATCACCCTCACCGTTCCGGTAGCTCATATCTGGTACTTCAAGAGCGCTCCCAACAAGATCAGCGCCCTTCTGGGTGTCCCTTCCAAGAAGCTGGAAGCCGTCATCTACTATGAGAAATACATAGTGGTGAATCCCGGTCTGCTGGCCTCCGAGGAAGTTCCGGAAGAGTATCGTCTCCAGAAGATGGACCTCATCTCCGAGGACGAGTACTTCGCCGCCCAGGACCGCATCGCAGACCTTAAGCGCAAGAAGGCCGATGAAGGCGTGGAATGGGAAGAAGGCTGGAACTTTGTGGCAAAGATGGGTGCCGAAGGCATCTATGACCTCCTCAAGGAGATCGATGTAGAGGCACTTGGCCGCGAACTCCGCCGTGCAATGCACGCAGAGAGCTCCCAGCAGCGCAAGACCGAGATCCTCAAGCGTCTGTCCGTTGTGAAGTGGTTCCAGGAGTCCAAGGATGTGAACCGTCCGGAATGGATGATAATGAAGGTTATCCCCGTTACTCCTCCGGATCTCCGTCCCCTGGTACCGCTGGATGGCGGCCGTTTCGCAACTTCGGATCTCAATGACCTGTACCGTCGCGTAATCATCCGCAACAACCGTCTCAAGAAGCTCATCCAGATCCAGGCACCTGAGGTGATTCTCCGCAACGAGAAACGTATGCTCCAGGAAGCCGTGGACAGCCTCTTCGACAACTCCAAGAAGTCATCGGCCGTAAAGAGCGACTCAAACCGCGCTTTGAAGTCCCTGTCCGACTCCCTCAAGGGTAAGCAGGGCCGTTTCCGCCAGAACCTCCTTGGTAAGCGTGTCGACTACAGCGCCCGTTCCGTTATCGTCGTCGGTCCTGAACTCAACATGCATGAGTGCGGTCTTCCTAAATTCATGGCCGCAGAGCTTTACAAGCCTTTCGTGATCCGCAAACTCATCGAGCGCGGTATCGTTAAGACCGTAAAGAGCGCAAAGAAGATCGTGGACCGCAGGGATCCCGTCATCTGGGACATCCTTGAGAACGTGATGAAGGGTCATCCGGTGCTCCTCAACCGTGCACCTACCCTGCACCGTCTGGGTATCCAGGCCTTCCAGCCCCGTATGATCGAGGGTAAGGCCATCCAGCTGCATCCTCTTGCCTGTACCGCTTTCAACGCAGACTTCGACGGTGACCAGATGGCTATCCATCTGCCCCTCGGAAACGCTGCAATCATGGAGGCACAGCTCCTCATGCTGGGCTCCCACAACATCCTCAACCCGGCCAACGGAAGCCCTATCACCGTTCCTTCACAGGATATGGTTCTGGGTCTTTACTACATCACCAAGGAGCGCCCCGGCGCAAAGGGTGACGGCCTGAGCTTCTACGGCCCCGAGGAAGTTATCATCGCCTACGACGGCAAGGTAATCGATATGCACGCCCCCATCAAGGTCCGCCTGCCCAAGGACAAGCAGGACCTCAGTAAGGGCTATGAGATGGTGAAAACCACCGCCGGACGCATCATCGTGAACCAGTTCATGCCCGACGAGGTTCCGTACGTGAATGAGGTCCTGGGTAAGAAAGCCCTCCGTACCGTCATCACGGACGTTATCAAACACACCGGTGTCACCCGCACGGCCAAGTTCCTTGACGACATCAAGAACCTTGGCTATGACCAGGCATTCCGCGCCGGTATCTCATTCAACCTTGGTGACGTTCTTGTTCCTCAGGAGAAGACCGGTCTCATAGAGAAAGGTTACTCCGAGGTAGAAAGCATCAAAGCAAACTACGCAATGGGCTTTATCACCAACAACGAGCGTTACAACAAGGTCATTGACCTCTGGACCTCCATCGACAACCAGCTCACCTCCGTGGTTAAGAAGCAGATCTCCGCAGATCAGCAGGGCTTCAACCCCGTGTATATGATGCTGGATTCCGGTGCCCGTGGTTCAACCCAGCAGATCAAGCAGCTCTGCGGTATGCGTGGCCTTATGGCCAAGCCCCAGAAGAGCGGTGCTGCGGGTGCAGAGATCATTGAGAACCCTATCGTGTCCAACCTGAAAGAGGGTATGACCGTGCTGGAGTACTTCATCTCCACCCACGGTGCCCGTAAGGGTCTGGCCGATACCGCCCTCAAGACCGCAGATGCAGGTTACCTCACCCGCCGTCTTGTGGACGTTTCCCACGATGTAATCATCACCGAGGAAGACTGCGGCACCCTCCGCGGCCTCATCGCAACCGCCATCAAGAACAAGGATGAGGTTGTTGAATCCCTTGGTGAGCGCATCCTTGGCCGTACTTCCGTACACGACATTTTCAACCCTCTCACAGGAGAGCTTATCATCGCTGCCGGCGAGGAAATCCGCGAGGATGTAGCCGCCCTCATCGATACCCTCCCCATCGAGCAGGTTGAAATCCGCAGCGTTCTCACCTGCGAATCCCGCAAGGGCGTGTGCGCAAAGTGCTACGGCCGCAACCTGGCTACTAGCCGTATGGTTGAAACCGGTGAGGTTGTCGGCGTTATCGCCGCACAGTCCATCGGTGAACCTGGTACCCAGCTTACCCTCCGTACATTCCACGTCGGTGGTACCGCGTCCGGCTCTGTGGCCGACAACACCATCGTCTCCAAGTATGAAGGTAAGCTTCAGTTCGAAGAACTCCGTACCATCGACAGGGTCAATGAAGACGGCAGCGTGAACCCCGTTGTGGTGTCCCGTATGACGGAACTCCGCATTGTGGACGAGCGCACCGGCATGACCTATTCCCAGTACGACATCCCTTACGGTTCAACGCTGTACTTCAAGGACGGCGCTTCCGTGAAGAAGGGAGACCTCATCTGCGAATGGGATGCCTACAACGCCACCACCATCGTTGAAACCGCCGGTATCGTACGCTTCCAGAACATGATTGAAGGCGTCACTTTCAATGAGGAAAGTGCCGATGAGTTTGCAACCAATACGGACAAGGTTATCATCGAAAGTAAAGACAAGACCAAGACTCCAGAAATGCTTATCGTCGATGATAAGGGTGTCATCCTCCGTCAGTACAACCTGCCTGTGGGTGCACACATTATGATCAACGACGGCGAAAGCGTGAAGATCGGCGATGTTATCATCAAGATCCCCCGCGCTATCGGCAAGGCATCCGATATCACCGGCGGTCTGCCGCGTGTTACGGAACTCTTCGAGGCCCGTACTCCTTCCAACCCCGCTATTCTCTCAGAGATCAACGGTGAGGTTCTCATGGGCAAGGTCAAGCGCGGTAAGCGTGAGATCATCGTGAAGAACCGCAGCGGCAAGGAGTGCCACTACGAGGTTCCTACCACCAAGCAGATCCTGGTTCAGGAGAACGACTACGTGAAGGCTGGTACCCGTCTCTCAGACGGCGGCACTTCTCCTACCGACATCCTGAACATCCTTGGTCCGGTGAAGGCTCAGGAGTACATTGTCAATGAGATTCAGGCCGTGTATCGTCTGCAGGGTGTGAAGATCAACGACAAACACTTCGAGATAATCGTCCGCCAGATGATGCGCAAGGTCCAGATCGGAGATCCCGGAGACACCGAATTCCTCCCGGAGGAACTGGTGGACAAGTGGGAGTTCATGGACCGCAACGACGAAATCTTCGGCAAGTACTATGTAGAAGATGCCGGAGACAGCGCACGCTTTGAGGAAGGCGACATTATTTCTGCACGTGACCTCCGCGGAGAGAATGCCTCTCTGGAGCGTCAGGGTGCAAAGCTTATCGCCGCCCGTCCCGCAAAGCCCGCTACGGCCTCACAGGTGCTGCAGGGTATCACCCGCGCCGCCCTCAAGACCGGCTCCTTCATCAGTGCTGCTTCCTTCCAGGAAACCACCAAGGTCCTTTCCGAAGCCGCTATCCGCGCCCGCGTGGATAACCTCGAAGGCCTGAAGGAGAACGTCATCTGCGGCCACCTGATTCCCGCCGGTACCGGCCTCAGCCGCTACCAGGACATCATCGTTGGCTCCAAGACAGAGACTATGGCCGCCCTCAGCGAGCTCTAATAGAGCACGTTGAAACCCAAAAGGCGTTACCATAACGGTAGCGCCTTTTTTTGAAAAAATAGTATCTTTGTATATTGTATTGTTTAAATGAGGTCCAAGTACATCATAATCATCCTTACGGCAGTAATGTGCCTTCTTCCGTCGTGCAAGATGAGGCCAAAGGACGTAGAACGCCTGAAGGCAGAGGCCGATGCGGGTAACCTGAGGTCCATGGAAACGCTCATGTGCCACGGGGATACTCTTGTTTCCAAGGAGCTTCTGACGCATTATATGGATGTGCTGGCCGATGAAGGTAACTTCAAGGCGTTGACCTATAAATACATGCAAGAGAACGGCGGATCGGCAAACTGGTCGGTTATGATGGAAAAGAACGACCTGGCCAGGTATATCCGTTGGATGAAAAAAGGGGCCGATAAAGGCAATCCGGACTGTATGTATGGGCTGGGCGTTCTGTACGACCAGAAGAAGGTGGCGTCCGGGACTCACTTTGTAGACAGCCCCTACTACGATTTTGACAAGGCGGTTCAATGGAGCCGTCAGGCGGCCGACAGCTGCCACGCCTATGCCCGTACAAACATAAGGCACTGGAGCGGTAATGAATCTGTCCTGGACCGCCCCCGCTTTACTGCCCGGCAAATCTGGAAATACAACGCGCGCGGCCAGAACTTCTTCAACAGGGCCTCAAACGCCGCCTTCCAGTATATGGCCGATGCCGTAAACAACACCTTCAATTTACTCTTCTCCAAACTATGGTGGCAGGCGCTGCTTATGGCCGTGGTGATGCTTCTGGTCATTGCCGGTGTCATTTTCTATGGCTTCAGTTTTGAGGGAGATTCGGCCGTGTCCGTTGGCGCCAGCAGCATTTACGGATGGCTGAACGGATTCACGCTTTTCTTCATTGCCGATGGCCAGTGGCAGAACGCCGCCGGAATCTTTGGCTCTTTTGACGGGATGTGCCATTTCACCCATCAGCCCGGCACATATTCATTGATGTCGGACATCTGCGTTTGGGCCACATGGATATGGGTGATCCTTTTTGCAGTGATGTTTTTCAAGGGCATTCAGAATCTTCGTAAACAGGGCCGCCTTACCGTAGTTTCATTATTGAAATTCACTTTTGCAACCATACTGATAAACGTTCTGTTCTACCTGCTTGGTGGAGCGCTCTCAATATTCAGCGAGATTATTGCCATAATCCTCGGCATCGTGCTGTTTGGCGCTTTGTTCAAGCATTTCGTGCCAAAGGAAGGCAGTGTTATCATCTATGGCGCCGGCCCCTTTGGCTCTGATATATCGGCCTCTCCTGTAGAAGGCCGTCCCGGTGTCTACAGAACGGCCGACGGACGTTATTTTAGAGAGGATTCCGACGGCACTGTCAAGCAAATATAACCTGCGTCCTTCAAAGAATGTCCCCAAGCGCATAGACTTATCACAAATCACCAATCCGGGGCAGCTCATTACCGTTTATTGGCCGATTTCCGGTTACGTGCTGCCCCAAGGGCCGCTGGTGACACAAAAATGGCCGATTTCGTGTTACCAGCGGTCCCGGAGCACCGCTGGGGCAACAAAAACAGGCGTTTTTGTATCCGTAGCAGTTCCTTGGCGACAATCGAAAAATGAATAAATTGCATTTTTTGAGGGGGGGGGTAAAAGTGAAAATTGTTTATTATATTTGAGCCGGAAACAAACTGCTATGATTTATCATTCACATATATCCCTGCAGCCCGGGCGCTTCATAGAAATATGAAGTGCCTGTTGGCCGTTGATATGTGTGGTGATGACTGTGTTTTTATCAATTAATAACTAGTTCCGACAACAAAAAGATGCCGTATTGCATCTACAATTGTACATGTTAATGATTAACACTATGAAAAAAGGTATCGTTTATTCCCTCTTTTTAGGCGTTTTGGTGCTTGCAGGATGTTCGCCAAAAGTAACCACCACCCTTATCAAGGCAAAGGCCCCGCTGGGGCCCGGGGAAGAGGTTACTGTCCTTCAGCCGGAACAGTCCCAGCCGGAAGATGCCGTAGTTCTTGAGACTATCCGGATGCAGGGCAAAGACTATGATGAATTGATAGGGATGGCTACGGACGAGGCCCGTACCACCGGCGGAGAAGCCCTTAAACTTATGGAACACTTGAATCCTGACATAACAAGCCCCAGGCACAGGGTATCGGCCCTGGTATTATCGGCCGATGAATCCGACAGTACCATCACCTCTTCCGGCCGCGTTGTCCCCGAATTCATAGAATCGGAACTAGACCTACGCAAGGAGAGTTGGTCCGTTCGCATTGCCCTACAGGGCGGTGCGTCATACAGAATCGGCAAGGAACCTCAGGGCGTGGATGCCGTAATGTCTTCGCATATCAAGAACCGCCGCTTGGGCGTTAATTATGGTGCCGATGTTACCGTATTCATATCGGAAAACATAGGTGTTGGCATAAAGGCACAGAATGTATATTACGGAGACAAGATGCCTGCATCTATGGATGGAAAAAACGGTTTTTTGGAAAATTATGAAAATATCTGGTTTGCCGGGCCGATATTTACTTTCCGTATGCCAAGCAAAAACAGGAACAATGCCTTCCTGGCACGTGCCGGATATGGACTGGCTGGGTATTCAGACTGGGGGAAGGCCGTTGTTGAGCCCTCGTATACCATTAGCGGAATAACCCCCGGGCTCCTGCTGGAAGTAGGATACGACTTTGGCATTACAAAGAATCTGTCAGTTGGCGCGGCGCTTACATTTGTGACCGGAGGGCTTAGATATGCCACCGCCAAATACAGTAATGGCAAGACGGTTTATATGAGCATGGAGAAAGAAGATGCGGAGAGCCTTCGGAGTATCGGCCTCAGCATCGGCCTGAGGTATAACCTGTAACACCGCCATAATTCCGCAAAAATGCGTATATTTGTAAGTTATAAAAAGGGATTCTATGAGACCATTATATCTTACAAATACTCTAAGCCGCACTAAGGAACTCTTCAAGCCCATCCATGAGGGACATGTGGGAATGTACGTCTGCGGCCCCACCGTGTACGGAGATGCCCATCTTGGTCACGCCCGCCCTGGTGTAACCTACGATGTCCTTTTCCGCCTCCTGAAGGAACTGGGCTACAAGGTCCGCTATGTGCGCAATATCACTGATGTAGGGCATCTGGAGCATGATGCCGATGAAGGTGAGGACAAGATTGCAAAGAAGGCCCGTCTTGAGGAGCTGGAGCCCATGGAGGTGGTCCAGTACTACACTGAGCGCTACCACGAGGCAATGCGTCTCCTTGGCTGCCAGTCCCCGTCCATAGAGCCCCGTGCATCCGGCCACATCATTGAGCAGATAGAGACCGTCAAGAAGATACTTGCCGCCGGCTATGCCTACGAGAGCAACGGCAGCATCTACTTTGATGTCCAGAAATACAACCGTGACCACAATTACGGCATCCTTTCCGGCCGTACCCTCGAGGCCACCCTGGAAGGTACCCGCAGCCTTGACGGCCAGAGCGATAAACGTGCTCCCTACGACTTTGCCCTTTGGAAAAAGGCGGAGCCCGAGCACATCATGCGCTGGCCTTCACCATGGGGAGACGGCTTCCCCGGCTGGCACCTTGAGTGCTCCGTGATGGGTGAGAAATACCTTGGATATGAGTTTGACATCCACGGCGGCGGAATGGACCTTATGTTCCCTCACCATGAGTGCGAAATTGCCCAGAATGTGGCCTCACGCGGCACCCAGGGCGTGCACTACTGGGTTCATAACAATATGATCACCATCAACGGCCAGAAGATGGGAAAGAGCCTTGGCAACTTTATCACCCTGCCTCAGCTCTTTGCCGGAGACCATCCCTCTCTCACGCAGGCTTACACGCCCATGACTATCCGCTTCTTCATCCTTCAGGCCCACTACCGCAGCACGCTGGACTTCTCCAACGAGGCCCTGCAGGCCGCAGAGAAGGGCTACAAGCGCCTTATGGCCGCCTGGAAAGAATTGGGACCTGTCATTTCGAGCGAAGCCGAGAAATCTCCTTCCGCTGAGGTCCAGGCCATCATAGACGCCGTGTGGGATGCCCTCTGCGACGACCTAAACACCCCCATCGCCATAGCGCACCTCTTTGACGCCGTTAAACTCATCAACGGAGGCAAGTTATCGGCCGATGACCGCGCTGCCCTGGCTCAGCTCTTTGACCAGGTTGTTGGCAGAGTCCTTGGCCTTCAGGAAGAGGGCGCCGGCGCCTCCGGTAAGGCCGACAAAGCCCTGGAAGGTGTGATGGGCCTTGTCCTTGAAGCCCGCAAGAAGGCACGTGAGGAAAAGAACTGGGCGGAAAGTGACCGCATCCGTGACACCCTTGCCTCCTTTGGAATTACCGTAAAGGACACCAAGGAAGGCGCCACCTGGACCCTGGAATAGTATGTTAAAGTTTATCTCCTGGAACGTAAACGGCCTCAGGGCCGTTGCAGGCAAAGGTTTTGCCGATATATTCACGGAACTTGACGCAGACTTTTTCTGCCTGCAGGAGACAAAGATGCAGGCGGGGCAGCTGGACCTTGAGTTCCTGGGCTATGAATCCTACTGGAATTATGCCGATAAAAAAGGCTATTCCGGCACCGCCGTCTACACAAAGCACACACCGCTCAGCGTCCGCTACGGCATGGGTGTGGATGAGCACGACCACGAGGGCCGTCTCATAACGCTGGAGTACCCCGGCTTCTTCCTTGTCTGCGCATACGTTCCAAACTCCCAGGACGGCCTTAAGAGGCTGGATTACAGGATGAGGTGGGAGGATGACCTCCGTTCCTATCTATCGGCCCTTCCAAAGCCTGTGATCTTCTGCGGAGACCTCAATGTTGCGCATGAGGAGATAGACCTTAAAAACCCCTCCACAAACCATTTCAACGCCGGTTTCTCCGATGAAGAGCGCGGGAAGTTCACTGAGCTTCTTGCCGCCGGTTTCATTGACACCTGGCGCTTCCAGCACCCCTCGGACGTGAAGTATTCCTGGTGGAGCTACCGCATGAACGCCCGTGAGAGGAACGCAGGGTGGCGCATAGACTACTTTGTGGTATCGGAAACCCTCAAGGATAAGCTTGTCTCTACGGAAATCCACAATGAGATCTTCGGGTCAGACCACTGCCCCGTGGAGTTATGCATAGACCTATGATCCTTATAGACGGAAAACAGATATCGGCCTCCCTTAAGGAGAGCATCAAAGAGCAGGTGGCGTCGTTGCCGGAAAAGTACGGCCGCGTGCCGCACCTTGTGGTTGTAAGGGTGGGGGAAGACCCTGCCAGCGTGGTCTACGTCCGTAATAAGGCCAAGGCCTGCGAGGCCTGCGGCATCCGTAACACCACCATAGTCCTACCGGAGGAAACGTCAGAATCGGCCCTTCTTGAGAAGGTGCGCTCCCTTAATGCCGATGATTCCGTAGACGGCATCCTTGTCCAGCTTCCGCTGCCGGGACATATCTCGGAGGCAAAGGTCATAGAGACCATCGCCCGTGAGAAGGACGTAGACGGCTTCCATCCCCTCAACGTGGCCGGCCTGTGGCAGAAAACCCCTCATATGGCCCCCTGCACGCCTTCCGGCATAATGAAGCTCCTGGAGGCCGTGGGCGTGGATCCCAAGGGCAAGAGGGCGGTCGTTATCGGCCGAAGCAATATCGTGGGCCTTCCCGTGGCAAAGATGCTCCTGGATGCCAACGCAACCGTCACCACCTGTCACACCCGCACCGTGGATATGCCCTCCGTCACCCGTGAGGCCGATATCCTGGTAGTAGCCGCCGGCCGCCCCAAGATGGTTACGGCCGATATGGTAAAGGAAGGCGCCGTGGTAATTGACGTCGGGATGGACCGTGACCCTGAAACAGGGAAACTCTGCGGAGACGTTGACTTTGACGCCGTGGCACCAAAAACTATGGCCATCACGCCCGTTCCCGGAGGAGTTGGGCCGATGACCATAGCCTGTCTTATGGAAAACACCCTTAAGTGTTTCCTTTCCCTTAGAGCTTAACGGCTTTTACAGCGCGATTCTCTGAACGGGGCCGATAAACCTTTCCACGCAGAGGTTTGTCTTCTCCGGTTTCGGCAATCTTGCCGTTGCGCATTACAGCGCTTCTGTTTACGTTTGTTTCGCCCTTGGTCCTTACCATGGTTACCTGGACGGGACTTCCGGCGTTGTCAAAGAAGCTCACGGAATCGTTGTTGTAGTAGTGCCAGTTTCCGTTACTTACTTCCTGATACACATATTGCATGCAGAAGAACTTGCCGTCGAATTTGTCATTGCCTACATCAACTTTTATATTGCAGGGGTTGATGGTAACGTGATCTTCATCCTCCTGCTGTGCATAGGCAAGGTCAATGCCTTCGTCGGGGATAATGTACAGACCCATCTTATAACCTTGCTGGACACCAGTGTAGTCAATTACCCCAAGGAAGAGTTCATCTACGGTGGTTTTGTTCAGGGCTTCGTCATCATAGGTGGAGATGTACTGGGAAACAAAGTATAACCTGCCGTCTGAAGGCTCAAAAAAGGCTTCCAGATTCTCCTGGTCCATCTGCACCCAGTCATCGGGGGCGTCCGGCCTCACTTCCCATTTCTCAACGAGGTACACCTGGTTAGCTTCTACCTTGCTTATGCTGATGTCATAACTGATTCTGCTGTCAGAAACGGTCCATTCACCAATCCAGTCGTTGTACTCCTTTGAAGCCTCTTCTTCCTCTACGTGGAAATCGGTACAGGCATACTCTCCGGTAAGTTTGTTGTTGTTATCCAGACCTATTACAAAACCAAACCATTGCCCGTGACGCAGCCTACCAAACTGAATGACTTCAGGAGCGCCCTGATAGATGAATTCAGATTCAAATTCAAGTTCATGCTTGAAGAAGGCCAGGTAGTCTGCTTCATATGAATCCAGATTAGCCCTGTTGATCACGCTCACAAGGTACTTCTGGCTGGCGGGGATGTTGTTGACGCGGATTTCATCCGTATATGCGTCGTTCACAACCTTACGGCCCTCATAGGATATCTGCCAGGTAGAGTTGAGTTTTATTTCCGGATCACTCTCGGGGGTTGATGGAGTAGAGGGCTGACTGTTGCCGCCAGGCCTCTGGTTCCCATGAGGGTAATAAGGATCCACACGGGTTCTGCAACCCGTAAGAACTGCGGCCATTACAACGGCCGCCATGAGATATCTGTCAAGTTTCATAGTCTTTCCTCCTATTTTTGCTTTTACAAAGATAAACAAAAAAGAGGCCATACGCAACTTCGGCTTCACCGTCCGTCCCGTAAAGTCTTCATATTACCCGCGTGGAGCTAACTTGTTGTTACGCTGCGTGTTATACAAAAGAGGGTGCGAATTTTTTCGCACCCTCTTTTGTATAATCTACTGATAATCAAAGCGTTACCTCCACGCTAGAACGGAAGGTCATCTGATGGTTCTGCTGCCGGAAGCGGACCCTGGTAGTCCGGAGAAACCTGCGGCTGAGGTGAGGCAGGCGCAGGACCCGCTATTGGTGCCGCCACGGGGGCTGCGGTGGGTGCGGGGGCTGCTGCGGGTGCTGAGACCGGTGCGCCTGCTGGTGCTCCATAACCAGGTGCGGGGGCCGCATTTACCGGAGCGCCGTAACTGGTAGCAGGTGCTGCGGCAGGAGCGCTGTAACCGGGGGCTGGAGCATAACCGCCCTGGTACCCACCCTGCTGCTGATCTCCTTCAGGGCGCTTGCCAAGAAGCTGGATAGTATCTGCAACCACTTCTGTGGTGAAACGTTTGGCGCCTGTCTGATCTGTCCACTGACGTGTGCGGAGTTTGCCCTCGACATAGATCTGACTGCCTTTGTGAATGAACTTTTCTGCAAGATCGGCGTTGCTGCGCCATGCAACAATGCTGTGCCACTCAGTGTTTTCACGGAGCTCTCCGTTGCGGTCACGGAAGCGCTCTGTGGTGGCAATACGGAAGGATGCAACCTTTGCGTTGGTTGCGGGATTCTGGGGATTGGATTCAAGGTAACGGACTTCGGGATCATTTCCAACGTTACCGATAAGCATAACTTTGTTCAGTGCCATAATGATAATAATTTACTGATTGCAATTTACGAATAATTTGTGAAAGATTAAACCTGTTTTTGAGGAATGTGAAGGAAAGCGGCAATCTGCTTCCCCGGAGCATCTATCCTTGAATTCAAATACCTGAATGCTTTGTGCTTTTCTTCCGGTGTCAGGTAGTAGATATCGTGTATGTCCTTCACCAGACCGGAGGCAAGAAGGACCCTTGTCATCTTGACGTAACAGGCATCGGATCGGCCGATAAAATGTTCCTTGATGTCATACTCACTTCCGGTATTGGCGTGGGCGGTGATAAGTTCATTTTCATAAGACTTGAAATAGCTTGTGGCAGCCCTGTGGTCTATAACAGAATATGTGCCGATGATATAGTCCGTAAGCTGCTCACATTCAGTCCTGTTTGGAAGTGAATCAAACAATCTCCTAAGAAGAGCTCCTGTAAGGTATCGGCCCTTTGAATAGCGGGCCTTCACCATCTTCAATGCCCTTCTGAGCGGCATCGAAGCCTTCCTAAGGAGAATTTTTGGGGAGAATGGATGATCCGACACCGCATAAGCAAGGTAGTTCCATCTATAATCTTCCGCCAGTTCCACCAGCTTCCTTTCTACAGGATTGTTGTCAAGATACGTAAGGTTGGTACGGATGCTTTTGTCTGTCTTTTTGGGTGCGCGGCCGAACGGAGTGTCAAACATGGGACCCTTACGGCCGTGGGCTTTGTTGTATTCGCGGACAAAGAGTGATGTTACAAGATTGAGGCATGCGCCCAGTTGTCCATATTCATTTTCTATAATAGAGCGGTGAACATGGTCCGGCATTTGGACAAGCTTGAGTACCGTAACACTATACTTTGGTATAACAACACAAAAAATGGTAAAGTAGAGCAGATGATCAGAGACGGTATAAAAGATTACACCACGGTCCTTCGGCCGTTGGTAACAGTGATAGAATATGCCATCATTGCTTCTCATTGCACAAAGGAATAAATAATTATCCGTTTCACTGCTCTGGGAAACGTTTATTTTACACCCTCTCTACAACTATGCAGGAGGCCGTTTTTTGTTATTTACAGCACGTTTTCTACGACAAGACATTAAACTATGACACATTTCTATGCCTCAGATGTGTCCCAGAGGCCGATTTGCTGAAACGGATACTGAAACGGCTTTTGAAACGGATAATGACAGAAAGTGGACCTGGTCCACGTCGTTCTTGGACCTGGTCCAGGGCAGGGCATTTGTGGCCCGGGCCAGTGCTTTTACAAAACGCCCGTGAAGATAACATGCTTATTATCAGTTCCTTATGCAAAAGAGGGTGCGAGAAAAATCGCACCCTCTTTTGTGTAATTGGTTATAAATCAATCATTTATCTCCACGCCTCAAACGCGGGGCCTGGGGGGAACAATCACACAGCCCCAAGCGGCAGTCAATGCTTGGACCTGGTCCAGGGTATCTTTGGACCTGGTCCACGGTATTTTTGGACCTGGTCCAGGGCAGTAAAGGATGTGGTAGGAGATATGGCTGCGTCAGAGCGTCTCTAGTGCAGAAGGTCTATGGCTCCAAAGACACCCAGGGAAGCGAGGAGCATGATGGCGCCGGCAAGAAGAACCCCCAGGAGTACGTACAGGACGCTTTTCTTGAAGTCCATGTCCAGGATGCTGGCGGCAAGGGTGCCGGTCCAGGCGCCGGTGCCGGGGAGGGGAATGCCCACAAACAGCAGCAGGGCCACATACAGCCCGGCGCCGGCTTTGGCCTCAAGCTTGCGGCCGCCCTTCTCTCCTTTCTCAAGGCACCAGCGGCAGAAGCCGCCTATCACTTTCTTGTCCTTGCCCCAGTCCAGGATACGCCGTGCAAAAAGGAATATGAACGGTACTGGCAGCATGTTTCCCAGCACGGAAACAATGATGGAGGGCACTATGGGGAGCCCAAAACCCACTGCATAAGGAATGGCGCCGCGAAGCTCTATGAGCGGCACCATGGATATAAGGAAAACTATAAGATATTTCTTCATCAGTTAAGGGGCGGCAGGGGGTCATTGGAATTTGCTGCGATGAGTGCGCGGATCTCGTCCTTCGCTTCTCTCCAGCGGGGGATATCTATCTTTGTGCCGATAACCTCCACCACCTTTGCGGCAATGATGGAGCCTATCTGGCCGCACACAAGAAGCGGCATTCCAAGGGAGTGGGCATAGAGGAATCCTGCCGCATAGGTGTCTCCGGCACCTGTTGCATCAATTGGAGTAGCCGGCCAGGGCTCTATGAAGTAGTATTCATCTCCGGACTTGACCATGGACCCGGCCTTTCCGACCTTCACCACGGCTATCTTGCAGTGACGTGCAAGTTCATCAATGGCATCACGAGGCTCCATCTTGGTAAATGCCTTGGCCTCCGACTCATTTGCAAACACAATGTCTACGTAGTTTTCTACAAGATTGTGGAAGAAGGCATCGTTGGACTCAACCACATTGTAGGAAGCCATATCTATGGAGATGGTGCAGCCTGCAGCCTTTGCAAGACGTGCCGCCTTTGAGATGAGCTCCTGGTTCTGGACCAGATATCCTTCAATGTGGAAGTAATCGTAGCCCTCAAAGAAGGAAGCGTCAAGGTCTTCGGGGCCCAACTCCAGTGTGGCGCCCATGTAATCGGCAAAAGTGCGCTCTGCGTTGGCTCCGGTGATGAACACCATGCATCGGCCGCTGGATTTCTCCGAGTACAGCATCTGGGCCTTCACTCCGTACTGCTCCATGGTGCTCTTGAAAAGGTTTCCAAGGTCGTCGTTGCCGATTTTACCAAGGAAGCCGGACTCCATCCCGAAGATGGCCGTGCAGGTGATGGTGTTTGCCGCGCTGCCGCCGGGAACATACTTTACGCCGTACTGCTTGAGCTCTTCCCAGATGCGGTCTCCGGTTTCCATATCCACGTGCTGCATGCTGCCAAGCGGGAGGTGGAATTTCTTGAGGAGGGTGTCATCCGGGAGGACGGCCAGGATGTCCGTAAGGGCGTTGCCTATGCCTAAGATAGATTTCATATGAGGTCAGATTACCTACAAAAATAACCATAATTTACGGATTTTCCATTACCTTTGTGAGGCCGATGGACAATAAAGTCAAAAATATCCTCCAGTACATCTTCTGGGCAGCCGTAGCGGTGGTCCTGGTATGGTTTTGCGTAAAAGCCATAGACTTGAAGGAGTTCCTTGCCGCATTAAGGATGTGCAGGTGGGAGTTTGTGGCCATGTCCTTTGTCGTCGGCTGCGTCTTCATTGTGGTGAGGGGCCTTCGCTGGCATATGCTCATTCAGCCAATAGATCCCACCATCACCAAAACCCTAGTGATCAACGCCTACGGGATAGGCTTCATCGCCAATCTGGTCCTTCCAAAGCTTGGTGAAGCAATAAAAATCGGTTATATAGTGAAGGATTCCGGCAAGGGGGCCGATGGAAAGAGGCACCTCACCGTAGACGCCGCCATCGGCACTTATCTGGCCGAAAAAGCAGTGGATGCCGTGATCCTAATTTCCTGTATCGTGGTTTTCCTGGCCGGGTCCTGGGGCATAATGAAGGACAATCTCCAGTTTAGTGGCGTGATGAAATGGGCTCTTCTTGTCATTTTGATTCTGGCAGTAGCCTTCATCATCCTCTGCCGCAAGCTGCAGGGCCGCGGCGGTATCTGGGGGAAATCCTGGAACTTTATTTGTGGCATAGGAAAGGGGCTTACTACAATCGGCAAACTTAAAAAGCCTTGGCTCTTCCTACTGTACACCGTATCAATTTGGATTAGTTTCTGGCTCACCAGCGCCCTGATAGTATGGGCTCTAAATGATATAGAACCTTTTACCACCCTTTCTTCGGCCGATGCCTTCGGCCTCATGGTAACCGGCAGCATCACCACCATAATACCAGTCCCGGGAGGCTTTGGGGCATACCACGGTGCCGTGGCAACGGTAATGCAGGCCCTCTACGACATTCCTATAGGCAGCGGCATGATTTACGCCACCCTCAACCATGAGGCTCAGCTCCTGTCCCAGGCCGTGACCGGTCTGTGGTGCTACATCCACCAAACCTTCCTTCGGAGATGAAACGCTTTGCGCTTATCGGCCATCCTGTAGCGGGCTCCCTCAGTCCCCGCCTCTTTACCGCGGCTTATGAAGGCCGATACCCCTATGACCTCATAGACGCCCCCTTCGATGAAGCATGGGCGCGTTTCCTGAAGGATTATCATGGCATAAATGTCACGGCCCCGTACAAGCAGGACGCTTTCAGGGCGGTGGATGTCCTTTCTGACGGAGCAAGGGAGTGCGGTGCCGTGAACCTTGTGGTAAAGGCCCCTGACGGCCTTCTTCACGGCCACAACACGGATGTTGACGGCGTTGTGGGTGCTGTCCGTGAGACCGGCTTTCAGCCTTCGGATACGCTTATCATAGGCGCTGGCGGAGCCGCCATGGCTGCTGTTGTGGGAGCTAAGATCCTTGGCTCCGGGACCATCACCATAGCCAACCGCACATATGAAAAGGCAGCCGCACTTGCAGCTGCCCATTCGTGTGAGGCCGTTCCGCTGGGGGATATCGGCACGCTTACCCCGGACCTTGTCATCTATACCATTCCCGGAGGAGCCCCCGTTGTGCCGGGAATGCCGCTTGGCGGCGCCGTGGTCCTTGAGGCGGAGTACAAGCGTCCGTCACTTTCAGAGGCTCCCTGCCGCCGGTATATCAGCGGCCTTCGGTGGATTTTCCACCAGGCGGTGGCCGGCTACGGCCTCTTTACAGGAGAGGCCCCCAATCTGGAGGCCCTTTCCCGTTCAATTATTTGTTAAGAGCATCGGCGGATTTTATGAACTTTGCCAGGTCTTCGTCGGAGACGTGGTAGTTCTGCATTTCGCCGGAGAAGTATTGGTCGTAGGCGGCCATATCCACAAATCCGTGGCCTGAGAGGTTGAAGAGGATGGTCTTGGCTTCACCTGTCTCCTTGCACTTCAGGGCCTCCTGGATGGTGGCTGCAATTGCGTGACAGCTTTCCGGAGCGGGGATGATGCCCTCCGTGCGGGCAAACAGCACACCTGCCGCGAAGGAATCCTTCTGCTCAATGTCCACAGCCTCCATGAAGCCGTCCTTCATGAGCTGGGAAAGGATGACGCCGGCGCCGTGGTACCTGAGACCGCCTGCGTGGATTGAAGCGGGCTTGAAGGTGTGACCAAGGGTGTACATGGGGAGGAGGGGAGTCATGCCGGCCTCGTCGCCAAAGTCGTACTCGAATTTACCCCTGGTGAGTTTGGGGCAGGAATAAGGCTCTGCCGCAATGAAGCGGGTCTTCTTGCCGTCCTGGATGTTGTGACGCATGAAGGGATATGCAATGCCGGAGAAGTTTGATCCGCCGCCGAAGCAGGCAATCACAATGTCCGGATATTCACCGGCAAGTTCCATCTGCTTTTCCGCTTCAAGGCCGATAATACTCTGGTGCAGGCAAACGTGGTTGAGCACAGAGCCAAGGGCATACTTGCAGTTAGGTGTGCTTACGGCAAGTTCGATGGCCTCGGAGATAGCGCAGCCAAGGGATCCCTGGTCGTTGGGGTTGCGTGTGATGATGTCCTTACCGGCACGGGTACTCATAGAAGGGGAAGGGGTGATGGCCGCGCCGAAAGTCTGCATAATGGAGCGCCTGTAGGGCTTCTGCTCATAGCTTACCTTAACCATATATACTGCGCAGTCAATGCCGAATTTCTTGGTGGCATAACTGAGTGCACCTCCCCACTGGCCGGCACCGGTCTCAGTGGTGAGGTTGGTGATGCCCTGTTCCTTGGCATAGTATGCCTGGGCGATGGCGGAGTTGAGTTTGTGAGAACCTGCCGGACTCACGCTCTCGTTCTTGAAGTAGATGTGTGCAGGGGTGCCCAGGGCTTCTTCCAGTTCATAGGCGCGTACAAGTGGCGTGCAGCGGTATGCGGCATACTGCTCGCGGATGGGCTCCGGGATGGGGATCCACTCGTCTGTCTGGTTCAGTTCCTGGTCGGCGCAGGCCTTGCAGAAGATGGGATATAGGTCTTCAGGCTTAAGCGGCTGCTTTGTGCCGGGGTGAAGGAAAGGCAGGGGCTTGTTGGGCATGATTGCCTGGATGTTGAAGAAATGGGTGGGGATTTCGCTCTCCGGGAGCAGGTACTTTTTCTGTCGCATAATATTAAGGGTTTAAATAAAAATCAAAAAAATGGCCTGCTGTAAGTCAGCAGGCCAATCTATACATATAACTATACGGCGAAGCGACTTACAGGTTCTAACTGCAAGTGCGCCACCAATTGTTATTGTTACTCATTCTCATTCTGTTACAAAGATGAGGAATTGATTTTTAATATGCAAGAAAAATTTTTAAAAATTTGCAAGAAGGGGTGCAGTCCACTCTGCGGAAGCCGTAACAAAGTTGGCTTCATACCAGGCGTTGAGTGCGGTGCAGACAAACAGCAGGATGATGAGGGTGGCAACGATAGTGCCAATCCATTTGAGGCGCACAAGCCACTTCTTGTTATTCCAGCCGATGGTCTGGAACATGCTCCAGAAACCGTGGTTGAGGTGCAGCCAGATGGCAATGAACCATACGATGTAAAGGGCTACTACCCACCAGTTGCGGAAGGTTGCAAGGAGAAGATAGTAAGGATTCTCCGCTTCCCCGCCCATGAATTCCTGAAGCTGCATCTTTGCCCAGAAGTGGGTGAGGTGGAAGGCAAGGAAACCAAGGACGATGATTCCGAGTACTGCCATGTTCTTTGCGCTCCAGCTGTCGTTCTTTGCCTTGGAGGCAACCTCATAGCGTTTGAGGCCGCCGCGCTTCACTACGTTCTCATAGCTGAGCCAGATGCCGTAGAGGATATGGATGGCAAAACCCAGGGCCAGGATGGGAACCATGATGGTGATGACGGGGGAGGACATGAAGTCGCAGCCAAGCTGGAACCAGCCGTCTCCGTGGGTATAGGGGAAGGCGTCTAGGGCAACCTTGCCGAAATTACCTTTGAGTGAGTCAATGACGGAGAAGAAGTTGATGGTGCCGTGGAGAAGGAGGAAAATTACCAGGAAAGCACCGCTTACGCTCTGGATGAACTTCTTGCCGATGGAGGAGGTTAAAAAATTAGCCATTATAGTTTAGTTAAATTTATTTCCACTTCACAAATATAGGAATCTTTCTTGGAAGTTTACCAATATTTCGGTACTTTTGTTTGACATTAAAACATCTATTTATGTATAAACGCGTTCTTCTCAAACTCTCCGGAGAAAGCCTCGGCGGCCCCGCCGGCAAAGGCCTTGACACCCAGTGGCTGGAAAAATATGCAAAGGAAGTGGCATCGGCAGCAAAGGCCGGCCTCCAGATAGCCATAGTGAACGGCGGCGGCAATATCTTCCGCGGCCTTCAGGGCGTAGGCAAGGGCTTTGACCGTGTGGACGGAGACAAGATGGGAATGCTTGCAACCGTCATCAACGCCCTGGCCCTCAAGATGTTTATTAAGGCGGAAGGCGTTGAGGCAGAGGTCTTTACCTCTACCCCCATGGAGCCCTATGCAAAGTATTATATGAGGGATGAAGCCGTGAAGCTCATGGAGCGCGGCGGCGTTGCCCTCATCGCCGGCGGCACCGGCAACCCCTTCTTCACCACAGACAGCGGCGCAGCGCTTCGCGCCCTTGAGATTGGGGCCGATGCCCTCCTCAAAGGCACCCGCGTAGACGGCGTCTACACCGCAGACCCTGAGAAGGATCCATCGGCCACAAAGTACGATGAACTCTCCTTCGATGAGGCCATCTCCAAGCACCTCAAGGTGATGGACCAGACCGCCTACGCCCTCTGCAGTGACGGCAAGATGCCCATCATCGTCTTTGACATGAACGCCACCGGCAACCTCACCAAACTCCTCTCCGGAGAAAAAGTAGGCACCCTGGTGCACCCGTAATGCCAGCCCGGAGTTTTTCACTAAGGAAATCTTTTAACATTTTTACGCCGGTCACGTCCTATATGTGGCCGGCTTTTTGATGCAAACATTTTAAGAACATATGAAAAAGACTTTAATCATTATCGCAATGGTCCTTGGCACAGTATGCTGCACATGGGCCGGAAAACCGTCGGAGGTTTCGGCGCTTGCCCGTCAGTATGGCAGCAAGGACGGATTTGAAGTGGTCTCCATGGGACGCGTTCTCATCAGCGCCCTTGGCGTTGCCGCAAGTATGGACAAGGATCTGGATGCGGAGGACCGCGCTGCCCTGAATGCCTTCAAGGGCATAAAGAAACTTACCGTAGTTGACTTTGAGGACGCTTCGGAGGCCGACAAAACCGCCTTCTGCGCTAAGCTTGATTCTCTCTTTGAAAAAATGGAACTTATCCTTGAGGCTAAAGACGACGGAGACGTTGTAAAGATCTACGGCCACGATGACGGCACCAGCCTTCATGACATTGTGATCTACTGCCCCGACGAAGCCGTCATCTGTGTCAACGGCAGCATTGCGCTGGAGAATATCGGAAAGCTCATGGAAGTTGCGCAATGACACGTCAGGCCTTCCAGGACATATGGATCCCCCTGCAGGGGCGCTTCTACCGCATTGCATTCTATATATTAGAGAATGAGGCCGATGCAAGGGACGCCGTCCAGGACCTATACCTGAAGCTCTGGAACCTCAGGGACCACCTGGAACTGATCCGGAACCCTCAGTCCTACGGCTCCCTCATGATACGGAACCTCTGCATAGACCGTATCAGAAAAAGGCTCCCGTCAGATACTCTCAAAGAGGAAATGGCCGTCAAGGGTCCGCCCGACGAAGACCTTGCCCTCCGGGAGCAGCTTGAGGGCGTCCGGAAAGCGATGGACTCTCTCCCGGAAAGTCAGAGGAAACTGCTTTCAATGAGGGTGATAGAAGGGCTGGATTACTCAGAGATAGAAAAACGTACGGGCCTCAGCGGCCTAAACATCAGGGTCCAGGTGTCCCTGGCAAGAAAAAGATTAAAACAACTGCTATGAAATCAATCAAGGAAATAGAGAAACTCTCCGTAGAGGAACTTGAAAGGATAGGGGCCGATGAAAGCATACCCGTCCCCGGAGACCTTTCCGTGAAGATCCCTTCCCGCAAGGCACCGGTCATTGCATGGAGCGCAGCAGCAGCGGCAGTTGTTGTGGTGGCGGGATTTATCGGCCTCAGAAAGCCTGCAGATACCCCTGCAGATACCTTTGACGACCCTTACCTTGCCTACGCCGCAGTGGAGAACGCCCTCTGCAAGATCTCCGGCTCAGTAAACAGCGCTTCCGTAAAACTGGAAGATGCAGAATCCACATTTAACAAGCTAAACTATTGGAAATGAAAAAGATATACGCAATAATAGCAGCCATTGCGCTGGCTCTCCCGGCCTTTGCCCAGGGTGGCAAGGACCTATACAACAAGTACTCTGACCTTCCCGGGGTAAGCGCCGTGTACATTTCCCCGGCAATGTTCAGGCTCATTGGCAAGATCCCAGATGTTGAACTGGCCGATGAAGATGTGAACTTCACCCCCATCATAAAGTCCATGAACGGCTTCTATCTCCTGTCCACTGAGGACGCCGCTACCGGAGAAAAGCTCTACGGGGAAGTATCCCGCGGCCTTAACAAGAGCAAGTACGAGCTCCTCATGGAAGCAAAGGAAGACGGAGAAGTGATGCGCCTTTACTCCGTTGGGGACAACAAGACGGTAACCTCCCTTCTAATGCTGGCAAAAGACGGCACAGAGACCACCTTCCTGTCCATTGACGGCCAGATGGACCGCTCAAAACTGGAAGAAGTCATTGCATCCGCCGCGGCAGAGTAGATAGCGCGCAACGTTAAACAATTGATACAAAATTACTTGTGAAAAGTGCCGTGCCTTTCCAGAGGCATGGCACTTTGTATAATGTGTTGAAGGTTAAGTACTTAGCTTTGAGCAGTTTTCCTAGTCCACCATCACAAGGGCCGATGAAGGGTGGTTGAAAGTGAGGGAGACTATTGGCTCCGTGGTGCGGTTGAGGGTGGCTTTCCACCAGGCGTCGAAGACCACGCCGTCAAGGGGCCACTGGAGGCCCCTGGAGGTGATGCGGAGGGAGTTATCGGCACTGAAAAGGGAGAAGCGCCGGCCTTCGCCAAGGTGCAGCTCGCAGGTATCCGTGATGGCAAAGGCGGTGCCGTAGTCAGAAACCATTGAAACCTTCCGGTCTCCAAGGTCAAACATGCGCGTATATTCCATAAGGAGTCCAAGATTGCCGATAGTATGGTCTTCCCTGAGCCCCGTTGCACCAAGAATCACAATCTCTTCCGCTTCCGGGTGCTCACGGAGCGCCCAGCGCATAGCCTTGGTGAGGTCATTATAATCCTGCTCCGTCTCATGGAAAAGAACCGCTGAAAACGGCCTCTTAAGGTCTTCTGGAAGTGAATCCATGTCTCCTACAACGGCAAGCGGCATACGCCCCGGAAAATGCTGTGCGAATTTCTCCAGCGCCCCGTCGCAGCACACTACCGCCTCTGCGCTTTCCAGCAGAAACAGCGGATACGGCTCAGTGGGGTACGCCCCGTCACATAATATGATGATGCTATCCATAGGTCAGAGGGTATTATATCGCCAACCGTCGCTTCGCGACCCCTCCCATGCGCCGGCGCTTTGCGCCTGCTATGGGCCCCTCCCTCTTATCCGGCCGAGGGTGGCCAGAGGTTTTCGATATAATACCCTCTGACCTATTCATCTTCATGGGGGGCGGCTTTGGCTATCTCGGCCTTGGAGGTGCCCTGGGTGGCTACATAAGAAGTGGGGTTGCGGAAGCCAAGGAGGAAGGACTTCACGTCCATACGCTTCTTGCCGGCAAGCTGGAGGTCCGTGATGGCAATGGCGCCGTCCTCGGTGGCAATGGCAAAGTAGGTTTTGCCGTCAGAGAGAACGGTTCCGGGCTCTCCGTGAAGGTCCATCCGCATTTCTCCGAAGAAGACTTTGAGCTGGATGGGTTCTTCTCCGTCCTGCACCAGTTCCGTGAAGGCGCAGGGGTAGGGAGACAGGCCTCGGATGAGGTTGTAGACGTGTTTTGTGGTGTCCCTCCAGTCAATGTGCTGGAGTTCACGGGTAATCTTGGGAGCGGGCTTCAGGAGCTCTGAACCCTGGATGAAACTTCTCTGTACGCGGAGCTCTACATTATGCTGGATAAGACCTTCAACGGTTTCTATCACAAGCTCGGAGCCCAGTTCCATGAGTTTGTCATGGAGGTCTCCGGCGGTGTCCGTGGACTCAACATGGCACTCTGAGCGGAGGATGATTCCGCCGGTGTCAATCTTCTTGTCAATCATGAAGGTGGTGACGCCGGAGATGTTCTCTCCGTTTATGACGGCCCAGTTGATGGGAGCTGCGCCGCGGTACTGCGGCAGCAGGGCTGCGTGAAGGTTGAACGTACCAAGCTTAGGCATGGCCCACACAACTTCCGGCAGCATGCGGAAGCCGACCACCACAAAAAGATCGGCCCTGAAGGCCCTGAGGGCGGAAAGGAATTCCTCGTCCTTTAGCTTTTCAGGCTGCAGCACTGGAAGTCCTTCCTTCACGGCGTACTGCTTCACGGCGCTTTCCTGCATCTTGAGGCCTCGGCCGGAGGGTTTGTCCGGAACGGTAACTACACCAACCACCTTGTAACCCTTCTTGCGGAGGGCATCCAGCGGGCCCACGGAGAATTCCGGGGTGCCCATATAAACTATCCTTGTCTTTCTGAACATTCTGATAATCTGACTCTTAACCTTTCTGAATCCAATCATGAATCCGTCCCAGTGGAACAGGTTCTTGTCTCCCACGGCCTTTACGGTAAGGAAGCCTCCTATAGGCGCCAGAACAAAGGCCGATATGAATTTCCCCACAAAAGCCGTTGTGGCACCGTTGCTGGCAAGCCTTTCTCCCGTGATGTCTATGACCCAGTACAGCACGAAGAACAGCAGGGAAATGACCGCAGGGGCACCCAGGCCGCCCTTCTTGAGTATGGCCCCAACCGGGGCGCCTATGAAGAACAGCAGCAGGCAGGCCAGCGCCTGGGCATACTTCTTCCACATCTCTACGTCGTTGCGATGGATGAGGTTGATGTAGTCGTAGGAGTCGTAAATCTGGCTGCGGGCTATATTCTCATACTGCCTTGCCACCTGAAGAGCCCCTTCAAGGGCCTTCTGCCTGTCCTTGAGGGACTTGAATTTCCAGTTTTCCGGGACCTCGAAATTTACGGACCCCTGTTCCCTCCACGTGGTGTCCAGCTGCTTCTTGTAATTCAGGCCGTTGTCCCTCTGGAAGTCCTTCACGTGCTTTATGGTGCCCTGGTCAACAAGGTTCACAAGGGAATCATGCCCGTGCTTTAACTGCTTGAGGTTCATGGACTTCACCTGCTCTCCATAACGTGCGGAATCCGACTGCTTGTAGGCGTAGTTCTCCAGGGGAATCACCAGTTCCTGCCTGTGGAACCTCACTCTCTGGAGAGCCAGGGAAGTGTCCCTGTACTTTCGCCTGTTCTCCTCACGGTAATTGGTGCCGTCGTAAAGCATGAAGGTGAGGTAATCCTTGGACTTAGCCATCTTGAGCATTCCGCTGTCGGCCACCGTGATCCGTAGGTTTCCGGCCCCGGAGGTGTGGTCATACACCTGGATGCCGTGCATCATTCCGGTTTTTTTGTCCCTGCTGTCTACGCGGAGGATATAGCCGTCAATTCCATCGTAGAAGGTTCCTGAAGGGATTTTGATCTCTGACTTTGTACGGCCGATATCGTCCCTCATGGTGAAGATCTGGTTGATTGAATAAGGAACCAGCCTGTCTCCCACGAAGAAAGCGCCCACACATATGAAAAGGCTTACGATGGTCATTGGCACCAGTACCCTTGCCAGGGAGATGCCGCCGGCCTTCATGGCCGTGAGCTCAAAGTGTTCTCCCATGTCTCCCAGGGTCATCATGGATGACAGCAGGGTGGCAAGCGGGATTGCCAGGGGGAGGGTTTGGAAACCGCCCCACATGAGGAACTCCAGTATCACCTTAAGTTCAAGACCCTTACCCACAAGCTCGTCAATATACAGCCACAGGAACTGCATGACAAGGATAAAGGTCACGATCGCGAGGATAGCCAAAAACTGCCCCACGAATGTCTTAAGTATGAACTGGTCTAACTTTTTCACTATTTCACAGCAATATCCACAAGTGCATCAAGTGCCTGGGCGAGGCCTTCAATGTTGCGGCCGCCGGCTGTTGCAAGGCCGGGCTGTCCGCCGCCGCCGCCCTGGATGAACTTTGCGGCTTCACGGATGTCCTTTCCGGCGTTCTTCCCCTTGGCTACGAGGTCCTGGGAATACATGAGCACCAGGTTGGGCTTGCCGTCAAAGGCAAAGGCTGCGGCCAGTGCAAAATTCTGCACCTTCTTCTGCAAAAGCAGGGCCACGTTGCGGGCCATTGCGGGATCTATGGAGTGGTCAAAGCGTACCACCTTGATGCCATTTATCTCCTGGGCCGATGCTTCCAGCTTCTGCGCAAGCTGTGCGGCCTTTTCATTTGCCACGGCCTCAAGCTGCTTACGGACATCGGCATTCTCCGCTACCAGCTTCTCAATTGCGCCCTGGAGGTCCGGGACGTTGTTCATGAGGTTCTTAAGGCCCTTCAGGAGGTCTTCCATATGGTGGATGGTTTCCTCGGCCTTGCCGCCCGTGACGGCCTCGATCCTGCGGACACCAGCCGCAACGGCGCCTTCAGAAACAATCTTGAACAGGCCGATAGTACCCGTTGACGGGGTGTGGGTGCCGCCGCAGAGCTCCACGGAATCTCCGTAGCGGACGACGCGTACCACGTCTCCGTACTTTTCTCCAAACAGGGCCATGGCGCCCATGGCCTTGGCCTCATCCATGGTGGCGTCACGCTTTTCGATGAGCGGGAAGTCGGAGCGGATGAGCTGGTTCACGCGGGTTTCAACGGCGCGGAGCTCCTCATCCGTCATCTTCTGAAAGTGCGAGAAGTCAAAGCGGAAGTAGTCCGGGCCCACGAAGGAACCCTTCTGCTCCACGTGAGTTCCAAGCACCACGCGAAGGGCCTGGTGCAGGAGGTGGGTGCAGGTGTGGTTGTTCTGGATGTGCCTGCGGCGGACGTTGTCCACCACAAGGGTGAAGGACTGGGTGCTGCGTGAAGGAAGACGCTCTGCAAGATGTATCGTGAGGTTATTTTCCTTCACCGTGTTAAGGATCTGTATGCGTTCTCCGTTCTCTCCTTCGATGTAGCCGGTATCACCTACCTGGCCGCCCATCTCTGCGTAGAACGGGGTGTGGTCAAACACAAGCTGGAAGTATTCCTTGTTCTTCTGCTTCACTGTGCGCTGCTTCAGGAGGCGGGCGCCGGTGACGCGGAGGGTGTCGTAGCCCTCGAACACTACATCGGCCTCATTGAACACCATCCAGTCTCCGAATTCGTTGGCGGTGGCGTTGCGGGCGCGCTCCTTCTGCTTCTCAAGCTCTATGTTGAAGTTCCTGATGTCTACGGTGTAGCCCTTTTCTGCGGCAATCAGTTCCGTAAGGTCTATGGGGAAGCCGTAGGTGTCGTAGAGCACAAATGCGTCCGTTCCGGGGATCACCTTGGTGGCGGCGTTTTTGGCCATGTTGTCCTCAAGCATCCTGATACCGCGGTCCAGGGTGCGCAGGAAGGCGTTTTCTTCCTCCTTGATGACGTTGGAAATAAGCTTCTGCTGGGCCTGGAGCTCAGGATAGGCTTCTCCCATATCGGCCACAAGCTGAGGGATGAGGCGGCAAAGGAACGGCTCCGTGAAGCCAAGGAAGGTGTAGCCGTAACGCACTGCGCGGCGGAGGATGCGGCGGATAACGTAGCCGGCCTTCACGTTGGAAGGAAGCTGGCCGTCGGCAATTGAGAAGGCGATTGCGCGGATATGGTCTGCGATAACCCTCATCGCTACCTCAACGTTACCGCCTTCTGCGTATTTGTGACCGGAGAATTCCTCCACTTTGCCGATAAGGCCGGAGAAGACGTCGGTCTCGTAGTTTGACTTCTTGTTCTGGAGGATCATGCAGAGGCGCTCGAAGCCCATGCCAGTGTCGATGCTCTTTGCGGGGAGTGGCTCCAGGTGGCCATCGGCCTTACGCTCATACTGCATGAACACGAGGTTCCAGATTTCAATTACGTCGTCGTTGTCCGTGTTCACAAGCTTATTGCCGGGGATCTTTGCAATCTCGGAGTCCGGCCTCAGGTCTATGTGGATCTCGGAGCAGGGGCCGCAGGGACCGGTGTCTCCCATTTCCCAGAAGTTGTCGTGCTTGTTTCCTGTGAGCACGTGGTCTGCGGGGAGATGCTTCAGCCAGGCTTCGCGGGCTTCCGTGTCAAGGGTGGTGCCGTCCTCAGTGCTTCCTTCAAAAACGGTTGCGTAAAGCTTGGTCTTGTCTATCTTGTAAACCTCCGTGAGAAGCTCCCAGGCCCAGTCTATTGCCTCTTTCTTGAAGTAATCTCCAAAGCTCCAGTTCCCAAGCATCTCAAACATTGTGTGGTGGCGGCCGTCGTGGCCCACGGCTTCCAGATCATTGTGCTTTCCGCTCACGCGGAGGCACTTCTGGGAGTCTGTTGCGCGGGGGAACTTGGGGGCGGCATTGCCAAGGAAGATGTCCTTGAACTGGTTCATGCCGGCGTTGGTGAACATAAGGGTAGGGTCGTTCTTGATTACCATAGGGGCGCTGGGCACCACGGTATGGCCCTTTGAGGCGAAAAAGTCCAGATACTTCTGGCGGATTTCTTTAGAAGTCATATAGTATGTTTGTTTCATTTGCGGTTCTGTCATTCCCGACACCGATCGGGAATCTCATTATAGCCTACAAAAATAAGTATTTTTGGCCGATTTTCCCAACGCGCGGGCATAGAATGTGTGGGAAGGAGGGCAGTTTCAGAAATAATGCATATATTTGCACGATATGCCGTCCAAGTTGCAGAAATACATCGTAAGCCCGGAAGACTTCATCGACAGCCTCCAGCAGCTGCCCGCCCGTGAGTGGTGGAAACTGGTCCTGGTGCTGCTTGGCGGCATTGTATCTTTCCTTTTCTATATGTGGATTTATGTGCAGGTCCTGGGGCTTGACCTTCCAAAGACCGCTATCCTCAAACGCCGCAATATGGACTGGAGGGCACGCGTGGAGAGGCTCTCAACGCATATGGACCATCAGGAGGAGCTCCTCTCCCTTCTGGAAGTGAGGGACGACAAAATATACCGCAGCGTGTATGGCCTGGATGAGATTCCACCTGAAGTGAGAGGCTCTGGAATAGGCGGTGAAAACCGGTATGAAAAACTGGCTGGGACCTCCCTGGAGGCCGTTGTCCGCCGCCAGGACATAATAGAGAAGAGGGCTTATGTCCAGTCAAAATCCTTTGACGACATAACCATCCTCCAGAACAGCGCCGGTGATATGGCGGCGCATATTCCTGCAATTCCGCCAATGAGCACTGACCGAAACACTTATCATATGTCCAGTCCTTTCGGGTTCCGCTCGGACCCTCTCCTCGGGTACACCAAGCGCCATACGGGAATGGACTTCGCCTGTCCTCCGGGTAACCCCATCTACGCAACCGGAGACGGCGTTGTGGTGAAGGTGGCGCATGAACGCAAGGGTTACGGCAACCACGTGGAGATAGACCACGGGTTCGGTTACAAGACGCGTTATGCGCATATGTCTGAGATCTTCGTTGAGGAAGGGCAGAAACTTTTGAGGGGAGACTGTATCGGCCTTTCAGGAAAGAGCGGCCGAATCACAGGCCCGCATCTTCACTATGAAGTCATGTACCGCAAGGATTACGTGAATCCGGCCTTGTACATGGATCTGGACATTCCGCCCAAGGATTATTATGAACTGGTGAGGAGGCCTGAAGGCAAATGAGTAAGTTCAGTAAGATACTTGGCTCAATTGTGCGCTATCTTGTGGCAACGGTTTCGCTGTCGGTGGTGTTGTATATCCTGTTTGCGCTCATTTTCTCTACTGAGGAAGAGCGGCGTCTTCAGAGGGAAAACAACCTCTACAAGTCCATGTACAGGGATATCCGGAATAAGGACAGGCTCATCGGGGATGTTGTGGACGGCCTCCTTGTGAAGGACGACGCAATCTACCGCCAGCTCTTTGAGACAACGCCTCCATCCCTTGATGCCATTACTGCGGCCGATTTAATAGCCGACAGTGACTCCCTCTCAGAGAGTTTCTACCTTTCAGCGGCGGCATCGGCCTCAGAAAGGCTCATTCTTATGTCGGATACTGTGGACGATAATTTTGCCGAGGTATTCCGCATCCTTCTGAAGGGCCGCCGAGACAGTATTCCGCCGCTGTCCCTGCCACTGAAGGGAATGTCTTATGTGCAAACAGGCGCTTCCATTGGTCCCAAGCATAATCCCGTTTACAAACTTGAGATGCAGCATGACGGAATTGATTTCATCGCACCCCAGGGCGCCCCGGTCTATGCCGCGGCTCCGGGAATTGTCTCCAAGGTCACCCATTCCAGGAAGGGCCTTGGGAACGTTGTTGAGATAAATCACGGCAACGGTTATGTGTCCCGATACTGCCTCCTTGGAGACATCAATATCTTTGCGCAGATGAAGGTCCGTACGGGTCAGAAGATAGGGGAGGTGGGTGTATCCACGGGGATATCGGCCCCTCACCTTCATTTTGAACTTTGGAAAAATGGCGTTGTGTGTGACCCCGTGCACTATCTCTTCGCTTCCATCACCCCGGAGGAATACTCCCGCATGATGTACATGTCCGTCTCCACTTCCCAGTCACTGGATTAGCATCCCCTTGCCGGTAATGCCGACGCAGTGGAGGCTATGTTGCTGGTAATCAGACGCTTATACAAGTCTTTGGGATTACCGGTAATCCCAAAGAGTCTTGCAATTAACTGTGTTTCAATGGATTAACCTCCACTCAGAATCAGTACCCGTTACGGTCCATCTCACGGCGGAGGTCCTTGGCCTTGATGCTTTCACGTTTGTCGTACTCCTTCTTACCCTTTGCCAGGGCTATGAGGAGCTTGGCATAGCCGTTATCTGCGATGAAGAGTTTCACCGCTATGATAGTAAGACCTTTCTGCTTGTCCTCCTGCTGCAAGTGCCTGAGTTCCTTACGGTTAAGGAGCAGACGACGATCCCTCACGGGTTCATGCTGGCCCCAGCTGCCCCAGTGGTACTGGGCTATGTTCATACCGCGCACAAACAGCTGGTTGCCTGAGAAGAAGCAGTATGCATCCTGCAGCGAGCACTTTCCTGCCCTGATGGACTTGATCTCCGTTCCCACCAACTGGATGCCGGCGGTATAGGTTTCCAGGAACTCGTAATCGAACGAGGCCCGGCGGTTTTTGATCTGTATGGTGCTCTTCGCTTTTGGCATAGGATTGCAAAGGTAGTAAAAAAATGTGTATTTTTGCGGTATGAACCGCACAGAACTGCTGCCGGACCGCCCCGGCATTCCCCCGATGGCAAAACTGCCGGACCCCGAGGTCATTGACCCGGAGGCCCTGGCCAGGGCTTATGCCGCCGGGGATATTGACCTCATCTGCGTAGTTGGCCCCACCGCATCCGGCAAAACGCGGTATGCCGTGCAGCTTGCAAAGGCGCTACGGCAGGAGACCCCCGGTCAAGCCGGGGGTGACGTCATGGCCGGCCCCGACCGGCCATCTCCCGAGATTCTATCGGCCGACAGCAGGCAGGTGTACAGGGGGATGGATATCGGCACCGGAAAGGACCTCTGCGAGTACGATGACGTTCCCTATCACCTCATTGACATTGTGCCGGCCGGGGCAAAGTTCAACATCTACCAGTACCAGGCGGCTTTTGCCGATGCCTGGGCGGCAGTGCGTGCCAAAGGCGCAATTCCAATCCTATGCGGCGGCTCAGGCCTTTACATTGAGGCCGCCACCAAGGCATACAAATTTGAAAAGCAGAACGGCGTAGACCCTTCCAGGCTGCCTCAGAAGCCATATTATATCGGCACACTTGTTAGCCGCGAAGAGCGCGTTGCCCGTATAGACCGCCGCCTGGAGGAGCGCCTGAATGAGGGTCTGGTGGAGGAAGTCCGCGGCCTTCTTGAAACAGTTCCGGCCCCGGACCTTATATACTACGGTCTGGAGTATAAGTTCGTTACACAGTATGTCTTGGGAGAACTATCCTACGATGATATGGTTGTGGGCCTTGGCAATGCCATCCATCAGTTTGCCAAGCGCCAGATGACTTGGTTCCGAGGGATGGAGCGTGACGGCATAAGGATTCATTGGACCAGGCCGTAATTCGCGGTGGAGGTTAAATCGTTGAAACACAGCTAATTACAAGACTCTTTGGGATTACCGGTATTCCCAAATACTTGTGTAAACGTCTGATTACTAGCAATATAACCTCCACCGCATCGGCATTACAATGGGTGGGCAGGAAAGGAAAAAATGAGTAAATTTGCAGTATGAAAATAGGGAATGTGGATCTTGGGGAGAGGCCGGTGACTCTGGCGCCCATGGAGGATGTGACGGACGCATCCTTCAGGATACTGTGCCGTGAGGCCGGGGCTGCAATGGTAACAACGGAGTTCGTGAGCTCTGACGGCCTTGTAAGGGACGTTTCAAAGACCATAGCCAAGATGCACACCCTTGAGGAGGAGGCTCCCGTAGCGGTCCAGATCTACGGAAACATCCCTGAGGCAATGGTGAACGCCGCAAAGATGGCGGAACGTGCAAAGGAACTTGCCGGAGGTCACGGGGCCGATATAATTGACATCAACTTCGGCTGCCCCGTCTCAAAGATCGCCGGCCGCGGCGCCGGAAGCGGCATGATGAGGGAGCCGGACAAGATGGTGGCTATCACAAAAGCCATCGTGGAGGCAGTTGGGAAGCCCGTCACCGTGAAAACCCGCCTTGGCTGGGACGACTCCTCAAAAATCATCGTAGACCTTGCAGAGCGCCTTCAGGACACGGGGATATCGGCCCTTACAATCCATGGCCGCACCCGCTGCCAGATGTATAAAGGTGAGGCCGATTGGACCCTAATCGGGGAGGTTAAGAACAACCCCCGCATGTACATCCCTATCATAGGTAACGGAGACATAAACACCGCTGCAAAGGCAAAGGAAGCCTTTGACAGATACGGCGTGGACGGCATCATGGTGGGCAGGGCAAGCTTCGGCCATCCCTGGATATTCACAGAGATCCGCCACCTCCTTGACACCGGGGAAGAGCTCCCGCCAATGAATGTAAAAGACCGCGTGAGGCTTGCCAAACGCCATTTTCAGCTGTCCCTTGACCTCAAAGGCCCCGTCACGGGAGTATACGAGATGCGCCGTCACCTTTCATGCTACTTCAAGGGCCTCAGGGATTTCAAGGAAACGCGCATCAAACTGGTGACATCCAAGGACCCTGAGGAGATAATGCGCACCCTTGATTACGTGGCGCAGCGGTGGGGCGCTGAAGCGCCTGAACCTGAAGGTGCTTACGGTCTCTGAAAAATTGCTATCTTTGTAAGATATTAGCACAAACAATATGGAACGTCAAATCAAGACTATCGGCATTCTGACCTCCGGAGGAGACGCCCCGGGAATGAACGCCGCCATCAGGGCCATTACCCGCACCGCCCGCTACCACGACATGAACGTGATTGGCATAATGAGGGGTTACCAGGGACTCATTGAGAAGGAGTTCGTGAAGTTCACATCCTCTTCCGTTTCCAACACCATCCAGAGGGGCGGAACCATCCTCAAGACCGCCCGCTGCGGGGCTTTCATGACTGCAGAAGGCCGTAAGGCCGCCTATGAGAATATGGTTGAGGCTGGTATCGATGCCCTTGTCGTCATTGGCGGTAACGGCTCCCTTACTGGTGCCCAGTTGTTTGCAAGGGAGTACGATATCCCTATCATCGGCCTTCCCGGAACAATTGACAATGACCTCTACGGCACTGACTCCACCATTGGCTACGACAGTGCCCTCAATACCATTGTTGAATGTGTGGACAAGATCCGCGACACCGCAAATTCCCATGACCGAATCTTCTTCATAGAGGTTATGGGCCGTGACGCCGGCTTCCTTGCCCAGAACAGCGCAATCGCTTCCGGCGCAGAGGCTGCCATCATCCCGGAAGGGAAGACGGACGTTGACCAGCTGGCCGAATTCATCGAGAGGGGAAAGCGCAAATCCAAGAACAGCGCAATAGTGCTTGTTTCAGAATCGCAAAAGGACGGCCACGGCGGGGCAATGTACTACGCAGAACGTATCAAGAACGAATACCCTCAGTTTGACGCCCGCGTCACAATCCTTGGCCACCTCCAGAGGGGCGGCACCCCTTCCGCATATGACCGCATCCTGGCTTCCCGTATGGGCTATGCCGCAATTGAGGCGCTCCTTGAGGGCCAGCGAAACATTATGGTGGGCATAAAGAACGACGAGATAGTGTATGTTCCCATCTCCCGTGCCATCAAGATGGACAAACCCATCAATACGGAACTTATCTCCGTCCTCAACGTTCTTTCAATGTAATGATTTACGGTCTCTGGTTAAGGCTAAGGCACCTTGCCTACAATAAGGGCTGGAAAAAGAGTTTCAAGGCCGATGTCCCCACAATCTGCGTGGGGAACATCACCGTTGGCGGCACCGGCAAGACCCCTCACGTGGAGATGCTCCTGAGGCAGCTCAGGGTAAGCGATCGCTGGGGCTTCAAGCCCCTTGCCGTCCTCTCAAGGGGATACAAGCGCAAATCCCGCGGCTTCCAGATAGTACAGCCGGATTCATCGGCATCATTTGCGGGGGACGAGCCCCTGCAGATAGCCCGGAAGTTCCACGGCGTCACCGTTGCGGTGGATAAAAACAGGGTTGAGGGCTGCAGGAAGCTTGAAGGGGCGGATCTCATTGTGCTTGACGACGCCTTCCAGTATCGCCGCCTGAATCCAAGCCTTAGCATCGTGCTGGTGGACTATAACAGGCCCGTATATGAAGACAGGCTCCTCCCTTACGGCCGTCTCCGTGACCTTCCCTCAAGGCTCTACAAGGCCGATATTGTGATTGTCACCAAATGTCCCCCGGAACTTGACAGCTGGACCCGTCAGGAGATGAGAAGGAAGCTTAATCTGAAGCCGGAGCAAAGGCTCTTTTTCACCTCAATAAAGTATGCCTCCCCGGAGCCCGTGTTTCCGGAGGCCGATCCCCGCTACACGTACTCCAGCAAGGTTGTCCTGGTGTCCGGAATTGCCAATAATGCACCTCTCAGGAGCTATCTTTCAGACACCTACAAGATAGTTAAGCGCCTGGATTATCCGGATCATCACCGCTTTACAAGGGGAGATGTCCGAGCCATGGCTGCAGCCGTAAAGGAAACCCCCACGGCGTGCGTCATGACAACGGAAAAGGACGCCCAGCGCCTCCGTGAAGTGAAAGTAGTCCCGGACGCCCTGAAGCAGCGCCTTTTCTACCTCCCCATAGAGGCCGCCTTCATCAGTGAGGAAGACGAGAAAGCCTTTGTGGAGATTCTGGACAGCTTATGATTTTGTACCTTACCGGCAGCCCCACCAGACTTGGGGAAGATCATTTTACACCGGATAACGGATTCCTCTCCGATGTAAAGGCTTCCCTTGCACGTGTCACGGGGCCTGGCCGGAAGCCCAGGGTGCTGCTTGTAAGCGCCGCCCCGGACGACAAAGGTTTCACGGACTCCGTGGAAAAAGGCATGAGCCTTTGCATCCACCGCTCCGGAATAGAGACGGAAAGCATTGTGATGCTGGACCGCCACAATGCCTCTGAAACTGCCCGCCTGGTAAGTGAATCAGACTGGGTGATCCTCTGCGGCGGGCATGTGCCCACCCAGAACCGATTCATCCATGAAATCGGCCTTAAAGATATCCTGAAAGGATTTGACGGGGTGGTTATGGGCTGCAGCGCCGGGAGCATGAACTGTGCCGATAGAGTATATTCCCATCCGGAGCTTCCGGGTGAAGCCGTGGACCCTCAGTATAAGCGTTGGCTACGGGGCCTTGGCCTTACGGACATACAGCTTATCCCCCATATGGAGCAGGTCCGCTGGGCAACGGTGGACGGACTCCGCCTTTTTGAAGACATAGCCTTCCCGGACAGCTGGGGGCACCGTTTCTACACCTTCCGTGACGGCGGTTATGTGAAAGTGGAAAACGGCCGCAGCACCCTCTACGGAGAGGCATTTGAAATATCCCGCGGAGCCATGCGCCGCGTATCAGAAGAAAATAAAACATACTCCTTTATGAACCTCATATTCATATCCCCCCATTTCCCGGACACCTACTGGCATTTCTGCGCCGGGGCAAAGGCAAATGGAATCAACGTCCTTGCCATAGCAGACCAGCCCTACGAGAACCTCTCCTGGGAGCTCAAACAAAGTATTTCAGACTACTACAGGGTACAGAATCTGGAAGATTACGGGGAGATGTACCGTGCAGTTGCGTGGTTTGCCCACAAGTGGGGAAAGATAGACTGGCTGGAGTCCAACAATGAGTGGTGGCTGGAGCAGGATGCCCGCTTAAGGACGGATTTCAACATTACCACCGGCATAAAGACGGACCATATATCGGCCATCAAGAACAAGTCCGAGATGAAAAAGTACTACGCCCTTGGCGGCATCCCCACAGCCCGTCAGATAAAAGGCGTGGAAGGCCCTGCCAAGATCAAGGCCTTTGTGAAGAAGACCGGCTATCCCGTCATTGCCAAGCCGGACAACGGAATGGGCGCAGGAGGCACCACCAAAATCTGCACCGTGGCAGACCTTGAGCAGTGGCTTGAGCACCATGCCAAAGATATGGGCTACTACGTGGTTGAGGAGTTCATAACCGGCCTCCTGATAAGCTACGATGCCATTTTCAATTCAAAGGGAGAAGCCATCTTCGAGAACAATACCGTGTTCCCAACGCCCGTCATGGAGATAGTCCACGGCAACCTTGACTGCTGCTACTGGACCAACAAGACCGTCCCTGCCAAACTCTCGGAAATCGGGCGCCGCACGGTGAACGCCTTTGGCATAAAGAGCCGTTTCGTGCACCTTGAGTTCTTCCAGCTGGACCGTGACCGCGAAGGCCTTGGCAAGAAGGGAGACTATGTGGGCCTGGAAGTGAACATGCGCCCGCCGGGAGGCTACACCCCGGATATGATGAACTTCGCCCACAACACGGACGTGTACCAGATCTGGGCCGATATGGTGGCCTTCGACGAAGCCCGTAAGCCACTCGGAGACAGCTCCTACATAGGCTATGTGGGCCGCCGTGACAACCATCAGTACAGGCACTCCCACCAGGACATCTTGGACAAATACGGTCCCGCGGTATGCATGGCGGGCCGTGTCCCTTATGCCCTCTCCGATGACCTTGGAGACAACTGCTACATAGTGCGCCTTGAGAAAAAGGCCGATATAGACGCCTTCTTCAAGTTTGCCACCGAATAATGTTCTGTAGGAAAAAAATGTTAAATTTGCGTAATAATTAATACACTAGGATGCAGGAAAAAATAGGTCGCGTAGCCCAGGTGGTAGGGCCTGTGGTAGACGTTCACTTTGATTTATCGGTGGGGAAGGCGGAACTTGAGCTTCCCCGCATCGGGGATGCCCTGAAGGTGCAGCGCCCTGATGGCCGCGCCGTTATCCTTGAGGTGCAGCAGCACATAGGTGAAGATACCGTGCGCACCGTTGCCATGGATTCCACGGACGGCCTCAGCCGCGGCCTGGAGGTGGAAAACACGCATCGGCCCATATCCATGCCGGTAGGCGCCCAGATCCGCGGCCGTGTGATGAACGTCACCGGAGACGCCATTGACGGCATGGGGGAGATGGACAGGGTAAACACCCTTCCCATCCACAGGGACCCTCCAAAGTTCGAGGACCTCACCACCTCCCAGGAGGTGCTCTTTACCGGAATCAAGGTCATTGACCTCCTGGAACCCTATCTGAAGGGCGGTAAGATTGGCCTTTTCGGAGGCGCCGGCGTTGGCAAGACCGTGCTCATCAAGGAGCTCATCAACAATATCGCAAAGGCCCACAACGGCTTTTCCGTGTTTGCAGGCGTTGGAGAGCGCACCCGTGAGGGTAACGATCTCCTCCGTGAGATGATAGAATCCAACGTCATCCGTTACGGAGAAGCCTTCAACAAGGCAATGGAAGAGGGCCGATGGGACCTCTCCCTGGTAGACCCCGCAGAGCTTGAGAAGAGCCAGGTGTCCATGGTCTTCGGCCAGATGAACGAACCCCCGGGAGCCCGTACCAACGTTGCCCTGAGCGGCCTTACACTGGCAGAGAGCTTCCGTGACAGCACGGATCCATCGGCCCCTCACGACATCCTCCTTTTCATAGACAATATCTTCCGTTTCACCCAGGCCGGCTCAGAGGTTTCCGCACTTCTTGGACGTATGCCGTCGGCCGTGGGTTACCAGCCCACCCTTGCAACGGAAATGGGTAAGATGCAGGAGAGGATCACCTCCACCAAGAACGGTTCCATCACATCCGTCCAGGCGGTGTATGTCCCGGCCGATGACCTTACGGACCCCGCTCCCGCAACCACTTTCACGCACCTGGACGCCACTACTGTCCTCAGCCGTAAGATTACGGCCCTTGGTATCTACCCCGCCGTGGATCCCCTGGAATCCACTTCCCGTATCCTTGATCCAAACATTGTGGGTAAGGCGCATTACGATACAGCCCAGAGGGTTAAGCAGATCCTCCAGCGAAACCAGGAACTTCAGGACATCATTGCCATCCTTGGTATGGATGAACTTTCAGATGAAGACAAGACCACAGTCAACCGCGCCCGCCGCGTACAGAGGTTCCTGTCCCAGCCGTTCTTTGTGGCAGAGCAGTTTACCGGCGTGAAGGGTGTCATGGTATCCATCGAGGACACCATCAAGGGTTTCAATATGATTATGGACGGAGAGGTTGATTACCTCCCTGAGCAGGCCTTCCTTAACGTTGGCACCATAGAGGATGCCATCAAGAAAGGTGAAGCCATACTTGCCGCAGCCAAATGAGTATCCGTCTCCATATCCTGAGCCCCGAAGGCACTCTTGTAGACGCATCCGTTTCCCTGGTATCCCTGCCCGGGACGCTGAGTCCGTTCACCGTCCTTCCCGGTCACGCCCCCATAGTCACTTCCCTGGAAAAAGGCAGCATCCGCTATGTTGAGGATGGTGATGAGAAGTTCCTTCAGATTTCCGGCGGCTTCGCAAGGGTTGAGGACAACACCGTAACCGTCTGCGCAGAGGTATGATCCTTACCTTCCTCATATCGCTGTTTCTTCTTCAGGAGATCAATGTGTCAGAGATCATCTTTGAGCACATCGGGGATGAGTATGAGTGGCACATTACGGAATGGAAGGGGAAGCCGGTGGCAATTCCGCTGCCGTGTATAGTGATAGATAAGGGCGTGAAGGTGTTTACGGCGCATCACGCAGAAGAACATGGATACACGTTCAATGAGGACGGAAAGCTTGTTAATGCCACTACGGGTAAGCGCCCCGTGGACATTTCCATAACCAAGAACGTGCTGGCCCTTATGATGAGTACGGCACTGCTCCTTGTCATAATACTTCTCACGGCACGCTGGTATAAGAAACACGATGCCCTTGAGGAGGCTCCAACGGGCCTTGCGGCGGCAATGGAACCGCTTGTGATGATGGTGCATGACATGGCAAAGGAGAATATCGGCCCGGATTACAGGAAGTTCTCCCCGTACCTTTGCATGGCCTTCCTGTGGATCCTTCTCAACAACTTCCTGGGGATTATGCCGTTCTTCCCGGGAGGAGCCAACCTCACCGGTAACATTGCAATTACCCTTGTGCTGGCGCTCTGCACCTTCTTCACGGTGAATTTCAACGGCACCAAGCACTATTATAAGGAGATTTTCGCCCCGGATGTTCCGGGCTTCCTTAAACCTATAATGCCGGTAATTGAGGTGTTCAGCGCCATAATGAAGCCGGTTTCCCTCACAATCCGTCTCTTCGCCAATATGCTGGCAGGTCATATTATGATACTCAGCATGGTATGTATCATTTTCATAATGGCCAAGTACGGTCCGCTCCTTGGCGGAGGAATGACGGTTGTGAGTGTGCTCTTCGGGGTGTTCCTGGATGCCCTGGAGTGCCTTGTGGCCTTTATCCAGGCTTATGTTTTCACCATGCTCAGCTCCATTTACATAGGACTTGCTAGGCAAAAGGAAGAATGAGATGCCCGGTCGGTGCCGGGCATGACGTCATTGCCGACCTGATCGGCAATCTGATGCATAAACATTTAAAATTTTAAAGATATGATTTTAAGTACTTTGATTCTTCAGGCAGCCGCGGGCGCAGCCCTCGGAAAGGCCGGTGCCGCCCTTGGCGCCGCTATCGCAGCCATCGCAGCAGCTATCGGCATCGGTAAAATCGGCAAATCAACCATGGAAGCCATTGCACGCCAGCCGGAAAGCGCCGGCAACCTGCGTACCTCCATGATCATCGCCGCCGGTATGGTTGAGGGCGCTGCCCTGTTCGCCATCATTGTAGCACTGCTTGCAATTGTAATTAAGTAGCCATGAACCTTGTGACGCCAGATTTCGGCCTCCTTTTCTGGATGGTCGTGATTTTCGGCATTGTGTTTTTCCTCCTCTGGAAGTTCGGTTTCCCGATCATTACGGACATGGTGGATAAACGCAGCGCCAAGATCGCGAAGGCCTTACAGGATGCCGATACAATCAAGGCGCAGATGGCTCAGTGGAAAGACGAGCATGCCCGCATGCTGGAGGAAACCAGAAGGGAGCAGACCCAGATGATCCGTGAAGCCACGGACGCAAAGGCAAAGATTCTTGCCGATGCAAAGGCCCAGGCGCGTTCCGAGGCCGATGCAATCATCGCAAACGCAAGGCTCCAGATTGAGGCGGAGAAAGAAAGCGCCCTGAGGGATGTCCGAAAGGAGATAGCCATCCTGAGCGTTGAGGTGGCGGAAAAAGTGCTCCGCCACGAACTCCAGGATACCGGCAGCCAGAGGGCTTTCATAGAGTCCCTGGTGGATGAGGCAAATGAGGCCAGACTTGGATCGTGAACCGTAGCATCGTCATAACACGCTATGCCTATGCGCTGGTGAAGTATGCCCGTGAGAGCGGGCAGGGTGAACTTGTGTGCTCTGAGGCCCAGGCTCTCCTGGGGGCAATCCGCACAGTACCGGACCTCAGGCGTATGGTTACCGCCGCCGATGACGTGGTGTCTCCATTCGACAAGAAAAAACTCCTACAATCGGCCCTTGGGAACAGGCTTTCAACGGAGATGAGCCGTTTCCTCACCCTTCTTAACCGCAACGGCAGGATGGAACTTGTGGAGGATATCCTGAGGGATTTTGTGGACATCTACCACAGGAGCATCGGCATAAGGAAAGCCCGCCTTACCACTGCGCGTGAGCCCTCCGAGCGCCTTCTTCAGCGCCTGAAGGCCCTGGTGAAGCAAAAGACCGGGGACGATGTAATCATAGAGGTTGAGGTGGACCCTGACCTTGTGGGAGGCTTTGTGTTTGACCTTGAAGACTACCTTCTGGATGCCAGTGTAAGGCGCCAGCTGGACCTTATCCGTGAACAGTTTATAGAAAAGAATAGAAGAATTATCTGATGAGCGTATCTCTTAAACCTAGCGAAGTAAGCGACATCCTTCTCAGTCAGCTCAGGGATATGAAAAACGACCTCCAGTTTGAGGAGATCGGAAAGGCCCTGCAGGTGAGCGACGGCGTAGTGCGCATCTATGGCCTTGACCACGCCGAGGCCGGGGAACTCCTGGACTGCGGCGGCGGAGTCATGGCCGTGGTGATGAACCTTGAGGCCGATAACGTGGGCGCCGTCCTTATGGGCCCCACGGACCACGTGAAGGAGGGAATGCTGGTGCGCCGCACCGGCCGCATAGCCTCCGTGGGCGTTAACGACAGCCTCCTTGGCAGGGTGATAGACCCTCTTGGCACCCCCCTGGACGGCCTTGGTGCCGTGGGCGGGGAGAAGATAGACATGCCGCTGGAGAGAAAGGCACCGGGCGTTATCTTCCGCCAGCCGGTTTCAGAACCTCTTCAGACTGGCCTGAAGGCTATTGACGCCATGATTCCTATCGGCCGAGGCCAGCGTGAGCTCATAATCGGAGACCGCCAAACTGGTAAGACGGCTATTGCCATTGATACCATCATCAATCAAAGGGGCGCTTATGAGGCCGGGGAGCCTGTTTACTGCATCTATGTTGCCGTGGGTCAGAAGGGCTCAACGGTGGCTTCCATAGTCCAGACTCTGAGGGAACATAAGGCAATGGATTACACCATTGTGGTGGCTGCTACGGCAGCTGATCCCGCAGCCCTGCAGTATTACGCACCTTTTGCCGGAGCGGCAATTGGAGAGTACTTCCGTGACACCGGCCGCCACGCCCTTGTGGTGTTCGACGACCTCTCGAAGCAGGCCGTGGCATACCGTGAGGTGTCTCTGATTTTGAAACGTCCTTCCGGCCGTGAGGCATATCCCGGAGATATTTTCTACCTTCATTCACGTCTTCTGGAGCGCGCCGCCCGCATCATTGATCAGCAGGAGGTGGCGGCTCAGATGAATGACCTTCCTCTGGCCCTGAAGGACAAGGTGAAGGGTGGCGGATCCCTTACAGCCCTTCCTATCATTGAGACCCAGGCAGGTGATGTATCGGCCTATATCCCTACAAACGTGATTTCCATCACGGACGGTCAGATTTACCTGGAGCAGGCGCTCTTCAACCAGGGTGTACGTCCCGCAATCAATGTGGGTATATCCGTTTCCCGCGTAGGTGGCAGCGCCCAGGTGAAGTCCATGAAGAAGGTTGCAGGTACCCTTAAGATAGACCAGGCCCAGTGGGCAGAGCTTGAGGCCTTCTCAAAGTTCTCGTCAGATGTGGATAAGGTAACTGAACTTGCACTGGATAAGGGTCGTAAGAACAATCAGCTCCTCATCCAGCCCCAGTACAGCCCTATGCCGGTAGGGGAGCAGGTGGCGGTGCTCTACTGCGGCACGCACGGCCTTATGAGGGACATTCCCGTTTCCTCAGTCCGCGCCTTCCAGGATGCCTTCCTGGACCGTCTCCGCGCCACTCACTCTTCTGATGTCCTTGCCCCTCTTGGAGAAGGCAAACTTACCCCTGAGATTGAAAAGATCCTCTCAGACACGGCCGAATCAGTTATTTTAGCAATGAAATGATCGCTTCACC
>JAEESO010000038.1 GCA_016286385.1 Bacteroidales bacterium | reverse complement strand
TACCAGTACTGCTCCCCCAACGACCACGTCAACTGCGCCCAGTCCACCAACGACGCATATCCCAGCGCCTTCCGCTATACTTTCGTGCGCATGAACAGGCACCTGGAAGATGCTCTGAAGAACCTCATCGCCTCCTTCCGCGCAAAGGGAGAGGAATTCAAGGACGTAATCAAGATGGGTCGCACGCAGCTACAGGATGCCGTTCCCATGACCTCCGGCCAGGAATTCAACGCATTCGCCAACAACCTGGAGGAAGAACTTGCAAACCTTGAGCGCAACGCCGTGCTCCTGAAGGAGATCAACATGGGCGGAACCGCAATCGGCACCGGCCTCAACGCCGTTCCCGGCTTTGCTGAACTTTGCACTGAGCTCATGAGCGAGTTCACCGGAGACCACTTCGAGAAGGCACTGGACCTTGTTGAAGCAACGCCCGATACCGGTGCATACGTGAGCTACTCCGCCGCCCTCAAACGCCTGGCCGTCAAGCTCTCCAAGACCTGCAACGACCTTCGTCTCCTAGCCTCCGGCCCCCGCTGCGGCCTGCACGAGATCAACCTCCCTCCCATGGCCCCCGGTTCTTCCATCATGCCCGGCAAGGTGAACCCCGTTATCCCCGAGCTCATGAACCAGATCTGCTTCAAGGTTATCGGCAACGATACTACAGTGGCTTTCGCCGCAGAAGCCGGCCAGCTGCAGCTCAACGTTATGGAGCCCGTCATCGCGGAATCCGTCCTTGAGAGCATCACCTGGCTCATCAACGGTATGAACACCCTCCGCACCAAGTGCATCGACGGCATCACCGTGAACGCAGACCACCTGTACAAGATGGTCAAGCACTCCATTGGCATCGTGACCGCCCTCAACCCTTACATAGGCTACAAGGCCTCCACCAAGGTTGCCAAGGAAGCCCTTGAGACCGGCGTGGGTGTCTACGACCTGGTTCTCCACTACGGCCTCATGACCAAGGAAAAGCTTGACGAGGCCCTGGATCCCAAAGCCATGACCTCCAGCCACGAATTCTTGAAATAATGTAAAAGGTTCGGTTTTTTGTTCCGAACCTTCTACATAAAATCAAGTCACAAACCATATACAGTAAAAGGTTCGGTCAAAAAAACCGAACCTTTTACATTTTGGTATGTTTCTAAGGCTTAGAAAGCGTAGCCAACGCCAAGCTTGAGCTGGAAGCGGCTGCCAACGGTGTTGTCTGCAGTCTCGTAGTTGAGGAGGGACTGGTCTACACCAAGGACGATGCGGATACCTGCAACCTGTGCACCGATACCACCGCCGATGAGGAGGTTGAAGCGGTTGCGGTCAGGATCTGCATAGTTGTCGTTGACGGTCTTGCTGCCCTTGTCGCTGTCCGGGATGTAGCTGCTCTTGCTGGAGAGGCCAAACTGGAAGATGGGACCTGCGTATGCGAATACGTTGGTGTCACCTGCGAGGCTGAAGCCGAAGGTTGCGTTGATAGGGATGTTGAGGTTGATCTCGGAATACTTGTTGGTACCTGCACCAAGACCGAAGAGGCCGTCATAGTGCTTGCTGCCAAAGAGGAAGTTTGCATAAGCACCTGCCTCAATGCCAAGGCCGCTCACTGCGGGGATGGGCATATCGTACTGAGCACCGGCATAGAAACCGTTGAGAGGGGTCTCAGTGATAACCTTGTCACCCTTGGAAGGAGTGTAGACGGACTTGTCACTTGCATTGATGTAACCTGCACCAGCGGAAAGCTGTGCAAAAGCATCGGTAGCAGCAAACATAAGAGATGCTGCAAGAAGGGTTGCAAAAATTTTCTTCATATTAGTATAAAAAATAAAGTGTTTCCGTAGTTAATCATGCAAATTTAAGAAAAAAAAACAAAATAATCAACCATTAGCCTTTCTATCCGCATATTCTGCGGTAGCCGTAAAGAATGCATCGGCACTTGAATTAAGGGCGGTCTCAACGGAATCCTGCACCACCCCTATGATGAAGCCAACGGCTACGGCCTGCATGGCAACATCGTTCCCTATCCCAAGGAAAGAGCAGGCCATGGGGATCAGAAGCAGAGAGCCGCCGGCCACTCCGGATGCTCCGCAGGCACCAAGGGTTGAGATTACACCCAGAAGAAGGGCTGTCACAAAACCAACCTCAACGCCCACGGTGTGAGCCACGGCCATGGTCATAACCGTAATTGTCACAGCCGCACCGTTCATATTGACAGTAGCTCCCAGCGGGATGCTTACGCTGTAGAAGTCTTCCTCCAGGCCCAACTTCTTGCACAACGCCATATTAATTGGAATGTTAGCGGCCGATGACCTTGTGAAGAAGGCACTCAGGCCGCTCTCCTTCAGGCACGCCCATAGCAGAGGATAAGGATTCCGGCGTGTAACAATGAAGGACCACAGGGGATTCATGACAAGTGCATTAAGCAGCATGCAGCCAACCAGAAGGAGGATCAGTTTCCCATAGGTCGTGAATATTTCCAGCCCGCTGTCCGCCACGGCGGAGAACACCAGGCCCATGATTCCGAACGGGGCAAACTGGATTATCCATTTAACGATGAGGGACACGGCATCGGCAAACTGGGAAACGGCCGTCACCGTGCCTTCAGAGGCCACAAACCTAAGCGCAAGGCCAAGAAGGACAGCCCAGAAGAGAATCCCCACGTAATTGGCCCCGGCCAGCGACGCAACGGGATTTGCGACGATGTTGGAGAGGAGATTCCTGAAAATATCGGCAAGGGTACCGGGAGCGCTCCCCTCAGCCACATCCTGCAGGGTCAGGGTTATGGGGAACAGCGTACTGGCCAGTGTTGCAAGCAGTGCCGCCGTAAGCGTACTGGCAAGATACAGGCCGATTACTGTTCTGAACCTTGGCCCCAGCCCCTTCCCTGCCTTTGCCACCGATGCCGCCACCAGCACAAACACCAGTACAGGCGCTATTGCTTTCAGCGCCCCTACGAACACGGTTCCAAGAATTCCAATCCACTTCCATCCCGGCAGGAACACTCCCATCACCGCACCTATCACAAGACCAATTAAAATCCTGACAATAAGGCTGCTGTCTGCCCATTTCCGGACAAGATTACCAATTTTGCTCATTGCTGCGTTCAATCTTTCTGCTAAGATAGCAAAAATCCTCCAAGCTTTTTCAAAAAAAATTTGCAAATTCCCAAAAAATACCTACCTTTGCATTCCGCAAATAACGGTGCTGTAGCTCAGATGGTAGAGCAATGGACTGAAAATCCATGTGTCGGCAGTTCGATTCTTCCCAGCACCACTGAAAAATGCCTCTGACAACGTTCAGAGGCATTTTCATTTCCAGACTTTCCTACATCTTTCCTACATTTCATGAAATTGGGCCCGGAGACTATGGCAGCCCCCGAGCCCAGACGAGTTTCACGGCAAACGCGTATGGCGACGCGGCCGCATCACAAAGGTACAAAAAATCTCGAAAATCCACAGAGAAATGCCCCTACCCTATGAACAGACATCCCTCGAATCCCCGCTTCCAATCCTCCAGTTCCATCGCAAAACTCTCGAAAAGATTATCCAGGTACCAGCAATAATACTTATAGGAAGCTGCGAAAAGTTCCTCCTCCCTCGATGTAGGAAACGCCGGATTCACCAGGCACACGAAGCGCACATACTCCCGGATGGACTCCTTCACCGGCCCAGCTTCATGCGTGGCCACCCGCTGCATCAGATTCTCCGGCTCGATCAACTTCTCCCCCTGCAGCAGCCGGACGAACGTCAGCTTTGCCACCAGCTCAGAAACACTGGCCAGAGAATCCGACAAGTACAGATAGCTCATCGGCGGCCGGTCACAATTCACACGACCAGCAGCGTATTGCCGCATCACACCGTCCGTATCGGACTGTTCAGGATTCCTGGTCATGACAATAAAAAAAATGTGAGCTCCCCCAGCGTAGTCATCCGGTCTCGGCAGAAACCTTCAAGCATACAACCGGGATCATCGCCCACATATTGCGGTCGATGATTCCCTAGTTGCACTGTAGCTTGATTCTTAAACCTGCCGAGTTTGATGACTACTTGCAAAAAGCGAATATCGGGTATTCTATGTCTGTAGGATTCAAGCACATCGTGCCGAAATCCAAGTGCAAATATAATCAATTTATTTGAGCTTCAATAAATGCAGCCTCCTGCGGTCCCACCACTCTGAGCAGATTTGGGAACAAGTCGCATTGTAGCAACTCTTCCAGTTCATCGATACTCACTCTCGCCCTTTCCGCCTTCTCCTCAAAGCCAGAGAATCCATAACTCCGATTCTCCACTACCCAGGCCTTAGCTTCAAAAAACGGTCCCTTACCGCCATCAGAAGGCAGTTTTAGGAGTACTGCTTTGAAAAAGCCTTCTGGCACAGCCACTTGCTTTCCTGCCACATCTGTCACCCAATTTGAAGCATCACTATCAATACATCCTGTAATCACCCAGGCATCCTGGGCCGATAGCGCCAGCTGCTGGACATGCTCCTCCAGCCAGGCCCAAAGTCCGCCATTGAGGTAAGGATCCTGCGGAGCCATATTCGTGAAGTAGAAGGTCTGCTCGTTCATCCCCGGCCGCATTCGGTCATTCGACGGGCAGAGGTGGCCACGGATGTAACCCTCAACGGAACCGGCCTGGTAGGTCCGCCGCAGATTCGGCTGCTTTTTCGTGGCCATAAACTTGTCATACTGCCAGGCCCCCGAGCGCGAACCACGGCCCACCAGCTCCCGGTTCAAGGGATACGCCACCCAGATGGGAATCTGCCGCTCCACATCCCAGAACAGCGAATAATTCCGCTGCCGCCCCCAATACTCCTCCGTATAGTGGCAGACAAAGAAATGCTCCGGATCCTCAGAAAAAGCCGGCAGTTCCAGCCACCCCAGTTCAGCCGTCTTTGGAGAAACCTGGCCAGCTGCAGAAAGAGCAGCCACGGCCATCAAAAGAAAGAAAATCATCAAGCGTTTCATAGCACATAAGCATTAACGCCCTCCGACTTCCATCGCTACCGCGAAGATACGAATTAATCTGCACATAGATTCCTAACATTCTCCACAAAAGTTCCGCTTGATTTACCACAAAAATGCCGCTCAATTTGCCACAAAAATGCCGATTAGTTTTGGTAATCCGGGAAAAGAGACGTATCTTTACGCTCGGAAAAAACTTGATTTGAAATGGAATATCTTGAAAGAGCCGCCGACGTAATGCTGTCGGACCGTCTGGATGCCTTCGGAGCCGTACTCGTGGAAGGGCCCAAATGGTGTGGCAAGACAACGACAGCCTCCCAGCAGGCAAAGAGCATCATCAAGATGCAGGACACGGACAATGCGGCCGAATATCTGGCCACCGCCGCCACCAAACCCTCGCTGCTGCTGCGCGGAGAGAATCCCCGGCTCATCGACGAATGGCAGGATGCCCCCAACCTGTGGGATGCTGTGCGCGACACCGTTGACAGCCGTTCCGACGTAGGCCTCTACATCCTCACCGGTTCCACCGTCGTGGACAAGAAGAAGATCAAGCACAGCGGTACCGGACGTATCGCTCGGATGAAGATGTTTCCTATGAGCCTCTGGGAATCCAAGGAATCCAGCGGAGAGGTCTCCCTGCGGGAACTCTTCTACAATCCGGACTACTCCATAGACGGCGCACATTCTCCGCTGTCCGTGGAAGACCTTATCTTTCTGGCCTGCCGAGGCGGTTGGCCCGCATCGCTGTATGCCAGAACGCCCAAGGCCAAGCTCCTCACAGCCGTAGAATACGTAGGCACCCTTTGTGCCGACGATATCTCCCGCGTGGACGGCGTCCAACGTGACGAGCGCACCGCCCGGATGATTCTCCGAGCCTGGTCCAGGAATATTTCCACCCTCGCAAAGAAATCCACCATGCGCGCAGATCTCGTGGCCTCGGAAGAATATAACCTCTCCATGGACACCTTTGACGACTACGTGGGCGCGTTCAACAAGCTCTTTGTCATCAATGACCTGGAAGCCTGGTGCCCGCCCATCCGCAACAAGAGTGCTATCCGCAGCGGCCTCAAGCGAGAATTCACAGACCCGTCCATCGCCGTTGCAGCCCTCGGAGCCACTCCCGAGTCCCTGCAGACCCAGCTGAAGACGTTCGGCTTCATCTTCGAAAACATGTGCGCAAGGGACCTCAGAGCCTACTCCCAGAACCTCGGCGGTGAACTGTCTTACTATCACGACCGTTACGGCCTGGAATCCGACTTGGTCCTCCACCTTGGCGACGGCCGCTACGCCCTCGTAGAATGCAAACTTGGTAGCCAGGAGATTGAAGAAGGCGCCGCCCATCTGAAGGAAATTGTCCAGCTCATCCGCGAACACAACCTCACCGAAAAACAGGTTCCCATCCGCGAACCCGACCAGCTCATCGTCCTCACAGGCGGCACCATGGCCTACACCCGTCAGGACGGAGTGAAAATCATTCCTCTTGGCTGTTTGAAATGGTAGAATAAATCTCCACCTCTATGAACATACAAGATCTTCCTTTACCGCTCAAACGAGGTGAAATCTCGCCGGAACTCCTCATCACCTGGTATGCCGAACTCCTGGACCATATGGTTTATCCTGCCGATGTTCGCCCGTACATCGAGGACTACGATGAATGGAATATCCAGAACCTCATCGTCTGGGGAGAGAATATGATGCCCTCCGACTGGCCGCACGACAGAGACATAGATGTAGCCCCCAACTGCGAGGAAATCTATCACACCTTAAAGCGCATTTCCCACGTCCTTCGCACTCGCGTTTGCCACTGGAGCGGATGGAAGTCCGAGCCCATTACGGAAGTCGCCTGGGATGCCCGGCAGTATGCTGCCCTGAAGAAAGGCTACCATCCGGATATGGATATGCGCTTCGCCACATACCATGAGCGCTGCAACTTCTACATCTACCGCTCCGGCTACATCCTCAAGAAATTTCACGTCAAACGAGGCACCGACGGCCTCTGGTACATCACCAAGCAGTACACCACCGCTAAAGAAAGCACAGAGCACCTTGTAAGCGACGTTCTCAACTACGGCTACTGGGATATCCCTCTGGTGAAGAGATAAGAAGATTGTCTATGCTCTCCAAATCGTCCACACCTCCGTGGACGCGGACGCGGACAAAAGTTTTATCGTACCTTTGTATTCCAAGCGCAATTAATACGGCCTACCTCAATTACAATATGGACCTAAATACCTTCATCAAATTCGACCCTTCCGTAGACAATGGCAACTTACTGCCGGAAGTCCCTGGAAACTATATCGTCCTCATCCGTAATTTCGAAGATCTCCCGGAACTTGACCAGGATATGACCTGTCAGCTTTTCCACGACCTTGATGTCATCTACACAGGCGTAGCCGGTACCAGCCTTCGCACCCGCATCTGGAAGAACCACCTCGGCGGCAATGCCGGCCACTCAACCCTTCGCCTGAGCCTGGGCTGTCTCCTCGGCTACACGCTCATCCCCAGGGACAAAAACGACATCAACAATGGCCACGTCCGCTTCAATGCCGATGACGAAAAAGCCCTCACGGCCTGGATGAAGGCAAACCTTATCTTCTACTACATCCCCAATGATCTGCCGGAGATAGCCGAGACTGAGCTCATAGACCGGCTGAATCCACCGCTTAACCTCTCAAAGAATTCCAATCCGGAGAATATGGAATTCCGGTTAGCACTGAGTGAGCTGCGCTGTAAAAAGCCCTGGCTGGAGGATATAGACCCGGAGTTGCCGGAAGTCGATTTCAATCTGCCTATGTGCCGTGTGTTCCGCGTCGAGGTTAAAGATTTCAGCCACGAATGGGAAACCATCGAATTCCAGTTCGACCATGTAACCCTCCGCCTGGAGCTCACGTCGATGGGCCCCGAACCCATCTCCACGCTCATCCATGGCGCCGTGGATCTCACGGATACGGATCCGGTCGATGAATATAATGCCGAATGGGTAGCAGAGCAGGGGCCGGTACTCCTGGGGCTCTATCGAGATGGTGATGCCATCCTCTTCCAGCTCAGCTGGGAAGAAATGGACGATGAAGGGGAAAGGCAGTCTTACCGGCATCAATTCAAAATCCGCTTGAGCGCCTTCCTGGACGAAATCAAACGCGAAGCCAAGGAACTCATCCTCCAGTACGGAATCGTCGGCTTTGGTGCCAACTGGGCAGGCTACGAGAACACGTATGACACCTTTCCGCTGGCCTCTCTCCTGAAGCTTTATGGCCTCAAACTCCTCAGAGGTGACGAATCGCCGATGCCCTGTAGCAATTATGCCGATGAGCTCCGGTTACTCCAATCTATTATGAAACCATAAATGCCACTCTGTAATAATTATTCCTTGGGGAGGTCGAATAATACTGGGAACGTGTAGTTCACGTCAATTGGCTCACCTTTGTAATTCAAACCAGGTTTCCAGATCTGCGGAGCCGATTCTATCACGCGGATGGCCTCCTCGTCAAGAAGAGGATGAACGCCCCTGATGAGTTTCACGTTGGTTAGCTTGCCCTCTTTAGTGATGGTAAAACGAGTATAAACCCGTCCTTCAATCCCAGCTTTCTTGGCTTCTTCAGGGTAAATCTTGTGCTCGTGTACCCATTTCGAGAATTCATTGGCATCGCCGCCATTGAAACTGGGCTTTCTCTCCTTGATACCATAATCAAAAGGAATAGACCGCACTGAATCTACCTGAGCACGTTCCTCATCGGAGAGCATGAAAACGACCGGAAAAACGAGGCTCATTTCTTCTGTCTCACCTTTGTGATTCTTTCCAGGTTCCCATAACTGCGGAGCCGATTCAATCACCCGGACAGCTTCCTGGTCAAGAAGGGGGTGAATGCCTCTCAGGATTCTTACTTTGGTTAACTTTCCTTCTTTGGTAATAGTGAAATGCGTCGTAACCCGCCCTTCGATTCCGGACTTCTTCGCTTCCTCAGGGTAACGTTTGTGCTTGTCAACCCATTTCGAGAATTCATTGGCATCACCGCCGTTGAAACGGGGCTTCGTTGTCTCGTAGCAGATCATAAAATGCTCGTCGTCCTGTTCCTGAGCCATACTCGGAACAAAAGGAAGCAACAATAAGAGTGATAGTATGATAGCGCGGATTCTCATATGGCCGAAATGCCTACAATTATAGTGCCGATGACTCAGGCCGATGGTACCCTGTTCCAGCGGCAGTGCAATGCCGATGCCGATATCAAAGCGGTCAAGCCCTCTTCTCTCCGCTTAAGCTCCGTTCAGAAGGCTTGGTTCCAGCCAGCGCCGCACAGAGCGCGGACGCTGACTTCCACTTCTATTTGCCCCGCAGGAGAGACTCTCAGCCTTCCTGTACGCTGCGCTCCCAGGAAGTCAGAGAGACTCTCCCAGGCCCACGCACGCCACCGCCCAGGGCTCCCGCACAAAGGATACCCGCCCGCCCTGCGATGGCATCCTCCGGCAGCTGCGCTGCCTCCGGATGGCCCGCTGCCCAGCCGGCCGCCTAGCGGCTATCGCCGCTCATCGTGCAGGTGTTGGTTGGGGTGGTAATGTAGGCCGATGTCGATCTATTCATCGTCTATTGGAAATCTATTCGCGTCTATCGAACGTCTATTCAACCGGCCGTACAGGTACCTCTACCGTCTATTCGGAATCTATAGAATCTATAATCGATCTATTGTCGTCTATTGGTGCTATAGTTCCTATTGGGGAAATGGATACCCAGGGCCGATGGTGCCGATATGCCGATGATCTCCGCCTTCGGCGAAATTTAGGCCGATGCTATTCGGGCCGATGGTGCCAGGCCTCCGTTGTCGGGCACTCACTACGGCCTGCAGCGTCGGTGCGGTGCGGAGGGAGGAAAGCGGTCAGCCGCATTCGGCAGTCCAGCAGAGCTGGCCAGCCCAATACGTCTGGGTCAATGAGGGACCTCCTTGCGGCGGAGCCGCTGCGGAAGTCCCAGATTAAGGGGAATAAGGTATGGGAGACAGTGTCGGGATTCCGCTTCGCTCCACCCGCCACAGACTCCCATCTGGTTTATCCCCCCGGCCCCCAGGGGAGATAATCGCCCGGGAGGCGGAGTACCGGCGCCAGCGTCGGTGCCCTGAATCCGGGCGCATAACATAATCCCATCGGGATTAAATGAAAGGCAATATAAGTAACTGATTATCAATCTACGGCTTAAACGAAAATTATCAAACGCACAACGGACGCACAACAGAAAACCTCGCACTGAATTCTGACGTTCGTGCGAGGTCTGACGGGTGTGTTTCCGTTGTGCAAATATGGGAATTGTTGTGCGAATTTCCAAATCCCCTACCAAAGAAAACCCGCCGGAATCTCTCGACTCCAGCGGGCGTTCGGTTTAGGTTCCGTCTCGTGAGACTTGACCGGTTTAGGCTCCCGGAGTCCAGGACGTCTCGGCCAGCATGGTGCCGGACTTCTCGCCGGTGCTGGAGTTGACGTAGTAGTAGCGGAAGAAGATCTTCGGCGCTGCGGCGCTAGGGGCTCCGTTCTTGGCCACATAGTCCGCACGGATGTCGATGGCTGCGGCAGTGGGTTCCTCGACCATCTTGATGGCAGAGGCCTTGGAGTGTGCGCGGCTCACGCCGTTGGACTGACCTTCGGTGGCCTCAATGACCAGGAAGATACCGCCATTGTCGGCGAGGGCCTGGTCCAGCTTGAAGGTGAAGGTGTCGCCCTGGCAAACGATGGTGGCGCTGGACGGGTTCTCTACGCCGAGAAGCGTAGGTGGAGTTGTCTCGGGCTGGCCGCCGCAGGCGACGATCCAGTAGTTGAGACGGGTGAAGAGGTTGGCACCAGAGATCTTGCCCTTGGTACCGAGGACGCTGCGGGCCTCCTGGCTGAGGGCGAGCTTGTTCCACGCCAGGATCTTGTCGTTGGGCAGCGTCTTCCACATGGTGGTGAGGCGCTTGAAGATACCCTTGACGTTTGCCTGGTCGCTGGTACGGACACTGCCGCCGTATCCGCGGTTGCGGATGTACTTGCGGTTCTTCACTTTGGCTGCGGTCACGCCCTTGGCGCTGCCGCTCATCTCCTCGAAGGCGATGGAAGGAATGTACTTCATAGTGGTTTAGGATTTGAAGTGGTTGATAATAAGGAATATAGAGTAGATTACTACTATCATGATAATCAGGATGGCCACAAGTCCGAGGCGCATCTGAATAGTCTGCCAGGCGGTCAACTTCTTCTCTACCTCGACCGTCACCGTCTGCACCCTGTCCCGGTACACCAGGGAGTCGCGGTAAACAATCTGTTTTTCGACGGCTACGGGCTCCCTGACGGGCTTTGTTTCCAGCGAATGGGTAAGGACTCCACCGGACACGGAAGCGGCCGATTTGGCGTATTTATTTTCCAACACCGACGCAGTGTCCAGCGTGGCCACCTTTTCCACAATGACCGGAAGCTCCACGTAGGCGGTGTCGTGAACCGTGACTGTTTCCGTCCTAACCTCCACCTTGGTACTGTCCGTCGACGGAAGCTGGCGGACAGTACTGCAGGCGAAGGCGCCAAGAAGCAGAAGCAGTGGCAGGAAGCGTTTCATAGGTTGGATTAGGTTGTAGGCTTTTTTTCGTTTTCTATTACTTGACTCAGTTCGGCTTCGAACTTCCTAAATTTTACATCATAGCTGGCTTTGACGCCCAGGATGGCTCCACAGAGGACCAGCAGCTCGCTCACAATTGATATCGCGGAACTGGCAATCTCTCCCAGCGGCGGTATGAAGAAGAGGCACACGGCCGCGATGATGACGCCACTGCTGAAGCTGGCCACAGCAATGATGCCCTGCAGGCGTGTGAGCTCTATTTTCTTCTTCTGGGCCATAGTCATTACTCGTTATTGTCACGAACCAGGAAGGCATACACAAAGGGATCGTGTCCGGTGTCCCAGAAGCCCATCACCCGGCGTTGGTTGCTGAGCACCTTGTTCTCGATGTGTGCCTCTGCCATGCCATCGCAGTTCGGATGCATCTGGTTACCGCCACCACAAATGGGGACATCAGCCGTGATATCCGAGGGCAACTCTTCCATGAGGACCTCCCAGAGGGAATCCCTGTAAGCATATGTGCAGCTGGAGAACATCAGATGGATGAATACCCATTGCTCGAACTCCACCATGAAGGTCTCGTAACCAAAGCGCAGGTAGTTACCTTCCGTGGTCATCGTAAGGCGCTGCATGGTGCTCTTAATGGTGTTTCCGCCCTGATTCAGCTGCGGATAGAGCGTCAGGATGTAGATGATGAGCGGGCCGTTCTGGTCAAACCAGGGCTGCTTCTCGATGACGATGGTGTTCTTATCCTTTACCCAGGATTTGAGGACACTTCCGCCGTCATAAATGGCATCACCCCAAGAATAATGCTGGTCCTCTTCGAAACGGAGAAAGACAGCACCCACTGCGCTGCGGTCTATACTGAGGTCCGGAACGTAAATCTCCAGTTGATCGCAGGCCTGGTAGTCTGCATTGGTGGGGTCAAAACTGAACTTGGAATTCAGGACTACATAGTTTTCTGCCTGGTGATCCTTGAAGGAGATTTGGCCGGCACCGAAATTATTTCCTGTACTGTTGAACATAGCGTTTCAGATTGATGGTTAATAGATGATACCGGCCCCAAAGCACTCCGTTTTTGCCACGTAGTAGCCGCCACGATGAGCAAAAGTCATTTCAGACTTGCCACCATAATTGCGGATGTAAACCAAGTAAGACTGAGCGACAATCTTCCCGTTAGGGTCATTGGCACGCCCAAGGCATACACCAGTTCCGATAACTTCTGCAGGCAGTTGTTGATCCAGATAAACCTCGGAGGATGCGACGTTGCTGTGTCCCAGGCAAACTGCATTGAATTGCGCCACTGGGGCACCGGTGGAAAAGTCCACGTCAATGGCGGAGACATTGTTGTCCTCCGTGGGGTCAAGGTTATCCATCGTTACCTTTACGCGGCGCTGGTAAGGAGATTCGCCGGTAACGACGACGGTATCACGGCATTCCAGGCCGGTGAAGCCGGTGTCCGTGTCCAGCCAGTAAGTCTCTATGAATACCTTCTCACCGGGCACGGGTTCCACGCCGATGGTTTTGAGATAAAGCGTAGTGACATCCACCTCGCCCCAGTCATCCTCCGTTCCCGGATTGATGATGACGGTCTTGCTCCAGCCGTTGGAAACGCCGGCGCTCTGGGAGACGGACATCTTCACCACAAACTTGAGCGGTGAAGGCTCGTGCTTAATCCCGCCGAACACGACCAGCTCGGGGGTAACGACAACCTGGGAGTAGGACACGTTGGGAACGGCCACCTCGGCTGCAGGAGCATCCGCCATCATGCTCTCCCCGGCCATTACGCGGTAGGAGTTCAGGCGGATATACAGGTTAAGGCCGGAGATCTCCGCCTTCTGTCCGAGCGAAGAAGCACCGCTGGCGTGTTCTGCCAGGCGGTCCCATTCGCGCATCTGTTCAGAGGAGAGGGCCTTCCAGCTCTTCGAAATCTTCTTGAGGGAAGCACGGCGGGCAAGCTGGGCACCCGTCGCTGCTCCGGTCGGGAAACATTTCAAGGAAAGGACGCTACGTCCGCCAACCTGGCGAGCCGTAACGCCCTTTGCCGACCCAGAAAATCCCCCGAAAGCAATGGAAGGAAGCGCTATCATGAAGTTTAAGTTTAGGTTTAAGTATTCAGGTCACATCTTCTGAGAACAAAGTTAGTGAATAATTGCAATAGTTCAATTACAAATAGTTAGCCACTTTTATTTCAAGTGCAACTTTAGCAAGAAAGACGCAAGACTATAAAAGAAAACCTCCCGTTTAGTGACATGACCCCCGAAAGTTAGACAAAAAACTTTCGGGGTTTTGTTATGCGCAAAAAACACACTTATGAAGACCGCCTCAAGTATATGAAGTTGCTTGAGGATGGTTATTCCGTCAAACACAT
>JAEESO010000072.1 GCA_016286385.1 Bacteroidales bacterium | reverse complement strand
AGGGACTCCCGTACGCATGGCCTCCAGAGGGGAAATGCCAAAAGGCTCCGATATGGAAGGCATGATGTATACGTCTGAGAGGGCGAACATCTTCTGGACGTCGGCGCCCCTGAGGAAGCCCGTGAAGTGGAAACGGTCACTGATGCCAAGGCGTGCCGCGTGGCGGATGGCCCTGTTCATCATGTCACCGCTTCCGGCCATCACGAAGCGTACGTTCTTTGTGCGCTTGAGAACCTTTGCAGCGGCCTCGATGAAGTATTCAGGACCCTTCTGGTAGGTGATACGACCGAGGAAGGTAACCACAGGTTCCTTGACTCCGCGCTCAACCTCCAGATTCTCCCTGCCGCTGAAGTCTACGGCGTTGTGGACTGTGACAACCTTGGAGGGATCTATTCCGTAGCGGGTGATGACGATGTTGCGGGTGAGGTCACTCACGGTCACAACTTTATCGGCCACCTGCATGCCCCTTTGCTCAATGGCAAAGACCCTGGTGTCTATGTTGTCCACGCTGCCTCTGTCGAAGGAAGTTGCGTGAACGTGGATCACGAGGGGCTTTCCGGTAAGTTCCTTTGCGGCGATGCCGGCGTAGTAGCACAGCCAGTCGTGGGCGTGGATGACGTCAAATTCATCCTTCCTCTGCATGGCGATTGTACCGCCCACCATGGCATAGCGTGCAACCTCTTCCATGAGGTTGGCGCCGTACTTGCCAGAGAACTTGAATTTCTGGCCATAACTGATGGAGAAGTCCTTTACCTGACGGCGTTTTTCTTCTTCTACCAGACGGCCGAATTCCTCAGGGTCTGCGTAAGGGACCATGTTGGAACCGATGTGGATGAACTTGACCTTGTCAAGGAACTCATCCACGGTTTCCGTCACGGTATCTACGGCAACGTCCGAGGCGTTTATGATGGTTGTGGCGCTCTGGTCTTCATCTCCGGAGGCCGACGGCATTACAAAGAGGGTTTCTACGCCGTTGTAGGCAAGGCCCTTCACAATGCCTTCACAAGCAGTACCGAGACCGCCTGCGATGTGGGGAGGAAACTCCCATCCAAACATTAGTACTCTCATAGTTTATTCCTCCCTGTATTTTTCAATGAGCCAGTTGATGTTGAGAAGGGCGGCGGTGGTCATGGCCGATGAGATTGCTCCGTGGGGCTCGTGGGGCGGATCTCCGTCGTAGAGTTCACTGAAGCAGCCCACACCGTGCTTGAACAGATCCTCGTAGAATCCTTCGGTGAGCCATTCCGCTCTCTTTATGAAATTCTTACCCATCATCTTGAAGCTGGCATAGCAGTACTGGGCAAGGAGGAAAGGCCATGCGCAGCCGTTCATGTAGGCTTCGTCTCGCTGGACCTGGTTGCCCTCGTACACGCCCTTGTAACGGACGTCGCGGGGACTGAGGGTGCGTATGCCGCGGCGGGTTACAAGTTCTGCGTTTACAAGACGCATTACTTCCGACACAATTTCATCCGACACGCAGATATGGTCCAGGGAAACGGCCCAGAGCTGGTTGGGACGCACCTCAAGGTGCTGGCCGCCGTTATCCACGTAATCGGCCAGAATACCCATATCCGCGTTCCAGAAAGTGGGCTGGTAGTTCTTTTCTATGAGTTCCTTGATGGGAGCCCACTTCTTGTAGAAGCTGCCGTTCCTGCGCTCATTCTCAAGGGCGAATGCAATGGCGTTATACCACATTGCATTGGTTTCCACCTGATAACCGGCGCGCTCCGTAACGGCGCGGCCGTTGATGTAGGCGTTCATCCAGCTGAGGGCAACGCCGTCCTTCTGGGCCCACAGGAGGCCGTTGGGCTGCATTGCAACCTCCTGGCGCACGCCGGGAAGATAGCTTTCTATGACAGCCTTCATGACGGGGCCGTATTTAGCCCATACGTCCTTGGCCTTTGCGCCCCAGGCGATGTACTGCTGAAGGGCAACGGCAAGGTAGAGCGGAGACTCAACCTGGGTGGTGCGGCGGGTGAAGCGCTCCTGGTTGTCCTCGATGAGGTTGTCCAGAATTTCCTCAAACTCACCTGCGTTATTGTGGGCGTACAGGGTAAGGCCTGCGATTGAGCCAAGGGTTTCACGGAGAAGACCGGTGTAAAGCCAGCTGTACCCAGCTACGATCATCTTGCGGCCGTTATTCTCACGGACAAGATGGTCTGATGCCCTCACAAGTTGGTCGTGATAAGACGTGATGGGGCCGATTTTCTCCACCACGGCGGCGAAGCGGCGCTTGAGGCCGGAGGCGTTCACGTTGTCACCAGCGCTTGCGGAAACCACAATTGAGTCTCCGGGCTTGAGGTCTATCTCAAAGATACCGGGCTGGAGGAGGTCCTCACGGCAGTCGAAGCCGCGGCGCATCTCGTCTGAATAGGTGATGCCCTTGTACCAGACGGGATTGTGCCTGTAGGCCGATTGGGCGGAACTGAGCTGGATGTTCAGTTCAGGGAAGTCTTCATAGAGACAGAAGGCAGCGCCGTTCTGGACCGGCTTGAAGTCCGTGCGTGCGGCGTCATTCTCTCCTGTGAGGCCATGGACGTTGCGGAAAGCCAGGAAAGGCTTGAGCTCCAGTTTCACTTTTGCGGGAGCGTTCACCAGTTCATAGTGGATCATAAGCTGATCCGCGTCCGGGCTGAGGACTATCTGCTTGCGGAAAACGATTTCGCCGATCTTGTAGGTCACGGTAGGGACCGGATCTGCGTCGAAATCCACAATGTACTTGTGTCCGCGCGGCTCATAGATGTCTCCGTAGCAGTGGAT
>JAEESO010000071.1 GCA_016286385.1 Bacteroidales bacterium | reverse complement strand
ATGACCGTCTGGACTTTGACGGCGTTGTCCTCACCAAGATGGACGGTGACACCCGCGGCGGTGCGGCCCTTTCCATCAAAGCCGTGGTTGGGAAACCTATCAAGTTTGTCTCTTCCGGTGAAAAGCTTGAGGCCCTGGACATTTTCCACCCTGAGCGTGTGGCAGACCGTATCCTTGGCATGGGAGACGTGGTTTCCCTGGTAGAGAAGGCCCAGGAGCAGTACGACGAAAAAGAGGCCCGTGCCCTCAAGAAAAAACTTGCCAAAGACCAGTTTACTCTCTGGGATTTCTATCAGCAGATCCAGCAGGTCAAGAAGATGGGTAACATCAAGGACCTTGCAGGCATGATTCCCGGTATGGACAAGGCCATGAAGGATGTGGATATCCCGGACGACGCCTTCAAGTCAACAGAAGCAATCATCCTTTCCATGACTCCCTATGAGAGGGAGCACCCGGAGGCAATCAACGGCTCCCGCCGCAAGAGGATTGCCGATGGCTCAGGCACCTCCCTCCCGGATGTAAACAAGCTCCTGAAGCAGTTCGAGGGTACCCGTAAGCTCATGAAGGGCGCCGTTACCGGCTCCCTCATGCAGCAGATGTCAAGATTCAGAAGGTAACTCGCAAAACATATGAGAATCAAAAGTTTCTTTATCCCTGTCATGTTAATTACGCTGCTCTCCTGCCAGCGCAGTCTCAAAGACGGGGAATATACCCTTACCGTCCTCTCCACCAACGACGTCCATAGCACGTGGTTCGACTCTACTTATGTAGGGGGTGATGTCAAGAAATCCCTCTTCGCCATGAACTACTACATAGACAGCGTCCGCAAGGCCGACGGCATGGACAATGTCCTTCTTGTAGACGCCGGGGACTGCCTTCAGGGAGACAATGCGGCGTACTACTACAACTACATTGACACTGAGACGCCTCACCTTTTCCCCCGCCTTATCGAGTACATGAAGTACGACGCCATTGCCATGGGAAACCACGACATTGAAACAGGCCATCCCGTATACGACCGCGTCCAAGAGGGCCTTGTCAAGGCCGGCGCCCCATTCATGGCAGCCAATGCCATCCGGAGCGACAACGGAAAATCCTATTTTCCCGCGTATAAGATGGTCAATAAGGCCGGCCTCAGGATTGCCATCATCGGCTATAACAACGCCAACATAAAGGCCTGGCTTTCAGAGGAACTCTGGAGCGGAATGCACTTTGAGTCAATTGCTTCCCGTATCCAAAAAGATGTTGATTACGTACGCGCCAAAGAGCACCCGGACGTAATGGTTGCCGCCATGCACTCTGCCTGCGGCCAGGGAGACGGAACCATCCTTGAGGCCGAAGCCCTGGATGCCTTCAACCTGGTTAAGGGTGTGGACTGGCTCATCTGCGGCCACGACCACAGGCCTTATGTGGAAACCCGCGACACCTGCGCGCTCCTTAATTCCGGCAGCCACAGCCGCTATGTTGCTCACGGCAAAATGCATATTACGGTCAGAGACGGCGCCATTGCATCAAAGACTTTTGAAACAGACTTGATTCCCGTAGATGCCGCCAAAGCAGACCCTGAGATGCGTGCCCATTTCCAAAAGGACTTCGAGGCAGTCCGCGCCTTTACGCTTCAGGAAGTGGGAATCCTCAATTCCGACCTTGTCACAAGGCACGCCTATGCCGGAATGTCTGATTACATAAACCTTATCCACTACCTTTCGATTGGTAAGGAGCCCGCGGAGATTTCAATAGCGGCGCCCCAAACATACAATGGCACGGTAAAGTCCGGAATTCTCATTTTCAACGACCTTTTCACCATCTATCCGTTTGAGAACCAGTTGTATGTCCTAACCATGACCGGTGACGAAATTGTCCGTTACCTGGAGGCATCCTACGACCGCTGGATTGTCACGGCATCCAAGGCATCGGACCATGTGCTTAACATTGTTGAGAAAGACAATCCACGCACAATGCAGAAGGGATGGTCATTCGTGGGGCAGTCCTACAACTTTGACTCTGCAGCCGGCATCAATTACACCGTGGATGTCACCAAGCCCCGCGGCTCACGTATTAGTATAAGTTCCATGGCCGACGGCACCGCCTTTGACCTTTCGCGCACTTATAACGTGGCTATGACCTCCTACCGTGCAAGCGGCGGCGGCAACCTCCTTCCTGAAATCGGCATAGATACAGACCGTATAGATGAGCGAGTGGTGGCACGTTACCCGGAAATCCGCAATCTCCTTTACGACTACCTCAAGGAGAACGGTTCCATAGACCCTGAAGAGACAGGCGATACCTCTGTAATAGGCTCCTGGAAGTTTGTTCCGGAATCCATAGCCGCTCCTGCGATTGACCGTGACATGAAACTCCTTTTTGGAGCGTGGAGGTAAGTGACTGAATAATAGTTTATTACACAAAAGAGGGTGCTTTAAAATCAGCACCCTCTTTTGTGTAAATGATTAATACTTAACGAGTTGTCTCCACGGGCAACTGCCCTGCATGGCTCTACTTTGCGTATGCAACGGACCTGGTTTCACGGATGACCGTGATCTTCACCTGACCGGGATAGGTCATCTCGTCCTGGATCTTCTTTGCAATCTCACCGGAGAGAACCTCTGCATCGTGGTCCGACACCTGCTCTGCGCCCACGATCACGCGGAGCTCACGGCCGGCCTGGATGGCGTAGGCCTTGGTTACTCCGGGATATGCGCCTGCAAGGTTCTCCATGCCGCGGAGCCTCTTGATGTAGCTCTCGATAACCTCACGGCGTGCACCGGGACGTGCACCGGAGATGGCGTCTCCAACCAGCACCAGGGGAGCGTAGAGGGATGTCATCTCAGTTTCCTCA
>JAEESO010000037.1 GCA_016286385.1 Bacteroidales bacterium | reverse complement strand
CGGTACTATAACAACGATAGAATCAAACTGAGGCTAAAAGGAAAGAGCCCGGTGCAATACCGAGCTCTGTTCCAATCGAAGGCTTCCTAAATAATGTTAAACCGTCCAACTTTTGGGGGTCACATCACATCAAGGCCGTTTTTTTAATTAAGAAGTAATGATTAAATTACTGAACCGTATAGGTAAAAGTAGTGCTACCGCCACCCTTGGAACGCCAGTTAAAAATCTTAATAACATCACCTGCGTTAACCTGTGTATTGAAGTTGGCACGCGGCATCACGAATTCAATTTCGAATAACGTAAAGGTAGAACTTTCAAATGTGAGGACAGGTTTAAAGACTATACCGGAAGTTGTAAAGCCTCCATCTGAACTGCTCATGATAACAGGATCTGCCACAGCACGTACTGGGGTTGACGGATCTGAGCTATCGTACTTCGTTCCGCCGAACGGGTAGATGCAGAGCACAGCCTCATAATTCTTGCCTTCATTCGTATAACTACCCGTTGCCGCATCATTGTCAAAATCGAAATCATAATAGAAGTACCCCTGTTTATACCCCCACAGTTCTTTCTCCCTAGTACCGGGAGTGCAGGAAGTATAGAGATAGAAATTAGTATCATCGTTCCATACCTTGAGGGTGATGTCTGATGTGCTGGATCCTGGCACTTTAGCCCAATCGGACATATTGCCGTCAATGCTGATAGAGATGGGCGCTGCCGGCGGAATGGTAAATGAGGTTTCAACCTGGCCAGCATCTTTGTTGCCGTAAACGGAAACTCGTACAGTCTGGGAAGAAATGGTCGGGAAGTTCTCACGAGGGAATGCAACCTCTACCTCCACGAAGTCTGAGGTGGCATTACCGTTGCAGATGACACCGCTGAGCGAAGTCAAGCCATTAGCGGTACCGGTGGGACTTGTATTGAAAGTGCCTGAAACGTTTCCAAAAAGATATAAGAATGGACCGATTTCCCATTTCCCGTTCTTATCGTATGTACCTGTAGAGGAATCGTTATCAAGGTCAAAATAGAAATAGTAATAGCCTGCTCCACGGCCACTCTCATCGTCCCAAAGTTGACTAAATCGGCCTTCGTTGGTTCTCTTTACATAGACATAAACATAGTCATCGTCGGCATAGGCCTTTACCTGCTGGATGGCGCTACTGGAACTTGTTGCTGCTACCGTTCCGGGAATAGAAGCCCATTCTGACATATTTCCGTCTATACCCATGGTTACGGGAGCGCTAGGATAAGGACAACCTGAAGCAACAAGTTTTACCTTTTCGCTGTCTCCCTTAGTGGGATCGAAGATAACATCGTATAAACCGGCATCAGCAACTACATAATTGCTTGAAGGATAGGCAACATTAGGTGAATCCCAAGATTTGTTCTGACGAACCTTGAATTCCCCACCGGCTGCAAAAGAAACTCCCTTGGCAATGCAAATTGAGCCATCTGTAACCATGGGAATATCGGCATTCCAATTAGTACCGTTTACGGTGCCTATAACGGTCCACTCTGCACTCACAGAATTAAACTGCTTATAAGGAGTAATATCCAGCGCAGGCATTTCAAGGACTTCGGCACGGCCAAGAGCAACATCTCCCTTGGTTCTAGCACCTGCAGACCATACCTTTATATCATTCTTATCGTAGATATTAAAATAAAGGGTAGAAGCAGCGGGGAGCGGAGGTACCGGGAACAGGAAAGTGAACGGCCTCTCAGCATCTGAAGCGGCAAAATGAAGGAAACTGGTTGTTTTGCCGTCATTTACACCTGCGGAGTTCTCCACCATTCCATCTGCATAATTGGCAGGATCAATGTTATAATAGCCATAAACAGGATGGTTTGCTGTAAGGCTTATTGAATGAGCGCCTGCAGGAAGGTTATTGATGGTAACTTTGATAGCTGCACCTGCATGTTTGAAGTTGATTGCATCGTATTCATCACCCGTACGTGTAACCTGAGCAACCAGTGGTGTAAGCATCTTGCCGGAAGTATAAGTAGGGTCTACATCCGAACCATTATGTTCCGGAAGAGAGATGTAAAAATGAGAATCGGAATCAGATACATTATTGTCACCTCCCCAAGGGAAATATGCCACAGTAGCATTGGCATTTGTGAAATCCTGTGCGGGTTCCACATCCCATTCAAAAGCACCAGTTGTTGAACCGCCGGCACCAACAAGGACAAATGACTGATTCTTGACGCCCCAGCCATCATCATTTACAAAAATACCAATCTTATCACCGGTAGCCCATACAAGCTGGTTACTGGCGTTGATATCGGCCTTGGTGGGAGAATCAAGAGACTCGATGGATGCTTTGAAAGCAACATTGGCTACAGGAGTTTTTTCAGGTTCCTGTTCCAGTGCCTGTTCCATTTCTTTAGCGCATGAGAAGAAGAGCGGGGCTGCGAGAGCTGCAAAAATAAATAACTTTTTCATAATCATACCCTCCTTTTAAAGAACCCATTCACCTTCTACGACAATCAATCCCTCAACTGATTGAGAGTTGATGTCACTGCCTTGAAGGAGATTCCCTTCAGGCTTTAATTCAATAACTTCCGTTTCCGGAACTAAATAGGTGTTTTTTGTCATAATAGTTATAGTATTTGTGTTAGTATTCATGTTCATTCAATCTGCAAATATAAAAAAATTTTCCTATTTTTGTTCCCCGCCAGAGAAATCTGAAAGTTACATGAACGTTAGTAAAACCATTATATCGGCCTATCTACTTGTGGCAGTGGCACTTACCTCCTGCGGAAAAAAGGAGGCATGGGTATCCTCAACTGGGGCGAAGGTAGACCTCACGCTGAGTTTAGTCACCCATTCTCCCTCAACAAAGACTACTTTTGAGGTTGAAGGCTCTGACACTTACGTCCGCTGGACGGCGTCTGACAAGCTCAACGTCTTGTTTGACAGTTGGAAAGACGGAGATGCTCCCCTACTATCCATGCCAAACAGTTCCTCCAGCACGGGAACCGGGAAGTTCGAGGGTATGGCCCTTGGCATCCCTGACGGCAGCCACATGGTGTACGCCTTCGCATCTGACAGCGGGTATGAGTTAAAGGCCGATACAAAAATCCAGTTCAACATACTTGACACCCAGGCTCCAGGCCGTAACACCTTTGACCCTGCCGCCGACATAGTGGTAAACCGCCGCTACCACCTTATAGTAAAGGCCGATGAATGCCACGCCACAATTGATGACATGTCCTTCAACAGGATTCCCTCCACAGTTATGGTAAGCGTATACAATAAAACAGACAAAGACCTTTCTGGGGAGAGAATTAGAAAGATAACACTGGAGTCCAATGCCCAAGGCCTTGCTATCACGGGGTCTTTCATTTATGACTTTGAGAAGGGCAATCTCAAAATTGTATCGGCCATACCAAAAGTAACCGCCACCCTTTCCTCGCCGCTTGAAATTGGATCCGGGGACAAAGCGTACATCCTTATTGCTCCTGTTACCTTACCCGAGGGCAGCACCTTCAATGTAGTGATGGAAACTGAGCACTACCGCATTATAAAAACGGTAAGCCTGCCCGAGGACATGCCTTTCAACGCCGACAAAGTATCGAGCCTGTCCCTGAATCTGCAAGACTCAGACACTGTCATAGATAAGTTGTAAAAGGTAATATGGGATGATGCAATTTAATTTTGCATATTTCAAAAAACCTAGTAACTTTGCATTCCCTTACGGTGCGATGGCCGAGTGGTTAGGCACAGGTCTGCAAAACCTGCCACAGCGGTTCGATTCCGCTTCGCACCTCATGAAAGAGCCCCCCAGAGTAACTGGAGGGCTCTTTTAGCATTTCTTAGGCTGCAGACTAATAGTTCTGTGCAAGGACCTGGAAGTAAGACTGGGGATGATTGCAAACGGGGCATACATCCGGTGCCTCTTTACCTACCACGATGTGGCCGCAGTTTGCGCACTGCCAGATTGCGTCTCCGTCCTTTGAGAACACCTTCTTGCCCTTTACGTTCTCAAGGAGCTTAAGGTAACGCTCCTCATGGTGGCGCTCAATCTCACCTACCATCTCAAACTTGGCGGCAATCTCATCAAAGCCTTCCTCGCGGGCCTCACGTGCCATACGGGCATACATGTCCGTCCATTCGCAGTTCTCACCGGCGGCTGCGGCTGCAAGGTTATCGGCCGTTGTGGGGATGTCTCCGCCGCAGAGATACTTGAACCAGATCTTGGCGTGTTCTTTCTCATTGGCTGCGGTTTCCTCAAAGAGGGCGGCAATCTGAACATAGCCTTCCTTCTTTGCCTTGGAAGCGAAGTAGGTGTACTTGTTGCGGGCCTGGGATTCACCGGCGAAAGCCTCCATGAGGTTTGCCTCAGTCTTGGTGCCCTTCAGGGGATTGACTTCCTTGAAGACTCCGCTCTTCTTGCATTTAGGACATACTTCAGGGGCCTTGTCACCTTCGTGAACGTAACCGCATACGGTGCAGACGAATTTCTTGCTCATAGTATTTGTAATTAATTGGTTATTCTATCTAGCAAAGATATACATAAAAATTACCTCCTGCAATAGGATGGGCTCAAAAAAAACGCCAGGCGACAGCCTGACGCTTTTTTTGTGATAATAGAGATTAGTAAGTTACAACGGGCTCAAGTTCCTTGGCTGCGTCAATGTACTTCTGGATTTCCTTCTCTACGGGAGTGCGCTTGCAAAGGTGCTTTGCCTCGTTGACTTCCAGCATCTTGGCGGCCAGGTTTGCGGCGTTGCGGTTACGGAGTTCCTTTACGGTGTCTACACCGGCTGCCTCAAGAAGTTCTGAGAACTGAGGGCCAACACCCTTTACGCGGAAGAGGTCTGCGTGGTTTACCCAAGTGAGGATGAGGTCTCCACGGATTCCAGTCTCTTCCTCAAGAGCCTTGCGGCCTTTGGGGGCTGCACCCTTTTCAAGAAGCTGATCTACGGTTTCGATACCTGCAGCAATGAGTTTTTCTGCATAAACAGGGCCGATTCCCTGGATGTCAATGATTTTGTAAGCCATAGTAAATTATTAATTATTAAAGGTTGATGCACTTTTTCATCACTCAAATATAAAAATTAATTCTCAAAAAAGGAAATTTTTTCATATATTTGCGGATGTAAGGTATTATTATATGGATACATATCCTCTAGAAGCAGAAAAAATTTACTTTTCCCAGGATCTCCTGACTCTGGACTGTGAAAACGGTCCGGAGACTTTCAAGATTGGGGAATGGCTTCTGAAGGACCCCGTCCGTATCCACCGTATGATAGTGAAAGAGAAAACCTTGCAGGTGGACCAGATGGAGGTCTTCGCTCCCCTGGTTTCCAAACTCCGCCGTGCAGATTATGAGTACTACCGCCGCATCACAGGCCTCAAGATGCTCATAGATTTCCCCGGTTTCAGTTCTGAGGTGGAGGCCCGCATTCCTTATGACACAGACCCCATCGCATTCTACAAGTGGTGGCGCAAGGGCAAGAATGAGCACAAGGTATATCTCTCTCCCGCATACCAGTTCAAGCTTTTCCAGAAAGTGGCAAAGATGGAACCCAAGGTAATGCTGAAGAAAGATATAGATTACGTAAAGAATTTCTAGATGACCATCCCGGAAATTTTGGCAGTCCCCACAGCGCCTTCAAAGGAGGAGCTTGAAAGGGACTTCTGGGACGATGAAAACTGTCTCAGCTACTCTGAGGACGGCACAAAGCTTCTGGACGCAGAGAACTTTCCCGGTGAAGTTACGGTCAAAGACGGCTGCAGAATTATCTGTGACGGCGTTTTTGCCTTCCAGGATTACATGGCCGATGTAAGGCTTGGGGAGGAAATTCCCCTGGAACAGCGCAGTTCATATCTTGAAAAGATCCATCTCCCCTCCACCGTCACACACATAGGAGAATGCGCCTTTGCGGAATGCGGTGAAATGATTGGCATAAAACTCCCCAAAAGCCTTCTTTTCATAGGGGAATCGGCCTTTGTGGACTGCTGGCAGCTTGAGACCATTCATATCCCATCGGCCTGCGCCATTATCGGCCCAAGGGCATTCCAGGGCTGCATCAACCTTTACAGGATAACCCTTGGAAAGTCCCTGGAAATAATTGGAGAGGATGCCTTTGACGACTGCGAGGGGGTTGAGGAAATCCTTGTTCCAAAAGGCATGAAAGACCATTTCAAGGCGCTTCTGCCAAAGCGTCTTCATAAATACATACAAGAAAAATGACCGGACAGCAATATAAGGCCCCTGAGGCCGGCCCCCTTCTTGAACAGCTCTTTAAACTGTTCCCCGAAAGGTCCCGCACAAGCGTGAAGACCATGCTCTCAAAGGGCCAGATCCAGGTGAACGGTGAAGGAGTCACCGCATTTGACCATCCCCTCCGTAAGGGAGACAGGATTACGGTGCTCCCTAAGGGCATCTCCATTGCCCGTGCAATGCGTTCGGACGCACGTGAGACCGTGGAAAAGGCCGGAGTCAAGATCTATTTTGAGGATGAGAACTACATAGTGGTAGATAAACCCTCCGGAATGCTTACCGTTGCCACCGGAAAGGAGAAAAAGACCCTCTATTCACTCCTCAACGCATACATCAAGCTAAACGCCCGCATGCAGAGGAAGGAGGATATCATATCCGGCGTTGCCCCTGACCGCTCTACCGCCAAGGTATGGATAGTCCACCGCCTGGATAAGGGCACTTCCGGCGTCCTGGTATTTGCAAAGAACGAGCGCGCAAAGGACATCCTCCAGAGCAAGTGGAAGGAACTTGTGAGCGAGCGTAAGTATGTTGCATGGCTGGAAGGCTCACTTGAGGCCGATCACGGCGCAGTCCAGAGCTGGCTCGTGGAGAATGAGAAGTCCATGAAGATGAAATCCTTCCCTGAGGAAGTGAAGGACGGTCAGCTTGCAATCACGCATTATAAGGTGCTGGAACGCACCCGCCACTATACTGAGGTTGAATTCTCTCTGGAAACAGGCCGTAAGAACCAGATACGCGTTCATGCCGCAGATGAGCTTGGCCATCCCGTTGCCGGAGACGAGAAATACGGCGCGCAGTGGGACCCCATCCGCCGTCTGGCCCTCCATGCCCATACTCTTGTTTTCCGTAACCCCTTCTCAGGAAAGACTCTAAGGTTCACCTCTCCCCTTCCGGAAGCCTTCAACAAATTCTTGAGATGAGCGCTTTTTCCCGCGTAGAACGCCTTGTGGGGCCAGATGGACTTGCAAAACTGGGCAGGTCCCGGGTAATCCTTTTTGGTGTTGGCGGAGTTGGAGGATGGTGCGCCGAATCCCTTGTGAGAAGCGGAATCGGCCATCTTACAATTGTGGATCCGGACTGCGTGGATGAAACCAATATCAACCGCCAGCTTCCGGCCACATCCTCAACTGTAGGGCTTCCCAAGGTGGAAGTGCTGCGGGAAAGACTTCTGGACATCAATCCGGAGTGTGAGGTCATCGCGCTTCAGAAACGGTATGAGGCGGGCGTTACCTGGGGCCTTGAAGGCTATGACATCATCATTGACGCAATAGACTCACTGAAAGACAAGGCTGCGCTTATCCTGGAAGCATCGGCCGCCCCCGGGACCTTCTTTTCCTCCATGGGCGCAGCTTGCAAAATTGACCCCACAAAGGTCCGTGTGGCCGAATTCTTCTCCGTGAGAGGATGCCCCCTGGGATCGGCCCTCCGCAAAAAACTCCGCCAGGCAAAGACGCTTCCCGCAAAGCCTTTCCTATGTGTCTACGACGAAGAAGTCCTTCCCAACCTTGGTCCGGAGCAGGATCCGGGGCCTGGGAAAGCCGTTGCAAACGGTACCCTGGCGCCTGTTACGGGCATTTTCGGATTCACCCTTGCGGCCCTTGCGCTCAAGGAGATTTTGAAAGATGAAGAATAATTGCTAACTTTCGGCACTATGGCAGACAAAAAGTACATCATAAACTACGAGGAATTCACTTCCGCGTCACAGATGACCCCGGAAGACCAGGAGATGGTAGCCGCTGCTATCCAGGCCCAGAAGGGTTCCTACTCCCCATATTCCAAGTTCCAGGTGGGCGCCGCCCTCAAACTGGAAAACGGTCTTGTACTCAAGGGCGCTAACCAGGAGAATGCCGCATACCCCTCAGGCCTTTGCGCAGAGCGCACGGTAATGTTCTTTGCAGGTGCAAACTACCCTGATATTCCATTTGACACCCTTGCCATAGCCGGCGCAGACCACGGTGTACTGTGTGAAAGCCCCGCATCCCCCTGTGGTTCCTGCCGCCAGGTAATGGCAGAATACCAGAAAAAACACAAAAAGCCCTTCAACATCATCCTCGTGGGTTCCAAGCGCATACGCAAGTTCCACTGCGTGGATGACGTCCTCCCCTTCATCTTCGATTCCCTTACGGTGGAATAAAAAATTATTGCTATATTTGCACAGGGAAAGTCTTACACGACCAGCTCCCTCTGAATCCCCCCAGGGCAGGAATGCAGCAAGGGTAGGAGGTTGTAGCGGTGCGATGTTAAGGTGCTTTCCCTTTTTTGTGCCCTAACGTGAACAGTCCGGGCAGATTCCGTGAATGAGATAACTGGAAGAAGCGGCCGTATATCCTTCAGGGATATCTACCGGTGGCACTGGTACGCTGTGAAGGCAGAAGGTCTTGTGGCAGCGGGTGCAGTGAAAATGCACGTGGAGGTCGTCGTCGTGCTCCCCGGAGGCGTGGCAGAGTTCATAACGGACGCCGTCACCGGAATCTTCCAGAACGTGCACAAGATGGGCGTCACGGAATAAGGTAAGCGTACGGAAAATACTGCTTTTATCCACCGTCTCAAGCCTTCCTTCCAGTTCCATAAGGGACAGCGGCCGGCCGGCCGATGCCAACTCACGCGCCACCAGAAGGCGGTTGGGCGTGGGTTTTATCCCGTGTTGTGAGAGGAGTTTCTCCATTATCCCAGAAGCTCTTCAAATAGGGCCTTGCAGTGCCCGGGAACAATGATATGGTGATTGCCGATGGGCTTTGTGAGGAAGTAACGGGCTTCCTCAGGCTTCACCTTAAGGACCACCTGCGTGCGGCATAGATTGTCCTCATACTGGTTGTAGAGGAGTTCTCCCTCTGCGGCAAAGAAACGGTCCAGCTTACCTGACACCTTGAAAACCGTCACGGGGCCCTCAGGAATCTCTCCATGGATGCCTACCCCGATGCCGGATTCAAAGTGGGTGTCGTACTGCCAGTTACGAACCATATTGAACGGAACGGTGCAGTGGGCAAAGAGGATTTCACCTGTCTCCACATCAATCCTGGAAGGATTTGCCTGGAAGCCTGTAAAGCCGGTAAGGGCCTGGGAGATCATCATCGAAAGAAGCGCCGGGACATCGCCCTCGCAGGAGGCGGGGAAGCCGTCGGCATTGAAGGATGCAAGCGCCAGACAGCCAGTATTGCCTACAGATGAAAGCAAATCAAAGCACCTGAGCGTAAGTGCGTTAAGTTTATGATTCTTAACAAGTACTTCAAGAGCGTGATATATCTGTGTAGCACCCGGATAAGAGGCACGGACATTGTCTGCCATAGGCACTTCAGAAGGGGCGGCATCGGCCTGAGTGCGTCCAATTTCCTGAAGCAGTTCCTCCATAGGGATGGATTCCAGGCGGGCGCCTATGCGGTCCATCACTGAAACGGGATCCGCGTGACTGGAGATGAGCCAGTCGGAGGGCTCTCCTATTACGCCGATGCGTGCTCCCTGGAGTTTTTGCCTTGCAATGGCAACTGTCTCAAGGGCGTTGATCCGGCTCCTCAGATACTCCGGACTTCCGTGAAGCACCTCTCCCTTAAGGCCCTGCTGGCCAAGGTAAGAGAGTATTTCCAGAGATGCCGCCAGGGAATTGCTTTTTCCGGAGGTAAGGAGGTAGTATCGGCTTATGCCCCTTGAGAGCATTTCTGGCAGGAGGCTCCTGAAAATGCCCTCTGCGCCGCCTGTACGTACGTATATAAGGTCCAGAGTGTGCGTGCCGAAGTCCTGGAATGAACTTCCGCGGAACTCAAAGTTACCGTCGGGAAATATGCCCGAAAGGAATTGGTCGCTCAGGCGGCTTACTTCACTTTCATTGTGAAGGCCCGATGTAATAGTGTATATTGCAGTCATAATGCAAATTTAGAAATATTTTTATTAACTTTGAAATTCAAAGATAGACAACGCGTATGAAACGTATCCTCATCACCTTAGCCGCTCTTATTGCCGCAGCAAGTGCAGCTGCCCAGGAAGTACCCCAGTGGGTACGCCGTAACGCCATTTCCCCGGACGGAAAAACAATAGCCTTCAGTTATAAAGGAGATATCTATACAGTTCCCTCGGAAGGAGGACTGGCCCTTCAGATAACCTCCAACAAGGCTTATGAGACAGACCCCATCTGGACTCCGGACGGCGGCCGCATAGTCTTCAGCAGTTGGAGGGAAGGTTCCAAGGACATCTTCATTACCGGAAAGCAGGGCGGCACACCAACCCGCCTTACAACCACTCCGGGCAATGAGACTCCCCTTGCGGTTTCTCCGGACGGATACGTATACTATAACTGGTACACAACCGCTCTCCAGAGCCCTCAGTTTGACGGTTTCCCCGGAGACCCAGCCCTATACAGGTCTTCCCTGGAAGGCGGCGCACCGGAGCTTGTCACCTCCCTTACCGTATGCGCGCTTAGTTTTGGTCCCAACGGCACCATCCTCTATGAGGACTGGAAGGGCTATGAGGATCCCCTTCGCAAGCACCACACTTCCGCTGTCACCAGGGACATCTGGCAGTGGGACGGAAAGCTGAATTTCAAAAAACTCACAACCTATAACGGAGAGGACCGCAACCCTGTCATCGGCCAGGACGGGGATACTTTCTACTATCTTTCAGAGGAAGGCGGCAGCAATATAAACGTCTGGAAATCAAGTATTTCCAATCCATCGGCCAAAATAAGGCTCACCTCCTATGACAAGAATCCCGCCAGGTTCCTTTCAGTCGCCAGTGACGGCACCATCTGCTACTCCTACAACGGAGAACTTTACACTCTCAAGGACGGTAAGGAAAACAAGGTTGCAATTACTGTAATTAGGGATGAGGCCGATAAATCGGTGAACCAGATGCAGCTCAAGAGTGCATCGGCCATGGCGGTATCCCCTAACGGCAAGGAAGTAGCCCTTGTCATACGCGGAGACGTATTTGTGACCAGCGTAGAATTTGCCACCACCCGCCGCATCACCAACACCCCTGAGCAGGAGCGCGGCGTAAGTTTCTCAAAGGACGGCCGTGAGCTCTACTATGCTGCAGAGAGAAACGGCTGCTGGAGTATCTACAAGAGTTCCCTCACAAATAAGGAGGACAAATACTTCACCTACAGCGCCTCCTTCAAGGAAGAGCGCGTGAGCCCTGAAGGAGAGACCTCCTTCCAGGTGCAGGTATCCCCTGACGGGAAGCACATCGCATACCTCCGTGACCGCACTGAACTTGTTGTAATGCCAGTTTCAGGCGGCAAGCCAAAGAGCCTCTTCAAGGATATCAACTACTCTTACACAGACGGAGACCAGGAATTCACCTGGAGCCCCGACAGCCAGTACATCCTTGCCAACTGGGCAGAGGGCGGCGGCTGGAACAACGAGGACATAGCCGTGATAGAGGTAGAGAGCGGAAAGATCACAAACCTTACCCGCAGCGGCTACTCCGACGGCGGTTTCCGCTGGGCTCTTGGCGGCAAGGCTATGACATGGGAATCTGACAAAAACGGCTACCGCAGCCACGGCAGCTGGGGCGCAGAGGATGACATCTACATCATGTTCTTTGACGGCAAGGCTTATGCCGATTTCGGCCGCAGCAAGGAGCAGAAGGAGATAGACAAGATGCTCCTTGGAGAAAAGAAGGCGGAAAAAGAGGAGAAGAAGGCCGAGAAAGATTCACTGGCAAAGAAAGTGGAAAAGGTTAAACTTGACCTTGAAAACAGGGATGTCCGCATCAAACGACTCACCCGCTTCTCCAATATGATGGGAGACCACTACCTAACCCAGGATGGTGCCAAACTCTACTTCACCCAGCGCCTTGAAAAGGGCTTTGACCTTTGCATGCTGGACATAGAGAAGGGAGACATCACAGTGGTGAAAAAGGGCGTTATGGGTAGTTTCACTCCCTCCCCTGACGGCAAGTCCATATTTATCTTCCGCGGCGCCCAGCTCTCCAAACTGGACATATCCAACAACAAGGACAAGGCAATAAGTTTCTCCGGAGACTATGAGTACAAGCCTCAGGAGGAGCGTGAGTACATATTCGAGCACTGCTGGAAGCAAGTGAAGGAGAAGTTCTACGTCCCGGATCTTCATGGGGCCGATTGGGATTACTACCACACCAACTACGCAGCAAAACTCCCCTACATCAACAACGACTTCGACTTCACGGATCTCCTCTCGGAGATGCTGGGAGAGCTGAACGGTTCCCACACCGGCGCCCGCTACCGTGCTACCCAGGGCCACAGGCTCGGGCACATCGGCATTCTGGCCGATACTGAGTATAAGGGAGACGGCGTAAAGATTGCTGAAGTGCTTCCCGGCGGCGCCATCAATCTGATGGACACCGACATCAAGGCCGGAGACATCATTACGGCAATTGAGGGTCATGAAATCAAGGCCGGCGAGAACTGGCTTGAGAACCTCTATGACAAAGTGGATAAGAAGATCCTTGTGTCAATCAAGGCTTCCGGCAAGAAAAAAGATCTCTTCATTACTCCCACCGCAACTGACGCTCCCCTCCTTTACAAGCGCTGGGTGCGCCAGAGGGAGGAAATGGTAGAGAAGCTTTCCGACGGCAAGGTTGGCTATGTACATATCCAGGGCATGGATTCACCAAGTTACCGTGAACTCTACTCAAAGGCCCTTGGCAAGTACCGCAATTGCGATGCCCTCATCGTGGACACCCGTCACAACGGCGGCGGCTGGCTCCACGACGACCTTGTGACCTTCCTGGGCGGCAAGGAATACTGCCTGTTCACTCCCCGCGGCCAGTATATCGGCCACGAGCCTTTCAACAAATGGACTAAGAGAAGCTGCGTCCTAATCGGTGAAGACAACTACTCCGATGCTTCAGGCTTCCCCTACGCCTACAGGAGCCTTGGACTTGGAAAACTCATCGGCGCCCCCGTTCCCGGCACTATGACTGCCGTCTGGTGGGAGAATCAGGTCAACGCCCTCATTGTGTTTGGTATCCCTCAGGTAGGAAACTACGGCGTCAAGGACCAGACCTACATTGAAAACTTCCAGATAGAGCCGGACATCCTCATATACAACGATCCCGCCTCCACCCTCTCCGGCCGTGACCTCCAACTTGAGGCCGCTGTTAAAGAAATGCTGAAATAATGGACAAGAAACTAGTCATAATTCCCACATATAACGAGAAAGAGAACATTGCCGATATAATCCAGGCCGTGTTTTCCCTCCCCGGTGACTTTCACGTACTTGTGATTGACGACGGCTCCCCTGACGGCACCGCTGATATCGTGAAAGAGCTGATTTCGGAGGGTGACACCCCTGAATCGTCGGCTTCGCCGACCCCTCCCACTGCCTCCGGCAGCGGGCCCCTCGAAGGGTTGGAATCCGGGGCCCCCGAAAATCTGCCGATTTTTGGGGTGGTTGGGCCGAGGGTGGCCAGGGATTCCGGGGTGTCACCCTCCGAAATCAGGCTACACCTTATTGAGCGAAGCGGAAAGTTGGGGCTGGGAACGGCGTATCTGACGGGGTTCAAGTGGGCCCTGGAGCATGGATATGATTATGTCTTTGAGATGGATGCGGACTTCTCGCATGACCCTAAGGACCTTCTGAGGCTGTATGAGGCTTGTTCCGTGGGCGGAGCAGACCTTGCCGTGGGTTCTCGCTACTGCAACGGCGTAAGCGTTGTTGACTGGCCCATGAGCCGCATTGTGATGAGCTATTTTGCCTCAACATATGTCCGTGGAGTCCTCCAGATGAAGGTTTATGACACCACGGCCGGATTTGTGTGCTATAGCCGTAAGGTGCTTGAGACGATGAATCTGGATGGCGTTAAGATGAAAGGCTACGGTTTCCAGATTGAGATGAAATACACTGCCTGGAAACTGGGGTTCAAACTCAAGGAAGTCCCCATTATCTTCACAAACCGCCAGAAGGGCACCTCCAAAATGAGCGGCGGCATCTTCGGCGAAGCCTTCTGGGGCGTCATTGCCCTCCGCTTCAGGCGTTTTTAGCCTTTTCCGTGTATCTCGTTGCCCCAGGACAGTTGGGGACACAAAAACGGCCACTTTTGTTCCGCGGGACGGTCTGGAGACCAGCTGTCATTTCCGGATTTAGGTTGACTCCGGCTGGAGTCTATCCCTGATAGAAGTTGACTCTGGTTTAACTTATAACTGATGCGGGTTGACTTGTCGTCGTTATCCCTATTTTTTGTTGTCTGCCCAGG